>JAXMHG010000009.1:0-70929 GCA_046346875.1 Turneriella sp. | reverse complement strand
GCAGCCGCTCAAGCTCATCGACCACGACGACCGCGTTGTCTACGTGGGTTCGTTTTCGCGCACCATGTTTGCTTCGCTGCGCCTCGGCTACTGCGTCTTGCCGCAGGCGCTCATGGAAAAATTCTTGCGCGCGCGGCAGTTGTACGATTCGTTTCCCCCCGCTTTAGCCGACCAGGCCGCGATGGCCGCGTTCATGCAGGCGGGGCACTACCGCCGGCACATTCGGCGCATGAACCGGGTGTACCGAGAGCGCCATGACATGCTCTTACGCGCATTGTCCGCGCAGTTTGCTGGTGCATTCGGGTTCTCGCCCTCGGCAGCGGGCTTAAGCCTCTTTGGTCGCTGGTTAAAAAAGCGCAGCGAGTTCGAGGCACTCGGTGCATCACTCAGTGCCGCCGGGTTAGGCTGGCAGAAAGTCGATCGCTACTTCGCGCAGAGGGCAGAAGCTGCGGCGATTTTCGGCTTTTCTCACCTGTCACCCGCACAGATCGATGCGATTTCGGCGCGGCTTGCCGTGTTGCTGCGGCCATAGCCATAGCGATAGATTTAGCGCTCAGCGCTGTTCGGGAGTGATATTGCGTATTGGCTCGGCGAAGTGCCCGTGTTCGATCTCGTTCACCGGCCGGTGCTTCACTTTCGTCGAGGCCGGGTCTTTGCCGAGGTAGTTACCACCTTTCCAGTCACGCGCTGGCCTGATCGGCCGCTTTTCAAAACCGCCACCGCAGTTGGGGCAGACATTGTGCAGCACGTGGTCAACGCAGTGCGCGCAGAACGTGCACTCGTAAGAACATATAAATGCGTCGGTTGAATGTGGCGGCAGTTCCTTGTTACAGTTCTCGCAGGTCGGTCGTAGTTCAAGCATAGCCGCGTGCCCGCTTATCAATCCAATTTGCCCAGAAGATTAACACCGGCACGAGCGAGAGCGTCGAGATCGCTAGCATCGTCTGGTCGTTTGGCGGGGGTGGGCCGAATACGGCACCTGCATAGATCACGAGCAGCAGCAACACCAGCAGCGCCAGGTTGATGCGCACCACTTTGCTCATGCTGCCGATGCCGCGCGCGTAGATATAGACAGCGGCGAAGAACATGCCCAGCTCGAGCGTAAGCGTCGCGGGCAGCGAGTTCCAGATGCCGAGGCCAAACTTTTCAGAGTGCGGCCATAGCGGCATGTCGGGCCGGTGCGTCGCATAGTCGAGCAGCCAGTGGCTTGCGACCGCAAGCGCGGTGAAGACGAACGCGTTGCGGCTGCGCACGCGCCAGTAGACGACGAGGCCAAAGAGCAGCGACCAAACGCACACCATCGCGAGGCTGTGCGACCAGTCGAGCACTTGCAGGTTCAGCGGAGTGACCACGGTGATGCCGGGTTCAACGCTGACCTTCTCGATACCCGTGAGTAAGAACACCGGCCAGAGAATATCGAGAAACTGCCCGGCGGCAAACCAGACGCCGAGTGGTACCCTGGGTTCGGTCTTTTTCAGCGCCAGGCCGACGGCGAAGTGTCCGAGGAACATGACGCATTTTGCGCCGCGGCGATCAGGTGGTCAAGGGAGATTAGGCGGCATTGCGCGGCTGTAAGCCGACGCAATGCCGCTTCACCCAAAAAAGCGCAGCAGGTGCAGCGCGAATTCTTTGGGTCGTTCCAGGTGCGGGCAGTGGCCGCACTGTTCGATAAATTCGAGCTGCGCGTTGGGTATGTTCGCGTGCGTGAGCCGCGCGAACATTTCAGGAAACAGCGAGTCTTCGCGGCCCCACAGCACGAGCGTCGGGCGCTGCAGTTTTGTTATCTTGTGGTCGAGCGAGTACTGGTTGATCACGTCTTTCGCGAGGTCGGCGTCGCTGTTCAAGAAGCCGAGCGTCAGGTCTTGCATTACCTTGTGAAAGTGGCCGGCATAACGGCGAAAGCGCCGGTACTGAAACGCCTTGATGGGAAAAGGCACCGCGACGAGGTTGTGGTAGATGCGGCGTAAGAAACGGTTGAAGTCTGGCCAATCGGAAACCAAAAACAGGTTATTGCCCTGCTGCACCTCTTCATAGACCGCCGTGATCTCGTCGCCGACTACGCCGGCGCTGTTGACCGCCGCCACGGCTTTGACATCTTCGGGGTAGTGCACGGCGTGTTGCAGCGCGATACCTCCGCCTAACGAATTGCCCGCCAGGTAGAAGTTCTTTAACCCGAGTTTTGCACAGAATTCACGAAACCATTCACCATAATATTCCATGTTGTACGTGTGGTGTTCGCGGTACGTACGCTCTTCGAAGCCGGGCACATCGGGCACGATCAAATGGTATTTCTGCCGCAGCCAGAAAGACGAGAGCGCAAACGAATGGCGGCTGTCAGAGAAGCCGTGCAGCCACACGAGAGTTTCGCCGTTGGGGTTGCCGCCTTCGAGGTAGAGCGATTCGAAGCCCCCGGCATGCGTGCGCTTGGTTCTCAGGCCCGAAACATTTTCAGCGGCAAACAAGAACGAACGAAAGAACGCTGTCTCAAACGTTTCGGTGATGAACCTGGGCAGCTTCTGGTACTGGTCAAAGAAGTTCGCTTCGGCCGACAGGTATGCTTCGGATGCTACCATGTCCCCTGAAACGGAAAAATGAACAGGGTGTCAAGGTGGAGGAGGGGCTTGTTCGGTCAGTGGGACTTGTCTTCGGGGCTCCTTCTTAGGAGTAGAGTCGAAACGCGGCGGGGGTGGGAGATTGGTTAAGCGGGGCAGCCAGATAGGCAGAATTACTATTTACAGATAAATAGTAGTTAGCGAAATGTTTCTTTCAAGGAAACATAATGAGCCTGTATGAACATATAGCCGAGCAAAGAAAAGATTCACCTGAGCTGAGAAAGACAATCAAGAATGTCTTAGAGAAGCTGGAGGCTCTCGAGACCAACAGGGAGCATCCTGGGATGCTGCTAGGTATGATACAGTCTGGCAAGACTCGAGCTTTTGTTGGCGTTATCGCCTTGGCTTTTGACAGAGGTTATGATGTTGCGGTGGTGCTAACCAAGAGCAGTAGGGCTCTCACGGCTCAGACAGTCAAAAGGCTTAATCAGGAATTCATAGACGCTGTAAAACAGGATTACCTGATCATAAAAGACATAATGGAGGTTCAGCACCTCACGCCATACCAGCGAGAAAAAAAGCTCATTTTCGTGGTCAAAAAAGAAGATGATAACTTACGTAGATTAAGCAATCTCTTTAGGCTTGATTATCCTGACCTGGTAAAAAAGCGAACATTGATGATTGATGATGAAGCGGACCTTGCAAGTGTGACATACTCATCAGACAGTACTGCCGCGGACAATACGAAATTCGGGATATTGGGAAAGATGATATCAGATTTTCGGAAGTCACTGAACGCTGCGTCCGACTATTTGCAAGTTACCGCGACGCCCTATTCATTATACCTGCAGCCCGTCAAAATTGTCGTAAATTCAGAGGGTATTGCCCCGTTAAAACCACGCTTTACCGAAATTCTACATCCTCACAGCGCCTACGTAGGTGGTGATTTCTATTTCGGACCAGCGAGCGAAAATGGCATTGCCAGCTATTTACACCGGACGGTAAGCGAGATAGAATTTGATAAATTGCGGGTCAAACATGGAAGCTATTTGAATACGATATTAACAACGAATAACCTAGAAACATTCAGGCGCGCCCATGTGACGTACCTTTGTGCTGGTGCCATCAGGCTTCTTCAGGAAAATGGGACGTCAAAAGACGCCAGTGCGGGATTCAGACCGTTTCAGGCTCAAAATTATAAATCTTCGTTTCTTTTGCACACAGAGACCGGAAAAAGTGCTCACGCTTGGCAAAAAGAGCTAACAGAATCCCTCTACGCCCAGTTGAGCAAAATGGCATCGGAAAAACCGGAACAGCTGGAAGAGCTCCTGCGGGAACCGTACGAAAACTTGAGCGCGTCAATGAGACTCGTGAAAGATGCCATTGTTCCGGATTTCAATGTCGCGAAGGATCGGGTTATACAGGCTCTTCTGCGGGGTCAAATCAGTGTGAAGGAGGTGAATTCCGATAACGATGTGATTAATCTCCTCGATGATAATGGACAGCTTCACCTTGATAATCCATTCAATGTTTTTATAGGCGGCCAGGTCCTCGATCGGGGTATTACGATAGATAATCTAATTGGTTTTTTCTACGGTCGAAATCCAAAGACTTTTCAAATGGATACAGTACTGCAGCATTCCCGAATGTATGGTACGAGAACAATGAAAGACCTGGCTGTTACCAGATTTTATACATCAAATCGCATTTATGATGCTATGAAACGAGTTCATAATTTCGATTCGGCACTCAGGACTGCCTTTATCGAAAAAGGGGAAGCTGCTCTTGTTCAATTTATCCAAAAGACGAAAGATGGCAAAGTCAGACCGTGTTCCCCTGCGAAAACCAAGATATCCAGTCTTGAGACAATTTCTCCGCATGGCAGAATGAACCCTTACGGTTTTCAAACCAAGGCCCCGTCGACGATCTCCAAGAAGATTTCCGAAATTGACCATCTTCTGGAAAAATATGGTTCGCCAGGGGATAGAATCTTTGAGATCCCAGAAAAAGTATTGGTGAGAATCGTCGAGATTATTGCCAGTACTTTCGAATACAGTGATCTCCAAGAAAATGCAGACCTGGCGTGGAACCATGATGGATTCATTGAAGCGGTTGACTATTGTTTGCGTCGGAAAGGCAAAAAGGTATTCGATAATGTAAAGATCTATTGGCAGATCAATCGTGATGTGGGTCGTCTTCGTAAGAATGAGAACCGTGGAAAGTATATTGAGTCGCCAGCTGATGGCCGTAAAGATATTCCTCTTTGCCAGGCAGCCGCTAGCGACCATCCGGTTGTTATGCTTCTCAAGCAGCAGGGACGAGAAGCACAGGACTGGCGGGGGGCTGCTTTCTACTGGCCAGTATTGATTGCGCCCAAAAATATTCAGACTTGTGTATATTCCGAAGAATAAGTGTCTGTATACCTAGAATACAATCGGTTCAACGAGAGAGTTGCAGGTTGGCAGCTAACAGAGTGTATTTATAGACCTGCCCGAATTCAAGGCGGTCACAAGCACGCGCCTTGGGAGCTACTCCAACGCGTAAAGCAGGGTGATGCGATAATTCACGTTAGAGATATCGGCGGAGAACCATCCATCATCGGCTCTTCCGTAGCAGCAGGGGCCGCTACTATCTTACGCGATGGCCCCAAGGGCGAGGTTTTTCCTCATGGCGTCGTCCGTGTCCCCCTTAGAGGATTTGTAGCGATAAGACCAACTCCGTCATTGAAGGATATTTTTCTAGAACGTCAGGAAGAACTTGTCAGCTATCTGAGAAAAAACAAGAATATGCTAATATTTGGGCTGCACCACGAGAGACCAATCTTACTCAGCAATATTGACTTTTCAACCGTGGATGAAGACCTCCAAAGAATCTTATTCTATGGTGAGAACCTTACCGATGTCCAGACTGGTGAAAGACTGACAGAAATATCGTCCAGAATTGGTCAGGAAGTCTTCGCAAACCGTGTTAAAGAAAACTATGACAACTGTTGTGCTTTCCCTGAATGTCCAGTTAATGATAAGTCTCTCTTAATTGCCGCGCATATCGCTCGATGGGCTGACGTTCCGCACTTACGTGGTCGATTAGACAATGGAATTTCTTTTTGTCGAAATCATGATAGAGCATTTGAAGAAGGAATATTTACTATTGGTCTTTCGGGAAAAATTCATGCAATTGAACCCACAGCAGATCTGTCGACTTGGGTAGTTCAGAATATTCTTCCGGCTGAAGGTAAAAAGATCAGGAACGGAAGGGTGATGCCGTCAAAGGAAGCTTGTGCATTCCATTGGGAAAGGCACGGTTTTTTTCATAAAAAGCGAAAGACCTGAAAACTGGGTCCTACTGCTGGCCTTGAAGCCACTCTGGTTTAACCGTATCATTCAGACAGCTTTCGCCAATTGGGCTGTTTTCGTCCTCTGTATGTTCGTACTCAGAGTATCTACTAGCGATTGCGCTACGGCCTGAACCAACGGCACAACCACAGAGTTTCCAAACTGCCGATAAGCCTGCGTGTCTGATACTGGTATCTTGAAAGTGTCTGGGAACCCCTGGAGTCTCGCGCATTCGCGGGGTGTCAACCGGCGCGGTATTGTGCCTTTTTGTGGTATGAGAATTTCTGAACCGTCCTTATAGTAGCGCGCGCTGAGTGTGCGTGTAATACCCTTGAGGTTAGCGAGTCCAAAACCAAATCCGTTGCCGGCCGCTTTGTGCTTTTCTGCATAGCGTTGCAGGTAATCCCACAAGTTTGCTGTCAGAGTGTACTTTGCTTCTACTTTCTTTTCGAGAATATCTTCCAACTTGGGCGTTGCTTCAGTCTTTGCGGGAAAGTGAAAATCAGGAGCCTCTGCGAAATAATCCTTATTGAACCCGACTATGAAGATGCGCTCGCGGTGTTGGGGTACAAACAATTTTCCGTCGAGAATTGCGTCAAATGTCCAATAACCAAGGCCTTGAAGTGTTTCCTGTATGACGCGAAACGTATTGCCCTTATCATGACTGCGCAGATTTTTTACATTCTCCAGCAGAAATGCCTTTGGTCTCTTTATTTCCAGAATCTTCGCAACATTGAAGAACAAAGTGCCTTGAGTCTTGTCTAGAAAACCATGGTCGCGGCCTAAACTCTTCTTCTTTGAAACACCGGCGATTGAGAAAGGCTGGCAGGGAAAGCCACCGGTAAGAATATCGTGGTCAGGTATGTCCTTTGGGTCGATTTGCGTAATGTCACCAGCAGGCTTTTCGCCGAAATTCGCCTCGTAGGTAATTTGCGAAAATTTATCCCATTCGGAGGAAAAGACGCATTCGAGCCCGAGTTGTTCCATGGCCATGCGTATGCCGCCGATGCCAGCGAAGAGGTCTATGAACGTCGGCCGATGCGACATAATCGGGTATTGCCAAATAAAACCACCCAGCGTCAACTTTCATTGGTTTTCGTGTCACCAAAGGCTGAATTCAGGTTATGGTTTTGCGCCAGGCAATGAATTCAGCGAGTCCCATCAGTTTTTCCCTGATTTTTGCGGGATATGCTGAGTGCAATTTTTTCGGGACAACTAACGTTACCCCTGCAGCGGCCATTTCAGCATACTGGTTTTCTGAGACACCCTCCTGAAGCGTGAGCAGGTGTTTCCGTGGTATTCTATCTGCCTCTGACATGATTTGCCGCCAGCGGTCTTTGCACGTTGTTTTTACGCCGAGCATGGCAAGCTTGTCGGTCGGAAACTGGGGGTTATGATAGGCCTCTGCAGAGGGGAAAATGAAATCAGGGCGTTTGTTACCTTCTGTAATCTTGTTAAAGGCAAATGCCGTCAGTCGTTCTTCCTCAAAGACTTTGATTGTGTGAAGCTCCAGTGATTTGCCAGATCGTGTTTTTCGTGTGTTTCCGACAGAATTTGCCAGAGCGATAAATTCATCGACTGAATTGAAACCATGGCGAATTTTCGGCAATATAATCGATTGCTCGAGGCCGAGAAACATCTCATATTCACACTCACGCCTCTTTAGCAGCCGCGAGTCCGGATCTAGTCTAAGGAATTCAGGCCTAAGAGAGAGGCACTTTTCTACCAGTTCTTCACCGGACGGTAGATTTGTACGCCAGGCGTCGGGGATGTCTGATTCGGCAAGTACACAAGATGCTCTGTCGACAAGCATGGGTGCTGCGCTTCTGATGACGTAACGTCCTGGTGAGACTTCGCCAATCTCTGATTCAATTACATCTTCCTGATGGCTATCTGTACAAACCCAGATTTTGCAGATTTCGGAATTCTTTTCCGAGTCGGTCTGGTGAAATGCGAAAATGCAGAGTGCGCCCGTATTTTCGGGGTCCAGCAAGGGAGAATCATTGCCTCCCCAGTTCGTGAGGCGACATTCATCTCGTGTACCTACTCCAGCAATCTTGTTGTTATACCAAATTGCTGTCACATTTGTCTCCTGACTCTGATGCGAGACAACATTGACCGGAAAAGTAACTCGTGGGTTGAGTTCATTTCGCTTCAGGCTTGGAAAGCGGTCAAAAACAAAAGTTTTTGGAATGTATGGCCCAGCCTGGTGGCTGCCCGTTAATTGAGTGTCGTTGCCCGACAACCGTTTGCAGTACCATATCCACTCCCGGGATCTAATGGATTGGAGAAACTGTGTCAGCGGGTATTTACTAGAGTATTCGGTCCAGGGCATAGGCGGAGTCTTTAAGCGCTGCGAAGTTTTTTTACCAAATTTCCCAACGTCAACTCCTTCTTGGCTGGCCGCAATCCGCATTCATAAATCACGATTACCTGCCAGCCCAACTTCTTGAGAAGCATCGAGACCCGCTTATCCCGCGCCTGCGTACCCTCGATTTTGCTTTTCCACCATTGCGGTCGCGTCTTGGGCAGAACGAAATATTTGCAGCCTTTGTGGCCGTGCCAGAAACAGCCATGAACAAATATTACGGTCTTGAATTTTGGTAACGCAATATCGGGCTTGCCTGGCAGCTTTGTGTAGTTGAGGCGGTAGCGATATCCCTGTGCGGTAAGGTACTGCCGCACGATGAGTTCAGGCTTTGTGTCGCGGCCACGAATGCGTGACATGTTATAACTCCGCGTCTCCTTATCGTGCACGTCTGCCACGTCGCCGGTTCGCCCTGCAACGCCGGCTCGTCAACGAGAGAAATCCGCCTGTGGTTGACCGCCTGTGCTGCGCACCCGGTGCGAAGTTATGCTAAGCTTTCTCGCCGGTATGGCTTATGGTAACGCGGGCGAATGGATCATGCACAAGTATGTGCTGCATGAACTGGGTCGCAAGCGCGAGAGTTTCTGGAGTTTCCATTGGAAAGACCACCACAAGAACGTGCGCCGCAACGGTTTTCGCGACCCCGACTATGACGCGGGTTTCAAGCTCGATTCGACGCTGACGAAAGAGGCCGCGCTGCTTCTGGGTGCCGCCGCCCTGCACCTGCCGCTCTTGCCTTTGGCGCCCGGTTTTACGCTGGGCGTGTGGACGCACATCGCGCTCTATTTCGCGATACACACAAAGTCGCACCTCGACCCCGAGTGGGCGAAGAAGTATGTGCCGTGGCACTACGACCACCACATGGGCAAAGACCAGGACCAAAACTGGTGCATCACGTATCCCTTGGCGGATTATCTTCTCGGGACGCGGGTCTACTATTTGAAAAACGGTGAGGTGGAACTGAAACTCGCGGGTTAAGGCGCACGGCGAGATCTGCCTTTACCCCGCGTGCGCGCATTCTCTCGTCGTGCCGAGATCTGCGCCAGGTACTCGTCGAGTGCCTCTTGCGTAATGACCCAGTTGCGGCGCAGCTTGATGGCGCCAAGCCTGCCCTTGCGCGCCAGTAACGACAGGTACTCGAAAGAGTATTCAGTCTGTTTCGCCGCCTCTTTCAATGGTATAAATCCCCGCTTTTCTGATTTTTTTCCCGTCGACAGGGCGCTCAGCCAGATCGAGAGTGAGCGATCGACTGCGCGTGCGACAAAAGCGTAGAAGTTCTTTGGGCGCCCCGCGTCGGCTTCGCGCAGCACGCGGTAGTACTTCTTGCGGTCGACATGCAGAATCACCGCCGGTGGATACCCCTTTTGCAGCAGCACCAGGTTCATCAGCAGGCGCGCCGTGCGTCCATTGCCGTCGGCAAACGGGTGAATGTGTGCAATCTTAAAGTGCACGGTTGCCGCAAGTAGCCACGCCGGTACCCGGTTCTCGTTGGCGTAGTACCATTCGACCAGCTGGTCGATCTGCTTTTCAACCTTCAGGTGGTTAGGCGGAATATGGTTGGTGCCCAATATGCGTACCTGCGTGCGCCTGAAAAGGCCCGCATCAGTATCAATTTCGCGCATAATTTCGTGGTGCAGCTGTAGAATCAGTTCTTTGCTGAACTTCTGCCGTTTCGCAATGACACTGCGCAGAAATACCAGCGCCTTTCCATGGTTACGCGCCTCATAATGTTCGCGCAACGTCTTGTTGCCGATCGTGATACCCCGCCGCAGCACCATGTCGGTTTCGTGCAGCGTCAGGGTATTGCCCTCGATCGCGTTGCTGTTGAAGGTCATCTCGAGGTTAAAATCGGCCTCAAGCCTCTTGACTACTGCCGACGACAGGGGGCGGCAGCGATCGAGCGCGCGTTTTTTGCCCTCGATGGCACGGGTTTCTTCGGCCATGTCTTCAATATCCGTATCTATCGGATAGATCATAATCAAGTGTATCCGATATAACGTAAGCCGGCAAGTAAAATATATCGGATACAAAAAAATACACATATCCGATATATTGTCCAGGGCCCGTTGACGGTTTTCTTTGCAATCCGACGGTTTTTTTGTACTTTAGGCGCGAAAGTAAGCCTGTGACCCCGCAAAAACGCAATACCGCCATCTACATCGGCAAAATTACCACCGCGATTCTGCTCTGTTATGTGCTCTCGCACGCCGTCAGTCGCATCGACTACATCTGGGCGCTGATCTCGGCGATACTGGTGATGTCGCCCGAGGGTAAAGACGCGGTCGAACTTTCTGTCATTCGTATCAAGGGCAATATTGTCGGTGTACTGGTGGGAGTTCTCTTTCTTCTCGTCGCGCTCGAAAACCCGGTGAACATTATTGCCGGCGGCGCCGTGGCCCTTTTCGTGTGCCACCGTTTAAAGCTGATGCCCGGCGCGCGCGCGACCCTGGTCGCACTGGTGATAACACTGATGCAGACAGACCCCACCGACCACTGGGGTTCGGCGGCAACCCGCGTCGCTGCAGTCGTCGCCGGCTGCGCAATTGCCCTTGTCGCCACAGAGGTCTTCCACAACGTATTGAAATTAAGGTATACCGAACCCACTAATTAAAATGAGCGAGCCAGAATTCCGCGACCGTGAAGAAGCCTGGGCGTACTATGCGCAGCAGCAGAAAAAAGCCTGGGAAAGCCTGAGCGAAGAGGAGTTGATTGCGCAGGTCGAGCGCGGCAACTACGACCTGTTCTTCACACTGCCCGATGTCGTGGCGGCAAAACTACCCCGCGAAAAGGCAATATTCACCCTGTTCAAAAAGGTGCTGCGGCAAGAGACCGACTATCTCGTGAACTACCACACGCTCGACCAGCTCATCAAGCTGCTCGGTGAGCCGAAAGGAATCGAAGATGCAGCCTTTGACGATCTCTATACGCGGGTGAACCGTGGTTTCTACGGTGAAGAGAAGCGGCTCGCGGCCTGCTGCGAACTCTGGCAGAAGATTGTTGCTCAATACCCGAAGCTCGCAGCAGAGGAGCCCGATTTTCGCGTGCCCGAAAGTTTTCTGAACCACCGCTTCGAGATTGTCTACCGGCATGGCGGCAGCAACTTCTCTTTCTACCATAAAGATAAACCGTTCAGCGTCGCGACATTCGAAGAAGTCCTGCGTGCGAAGTTCGAAAAGTTCCGTACCTGGGCATACACTGCAGACGACGCGCAGCTGACCTTTCTTGAAGACGACACAAGCCGCTGGGCCGTGATCACGGGGTTTAATTTTAACTGCAAGGTCACCATCGGCCACGCGTCAAAGCAGCGCCGGCTTGAGCAAGACCAGTCGCCGGGGCCTTGGTACCTCAATAACCCGATCGTGCTCATCAAAGAAGGCGAGCGCAACTACGATCTCGAGAATACGCTGGCCGATGCTATCACGAATCCGCTGGGTATCGGCGAACTCGATTATTCACGGTTCAATACGTGACTATGCCCGTCAGCGAGTTAGCATACCGGCTATAAGCTGGTCCATTACCTGGCTATAGCGCTGCGCTATTTCTTCTGCGCTGCAGCGACCGAGAATTTCCCGCTGCAGTTCGATACTGAAAGCAATCTGTATGATGGCGTTGACGCAGAACATGGCGGTTGCCTGCGTTGTGGGGTCGTCACTGCCCGCCAGGTGTTTTAGCAGCGGACGCCAGTAGCGCCGTGCGGCCATGCCGGCACTCTTGGGGTTGTCCATGAAGACGCGGTTCAGCAATTTGGCGTGCATGGGTTCGGCGACCATTTGTCCGAGCAGGTATTTTAACCGTTCGGCCAGGCTGACCGACTGCCTTTCAGCGCCCGGCATCCGGGAGAAAAAATCGATACTCTCTGCAACGACCTGCTCGTAGAGTTTTTGTTTGTTCGCGTAGTGGTGCAGTACCGTCGACTTGGCGATTCTCGCGCGGGTCGCAATGTCAGCAATGCTCACACCGGCGTAGCCGCGCGCTGCGAACAGCTCCTGTGAAACGAGGTAAATCCGCCTTTGTATGTCAGTCATCAGGCAGTTGCCCCTGCGTCCTGGTCAGGCTTCTGTGTTGCGAGGCGTAGAATTTCTGCATAACCGCGTGCCAGCGGAGCGTCTTTGAATACGCCGCGCTCTTTCAGTATCTTGTGCATCTGCGGCAGGCGGTACGAGGGTACTGCCATCAGAAAATGGTGCTCAAGGTGATAGTTCACGTGGTGTGGCGCGAACGTCAGACGCTCCCACCACGCAACTTCTGTGGTGCGCGTATTCCTGAGCATATCGGCGACACGCGGCAGCATGCCGTGTTCGGCAATGGAGCGAACGCGCACGAAAAACTGGAAGGTCGTGAAGCCGGCAGCGAGCCACAGCAGGTAGAGCCAGCCATGCCCCAGCAGTATCAAGGCGGTCAGCATCGCCGCATTGGTCAGCAAGAAAGGGAAGAGGCTCAATGTGCCGTGCTTTAACCAACCGAGCACGCTGCGCCGCTCTCGCCGTTCCATCACGACGCGGCCCGAAAGGTCAAAGCGGATGAGGCCGAGGTTCATCGCCAGTAGCCCGAGGTAAAGCCGAGGTGCCGAGCGGCCGGTCAGATCGCGCAGCAGCCACCTGCGCAGGCTTTTTTTCGATATGGGGTAGTTGCGCGTGAGAATAATATCCGGGTCGCCTTTTTCGCCCTGGTAGTCCTGCCCGGTGTAACGATGGTGCTGCAGGTGGTACTTGCGGTAACCTTCGAGGTTCTGCAGTACCGGTGCCGCGGCAAACCACTTGCCCATGAAATCATTGAGCCAGCGCGTTTTGAACAGCGCATGGTGGCTGGCATCGTGCACCAGGATTGCGAGCGCCAGGTGCCGGTTGCCCAGGATAACCAGCGCGACCAGTACCGGCACGAAAAGTGTCGGCGCATGCGGCCACAGCGCCACGATCACAAACGAAAAGGCGACCAAGGCCCAGGTGGTGCCGACTTCGGCAAAACCGCGCAGGTCAGATTTTTTCAGTAGCTGCGCCATTTCTTCGCTGCTCAGAATGTCCTTTGGTTTAAGTTCCACAATACCTCCGCTGTGCCAATGCCGACCGAACGATCGGTCAGTATTGTGGTGTCAAGCGTTTGCCGGGCGAAATTCTGCGGCCGGGGCGGGCAGGGCGAAATCGCCCCGGCTGCCCGTCGCCTTGAGTCAGACCACTTTACTGTCGATAATATACCCACAGGCCCGTCCTATATGCTGATCATGCGCCCCCTATGGAAATACGCAGCCCTTGCCACTGCGCTCTGGTTGATCACCCCGCTGGGGGCGACGCTCAATTTTAATATTCCGCTGGCTGCCGACCTGACCGAAGCGCAGGAATTCGACGCCAAGTACACGAAGCTTGCGCAATCTTTTTCGAAATACTATGGCGAAGCGATGGCTTTTTCTTCGCACCTGTCGGCGCCGATTGCACGCGATAACCTCGGCAAATTTCCGTCGCTCTATGTCGGCCTCGGTGTGGGAGCTTCTTTCGGTAACGTCAATGGCATGAAGAACGAAGTGGACTCGTCGATTCGCGGCAATGTGCCTTCGTACCTGGCTGCGCCCAACATTTCGTTCAATTTCGGTATGGGCATTACCCGCAAGTGGGACTTTCGCTTTTCGTTCTTTCCGAATGTCCCCATTGCGCTCGACTCAGCGAGCCTCGGCAGCAACACTTCGGCTGAAATCAAGTTCGGTACCTACCGCGCGCGCGCTGGGTATCATATTCTCGAAGGTGGATTTATGAAACCGGGCCTGACGCTCGCCGGTTTTGCCTCATACACCACCGGAGCGCTGAACCTGACGCAGCGTTCGCAGAATATTGAATCGGGTGACGTGAAGCTCTCTAATGCCACTTCAACCTTTGCGACAAACTGGCAGTACCTGGGAGTAGGTCCAGAGGTGCGGGTCTGGTACGACCTGATGTTCTTCCATCCTTTTATCGGTTACTCCCTTGGTCTGCAGATGGGGCAGTACACGACCGGCCTGAACGTTGAAGGCACAATCGAAGTGAATGCAACCTCTTATGGCACAGGTTCGCTCGTCATCTCTGAACGGCAGGCTGCAAGACTCATCTCGCACCGGCTGATGTTTGGTTTTGAAATCGCGTTGTTTGTTCTCGACATCGGCGTCGAAGCGCAGGTCGACCTGACGAGCGGCCTTGTCGGCGTCGCCGCCGGAACAGCTTTTAGGTTCTAGGAATACTCTGAAAAAGTCGCCCGTTGCGCAAGAACGCCGCGATTTCCTGACGAAATCGCTCGCCAAAGCGGCGTGCATCGCAGCGGGGCCGGCGGCGCTTTGGCCGACGGCAAAACGGCCATGAATGGCCTGTTCTCGCGCAACGTCCGCGCCTGTTCAGCGCGGTTCGCGCCTTTTTCAGAGATTCCCTAGATCAGCGGCAGTACCATTGCCACGGTGATGCCGGTTGCCATCACCACCAGCAATGCCGCCGCCAGGCGTAAGCCGAATCGGTCCCTGTGCGCAAAAGCCACAATTACCAGCTTAGAGACAAAGGATGCAGCGACTGCAACCATAACTGCGACCGAGCTTGCCTGCAGTGAGACTGCTCCTCGTTTGAGGTCGAGCGCAATCGCCAGGCTCACACCCTGGAGTTCAAACAGACCTGAAATACCGGCGACGAGCCAAAGACCCCTGTCGTCGAAAGCGCGGTGCACCAGGTTCACAATCGCGATCAGGCCGCCCAGTACCAGCGCCAGTTTCAGCACAGAACGAAAATCCACGGGGTCGCGTAGCGTCGTCCTGCCGCCCTTGCTGGCGTTGCCGCGGGCCAGCAGAAGTGCAATCGCTCCGCTCGTGAGAACCATCACCAAGAGGGGTAACGCGAGCGATGCAGCAAGAGCTGGTTCGGCGAGTGTGACCACGAGACCAAGCTGAATCAGCGTCGCGCTGACCGCAAGCAGTGCATGTGAAGTTACCAGCCATTCTTCGCGCGGGTTAGACCGGCGCGTCTCTGGCAGCGCGACAAAAACCGCCGTGCTGGAAACAAAGCCACCCAGGAAACCCGAGAGAGCGAGGCCAGAACGCGCACCGAACAGCCGGTTCGCCGCATAGCCTGCAAACTGCAGCAGGGCAATCAGCGCAAAGAGCATCAGCAGGCTGCGCGGGTTGACGATGCCCAATGGGTCAATTGTGGCGTCGGGCAGAAACGGGG
This sequence comes from Turneriella sp., assembly GCA_046346875.1. Taxonomy (GTDB): domain Bacteria; phylum Spirochaetota; class Leptospiria; order Turneriellales; family Turneriellaceae; genus Turneriella. The sequence continues at coordinate 55,508 of JAXMHG010000009.1, read as the reverse complement.
CAACGCCGAAGAAAAGAATGATCAGTACCGCCGCTGCGGTGAGTTCCTGCTTGCGCAGCTTTTCGCGCACAAACCGGTGCATCCAGCCGCGGGAAATCAGCAAGGCAAGAGTGGTGAGACCGATCAGAATACCGAGTTTCACACTGTGAATCAGCACATAGCCAGTGCAGAAAGTAACGATCGCGGCGATTTCTGTCGTTAGTCCCGGGTCTGCATTCTTTTTGTGCCCGCCGGTTGAACGCCAGTAACCGAGCAGAATCAGCGCGAAGATTGCTATACCGAGAACTGCTGCGAGCGCCGGGTTCTTCAGCCACGCCGCGAGGGAGCCGGCGAGTGCAACGAAAGCAAATGTTCTGACGCCGAGAGTCTTCTGCGCGCCGCGTTCATTGTGTTCACGCTCCACGCCGATCAGAAGCCCCAGAATCAGCGACAAAACAAACGGATGGATCTCTTGTAGCACGCTGATAGCGTTTGCGTCGCGCCGCAGCGTGTAAAGTCGAAGGGGCTGCAAAGGCTTGTCGCCCGATTCTCAAGCCCTGTCACGGCGCATGCTTGCTTTTCTGGGTACGGGTCTGCTCGGTTCGGGGTTTGTTCGTGCAGTGCTGCGGCGCGGCGATCAGGTGGTGGTTTATAATCGCACGCTGGAAAAAGCTGCAGCCCTGGGAAAAGAAGGAGCGCAGGTTTTTCCACTCGCGGCCGATGCAGTAAAAAATGCTGCAGCCGTGCACCTCGTGTTGTCTGACGACACGGCGGTAGAGGCAGTTATCAAGGATATTTTGCCTGCGTTACCAAAAGAAACTCCGCTTTTTGACCACACGACGACGTCGATTGAAGGTGCTTGCCGGCGCACGGCTGACCTGGGCGCAATCGGTGTTACCTACCAGCACGCACCTGTTTTCATGTCGCCCCAGAACGCCCTCGATGCTGCCGGGGTTATGCTCATCTCAGGCGAGAGGTCGCGCTATGAAAAATACCGCGGGCACCTCGAGCCGATGACGGGTAAGCTGGTTTATCTTGGCGATGACATTGGCAGGGCCGCGGCGATGAAGCTCGGCGGCAACCTGATGCTCATGGCGATTACTGCGGGCCTTACCGACATGGCGCGTTTTCTCAAGGGGGCGGATGTACCCCGCGAGGCGATCAACCACCTGTTTGAAAGCTTTAACCCTGGGTTAAGCGTGCAGCCGCGCGCGAAGCGTATGTTCAGTGGCGAATACGAAAACCCTTCATGGGAGCTCAAAATGGCGCGCAAGGATGCGCGGCTCATTCTCGAAGAAGCCGGCAAAAACAACCTGCCGCTCAAATTTGTACCCGCGATCGCCGCAGAAATGGACCGCTTCATAGCGGCGGGTAACGGCGAGCGCGACTGGACAGTCCTCGGTTCAGAGCTGTTATAGCAGCATCTGCAGCAGGCGCTGCCGTTCTGCGGTCAGCTCGAGGTGCTTGCGGCGAATTTCGTTCAGCGGGGTGAAAGCAATCTGGTCACCCTGGATGCCGACCATGATATTGGTCTTGCCTGCGGCGATGGCGTCGGTTGCAGCGACACCGAAGCGCGAAGCCAAAATACGGTCGGCCGCACTCGGTGAGCCGCCGCGCTGCGTATGCCCGAGTACGCAGATGCCCAGCTTCTCGTTCGGAAATTCCTGCGCGAGTTTCTTGCCAAGCTTTTCTGCACCACCCGATTCATCACCTTCGGCGACGACAATCAGCAGCGACCCTGTGCGGCCAGCATGGCGTTCACGCAAGACCTGCGTCAGCAGGTTCCAGTCTGTCGTTGTTTCCGGTATCAGGATACCGTCGGCTGCACCGGCGATACCTGCAGCATAGGCGATGTAACCCGAGTCGCGGCCCATCACCTCGATCACGAACATGCGCTCGTGTGAATCGGCGGTGTCGCGAATACGGTCGAGTGCTTCCATCGCGGTATTGACCGCCGTGTCGTAGCCAATGCAGATATCTGTGCCCGTAACGTCGTTATCGATCGTTTTAGGAATACCGACGATGTGCAGGCCATGCTCTTTCGCGAAAAGACCTGCGCCGGTCAGCGAACCATCGCCGCCGATAACAATCATATTCGTAATGCCGTGTTTTGCGAGGGTTTGCCCAGCCGCCGTGCGGCCTTCGCCGGTTTCAAAACGTTTGCTGCGCGCCGAGTGCAGAATCGTGCCGCCGCGCTGCATGATGTCGTGCACCGAATCGACATTCAGCGGCACGAGTTCCCCCGAGATCAACCCGTCATAGCCATGCCGTACACCCATGACCTCGATTTTGTGGTGTGCCGCGGTGTGCACAATGGCGCGTATGCAGGCGTTGAGCCCGGGCACGTCACCCCCCGAGGTGATGACTGCGATTCTTTCAACCATGATGGAAAGTTAATTTTCTACAGGCCGCGTCGAGAAATTTGTTATTCGGCGAGAGCGCGGGCTTCTAGTTCGGCGATGCGGCGTTCGTCGGTGGTATGATCGAGGTATTCACCCGATTTGAGCCATTCGCGTACCGCGATACGGTCGCCAATTTTCACATTGTCGTAAAGAGATACGTCGATTTCGAACTTGCGTTCGCCGATATAAATTTCGTACACCAGGCCTACATCAACCTGCATGAGATTTTTGCGGCTGATTCTTCCGGTGTACATGACTGATTTACCTCCGGCAAGGCTGCGCAGCACTCCCTTAACCTGGAAAAGGTAGACCCCCAGAAAGATGAAGAAAAAAACCAGCAGCACTCCCGAAAGCATCCAGCGAAAGGATTCAATTTTTTCAAAAGGCCAGGCAGCAAAGACCGAGGCAAGTCCGAATGCTCCGCCAAAAACGGAAAAAAAAGCCAGGTAAGAGCGGGCTTCGCTGCGCAGCCGCGCGCGCTCGCTTTCGCTCATGGGTATGATGAGTCGCCGGCAATCGTTCATGCCGCGGTCTTTGCCTGGCAGGCAGCCAGGTCAGCATCGGTCAGCCAGTCGCGCGCGCAGGCGCGGTCGCGCACGCTGTAATCATCGGTAACGGTAAAGACATGCTCACAGCGCACGCAGCGGATTTCCACTTTGATGGGCCGGCGGGTTGCGCCCAGCGAGAGCAAAACGCGATCACGGCGCTGGTATACGCCCCGGGCATAGAGCGAAGCATTCTGTAGCGTGTTGCCGCAAGTACAAGTTTCAAGATTGCTCACATAGAAATAATAATCCGGCGCGTCCGGCGCGGCCAATATTCCCAGGGGTATCGGTGTCACCGTGCTGCCAGCCTTTGCGCGATGGCGCGGCCTGCGACAGCGGCCTGCGACACGCACGCCTGAATCAGAAAGCCGCCAGTGGGGGCGCTCCAGTCGAGCATTTCGCCGACGGCGAAGACGCCGGGTAACCCGCGCAGTTCAAAATCGGGTGTCAGTTCATCGAGCTTCACCCCACCCGAAGAAGAGATTGCTTCTGTAAGCGGTCGCGGTGCCAGTAGCTCGAGCGGAAATGCCTTGATCAGTTTTGCTAGGCCTTCGTTTGTCGCTACCGCATCGGCGGGGGAGTGATGGTAGAGCAGCGCTATCGCGGCTTCGCTGAGAGCAAGCACGCGCTTCGCACGCCGCAGCGGAGAGAGGTTCTCTTGGACTCGGCGCAATTTTTCCAGCACCTGCAACGCGTCCAGGTCGGGTTTGAGATCGATGTGGCAGAGACCGGTGTAGCCACACGCATAGACCGGCGTGCCTTCGACACCGTATTCGGTGATCAGGATATCACCTTTCTTGCTTCCTTTGGCAGTAAGCAGCGTCACATTTTTCAGGGGTGCCCTCTTGGCCTCGGCGAGGAATTTCTTTTTCCACTCCACTGCATAACCGCAGTTCGTTGCGGCGAATGGACTAACCTGTATACCCAACTTGCCGAGCAGGTTAGGCCATTTCAGCACTTCGCCCTCGGGTAACCAGCTTGCACCGCCAAGCGCCAGTACCACCATATCGGCGATGGATCTGGTTCCGCCACCAAAGGCGAGCTCATAGCGGCCGTCGGGAGTCCTGTCTATATCGCTCAGTTCATGGCGAAAGTGAAAAGTGACGCCCTTAGACTTCAGGTCGGCGAGCCAGGCGGTCACAAGGCCAGATGCCTTCATCTCGCGCACAAAATAACGACCGCTCGTGCCAAGAAACGTTTCGAGTTGTAATCCCCGCACGAATGCCAGCCAGTCATCGACGGAAAAATTCTGCAGTAAGCTTCGCCAGTCGATGCCGTCGCCTGCGTATTGTGCGGCAAATTCTTCCTGCGGCAGGTTGTTACTGATGTTGAGGCCTGAACCGCCCGCAATGAGCAGCTTGCGTGCAGCACCGGGATTCTTCTCGAAAACGGAAACGCTGCATGGCAATGCGGCAAGCTGTGACGCTGCCATCAGTGCGGCCGGGCCGGTACCGATGATGGCCACGTTCTTTGCCTGTTTTGATGCCATGCGATTATTTTTGGCTACCGGTTGAAGCTTAGCGGCGCTTCTTGCCGAAATCGGCGAGCAATACAGCGCGTTTGGGAAATGCCTTCACCAGCTTGCGATCACCCGACACAAGCGTGCAGTTGAACTCGTCGGCCAGCGCCACATATTCACAGTCGTATGCTGACATATTGGAGCTAAAAGCGAGATCGAGTGCGGAGCGCCCTGTCACCGCGTATTCTCTGCCACGCAGCATATCTTCAGCACTGGCGCAGATCGTCTGGGCGTCCATGGGACTGAGTCGTTTGCCCCTCACGTATGTTGCGAGAATATTGCGAAACTCGGACCGCCACAGGTATGGCACAACCCAATCGGCGTCGTGCTCGAGTGCAGACTCGGCCTGGGCTGTGAAATCGCCGGGTAGCCAGAAATAGGCTATTACGTTCGCGTCAGCGACGATCATGCGCGCCCTGTTCGCTTAGCTGCCTGCAGCTCAGCGTCGTCGATTTTTCCCGTGAATCTGCTGCGTAGCGCGCGCGCTCTACGCACATACTCGTCGGTCTCGATTTTCTGCGACTTTACCGCAGCTTCTAGTATCGCGAGTATTTCGCTGTTCAGACTGCGGTGGTTGCGTGCGGCGCGTTCTTTGAGCGTGCGGTGCGTTTCTGCCGGTACTTCTTTCAGGCTGAGTGTTGCTGGCATGGTACCAAAATGGTTCTGAAATGGCAGTTTGTCAAATTGTTTTCATTTGTTGCCTGTTCTTTTTCGCTCAACCGGAAAAGTATGTCCTGTTTCAGGGCATACCAGCTCTTCATGGTATGAAAGCGTATAAATACCTGTTGCTGCTGTTCGTGGCAGGACATATGGGCTGCGTTCAGTTAAGAGAAGAAGACGATATGGACGAGCTGGCAGCAGCCGAACTCAACAAGCTTGCTCTCTACCAGTCTGAGACATCAGTAGTGCCGGGCGAATTGCCCGCATTGCCTTCGCCTTACCTTGAAACCGGCGAAAACCTCCTGCTCAACGGCTCCTTTGAAATGCCGGTGCTCGATTCGCCCTGGGCAGTCTTCGCGACAGGCCAGGTGCCTGGCTGGCAGGCTGCCTGGGTTGATACAAGTTGTACCAGTACACCGCAGATTGAGCTGCAGTCAAAGACGCTCTGGGGCATCGACGCAGAATTCAACCAGTACGCTGAGCTCGACACGAACTCGGCCTGCAGCAGCGACGCGCGTATCAGCCTTAGCCAGAAATTCGTAACGCAGCCGAATCATATCTACCGGCTGACATTTCGTGTGAGGGCGCGCGACGCTGAGCACACGATCGGGTTAAAACTCAGCATAGGTGAAAGTTACGCGCAGCAGATAACTCCGCCTGCGGACGCCTGGCAGGCGCTGACCGTGAATTTCGAGGCAACTGCTGCAGAAACAACCCTTGTATTTACCGAAACAGGGGACGGTGATACCTATGGCTCTTTCATCGATGCTGTCGAAGTGCGGGAGATTACCGTCGATACGGAACGTATGCCCAAACCAGAGAAAGGGAAAAAGAAAATGCGCGGTAAGAAGCGTCACTCTTTCGATGGTGGTCGCCGGCATAAAGATTGCCAGTCTATGCGGCATAAACCATAGGTTGCCTAAGCGACCCTTGGTTTATGGCAATCATTATAGATTCACACGCTCATTTCGAGCCACGTATGCTCGGCGAAGATGACTGGCTGCGCAAGCTCGACGTGGCTGGAGTCGATAAAGTTGCGCTGATTCCCTCGATGAACGATCCGCTTCCGCCCGTACCGGAACTTTTGCTGGGCGGTGTGCGGCTACTGATGCAGTCGGGCTTCACGCGCCCGATCGCCGAGCTCTTGCACCGGGCGACCCTTACGGATGCAGGAAACCTGCGTCTTTTGACGGGCGAGTACAAAATCTATGCGCAGCCAGACAACGAGTCAGCTTTCGCGCTCGTGCGGCGGCATCCTGACCGGTTCATGTCCTGGGCTTTTTTAAACCCGCGCGCCGATACCAAAGTGCTTGAAACCCTTGAGCGTTGGCGGCATGAAAAGGGAATGATTGGTGTGAAGCTGCACCCGCACTGGCACGACTACACGACCGATTTGCTCTTTCCGCTGTTTGCACGACTGGAAGAGCTTGGGCTACCTGCACTCATCCATCTCGGTTTTGGCAGGCGTGGCGATTACCGTGCTATCGCGGAGAAATTCCCGCGTCTCAAAATTATCGCGGCGCATGCCGGCTTTCCCTTTTACCAGGACATGTGGAATTTCGCGCGGCAGCACAATATCTACGTCGATCTCTCAAGCCCCTACATCGATGAGAGTCTCGCTCGTGCGGCGGTTAAGACCATGGGGGCGGAGCGTTGCCTTTACGGGACTGATGCCCCTTACGGCTTCTCGGACGAAGGGCATAGCTATGACTATACTGCCATCCGCGGCTGGATAGAACGTATGCCGGTCAGCACCCAGGAAAAGGAAAAAATCTTTGGCGGCAACTTTTTACATATCCTCGCGGGTTCTTAGTACCTGGGATAAAAAAATGTGTGCTGGCTGTAATATTTCTGTCGGATGGCGGTCTTACTGACATGCGCAAGATTCTCCTGCAAGCGTTCCATACGAAAATGCAGAGCCCCCGTGTTTTCTACCAGGCCTGCATGTCTGCCGACAAATAATCGTTATGCCTTACCTGATAGTGAAGTACCTGCTGACAGCAGCTCTCATCGTCGCCGCGTCTGAACTCGCGAAGCGCAGCGATCGCCTGGGCGCTGTGATAGTTGCGCTGCCCCTGATGACAGTGATGACGCTCTTCTGGATGCACGCAGAAAGCCAGCCGACAGAAAAAATTGCTAACCACGCCTGGTACACATTCTGGTACGTATTGCCCACACTGCCGATGTTCCTGGCCTTTCCCTGGCTGATGCAGCGATATGGTTTCGGTATCTCCATGGCGGCACTGCTGGGTGGGACAATCGCTTGTTTCCTGCTTTTTGCCCTTCTGGTCCGGTTTTTCGGCCTTGAGCTGCTGTAGCCCCTTGGTTGAAAAACAATATATATGGATCGTTTAATCCTTTACAAGGTGCCGCCTTTTGTCCCATTAGCGCAGAGGGTATATGAAAAACATCATCTCCAACATTAGCTTTGCCAGAAAGCTTGTCGCGTTGCTTATTCTACCCGCAATCAGCATTGCCTTTTTTGCAGGTAAAGAGATCTACCATGATGTGAGCCAGATATCTGATATGAACCACGTAGCCAACCTGGCCCAAATGGCTATTTCCGGGGGAAACCTTGTACATGTATTGCAGGCTGAACGTGGTACAACCTCCCTCTTGCTTTCGAGCAGGGGGCGCGACTTTGGCCAGCAGTTGCAGCAGGCGCGCAGCAAGACCGACGTTGCCTTCGCCGAATTCCGCAGAGAGGCAGGTGCAGTTGCCGCAGCGAATCCGAGACTGGCTGAAAAAACCCAAACTGCCGAAAAGACCCTGGAACAAATTATCGCGCTTCGGCCAAAGATCGATACGCTTGCCACCCCGGTTACAGAAGTCGTCAAAGCATATTCAGGCGGGGTGGGCAGGCTGATCGACCTGGTAGCCTCAGAATCGCGGCAAACCAGTGACCCGCGCACCGGTAGCATTCTGCGTGGTTATGTCATGCTCAGCAACATCAAAGAACTTACCGGTCGTGAACGTGCGCTGTTGTCTTCGGTTTTTTCCCTGGGCGCATTCGCCCGCAAAGATTATGAATCGCTGAGCGACCTGCTGCAGGCCCGTCGCACGCTGGGTGAAGTGTTTTCTCTGCTGGCGCCCGCAGAATCAGTCAAAGCTTTTGAAGAGCGTTCTGCGACTGAGACTATGAAGAAATTTGTTGAGCTGGAAAATATTGCACTATCGGCGGCGACCGGGCAGGCAATCAGCATCGATGCCAAGGAATGGTACAAGGTTGCAACCAGGCGCATCGAAGACCTGCGTGAAGCCGAAACAGCCACGCAGAAGTTATTGAGCAGCGCAGCCAATGGGGTGAAAGCGAGCGCAAGCCGCAACCTGGTGACAGATGCTACCATCGCACTTATGGCGCTCGTCTGCGCTGGAATTCTGAGCGTGCTGATCGCCGGTAATATTACCCGGCGCCTCAAGGGTACTCTGAAGGATATCGACGGAATGGTAAACGGCGATCTGCGTATCAGGGCGCAGGATAGCGGCGCCGACGAAATCGGCGTCTTTGCCAATGGCCTGAACAGGCTTGTGGATCGGATGCACGAAGTGTTGCAGGCAGTGCACCAGGCGAGTGATTCTATCCGCGAATCTTCAGGCCGCCTGAACCAGACCGCGCACGTTCTGTCGACCGGTACCGAAGAGACTTCGGTGCAGTCGCGCGCGAGGCAAGTGTCTCGTCTGGGCAGGCAAAATCGATGCTCGACCTCTCGGGTAAGCTGAACCAGGTAGTCAGCGGCTTCACTGTCTGACAGTCACGTGCTGTACCGTGGTGGTAATTCCGCAACAGCCGGTGTGGCATGTATCGTCAGGTAAGCCACGAAACGATTGCACGGCTGACTATCCCCGGTAGTCGCGTCATCTATGCATGCGCACGAAGATACCTCGCAGCAAATCGTGCAGTATATCGATCGCCTGACTGCTTACGCGCAGAGCCGGCTGGCTGACAAAGACCTCGCCGCCGACGCGGTGCAAGAGGCTATAACCAAAGCTGTCAGATCTGCTGCCTCCCTGAAAGATGAAGAGAAACTGTTGCCCTGGCTCTACACAATACTCCGCAATACGATTGCAGACCTGGCGCGTAAACAGGCCCGCGAGATTGCGACTGATACGCTGCCTGAGCAGGCTGTTGAGCCAGACGCTGGCGAACAGGAGAGTCTATGCAGTTGTTTCAGGCCGCTCATCGCTACCTTGCCGTCTGATTATGGGCAGGTACTGCAAAAGGTTGACCTCGATGAAGAACCGCGCGAGCAGGTGGCCGCACAGTTAGGTGTCTCTGTGGGTAATCTGAATGTGAAGTTGCACCGTGCGCGTGAGAAGCTGCGGCAGGCGCTCGAAAACACCTGCAACCTCTGTGCAAAGCATGGCTGCCTCAACTGTACGTGCGGCGGATAACTTAAGAGAGAAAGGTCTTGCCTGACATCAGCTCACGGTTCAGGACTTCCTGGATCATGCGGCGGTCTGAATCGTCGATCTTGATAATCCTTCCGCCGGCCTTCTTGCCGATCAGGTGTGTAACCTCGAGCGTCACGAGAATCATGCGCTTTTCGAGCGGGAAACGTACCTCTAGCTTGTCTCCTGCATAAAAAGAAGTTTTGCCGTCGAGCGACATGCCATCGGCGCTCAGGTCGTTCAGCCGGCAGGGTGTCCAGTCGTCCTTACCAACGAAGCAGTATTCTCCCGGTACGGCGACTCTCAGCCTGCCTTCATGACGTTTTTGTTCACGGGGCATAGATTGTCTGATAAACTACTTGATTATAGGATTTCGTGCCTGCTGACTGAAACTCCCCGTTGGTCACCATATTACCGTATTCTCCTCAAAGAATCTCTGGTTGGCATACTGCACCGGCAACTCGATGAACTTTTGGCTCTTGCGCGCTGCATGTTTCGCCTGGAACTCGGCGTGTACCAGCAGCTCGGCCGGTAGTAACTCGTTCAGGAAAAAATCCGCCACCTTGTCTTCTTTCCATTGCAGGTGCCACTTGCCCTTATGGCTGACGAGGCTGGGTTCAAACCGACGGTAGCGGTTGAGTATATTATCGGCCGGCTTTTTCTTCAGCGGCATCAGCAGGTTCCTGGGCCACGGATAAAAAATCAGCACCGCGTACTGGTCGAGCGCAACATATTCGGCCAGCGGAATGCGCCCGTTGCGAAAGTCACTCGCTTTCGGTTTTCGCAGGTAGATGTGCGTCAGGCTCGATTTTTCGGGTACCCGGCTGGCCTCGATGGCGGCCACGACCGCCTGCTCATCGGCAGGAAAGAATACATCTTTAGGTATATTGTCGCAGAGCACCAGCGGCAGCCGGTCGCCCTCACGTGGCACCTGTAACTCCGCTGCCCGGTCAAATACCTTGTCCGAATCGGCCAGGTGCGACCGGCCACTCTGGTCAAGGTTAGATGTCTGCACTTTTTGCCAGCGGGCCAGTCTTTCGCGGGGCATAGGGCAGTATTTTTGGGTGCGTGAAGCTGACCACCCGGAGATAGGATTGTTACCACTACTAAATGATTGACGAGGCGTTAAAATCTTTGGCTCGTCCTTGCAGCTAATCCATTCCCGAATAGCACTGTAAGCAGAGCTATTCGAAGCGGATGCGCTGCCGCTACGCGGCCTGAAATATTCCCGAATAGCTCTGTAGGCAGAGCCATTCGGGGCAGGTCAATGTCGCAAGACGACCTATTTATTCCCGAATAGCTCAGTCGGTAGAGCAGGTGACTGTTAATCACCGTGTCGCAGGTTCGAATCCTGCTTCGGGAGCATACTTCTCGCATTCACTTTCCCCTTCGCTCTTAAGAATTTTTTGCTGCTCTGGGTAAACCTGTGAATATTTGCCGTACATGCTCCCACTCTCAATTCTAGACCTCGCCCCCATCACGCAGGGCAGCAATGCCGCGCAGTCGTTTGGGCATTCGCTCGATCTCGCGCAGCACGCCGAGCGCTGGGGCTACCGCCGCTTCTGGCTGGCAGAGCACCACGGCATGCCGGGGGTGGCGAGCGCGGCAACGGCGGTGCTGATCGGCCATATCGCGGGCGGCACAAAGACGATTCGCGTGGGCGCGGGCGGCATCATGCTGCCCAACCATTCGCCGCTGGTGATTGCCGAGCAGTTTGGCACGTTGGAGTCACTTTACCCTGGACGCATTGACCTGGGGCTGGGGCGTGCGCCGGGTACCGATCAGCTGACGGCGCAGGCACTGCGCCGAAATGCACACCTTGCTGCAGACAATTTTCCGCACGACGTGCTCGAGTTGCTCAACCTGTTTTCTGAAAAACCCGAGGGCAAGGTGCGCGCGGTGCCGGGGCAGGGGTTGCAGGTGCCCGTCTGGATTCTCGGTTCGAGCCTGTACGGTGCCCAGCTCGCGGCGGCGTATGGCCTGCCGTATGCTTTTGCCTCGCACTTCGCCCCGCACCAGCTGTTCGACGCTTTGCGGCAGTACCGGCAGTATTTCAGGCCCTCGCAGTACCTGGCGAAACCTTATGTCATGCTGGGCTTCAACGTGATTGCGGCCGAAAGCGATGAAGAGGCGGAGCTTTTGGCGACATCCGGACAGCAGGCGTTTGTGAATCTGCGCACAGGTAACCCGACGCCGCTGCCACCGCCGGTGCGGAATTTTAAGCAGTCGCTCGAACCGATGCTGCGCACGATGCTCGACCAGATTTTGTCGTGCTCTGCCGTCGGGTCAGCGCAGACAATCCGCACCCGCCTTGCGGAGTTCATGGAAGAGACGCAGGCCGATGAGCTGATGATTGCGTCGCATATATTCGACCATACCGCGCGCCTGAAGTCGTACGAAATTCTTGCGCAGGTGGCTGCTGGTCTTAAGCCAGCGGCGGCCGTCAGCGCTTGAGCGCGGTCGATTTGCGAATACCCAGCGACTGGTAGATCTTGAGCGTCGCCCTCGACTTGTTGAGCGTGTAGAAATGCACCCCGGCGACGCCGTGGTCGATGAGGTCGCGCACCTGCTCGGTTGCCCAGTGTATGCCGACGTTCTCCGCGTACTCGTCGTCTTCAGCGCGCGCGAGCGCACGCAGCAACTTCGCGGGAAACCTCGAACCGAGCGAAAGCTCCGCCATGCGCTGCATACCTTTGCGTGAAGTGATGGGCATGATGCCCGCGATAATCGGCACGTGGATGCCCGCGAGTTCGCAGCGTTCGCGGTAGTCGTAAAAGTCGTGGTTGTCGAAGAAGAGCTGCGTGCAGATGTAGTCGGCGCCCGCGTCGACCTTCGCCTTGAGGTGTTCGATCTCTTTCAGGCGGTTGGGAGTTTCAGGGTGGCCTTCGGGAAAACCCGCGACGCCGACTCCCATCTGCGGAAAATGTTTCTTGATGAAGGCCACGAGTTCAGCCGCGTAATGGAAGCCGTCGGGGTGTGGTTTGAAAACTCCTGCTGCCTCCTTGGGAGGATCACCCCTAAGGGCGAGAATATTGCTGATGCCGCTTTCCTGGTAGCGCTCCAGGATCTGGCGTATCTCTTCTTTGCTGGCGCCCACGCACGTGAGGTGAGAGACAATCGTGAGACCGAGCTCGCGGCTTAAACGCACTACGAGGTCATGCGTCAGCTGCCGTGTCGAACCGCCCGCGCCGTAGGTGACCGATACGTACGCTGGTTCGAGCGGCTTCAGCTCGCTGATCGTCTGGAACAGCGTCTCAGAACCTTCGGGGGTCTTGGGCGGAAAAAATTCAAAACTCAGCGCGGGTTTGTTCGACTTGAGGACATCCGCGATGTGCACAGGCGTAGTTGCCGGTTGGGCCATCGTTCCGGGTGGGCATCGCTTATGGCGCGTAAAGGAGAATCAGTCAGCTATGCTCCCCATACGCGCGTTAGTGCCCCTACCGCCAGCACGAGAGTTCCACCGAGCTCGCCGGCGATCAGCGCGAACATCGAACCGTGGAACAATACTTTCGGCATTTGCCAGCTACCGATGCGGTAAGGTTTTTCAAACTGGTTGTCGGTGTCTTTCAGCAGCGCGTGCACCAGGTAGGTCCCGTTCGCGAAAACGAAGAAGACGACTACGCTGAGGACTGCTGCCGTGTTGACGGAGTCAGGGTAGACACTCAGGCCCGCAAGGGCATATAAAATCATGCACGCGAATGAATACATTAGGGTCGCGCGGTGCAGTACATCAACATACACCGGTGCCGCAGCTTTGTCGCTGCGCACGATCGCCGCGTACTTCCAGATGCCCGTTACCAGGCCAACGATGAACAAGAACACCGCTGAAGTAATCGCTGTTTTTTCGGCTAAACTCATAATTTCCCCTCTTTGCTTCTCTTTAGAAAAAGACCGCGCAGATTATATAGACTGGTCTATCTGCAAAGGTGTTTTTTCTGGTATCCATGGCCCGGGCACAGGCTTTAACGTGTGGCGTACTCGCCGGGCGATTTACCCGTGAGGCGGCGAAATGCCTTGTGAAAGTGCGCCTGGTCAAAATAGCCGAGCGAGTGCGCGAGATCGGCAATGTCACACTCTTGCCCCGCCGACAGCTGCTCGACAGCTTCGTGCATGCGGTAGCGTTCGATCACCCACTTGGGGCTTACACCGACGTATTCGGCAAAGAGCCGCTGCAGCTGGCGTTTGCTGAGCGCAAATTCATCAGCGACAGCGTCGACCCGCAGTATGCTCCGGTCGTCGCGAATCGTGAAGACAATCTCGCGCGCGAGCTCAGCATTCGCATCGATAGTGGGATTGATACTGGCGAGAAAATTTTCTGTCGTGTGCGCCATGGCATCGAAACTCTGCTGCGAAAGTAACTCCGCTTCAAAGGCATGCCAGTTTTCACCGAATACTTTCACCGGGGCAACACGGCGGTCAGTGAAACTGGTGACGGGCGCGCGGCCGAGCGCATGAAATGCCCCGGGCAGGAATTTGATACCGAAAACGAAACCGATGCCTTCGAGACGGCGCGTGAAGCGGCCACGCATGACACCGACAATTTCAGACCGCTGCGTCTCGAGCACCAGGTGTACCGACGGGTGCGGCAGCGTCTCTGATTCGAACGGTTCTCTGCCCTCGAGATTCCAGCTGACCGACCAGTAATGCTCAACCAGTCGCGCAAATTGCGGCGCAGGCAAAGCGCGGTGCAGCTGAAAAGGCTCATGCCCGTCCTGATAAGTTAAAATCCCCCTTGGCTTTGGTTCGACGATATGGGCCACTGTCGCGTTTTTACAAGGCGTTGCAGCCGTGAAAACCGATATTCTGGTGTACTATGCAGAACAACCTCACCGCAACCGTGCACGTCGACATTCACTCTCCGGCGCCCGCCGTCTGGGACACGCTTACCAACCCTGACAAGATTGCGCAGTGGCTCTTCGGCACGAAGACCACCTGCGACTGGAAAAAGGGCAGCCCGATCACCTATACCGGCGAATGGCAGGGCAAGCAGTACATCGACAAAGGCACGATTCTCGAAATAGAACCACACAAGCTTCTGGTCATGGATTACTGGAGCAGCTTTTCGGGGCAGCCCGATACTCCCGAAAACTACCAGAAGATCACCTACCGGCTCGACACCATCGCGCAGGGGACTCGGCTCACCGTGATCCAGGAAAACCACCGCAGCGAAGAGACGCGCGCGCAGTCAGAGGGCCACTGGCAACAGGCACTCGTCCTGCTGAAGCGGGTCAGCGAGAGCTGACAGAAAATAGCGTTGGCGACGCCTACCCGGTTTTGCAGGCAGTCCCATGCAGCGGTTTTTTTTGTTCGTTTCATTGCTCTCAGGCGCCACAGCGACTGCGGCCGCCGGGAAAAAAATCGGCAGTACAAAGGTGCACTTCGTGGCTGAGCTCAGGGGCAACGACATGCACATGACCGAAGAGCACGCACTCGATCTCACCGAGGCCTGGCAGTACCCATCACGCACTTACTACCGCAGCTTCCTGGCGGGGCGTTTCCCGTGGTCGCAGGACCTCACCGATTTTCACGCGAGCGTCGATGGCCAGCCAATGAAAACTGATCTCTACCGGTACGGCTACGACAAGGTCATGCTGCGCCTGCCAGCTCTCGCGGCGGGCAACTACCGCCTCAAGATCAGTTATACAATCCGCGACATTCGCGGTTTTCCCGAGGCAACTCTGCCCGAGCTGCGCTTCTGGGATTACCCTCTGCATATTGAAGAAGTCACTGCTCAGCTCACTGGCTTGCCGCGGGGCGCAGAGTTCGCGCTGATCGAACGCTACAACCGCGAGCAGTTTGCGCAGAAACGCGCCGATGGCATTCAGGCGCTGGCGTACGGTAAAGATCACGACAACACGCCATCACCGGTTTTGCTCATCAGCAGCAGCGCGCTGCGCTACGATGAGGGCATCGTCGGTTACATGCGCTATTTCGCGCAGCAGAGCAGATTACTGCCATTTGTAGGATTTCTGATTATTCTGATGCTCTTGCTCAGGTTCATGCCGGCGCGCATCGTTCTGGGTTTTGTCAGTGTTTATATGTTCATTCCGCTGGGGCTCTATCTCTCGCGCATTCCGGGTTGGCTAAGCTATTTTGCCGCACGCAAAGAAATTGAACCGCGCGCAGAGTACATCGAACACTTCTACGGCGAAATGGCGGGCGACATTGCTGTCGCAGCCATCTTGTTCTTGCTTGCGCTGCGTGTCGTGCGCGGCATCTGGCGCGGCGAAATCAGCGATTATTACCTGCCTTACGGCGGCCTTGTGAGCTTTTTGGTGCTACTGCTCTTCATGGGGCAGGACCCCGAGGCCTTGCTGATGCTGCCGCTCGCAGCACTTTTTCCGCTGATGTATTCAGGCAAACAGGTCACGCGTTTCTTCGGTGCCGATGCGCATGTCTGGATAGAAAAAGTCATCTCGGTCGGCAAGATGAGTTTCGATGAACTGAGCCTGGCTTCAGGACTTGCGGTTACGCGACTCAACCGTATCTTTGCCGCTCTGCCCACGCACCCGGTTGCGATCGATCATGACAAACGACAGTACCTTTCGGCTGATGCGCTGGCGGCGCTCGAACAGAACCAATTTTGCAACAACTGTGGTGGTACTCTCAAGGTTGAACACAGCGACCTTCTACAGTGTCCGTATTGCCGCAGCGATTACGCCGTCGCGCTCGGAAAAAAATCCAAAGCAAAAAATACTCCGCCACTAGTCGTGAGTACGCTGGCAAATTTTCTCAAGGCAAGCGGAATGATGCTCATGATTGTGTTTGTCTTTCTCGCAGTCTTCGGTGCCATCACCGAACTTTATGCGCGTATGCATCGCAAGGGTGGCACCGGCGGCGACTGGGCAGTGGTCATCACCATTGCCATTCTGGGTGGCGCGGCGTATGGTGGCTTTGCCGCACTCGCGACCCGGCTGCTTTCCGGTAAGGGTTACGCCCTGGTTTCGGCGGTGCTTGCAACTCTCGCCCCTCTCATCTGGCCCATCTTTGCGCTGCGCGCGCTGATGTCGCCGCGCAGCAAATTCTTTTTCGGGCAGTTGGATTTAGCCCGCATACGCGAGTGGCTTTCAGAAAAAAAGTACATCCCCCTTATTGAATTTGCCCGCCGGCTGCGCGCGAGCGAACTCGATGCAATGAACCTCGCGCATTACCTCACGTCCTCGGGTGAGCTCGACGCGGTTTATGACCGGCGCAACAACACGCTGACAGAACGCTCGCTCTTTCGTGCCAAGGCCGGCGCCAATTCATGCCAATCCTGCGGGGGAGTGGTCTCGGTGATGAACGGTGCCCGCGTTTGCCGGTATTGTGGAACCAAGGCCACCTAAGGGTAAATGCCTTCGCCTAAGCGGACAGCCGGGAACCCGCAGCGGCTGTCGTCGGTCAATAAGATGTTAACCAAATGGTTAAAAACTGTTCTACGGGGTGTCTGTCTGAACGGCTGCGGTAACGCGTGGCTGTGAATTTCCCTGGCTGCTATGGAAATCCATAGCAGGGCGGAAAATTCGCCGAACTGAACCGGCCGGTACGAAGGAGACCTATGCATATCATCTCTATGACCAACGTGCGCAAAGATTACCCGCTCGGCGAAACCACGGTCAGCGCGCTCAAGGGTGTTAATTTCGCGGTCGAAGCGGGTGACCTGCTCTCGGTGGTGGGCCCCTCGGGTAGCGGCAAGACGACGCTGCTGAACATCATTGGCTGCATCGACCGACCGACGAGCGGTGAGGTTTCGATTGCGGGTCAGGACATCACGACGATGAGCGACGACGCGCTCACCGACCTGCGCCTTTACACGGTCGGATTTATTTTCCAGACCTTTAACCTGATCCCGGTGCTCGATGTGCTCGAGAACGTGGAGTTCCCGATGCTGCTGATGAAAGATAGCAAGTTCTCGAAAGCTGAAATCAAAGAGCGTGCCGAGCACCTGATCGAAGAGGTGGGCCTGACCGCACAGCTGAAGCAGCGCCCGGCGGAGCTCTCGGGTGGGCAACGGCAGCGCGTCGCGATTGCGCGTGCTCTCGTCACCAACCCCAAGATCGTGCTCGCCGATGAGCCGACGGCAAACCTCGATTCAGATACCGGGCACAAGATTCTCGAACTGATGCGCCGGCTCAACGAACAGCACAAAACGACGTTTGTGTTCTCGACGCACGACCCCGACGTGTTGCAGTACGCGCGCCATGTTGTAAAAATTCGCGACGGGCTGATTGCCGATGATGCCCCCACCCCTAGCCCCTCCCCGCGAGCGGGGAGGGAAACTCAGGATCACCTCCCCCGCAAGCGGGGAGCGCTTGCGGCCGGCGCAAGCCGGCGGGGAGGGGGACAAAAATCCAAATGAAGATCGCGTTCACCATCGCCGCGCGCAACCTGCTGCGCCACAAGGGCAAGAGCCTGGTGATCGGCGCGATTTTGTTTTTGGGAGCGCTGATCATGACGCTGGGCAATGCTGTGATTGGCGGCATGAACCGTGGCTTACGCGAAAACATCGTCGAGCGCTTCACCGGCCACGTGGTGGTGATCTCTGACACGCAGGAAAATCCCAATATTCTTTTTACGCCGATGGGCAAAGATATCGCACTCATTAAACACTTTGACCGCGTCAAATCGGTGCTGACCAGCCAGCAGCCGATTGCAGGTTACGTACCCGCAGGCCGCGGCTTCAGCCTCGTGCTCACCGAAGAAGGCGATATTGACTTCGCGATGCTCTTAGGCGTTGATTTTCCCGCGTACAACGCGATGTTCAAAGAGAACGTCAAACTCGTCGAAGGCAAGCTGCTCGGCCCGCAGGAGCGCGGCATGCTGGTCAGCCAGGGACGCCGCACGCGCTTCTTCAACGACCAGAATATCTGGTTGAAACCCGCGGGTTTTCCGCTCGAAGAGAAGAATTTTTCCGATGAGGCGAAGAAGTACCGCGACAAGATGATCGTCAAAGACTCGCTCGTGCTGATGGGTGCTTCGGGCGATTCCACCGCGTTCGACGTCCGCACCCACATTAAAGGCATCGTGCGCTATGAATTTCTCGACGATTATTGGAAGTTCTTCAATATCATGGACATCGAGACGTTCCGCGAGTGTTTCCAATGGGTGACCTCGACCGACGCCGCGCAGAACATCAAGGCCGATACCAAGGCGCTCATGGCGCAGAGCGATAACCTCGACTCGCTCTTCAACGAGAGCACGGTGGTGTCATCCTCCGTCGGCAAGGCCGAAATTGCGAAAAGCCTCAAAAAGCTGAAGCAGAAGACTGCCGAACAGAAAGTCGTGACCGATGCCGGTGCTTACAACGTCGTTTTTGTGAAACTCAAAGACGGCTATGACATCGCCAAGGGCGTGCGCGAGCTCAACGCTGCGTTCAAGGCCGCCGAAGCCCCCGCGCAGGCGGTGACCTGGCAGAAAGCAATTGGCCAGCTGGGCGACATGGCAGGTATCATACGCGGTGCGCTCATCGGTTTTGTCTTCTTTATATTCTTCGTTGCGATCATCATTATTATGAACACGCTCTCGATGGCGGCGCTTGAACGCACAGCCGAGCTCGGTATGATGCGCGCGGTCGGCGCACAGAAGCGCTTTATCACCATCATGTTTCTCATCGAAACAGCATGCCTTGCAATCCTGTTTGGTGGTGCTGGCATCCTGCTGGGTTCGCTGTCGGTGCCGGTGCTCAAGGCGATGCGCATCACGGCCGAGAACAACATTTTGCAGCTGCTCTTTGGCGGTAAGACGTTTGCGCCATACCTCAGCGCGGGTGACATCGTCCTCGGCGTGGCGGAGCTTGCCTGGGTAACTATCATGGCCGCGATCTACCCGATCATTGTCGCCCGGCGCATTACGCCGCTCGACGCCATTTCGAGGGATTAATATGAAAAGAAATTGTCCCCACCCCCCACAGGCTTGCGCCTGCCGCAAGCGCCCTCCCCACTTGTGGGGAGGGGAGCGAGTACCAATGAGAACAATCAAGGAAATGACTCGCAGAGCGCGGTTACTCAGAAATAGCCCCACACAGGCAGAAGCAATCTTATGGTCGCATTTGAAAATAGGAAAACTTATGGGTTACAAATTCCGTCGCCAGCACGTTGTGCGTAAGTATATTCTCGATTTTTTCTGCCCAGCCGCAAACCTGGGAATTGAGCTAGACGGCAAGGTGCATCTGGATCAGGCGGAATATGATGAGTTTCGCTCTGTTGGATTGTTACAGACGGGTATTCGTATCTTGAGGTTCAAGAATGAGGCGATATTGGCCAATATTGGGGAAGTATTGGCGATCATTTCAGCGACGCTCCAGAATATCAGCACAATAACACCTCCCCCGCAAGCGGGGGAGGCCGGGAGGGGGACATGAACAGGCTAAGCCTCCTCTCCTCGCTCGCGTTTCGCAACCTGGTGCGCCAGCGCAGGCGCAATATGCTTCTGGGCGTAGCGCTCGCGTTTGGCACAATGATCCTGATTGTCGCCAATGCTTTCTCGGCAGGTATTACCGATACGCTGCTCAACAAGATCGTGGTGCAGATGACCGGGCACATCGAGCTCGCGGTGATCGAGCGTGCACGGGCGCAGAACGTGCTGATCCGCGACCGCGAGCAGTACCTGCAGCTGCTCAAACAAAACCTGCCCGATATCCGCGAGATTGCCGAGAACGTCGCGGTGTTCTCGCGCGCGATCGGCGTCGGCAAGGGCGAGAATGTGATCGTGTTGCCAGTTGATCTGGGTGATGCTGCCGACCCGGCGCAATCAACCGATGCCGAATACCTGGTGAGCCGTGCGACCGAAGGTAATGTCAAAGACCTGCTCTCTCACGAGTACGAAAACCCGGTGGCGATCTTCGCCGACAAGGCGAAGGCATTGAATGTCAAGCTGCTCGATACGCTCAAGATGCGGCTCAAGACTGTGAGCGGGCAGGAGCAGAGCGCGCGTTTTACCGTGGTGATGCTGCTCAAGTCAGAGAGTATGTTCGAGAGCGGCGCGTTGTTTTTGCCCCTGCAAAAACTAAAAGAGCTGCGCGGCATTCGCGCAAACGAAACCGGCTCGCTGCAGGTCACATTCAAAAAGTTTGATTCACCGCGTTCGGTGATTCGCCTCGCCGACAAGATCCATGCGCAGCTGAAGCCGGGTATTGCGGCGATCGGCGGTGAGCTGGTCAGCGGCAAGAAGGTGCTGCCGGTGACGGCGGCCGGGCTGCTGCAGGAATTTGAGAAGTCTGCCGTGGTGCAGCGTTCGCTCGCGCTCGAATCGGGCAAATGGTTTCGTGACCGCGATACTGACCAGGTTGTGCTGAGTGAGCGCGCGGCCGAAGAGCTGGGTCTCTCTGAAGGCGACGCGGTAACCCTGCGCTACCGGTCGATACATGGCGCAGAACCCGTCGAGCAGACCTTCAAGATCTCTGCAGTCGTGTCGGCAAAGGAGAACCTTCCCGGTATCGATGCGTGGCTCCCTGAGGCTGGCTTCTACCGTGTCTACCTGGGCGACATGCCGCAGCAGCGTGTGCTTACCGGCGCCGAGAAGCTTAGCGCCGAATGGAAGGTCGTCCTGGCGCCCGAGTTCAGGGTTTTGCCGCGCACCGCGACGGGCGACGACCTGATGAAGAAGAACCAGGAGCTGCGTAAGACAAATTTCTTCGGGCCGGCGATTGACGTGCGCACGATGTACGAGAGCGCCAGCCAGGTGCTCGAGCTCGAAGGAGCGTTGAACCTGATCACGCTGATCGCCGTGCTGATACTTTTTCTCATTATTCTGACGGGTGTCGTTAACACGCTGCGCATGACAATACGCGAGCGCACACGGGAAATCGGAACGATGCGGGCCATCGGTGTGCGTAGCACAGACGTGCGCAATGTATTTTTGCTTGAGACCTTTCAGCTCGCCGCCTTCTCGGTGCTGGCCGGGCTTCTGCTTGCCTTCATCGTCATGACGGTTCTCTCGTCATTTCGTATCGAAACACAGAGCGTGCTCGGTATCTTTCTGAGCAAGAAGAAGCTCTACTTTTTGCCACAGTTTGGCGATATTTTGCGCAGTATCGTGATGATACTGGTAATTTCGACAGCGACCGCATACTTTCCTTCACGCCGCGCCGCCAAACTCGACGCGGCCGAGGCATTGAGGCATTATGAATAAGGGGTTTACAATGAAAAAATGGCTGCTTGTATTCGCACTAGTTTCACAGAATCTTGTTCATGCCACAGGCGTGAACAAGATTCTGCAAGAGATCGATAAACGTATGTCGCAGGTCAGCGATTTTTCTGCCAAGGTCGCATTGACGCAGCAGAAGGTTGGACAGGGCGTGAAAAATTACGAAACGCTGTTTTTTCGCCGCGACGAAGGCGACGAATTCCTGATGGTGACGACGGCGCCGCAGTCAGAGAAAGGCAATGGTTACCTGCGTACCGGCAACAACTTCTGGATGTACCGGCAGAATACCCGCACGTTCCAGCACATCAACCGCGATGAGAGCATCAACGGCACCGATACCAAGGCGGGAGATTTCGAGCGCAAGAAGACAACCGAACTGTATAAGCCCTTCGTCGACGCCAACGGCAAAGAAGACATCACCGAAGAGATGCTGGGCAACAAGAAGGTGTGGAAATTCACCGTCGTCGCCAAGGTGCGCGACGTGACATACCCAAAACAGGTCTACTGGGTCGAGCAGGGTACCTACCTGCAGCTCAAGGTACAATCCTACTCGCTGTCGGGAACACTGATGCAGACGGCTTACTTTATCAAGTACACGCAGATCGAGGGCAAGTACATCTTACTGAAAGGTATGTTTATCGACGAGTTTGAAAAAGGCAATAAGACGGTGCTCGAAATTTCGGGTGTGTCGCTGAAGAAACTCGATTCAAAGATTTTCACCAAGGCATACCTCGAGAACCTGAGTAAATAGCGTGCGCATTGTTTTCGTCATAGCTGGATGCATTCTGGTTGGTGCAATTTTCGCGCAGGCTAACCTCACCCCCCGGCACCCTCTCCATGAATATGGAGAGGGGGAGAAAGATCAGCTTTCCAAAAGGGCGAGAACCGGTTTGGCTCCCCTCTCCACTATGTGGAGAGGGGCTGGGGGTGAGGCGGACCAAATAGACGAAAATCAGCTTTTCTCCGAAGGTGAAACGGTTACACCCGTTGAGAAGGTCACCGACGACAAAGTGCAGGAATCTACCGACAAAGAGTCGGTGGCGATATCGGGCGCAATCAACAGCCGTAATGCTTACTCGATGAACCGCGAGTGGCTGACTGGCAACAACGCATCGACCGCGCAGAATAACCTCAACAACCAGATACAGACAAACCTGCTGCTCGAGGCGAGAGCCCGCCGCAGTACCAAGGCCGTCGTTAACGTGGTGAATAACGTCTACGCGCAGGGGCGCAACGAACAGCGTACGTTCCAGGATACAACGACGGGCGCCGTCACGAAAGTGAACGAAACAGTCTACTACGACTTCCGCTTCACCGAAGCCTTTGTCGATACCAACATTGCGCGCGCGGTGTATTTTCGCGCGGGCAAGCAGGTGCTCGTCTGGGGGCGCGGTTTTTTCTGGAACCCTTCCGACGTGATCAATGCGGAGCTCAGGAGTGCGACTGACGCCTTCCAGTTTCGCGAAGGGACGTACGGCCTGCGCGCGCACGTGCCGATTGGTAGCAGCCTGAACTTCTATTCGTTCACCGGCGTCGGCCGCAGCAACCGGGCTGAAGATGCAGTGCAGGCATTTAAAGCTGAGGCAGCGTTCAAACGCGCCGAAGTGGCGACCGGTGTCATCATGGGCCAGCGCAAGGTGCCGACCTGGCTTGCCGAGGCGAGTACGCGCTTTTTGACTCTCGACTGGCGTGCCGAGGTGACCTATGCCTATGGCGACAATGCCTACCGTATCGACCCGACGGCATTTAACCCGCTTTTTCCGGTGACTTACCAGTTACGCGAACAGCACGTGTTCAAAGGCGTTTTGAGTGTTGGGCGGAGCTTCGAAGTGTTCGACGTCGCCGACCGGCTGGGCATCAACTTCGAGTATTTCTACAACGGCGCCGGTTACAAAGACAATGTGTTTGAGCAGAACCCCCTCGTGCGCGCCTACTTCGTCCAGAACGGCCTCTACCGGCCCAATTTCTACGGCATGCACTATGCGGGGTTGTTCGTCACCTACGCGCGCTTCTTTGTCCAGGACCTTACGCTCGGCGTAAATACCCTGGCGAACCTGAGCGACAAGACGATGATCATTTCACAGCTTCTGACCTACAACCCGCTCTTCAACCTGACGCTTACCTGGCAGAATAACATCTTCACCGGCAGGCCCAACGGCGAATACACCGTCAGCGGTCTCGGCTGGTATACCGAATTTTCTGCGCGCGTCGCTTTCTAGCAGGTCGCGCAAAGCGCCCAAAGGCAGGTTCCGGTAACTTAGGCTGCGAGCACGTAGTCCCGTTCAGCCACATACCCCTTTTGGGTGAGGACTTCTTCGACAACCCGGTAGCCATCGCGGTTCGAGACCATCGAGACCAAAAATATACTGCCTGGCGAAGGCAATTGTTCGTAGGTCATTGAGCCAAGTGTTTCAAGCCGGCGCTCGATGACGTCGACTATGCCCGTAACCTGTATGCCGAGACTCTTCAGACGGGCGGATTTTCTTCGGGCATAACGCCCGCCACACACCCAGAGCGGCCTGCCATGTGCAAGATCGGGCAGCGCGCGGGCGAGGTATTGCAGGCGCACCTCGTCGAACGCGCGGCGGGCGTAGTTGTCGTGCGTGCGGGAAAGCCTGCCCGGTGAGTCATACCAGTCCAGTACAACCTCGTCCGTCTTACCAAAGCGCACACCTGCCTGCAGCCAGCGCAGCCAGAGTTCATAGTCTTCGGGAACATTTCCTGTCGAATAGTCGCCAAAGCGATCGATCAGGCTGCGGCGGAACATCACGCTGGGGTGAGCAACCGGCGATTCGACAAAACGGTAGCGGTACATCTGTTCATGCGTCTGCCAGCCATTGATCTGCTGCACGTAGTGGTCGTAGCCCGCGCCCTCATCGGTCACAAAGCGAACCTGCCCGCTGACGAGGCCGGTTTCGTGGTGCGAGTCCAGGTAAACTTTCTGCATAGCGAGTCGCCCGGGTGGCATGGTGTCATCGGCATCGAGCCGTGCGACGTAGTCGCCTGTGCAATGTTTCAGCCCGGTGTTGAGTGCATAAGCGATTCCGGGTGTGTGTTCGTGAACGAGGAAAATCCGCCTGTCATTCTGCGCCGCCGCCTGGGCTACAGCCAGTGTAGTTTCGTCAGTGTTATTGCAGACCAGGACCAACTGCCAGTCGGGCAGCGTCTGCGCGAACACCGAATCGATGGCTCGCTGCAGTAAATGACCTTCGCGGTGGCAGGGAAGAAGAACCGAGATCAAGCCAGTAGCTTCTCAATCTCCAGCGCCATCTGTGCATCTCTTTTCGTCAGGCCGCCTTTGTCGTGCGTCATGAGCGAGATGTGTACGCGATTGTAGGTGTTGTTCCAGTCCGGGTGGTGGTCGAGCTTTTCGGCGATCATCGCAACACGCGTCATGAAACCAAAGGCCTGGCTAAAGTCGGCAAAGACAAAATCCTTAGCCAGCGCGCCGTGGTGCAGGTGCCAGTCGGGCAATTGCTGCATGGCGTGGACGAGTTCATCGTTGCTCAAAAGCTGCATGTGGCAGAAATCCAGAGCGCAATCGGTGGTCAATGCGTATGAAGGGATTCCAACCACCCCGCCCGTCACGAGAGTGACGGGCACCCCTCCTTGGTAAGGAGGGGAGAAAGATCGTTCTCAGACAAGTGCCTTAGAACAATCTTTCTCTACCCCTGCCAAGGGGGAGTACGCCGGAGGCGGGAGGGGGTCTGGGAAAAACCGCGAAGCGAGAAAGTTGCGGCACTGATACAATATCACTTGCTATACTGACGCGCGCTGATAGACTTTGGCATTGAGCCTGAATAACTTGCGCCATCTCAAGCACCGCCGCATTGAATTGCGTAAACGCCTTACACTTGCCGAGGCCTCGTTATGGATGCGGCTCAAGAAATCGCAAGTTGCCGGCCATAAATTTCGCCGGCAACACAGCTTCGGTAACTACATCCTGGATTTTTACTGCCCTGCCGCCAAGCTTGCGATTGAGCTCGATGGCGAGGTTCATCGAACGCCGGAAGCTCAGGACTATGACCGTGTGCGCGATGCGTATCTGACAAGTGCTGACATTCGTGTGTTGCGGTTCGAAAACCGCGAAGTGCTTGAGAATATTCACGCCGTATTGCGGCGGATTGAGCAACACCTTGCCCAACCACCCCGCCCGTCACCGCAGTGACGGGCACCCTGATACGAACCACCCCGTCGCTCGCGTTGCGAGCGCCACGCCTCCTTGCTAAGGAGGGGAGAAGGAATATTCTGAGACAAGTGCCGTAGAACAATCTTTCTCTCCCCCTGCCAAGGGGGAGTGGCCGTCGCTAGGCGACGGCCGAGGGGGTATGGAAAAACCGCGTAGCGGGGAGGGGCTATCCCTTACCCAAACAAATTGCCCTGGTTCTTCTCGCCTTGCTTCTTTTGAGGGCGCCCGTCACTCTTCGCCGCGCTCAGAGAAACGGCGCTACCGATGATCACACCCGACTTTTTCTCGAGATCTTTCAATATAGCCGCTGCTCGCTCAGTCACTTGCTTTGGCATACCCGCCATTTCGGCGACGTGAATACCGAACGACTTTTCGGCGACACCCTCGACGATCTTGCGCATGAATACTACATGGCCGTCTTTTTCTAGCACGGAAACGGTCAGGCCGATAATCCCCCTGTCTTTCGAGATCAGGTGCGCGAGCTCAGAGTAGTGCGTCGCGAACAGTGTCTTGGGGCGGCCCTTACTTTCATTCGGCTGCGACCCGGAGGGCCTCGTGTCCGTCGCAGCCCTGGGGCCTCCATGCCCCTGGTTCAGCGACTCGATCATCGCCTGCGCGATTGAAATACCATCGTAGGTGGAGGTCCCCCGGCCCACTTCATCGAGCAGAATGAGCGAGTCTGCCGTGTAGTTACGAAAGATGCGCGCGCATTCGGCCATTTCGACGAAGAAGGTACTTTCGCCGTGCGAAAGCCTGTCGTGTGCACCGATGCGCGTGAAGATGCGGTCGACCACCGGCAGCGTCGCCGAACTTGCCGCGACGAAAGCTCCTACCTGCGCCATGATCTGCATGATGCCGATCTGCCGAATGTAAGTGCTTTTACCCGCCATGTTGGGCCCGGTAATGATTGCCAGGTGTTTCGTGTCATTGTCGAGCTCAACGTCGTTGGGTATAAAGAGTTCGCTGCGAAAATAGGCTTCGATCACCGGATGGCGCAAGGCTTCTGCCTGTAGTCTCTTGCCGGTATGCATCTGCGGCCGCACGTGGCGGTGCGTGACTGCCGTGTGCGCGAACGCGAGCAGCACGTCGAGGCGCGCCAGGCGCTCGGCCCACAGCTGCAGCAGGTCCGCGCGCTCAAGAATCTGCGCGCGAATATCTTCAAACACGCCCTTCTGTATGCGCAGTACTTCTTCTTCTGCTGACAGGATCTTGTTTTCGAGTTCTTTCAGCTCGGCCGTTGTGTACCGTTCGCCATTGGTGAGTGTCTGCCGCCGCTGGTAGCCTTCGGGGGCTTTGGTTGCCTGGCCTTTCGAGATTTCTATGAAGTAACCCAGCACGTTGTTGTGTTTCACCCTGAGCGTGGTAATGCCGTGTTCGGCTTTCTGCCGTTCTTCGTACTCGGTGAGGTGCTTCACCGCGTTCTGGCTGAGTTCGATGAATTCGTCGAGCACCGGCATATAGCCCGCCCGCACAAAACGCCGGCTATCGAGAAGCGGCGGCAGATTCTCCTCGAGTAATACGTCGTTTAAAAGCGCTGACAGCTCTGCGGGAAATTCGGCGAGATCTTTCCAG
This sequence comes from Turneriella sp., assembly GCA_046346875.1. Taxonomy (GTDB): domain Bacteria; phylum Spirochaetota; class Leptospiria; order Turneriellales; family Turneriellaceae; genus Turneriella. Next base: position 28,130 of record JAXMHG010000009.1, on the reverse strand, counting down.
CCGCTGTCGATGAGCGCCTGCATGCGGTTGTCGCTGATGACCTTCTGCAGTCGCACGATGGCCGCGAGCGTATCGCGCACCTGCCCCAGGTGGCGCACTGTCGGGTTGTTATTAAGTCCGGTCAGTACACGCTCCAGGTCCGCGACGCGGTCGAGCTCTGCGGTGAGGAGCTGCCGGTACGAGCCGTGCTTGCTCATTGTCTCGACCACATCGTGGCGGCGGTTAATTTCTTCGAGCTCGGCTGCCGGCCGTGCCAGCCAACCCGCCAGAAGTCGCCCGCCGGCAGAACTGCGGCAATGAGAAAACAATCCCATGAGGCTCGGCTGCAATTTGCCGTCAGCGCTCTGCAGAATCTCGAGCGTGCGCAGTGTCGACTCGTCGAGTATAAGCGTCTTGCGCCGGTACTCGCGCTGCGGCGACGACCAGTGCAGTTTCAACAGCGGTGATATCTCGCGTAAGTAGGCCAGCGCCAGCGTCAGTGCACGGCGTTCGTCAGCGTCGAGCTCCCATACGCCGAGGTTGCGGCTCTGCAGCGCATCCTTGAGTACTCGCTCCTGGAAGGCGGGGTCACCGACCGGGTAGCGGCGGGTCTGCACGACAGCTTCGGGTCGCTGAGCGGAGTCGAAGCGCCCCGAGAGATCATCGGCGTCGCTCACGACCCATTCACGAATGCTGAATGCCGTTGCCGCTTCGCCGAGCGTTTCTGCAGATTTGCGCTCGAACCAGATTTGCCCCGTGGCAACTTCGATGATTGCCAGCTGCAGGAAATTCTTGGTTTGGCTGATACCGCACAACCGGCGCGATTCTTTGCCGTCGATCAGCGCTTCTTCAAAAAGGCTGCCCGGAGTAAGAATGCGCGTCACACCGCGGCGCACGATGCGGCCCTGTGCCTGCGCCGGGTCTTCGAGCTGGTCGCAGATGGCGATGCGCCGGCCCTGCTCAAGAATCGGGTGCACATACTGGCTCATCGAGTGGTGCGGCACGCCGCACATCGGTACCTTGTCCTGCCGGCGGGTCAGCGCAATATCGAGCACGCGCGAGGCATAGACTGCGTCTTCAAGAAACATCTCGTAGAAGTCGCCCATTCTAAAGAAGAGAATGTCATCGGGGTATTGTTTCTTGATTTCGAGATACTGCCGCATCATGGGTGTATCAAGATTTTTGGCGTCGGTGTCGCTCATACACCCCCTCCCGGCTGCGCCGTACTCCCCCTTAGCAGGGGGAGAGCTTCTAGACAAGATACTCCCCTCCTTGACAAGGAGGGGTGGCACGAAGTGCCGGGGTGGTGGCGTGAGCCGCAAGGAGTCACAGATGTCATTGCTGCGCCTCGATCATCTGTGCCGCCCGCCTGGCGTTCTGAACAAAAGCTCTGACCTTCGCAGCATCTTTGGTACCCGGTGAGGCTTCGGTGCCGCTGGCCACGTCGACACCGGGCGGATTTACCTTTGCCACGATGTCTGCCACGTTATCGGGGTTGAGCCCACCGGCATAGAGAAACGGACGCCGTATGCCCGCAATGTTCGCCGGGTCGAAAGTTTTGCCGGTACCACCCGCAATCATTGTCGGCTTGCTCCCCCTCTCCACATTGTGGGGAGGGGGTAGGGGGGTGGGGTTTCTATGTGAATCAAACAACACCAGCGGGTGCTGCTCCCAGCGCGAAATCTGTGCTGCTGTAACTTTTTCTGCTGCAGAGATTGAGGGCATGATGCGCGTCGTCGGCGCGAGTTTCAGCAGCTGATCGATCTGCGGATGGTCTGCCATAACTTGCAACGCGGTAGTCGAGCTCGCGAGCGCAGTGAAAGTTTCACGAATGTAGTCTGCATCGTCGTAGCCGAAGACAAGGTAGATGCGCTGAGTGAAACCTGCCTGCAGAATGGCGCGGGCATTTTCTGCTGTGGCGCGACGCGGGCTTGACTCAGCCATAACGATGCCCAAAAAATCGGCACCCGCGTTGGCCGCGAGGCGCGCATCTTGCACAGAGGTTAATCCACAGATCTTGACGAGCATTATTGCACCAGGGGTTTCTTGAGCTTCCATTCGAGCAGGTCGAGGCCGAGTGGGTAGACGTTCACGTTGGTGAAACGTTTGCTGACGGCGACGAGCGCGTAGCTGGTGAAGAGAAAGGTATACGGTTGGTCGTTGTAGACGCGCTCGTGAAACCGGTGGTAAATTGCATTGCGCTGCGCATCGTCGAAGGTCAGGCGGGCCTGTTCAATGAGGGCGTCGCTTGCGGCGTCGCCGAAGCCAGTGAAGTTGTGTCCCTTGGCTTTTTGCGAGGTATGCCACAGCTGGTACGGGTCAGACTCAATGCCCGAAGACCAGCCAAGCATCACCGCCTGGAAATCGCGCTCGTTGATTTTCGTCAGCATCGTCTGGAACTCGAGCTTGCGCGGCTGCACCGCAATGCCGACACGCGAAAAATCCTCTTTAATGACCGAAACTAGCTGGTCGGCGAAGCCGCCACCTGCCGGGAACATCAGCTCGATTTCGAGCGGCTTACCGTTTTTGGCGAGCATGCCGTTCGCATCGCGGCTGTAACCGGCCTGCTGCAAGAGCGCAATCGCCTTTTCGGGATTAAATTCGAGCGGTTTGAGCTTCTTGTTGTACTGCAGGCTCTGCGGCAAGAAGGGCCCGGTTGTGACTTCCACAAGACCCTCGAGAATCGTGCGCTTCACACGCTCGAGATCCATCAGGTGTGCCATTGCGGTGCGCACGCGGCGGTCGTTGAACGGTTCGCGGCGCATATTATAGCCGATGTAGCGGTAGCTGGTGGCGAGGTATTTGATTTTCTCGAAGTCGCGTGCAAATCTTTCTGAACTCGTCTGCCGCGTCCATTGCAGCGGTCTGAGGTTGTAACTATCTACATCCCCCTTTTTGAGAGCCTGCAATGCCACGGCGTCATTTTTGATGATCGTGAACTCGAGTTTGCGAATCTCGGGCTTTTCGCCCCAGTAGTTTTCAAATCGGTTCAGCACCACGCGCTGACCGGTTTTCCACTCGACGAAGCGGTAAGGGCCATTGCCGACCGGGCCGCGCAGGTTGCGCTCGTCTTTCATGAAGTCGCCCTGCGAATAGATATGCTTCGGTATTACCTCGAACCCGCCGAGGTGCTCGAGCGCCATGGCGTATGGCTTCTTCAGGCGAAAAACGACCGTGTAGGCGTCGGGCGCTGCGACCGATTGCACATCTTTGTAGTAAACCTTCTTGTGCGCATTGGGTATCTTCTCGCTCATCATCATCTCGTAGCTGAAGAGCACGTCGGCTGCGGTAAGCGGTTTGCCGTCATGAAAGACGATATTGCGGCGGAGCTTAAACGTGTAGGTGAGCTTATCGCCGCCGATGGTCCATTTTTCCGCGATCATACCCTTCATCTTGAGCGTCTTGCGGTCACGTTCGAGCAGGCTTTCAAAGATGCGGCTGCACACGACATTCGAATACGCATCTTCAGAGATGACGGGGTTGAGCAAGATCGGGTCTTGCGGCAGGTGAAAGCGGATTGTATCTGGTTCAATATCGTAGCTGTGTTTGTGGCAGGAGAATAGCGCAACGGCCAGCAGCAGCCTCACCCCCCAGCCCCCTCTCCTTAAGGAGAGGGGGAGGAGCGAAGCGGAGGGGGAGAGGCTGGACGGCTTCTTCATGGATTTTTATACTTCGGACGTCTCTTGTCGCGTACTGCTGACAGGCCCTCGACGAAACTTTCCGCTCCCACGAAGTGGCCCAGGGTTTCGAGCCCGTCGCGGCTCTTGAGTGCGGCGATGTTGTCGGCGCGCAAGATCTGTTTCACGCTGCGCACCGAAGCGAGCGGCAGGTCGAAGAGCCGTTTCATGTACTTTTCTGCTTCTTTCAGGGTGGTGCCGTTATCAAAGACTTCGTCGACGAGCCCCATGCGCTGCGCGTCGGTCGATTTGATCGCGCTGCCCAGCATTGCGATTTCGCGCAAGGGGCCGGGGCCGGTAGCCGATTCAATCAGGTTAATGATCGCTTTGGGAATTGTTAATCCTACTGCGACTTCTGAAAACGAAATGCGGCTGCGCTCGCGGCTCATGAAGCGCCAGTCAGATAATATGGCAATCACGGCGCCGCCGGCCATTGCGTGGCCTTCGATGGCCGAGATGTGCGGCTTGGGAAATGCATAGACCTCGAGCACCATTTTCAGCAGTACTTCGAACACCTCGATGCGGCCTTTGGGGTCGCGGCTCAGCATCATCGCAGGGTCGAGCCCGTTTGAGAAGTAGCCGTCGACTGTCGAATGGCAGATCACTCCCCAGACGTCGTCGTTGGCTGCAAGCTCGCCGTGCGCCTGCATGAACTCTTCCATGAACGGGATGTCCATCAGGTTCATGGGGGCCCGGTTCATCGCGAGGTAGCCGATGTGGTTCTCGACGCGGGTGCTCAGAAACTGCATATTCATGCGTTTATTGCCGAAACAAGCGGGCAATCAGGAAAACGACCTCAACGCGGCAGACTCTCAGAAAATGAGTGGTTCGCTGCTTCCGGGTTTCCGCTGGTATTTGCGCTGCGGCTGTCCTGGCCTCGTGAGCGTAAGCGTTTCTCCGCTTATTTCAAAAAGACCCAGCTGCTTTGCGTTCAGCTGTGAACCATTGATGCGCAAGTCATGGGTCGTGGTCTGCGCTGCGGCTTCACCGACCTGCAATTCGGCGAGCTGGTAGTGCTGGCGTATGGTGATCTGTCCACCGGTGTCGTCCTGCCAGGTACCGCTGAAGTTTGCCGGTATGACCCAGTAATAGACGACGCGGGTGCGGTCCTGTGTAAATACCCGCGCATCGGGTAGCCAGTCACCCATGTGCCAGTTGTGCGAGACGATGCGCGTGCCGGGCCTGAGCTCCCTGAAGAACTTAGGCCTGAGTTTCGAGTTGATTCTGTCGCTCAGGTAGATCGCGACGATCGTCGCCGAAGACAGGTCTGCCGCGAACAGGTCTTCGGCGCGCAGGGTTATCAGTTCAGCCACGCGATTTTTCTGTGCATCGTTACGCCCTTTGTCGAGCAGCCTGGTATCGATGTCGTAGCCGACTCCGCGGGTGCGAAAACGCCGGGCTGCGGCCACCAGTATGCGCGCATCGCCACAGCCGAGGTCGAAGAGCACATCTGCGGCCGTGGGCTTCGTGAGCCGGAACATCGTTTCCATCACTTCGGGGGTAGTGGACCCCAGACCACGTCGAGCCGCAGCTTGTTCTTCTGTCTCAGCAGGCGGTCCATTTCGGCTTCGCTTTCGGTGTAGTGCATCACGAGGCGTTCGCCGCCAATTTTGACCTCGACCAGGGGCAACTGCAGCGCCTCGCGCGCGTAACGGCCCCGGTAGGTTTTGCGATCCGTCACAGGGGTGAGCGTCACCCGGCCGGGGTTCGGCCTGACAAAACGAATAACTACCTGTTCTCCGGTGGTACTCCAGGTCATTCCCTGGCTTTCTGCGCGTATTTTGAATTCCATCGCCAGGCTTGGTAAACCTTCGACGTGGTCGGGGTAGAGTTCGACGCGCAAAAACTGGTAGGGGAATTTTTCGGAGAGGAACCAGAAGCCTCTAGTTGGCTCTGCCAGGTCGGATTTCTTGCGGTTACCCGACATGCAACCGGCTGCAAACATGGTGACGAGGCTCCAGGTAAAGATGCGGCGTAACATTGGACATCAGCAGGCCGGTACCTGATACTCAGTGAGGCAACCATAAAGTGGTTTGCGCCCCGATGAGCGCCTAGAATCGGCTCTCTAGCAGGGGTATTTCCCCGTTATCAATAATCGTTGAGGCCAAATGGCAGACACCACATCCAAAAAACCCTTAGAAAAAATTCCTGGCGCAACAGTGCGCTTTACCGGCGACTCTGGCGACGGCATGCAGCTCGTCGGTGCACAGTTTACGCAGGTTACCGGCCTTGCCGGTAACGACGTCATGACCTTTCCGGACTTTCCCGCCGAAATTCGCGCGCCGCAGGGTACCACCGCCGGCGTCTCGGGTTTCCAGGTGCACTTCGGTGACCACCACATCTATACACCGGGCGATAAGGTGGACGTGCTCGTGGCAATGAACCCTGCCGCGCTCAAGGCGAACCTGAAAGACCTGCGCGAGCGCGGAGTTTTGCTTGTGAACTCCGATGAGTTTGACCAGAAGAATCTCGAGAAGGTCGATTACAAGTCGAACCCGCTCGACGACGATGCGCTGAAACAGAAGTACCGCCTGATCGCCGCGCCGATCACCGAATCAACACGGCGCGCGCTTGCCGAGTCGGGTCTCACGACCAAAGAAATCGACCGCTGCAAAAACTTTTTCGCGCTCGGCCTTACTTACTGGATGTTCCACCGCGACATCGAGAAGACCAAAGAATGGCTCAACAACCAATTCGCGAAGAAGCCACACCTGGCGAAAGCGAACATCCAGGTGCTCGAAGCGGGCTACCACTTTGCTGAGACCACCGAACTCTTTGACGTCTCTTACGAAATTACTAAGGCGGAGTTCGAGCCCGGAACCTACCGCAACATCACCGGGAACTCGGCTTTGGCTCTTGGCCTCGTCGCGGCAACCGATCTTGCCGGTATTCCCGCATTGTACGCCGGTTACCCGATTACTCCGGCATCAGACATTCTGCACGAGCTCGCGAAATATAAGAACTACAACATCAAGACTTTCCAGACCGAAGATGAAATCGCGGCCTGCTGCGCAGCGATCGGCGCTTCGTACGGCGGTACGATCGGCATCACGGCGTCTTCAGGCCCCGGTATCGCGCTCAAATCCGAAGCGATCAACCTCGCGGTTATGACCGAACTACCACTCGTTGTCGTCGACGTTCAGCGGGCCGGTCCTTCAACAGGTATGCCGACCAAGAACGAGCAGACAGACCTCTTCATGGCGCTTTTCGGCCGTAACGGCGAAAGTCCCGTGCCAGTCGTGGCTGCTGCTTCACCAGCCGATTGCTTCGATGCGGCTATTGAAGCGACGCGCATCGCGCTCAAGTTCATGACGCCGGTCTTTTTGCTTTCCGACGCCTACATTGCCAACAGCTCAGAGCCGTGGAAAATTCCGCAGGTAGAAAACCTGCCTGAGATCGACGCTGACCAGATCAAGGCCGGCGAATCACGCGAAGGCTACAAGGTCTACGGCCGTTCGGCAGAAACACTCGCACGCCGCTGGCCGGTACCCGGCACGCCGGGTTTCGAGCACCGTATTGGCGGTATCGAGAAAGATGAAAACGGTAACATCAACTACGATCCGGAAAACCACGACAAGATGGTAAAACTCCGCCAGGCGAAGATTGACAAGATCGCTGACTTTATTCCCGAGCTCGAGGCTTACCCCAACAGCAAGGGTGGCCTGCTCGTGCTGGGTTGGGGCTCTACCTATGGCGCGCTGCGCGAAGCAACTCTGCGGGTGCGCAAGCAGGGGTATGACGTTTCACACGCCCACCTCAAACACCTGAACCCTTTCCCGAAAAATATCGAGAAAGTACTGCGCTCGTTTGACAAGGTGCTGATTCCCGAACTCAACCTCGGCCAGCTCGCACTGCTGATTCGCGGCAAATACCTTGTGCCAGCTTATACCTACAACAAGGTGCGCGGCCGTCCGTTTGGCATCGAAGAGATGGAACAGGTAATCATCGAAACGATCAAGAAATAAGAGGAATCATGACACAACAGATTTTAACAAAGAAAGATTTTGCTTCGGACCAGACAGTACGCTGGTGCCCCGGCTGCGGCGACTACGGTATCCTGACAGCAGTACAAAAAACCATGCCCGAGCTGGGCGTCGCGAAAGAAGACATCGCGTTCGTCTCAGGAATTGGCTGCTCTTCGCGTTTCCCGTACTACATGAACACATACGGTTTCCATACAATCCACGGCCGTGCGCCGGCGATTGCGTCGGGACTGAAAATCATGCGTCCCGAACTTTCGGTGTGGATGGTCACCGGTGACGGTGATGCACTTTCGATCGGCGGTAACCACCTGATCCACATCCTGCGCCGTAACCTCGATATCAACATCCTGCTCTTCAACAACGAGATCTATGGTCTCACGAAGGGGCAGTATTCACCGACCAGCGCCAAAGGTACGGTTGCGAAGTCGACTCCCGAAGGATCGATCGACACGCCTTTTTCACCGCTGCGGCTTGCCATCGGTGCGGGAGCTTCATTTCTTGCGCGCACCTACGACAAAGACATGAAGCACATGGAAAAGACGGTCAAGTCTGCGCACCTGCATAAGGGCACGTCGTTTGTAGAAGTGCTGCAGAACTGCGTGATCTTCAACGACGAAGTCTACGAGCCCATTGTCGGCAAAGAGAACCGGCACAATACCATGATCTTCGTCGAGCACGGGCAGAAGATGCTGTTTGGTGAGAACAACTCGAAAGGCCTTAAACTCAACCACGGGACCTTCGAAATTGTCTCAGCAGTCGATAACCCCGACCAGGTCGCAGTCTATAACGTGAACGATCCTCACTTCCTGCAGACGTTTGAAGCCGTCGGTGGTAAGAACGGCATCCCGGTACCGTTCGGCGTGCTCTACCAGGAAAACCGCAGTACGTATGAAGACGACCTGCACGCACAGGTAGAGGCCGTGGTCGCCAAGAAGGGCCGCGGCGACCTGCGCAAGCTGCTGCACGCAGCAGAGACCTGGGAAGTAAAGTAAACAAGCCGCGCGGTTGCTGAAGGCAGCCGTGCTCACGAGGTTTTATGGCCAATGACAGCACGGCTGGTTTCAGCTCCGATGAGAAATTTGACCGCTGGCGCGCCCGTATCGGCCTTTTTCTGGGGCCGGCACTGGCCGCCCTGTTGGCTGCTCTGCCGATGCCGGGTCTGTCAGCAAGCGCACACACCCTTGCGGCCATCTTATCGCTCGTCATCGTCTGGTGGATCGCCGAGCCGTTGCCGATTCCGGTTACGGGTCTCATTGGTCTTGCCCTCTGCGTGATGTTCGGCGTGGAAAGCTCGCGCAAGGTATTTGCTGCCTTTTCTGATCCGGTTATTTTTCTCTTTATTGGCAGCTTCATTCTTGCGCAGGCAATGTCGGTGCACAAGCTCGATGAACGACTGGCCTATTCGATTCTTTCGCTGCCCGGCGTTGCCAACCGGCCGCTCACTATTCTTTTCGTGTTTGGTTTACTGGCCTGCGTGCTTTCGATGTGGGTGAGCAACACCGCTACGACTGCGATGCTGCTGCCGATCGGCGTGGGCATCATGCACACGGTGCGCGAGCTGGAAATTCGCGAATTCCCCGAGTCTGAGAAAACACTCCCGCCGGTTTCACAGCTGAAGTTTTCATCAGCAATGGTGCTGATCGCCGCGTTTGGTGCCGGGGTTGGCGGAGTTGCGACACCTGTGGGCAGCCCGCCAAACCTGATCGGCATTGGCCTCATCGACCAGATTCTCGGTATCAAGATCAGCTTCTTCCAGTGGATGCGCCTGGGGCTGCCGCTCGCGCTGGTGATGTTTCTCGTGGTCTTTATCGTGCTCGTGGTTCTTTTCCCCCCGGAGTTCAAGGGTATGCGCGGTGCCGCGCAGTGGATAAAGGAAAAGCGCCAGTCGCTCGGGCCGCTCAAGCGCGGTGAAAAGAACGTACTCTTTGCTTTTGGCATTACAGTTTTTCTCTGGGTGTCGCCTGGGTTGCTCTCGCTTTTCGTGCCGGCGAATCACCCGCTGGCCCTGTGGTATGCCGCGCACATGCCCGAAGCGGTGGCCGCGCTCATCGGCGCAGGCTTGCTGTTCCTGTTGCCCGTCGATTTTTCGCAGAACCAGTTCACCGCGAGCTGGAAAGACGCCGCCGAGATTGACTGGGGTACCGTGTTGCTTTTTGGCTGCGGACTGACGTTCGGAGCTCTCATGTTCACCAGCGGCCTCGCAGAATCGCTCGGCACGGGCTTGCTGCATGCGCTCGGCCTCAAAAGCCTTTGGAGCATCACGCTCATGTCGATTGTGCTCGCGGTCATCATTACCGACTTTGCCTCGAACACGGCGGCAGCAAACATGGTGATTCCCGTCGTGATCTCGATCTCTAAAGCCGCCGGTGTAGACCCGATTCCGCCGGCGCTGGGTGCGTGTATCGGTGCAAGTTTTGCCTTCTTGTTGCCGGTGTCGACTCCGCCTAACGCGATTGCTTATGCTTCTGGTATGCTACCGATTACACGCATGATCAAGAGCGGGGCAATCTTAAGCCTGCTCGGCGTCGGTGTCATCTATGCCGGCGTGAATCTGCTTCTCTGATCTAAGGGTCTCGGTGCAGCAGGTCGTCGTGGTCCTGTGTACTTTCCGCAGGTTTCGCTCCGCCGAAGGCATGTGTCACCCATAACACTGCCGTGTGGTAGTGGTTGAACGTTGCTGGGGTGGTGGATGGCACATAGCGATACATATACCCGCCCTGCAGGGTTATTTTGCCCGTCTGGTAACCGAGCATTAACCAGGTACGTGTCTGGTCGAGCTGGTTGCCGGTAATCTGCGGGGCAAAGTTCAGCAGGAACTCATTGCCGACCACCACGAACGGTGTCTCATCCCAGAGGCGAAGACCTGTCAGCGGGCGCCGGAAAGCGAGCATAAAGCGCACGCGGTGGTTAAAGACAAAACCGGTATCGGTCTCCCCATTGGTTACGTTCTGCCGAAACCGCGATTCATACCGAATGCGGTTGCTGAACGTGTACTTGGTGCCGAGCGGAATATTCATGAGCAGCTGCGCCCAGGGCCGGTGCTCGAAACGGTCGAGTCGTTCGCTGCCCGACCCCGGTGTCGTGAGAAACCCCCAGGCATAACCGCCGGTGACACTGACCTGCTGGCTCAGGTGGCGGGTGAGCCCGTGGCGTGAGACAAAAAATGAACCGGGTACCAGGTGCCAGTCGTTCCACAGCGAGTTTTTTTCCGAGAAACGGTAAGACGTAATGTAACCCAGCCAGTACTGGCCCGAGACATCGTCTGTGCGCGTCACCGCATGGGCGCTGCCAACTGCCGTGAAAATGCAGAACGCCAGTAATAGTCTGCGAAAAATTTTCATGGTATTATCTTCCATTCAAGTTCACCACCGGCGCGCAGTGGCACCAGTTCACCCGAACCCATCGCAAAGCTATCCGGCACAGGGGATTTTTCTTTCTTCAGGCGCATGTGTCCAGCGTTGAGCTGCAGGCCGTAGAAACGGGCACCTGCTTCAGAAAGAAAGAACTCCAGCTTGTCGAGCGAGTCTGCCCGATCAAAAACTTCTGCATACAGTTCAACTGCGCCAAAGGCGGTGTAGATACCGGCGCAGCCACAGGCATTCTCTTTCGTATGCTTTGCATGGGGGGCGCTGTCTGTACCGGCGAAAAACTTTGCGTTGCCTGAAATCGCCGCGCGGACCAGGCGCTGGCGGTGTTCTTCACGCTTGAGTACCGGCAGGCAGTAGTGGTGCGGCCGGACGCCCCCGGTAAATAGTGCATTGCGGTTCAGCAGCAGGTGGTGCGCCGTGATTGTCGCTGCGACGCGCGCCGATTGTGCCTCGACAAAGTCGGCTGCATCGGCGGTCGTAATGTGTTCAAATACTACACGCAGGTTGGGGAATTTCTGTACCAGCGGCAGCATCTCCTGCTCCATAAAAACCCGTTCGCGGTCGAAGACATCTACAGCAGGATCAGTCACTTCGCCGTGCACGAGCAGAGGCAGGTCGGCCTTCTCCATGGCTTCGACGACGGGATAAAGGTTCTTCACGACGCCTACGCCGGCTTCGCTGTTGGTCGTTGCACCGGCGGGGTAAAGCTTCACCGCGTGGACAAAGCCCGACTGTTTCGCTTCTGCAATATCTTTCGCCGTGGTGCCGTTCGTGAGGTAGAGCGTCATAAGTGGTTCGAAAGCCATTCCCTTGGGCAGGGCGGTAAGTATGCGGTCGCGGTACGCACTCGCCTCTGCGACGGTGGTGACCGGCGGCTTGAGATTCGGCATGACAATCGCGCGGGCAAACTGCGCCGCCGTGTGTGGCAGGACGCTCGCCATATCGGCACCGTCGCGCAGGTGCAGGTGCCAGTCGTCCCCCCGGCGTATCTCGATCGTGGTTCCTTGGGGCGCGGGCATGCTGACGCAAGCGGCGCGCGAATGACGCCTGCAAGTCTAAAAGTTTCTCGCAGCGCAAAACTAATGCCGGCTCATATCGGTTTGCAGCATTGGGCACCAATGGCCAAGCCTTTGCTCACGGTCTGCGGTCTGTCTTCGGTGCAGGCCATTGCCAGCCACACTCCCGAACGAATCGAGCGCCTGTTCTTTGATGCGGAACGAGCGCCGTTCTTCGCTAAGGCGTGCCGTCTGCTTGCCGAGAAACGCAAAGTCTACCGCATGGTCAGTCCCGAAGAACTGAAAAAAATTACCGATACTGCGCACCACCAGGGTGTTGCCGCCGTCATCACTCCGCCACCGCACAGCGAGCTGAATGCCCTGCGGCTTCAGCAGGGTACGCTCTGCCTGCACGATGTGCTGAACCCGCACAACGTGGGAGCTATACTGCGCACAGCTGCCTTTTTCGGTATTGCTGATATTATCGTTAGCGAGCAGAGTTTTGCCGCCGCGATGACCGCGTCAGCCTGGCGCGTTGCGGAAGGTGGCCTGACTTACTGCCAGCTCTACACGTATAGCGCTGCGCGGGTATTTTTTTCTGAAGCAGAGAAAAAGCAGTGGTTCACCGCGGCTGCTGTGCGCCCCGAAAAGAATGTTTTGGCCGGCCTCTCGGGGGTACTGCAGAAGAACGCTGGTACGGCTGTCATCTGCCTCGGAAACGAAGAAAACGGCCTGCCGGCCGACTTCACAAAAAAATGCAGCGCTACGTTCACCATACCCGGTTCGGGCAACATTGAGTCGCTCAATGTTTCGGTGGCCGCAGCGCTGTGCCTCGAGAAACTTGCCGGTTCTACCGGCATTATTCGCTAGCTGGCTCCTTTTTCAGGAGCCTGCTAGTTCTTAACGCCGGTTTTTTCCTGGCTGCCGCCCGAAGAGTCGGTGACACCCATCTCGATTTTGAACTGTTTAACGAGTTCAGCCGCGCGAATCTTTTCAGCGTCGGCCTCGATCTTCGCTTTATCTTTGTCCCCTTTGCTGACCGCCATATCGAGACGCGCTTCAGACATTGCACTGTCTTTTTCGATGCGCTTCACCATCTCATCGTGCGTGTGGTCGACGCCGCCCGCGGTGAACTGCTCCATGGTGTCGGCGACTTCTTTTTGCCACTTCGCACGCTTGGCAGTTTCAATCGCGTCGAGCGCTTCTTTGGTTTTACGGTCGAGTTCTTTCATGAAAGCCGCCTTGGCTTCTTCGCCTTTTTCTGCCGCAGCCTTTGCCTGCTCAAGCTGCTGTTCGAGTTTTGCTACCTGGGTCTTGTTGTGCTCGAGCTGCAGGGCATATTCAGCGGCGATGTCTTCGCGGCTTTGGCCAATCGCGGCCTTGATGTTAGCGGTAATCTTCGCCTGCTCACCTTCGAGCTTGGCTTTTTCTTTTTCGATCATTTTCGCGTTTGCGCGCAGCATCGCGATGTTTTCATTCATCTTGGGAATTTTGTCGCGCATGTCGCGGATATTCTGTTCAAGAATCAGCGCGGGGTCTTCCATCTCTGAAACCCAACCGCCGAAGATAGAGCGCAGTGCGCGCTTAAAACGTTGCCATAAACTCATGGGTTACGGTGTGACGTTCGGTGCGTAGGGCAAGCGTTTTTGCCTTTGCCGGTCGTGAGCCATCGGTGCAAAATACCGTGTCCGGTAATCGCCGCCCGGCGCTCTTACCTGCAGATGGTGCAAAATAAAACCCCGGGTTTGAGAGAACGGAAAATGGTTGTGGCAGTTGTGCTTTTATCGACCATGGTGACTCCCGTGGCTACGCGTCCTCTCGACACCAGTGCCCTGCAGCAGATTTATATTGCTGAGGCTCCCCGCCTTTTCGGTTACCTCGTTCGCAAGACGAACCCCGATACTGCGCAGGATATCGTCCAGGAGTCCTTCGCCCGGCTCTATAACCGCATGAACCGCTCGGTACTGCATTTACCGTAAAGATCACTGCACAGGGTAGCGAGGTCAATCTCACCGAGGGAAGGATACGCATTATCCGTTATCACTCCAACACAGGCAAATGGCAGACCAGCGAGGTGGCTTCACCGTATTCAGGCTTGTTTGACGTGAAGCCGGTCGAATCTGTGCCTGAAGCAGTGGCAGAGCCCGAGCCAGAGGTAATCAAACCCATCGTACAAAAACCCCGATCGCGGTTCAGCCAGTACGTCGGTAAGAGTATCACACTTGAACTGAAAAATGGCGATCGACTGACGGGAACACTGCGTGCAGTGAGCGGTGCAAAACTCAGGTTGCTGACTGCGTCGGGTGAACTGAATGTGCCTGAAGCGCAGGTACAGCGCGTGCAGAGCAATTAACTTATGCGGCGGCTATTCCTGTTGCTTGCGCTCTCGCCGGTTTCGGCTACGGTGATCGTACAGAAGAACGGCGATGTGATCACTGGCACTATCCTGCAGGAGAAAAACGACCGCTATATTTTTCGCAGCCCGTACGGCCAGTTGCGCATAAAGAAGAGTGACGTCAGTCGGCTGATTCTCGATGAAAAAACTCTCGAGCTCAAAAACATCAGTCATGACAACAAGGTTGTGCAGGCACGACTGGTTTCCGAAGATGAGAACACGAAAGTTTATCTGACCGACGACGGCAAGACTATCCGGCAGCAGCAGGTGCAGTCAACCCCTGCGGCAGCGCCGCATCGTTTGCTCCTCTCGGTGCATGGTGGTTACGGATTCTCATCGTACCAGCAGATCGATACCGAGCCACCTGCATCGGGTTCGGGTATGCCGCCGCTCGCCCAGACTCTGCGCCGCGGGGCTTTGCAGGCGGGTGTCGATGCCTGGTATGTGTTCTCCGGGTACCTTGGCCTGGGAGTAACTGCAGGTTTGGTCAGCGCCAGGAACAGCGAGTCACTGAATGCGCAGGGTTCGCAGATTTCGTACGACAGTAATGTCCGTTACCTTTCTATTACAGCGGCGCCAGCCGCGGCATTTTCTCTGTTGGGTAACCTCGGTGCACCGGGCAGCCATGACCTGCGCCTTGAGTTCTCGTCAGGTTATTCTTATAACACAGCCAATATGGAGCTCTCACTGCGCAATACGCCGGGTAATTTTCCTACGGCTGCCACTGCCAGTGGCAACAAGCACGCGCTTGCGACAGAAATTCGCCTTGGTTATCTTGCACCTTTAACAGATAACCTGCGCCTGAAAATCGCGATCGCGTACCTGCGGATTTTTCATACCGGCATCTATTCGTCGCAGCTGCAGGGTAATGTGCCGTTTCCCAACGGCGATGGCTTCAAGAGGGATTTCGAAGCGCGGTTGTCGGCCGAAGCCACAAACCCCCAGGTGCTGACAGCCCAGCTGGGGATTGAATACGGCTTCTGATTATTTCGGGTAGTAGAAGGGCAGGCTGACGCTTTGCCCCATTATCGCAAATTCAACCGCCGAGGTGAAACGGTAGTCGGTTGAATTGAGATCGCGCAGTTTTGGCACCAATTCAACAATATTGCGGCCAGAAAGGTTCACCGGTACTGTAATGAGCGAGTCAGCCTGCGGTTTGAGCGTCTGGTTAGCGCGTGCCCCACTGATGACGTTCGTACCGGCCGCGGTGAAAGCGTAATCGACTTTCGGTATTTTAACCTCGAACGGGTTGGGATTGCGTACGTTGAAACGCAGTGTGAACGTTGCCTGCGGGTTCAGCGGGTTACTGAGGTTCATGCGCTCAAAGTCGAGCGAGCCGAAGTGAACCTGGGGCAGCTTAGGTACCGGCACGGTCTTGCTCGCTTCAATGGGGACTTCGATCGTTCCGATCAGTTCATTAATGTAGACACCGACTGCTCCGGTCAGCGCAATCGCCACAGAATCTTTCTTGGCAAATTCGAAGATGGCTTCTACCGTTTCGACGTACCGCACACGCTGGACGATCGTGAATTCAGTACTGTCATTCGCCTTGATGACAACATTCTTGTCATTCTTGACGTCGACCATGCGTTTGCCATCGACCGCGATCTGGAAGGCCAGCCGTGAAAACGTGATGCCGAAGCCGATCTTGTTCTTTATGGTATAGACGTATTCAAGGTCTGCACCTTCAAAGTCGAAACCCCGCAGGTTTACCTCTTTAAGGCGAATATCGGGCGTAAACTCGCTGAAGCGGCCCTGCAAGAGCGCACACGAAACGAGTGGTAGCAAAAGCAGTGAAAGAATGAAAAGGCGGTAACGGCGTAGCATCGTGCTACCATAGACACGAATTGGCCCTGTCAAGAGAATTGCACAGCGTTCAGTAGCTGCCGACGTTGACAACTTTCGGTTCGCCGCCAGTGGGAGCTATGATCGTGACGGGCGCGGGCAGCCCCTTCGCGGGATCATCTTTCGCAATCCAGATCGTATAGCGATCGCCGGCAATTTTCCTTGCGCCATAACCTTCACCGCGCGAGACAGTCTTGTTCACGCGGGTAATCCGAATCGGCCACGCATAGTGCTTCAAATTGTTGAAGTCTTTCTTCAGGCCAAATTGCCGGGTATTATTTGAAACACTGCCGTTGTCATTGACCAGCGAACCGCCGGCGATCTGTGCAAAAGCCGCGGCGGCTTCATCGACCGATGGGCTCTCTTTGAGTATTTGCACATATTTTTCGAGCACCGACTTCACCTCTGCCGGCAGATTTTCAACTGGAATGTCATCTGCCTTGTTCCAGGCAAAAAGCGCAGGAGCCAGTGAAACAAGGAGGAGGGCGAACAAAGTTCTCTTCAGCGCATGAGTGGGCATGGAGCTTCCTGAACCGTCAGCACGGCAGGGTCAAGCGGAATTGTATGCCTCCGCCGTGCAGAGTTTCGTATCAGCGCGTGCGCGTCGCCTGCGTGAGGGTATCGTTGAAGTGCTTGAGCAGAGGGGCTTTGCTGAGCAGTTGCTGTACAAGTTTCCGATTCGTCACCTGGGTGTCGGGTAGGCGGGCAAAGACCGAGAAATGGCGGAGCTTCAATAGTTCTGCGCGAGGCGATTGCGGGTCAAAACCGCGTGGTACACGCGTAACCTTGTCGTCTTCGAGTACCTGCGGAAATGCCGCACGCAATTTCTTGTCGGCGAAAACCGCCGCTACCCTGCTATTTGGAGCGCTGAGTTCCCTGCGTACCGCTGCGAGCCGGTCTTTATCGGGCATATAGAGTCCGCTGCCGAAGACCGATTCGCCGCCGGGCTCAATATGCAGGTAATAACCGGGTGTATTGAAACCCTTGCGTCCGGCGCTGCTGATGAAGGCGCCGAGGTGGGTTTTGTAAGGCGCCTTGTTCTTACTGAAGCGCACGTCGCGGTAAATACGGAAAAGGCAGCTCGCAGGTTCTACGCCCGCAATACTTTCGTCGATGTCGCCCATGCCGAATATGAATGCGCTCACCAGGTGAAGAAAGTTGTCGCGTGCCGTTTCGAATTCGGATTTGTGGCTGTTGAACCACTCGCGGTCATTATTCTTCGCGAGCGCTTTGAGAAATTTCAGATCAGCTTGAGTCATCTTTAAGGCAAATTTTGTACGGCACCGCGTTGCGGTGCCTGCTAAGATTAGTTACAGCGACCGCGCATGATGTCGGCCACTTTCCATGAGCCACCCTCCTGCCGCAGAATGAAATCCCAGTCAGTACAGGTCTGAGAACCGCCGACCTTGAACTCCGCGTTGTAGCGGTAAGCGCCGCCGGCAAAATCGGGGTCGGTGAGCAAGACACCATCGACCGGCTGGTTATTGAAGAATTTAGCGCTCACAGCTTCAGCAAACATCTTCTTCACTTCTGCCTTCGCCGGCGCCAGTTGCCCGGCAGCGGCAATTTCTTTGGCTGCGCCGACACCGAGTTCAGAGAAGACCCACTTGCCCTTCACGAGCTTGTAGTTGACGCCGATTTCGTACTGGAACTGTTTCTTGCCTTTGGTGGCAGAAACGTTGAACGGGAATTTGCGCTTGATTTCGACGGTTTTGCCCTTGGCATTCTTTTTCTCGAGCAACACACCTTCACCTGCCGAACTCAGTTCGGTGATATTGCTGCCGCGGTACTTGCGCGCGTAGTTCGTTCTCAGGTCTTTTTCGACCTGGTCAGCCGCCGGGTCAGCGGGTAGATCCTGTGCCGAAACGGGCAGGAACGTGAAAAAGAGCAGGGCAATGCCCCCTGCAGGAGCCAGGACTTTATGGTGAAGTTTCTTAAGCATAGTGAGTGCACGAAGCCGTCGCAGGTCGCCGGCCGCAAGCCAAAAAAACCGGGCTGGCAAGGCTTCATATAGTGGATAAAAATATCCATAATTTGTTGACGCGGTGTTTCACTTATAGGAAGAATCTGCCAGCCACGGAGGGTGCCAATGACTTCTCTCAAGGTCGATATCGAAGACCTGCACATTACCATCGCCGAAGAAACCCTGAACAGGGTGCGCAAGTTCTGGCGCGAGCACGACTTCACGCTCGGTATTGAAATGCTCGATGCCCAGCACATGTGGCTGATTGCACTGGTTTTTCACCTGGAGTCATTGATCAAAGACCCGCAAAAGCGAGATGACAAGCAGGTAGAAGGCGTTTTCCAGGAAGCGCTGCGCTATGCGCGCACACATTTCGCGGCAGAAGAAATGGTGTTGGCCGAATACCGCTTTCCCGACGTCGATAACCACGCGGCACAACACCACACCTTTCAGGAGAATATCCGCAACCTGCTGCTTTCGCCCGACAACGAAACCGGCGAGAATGCCGGCAAGCTCAACCGATTTCTGCAGAACTGGCTGATTCAGCATATCAAGAAAGAGGACATGTCGTACCGCGACTTCTTCCGCCAGAACAATATCGACGCGAACACCTATTTCCAGCGCCTCGTGGCCGGCGGTTCAGAGTACGCCCTCAATCAGAACCAGCTCGACCTCTATGCTGCGATCTCGCAGCACAACGAAATTATCCCCGGTATCAGCAATGAAGTGCTGCACGAGATACAGCGCATGTGGCGCAGTTTTTCGATCAGGCTCTACGTGCCGCTGATCGACATGCAGCACCTCTGGCTGATCAAGATGGTGGTCGAGCTGAGCGAGGCGCTCAAGGTTGACTACGATAAGCGTGCGAGCCTGCTCACCGACCTGTTGCCCGATGTGAAGCAGTACATACTCGAACATTTTGCCGCCGAAGAAGCGATGATGGATGCGCTCGATTACCCGGTGCGCGCCGGGCACAAGAACCAGCACGCGCTCTTTGTGCGCACGGTGACTTCTCACGACGCTGACTATGCAACGCGCACGCGGCAGGGCGCATCGGTGCTCGTGCATGATCTGAAAGAATGGCTGCTGTCACACATCGTCATCGAAGACGCCAAGTTCGCCAAACTCTGCCGTGAAAAGAACGCCGAAGCCCTGGCCATCTCGAAAAAGCTGATCCAGGACAAAAAGGTTCAGTTCAAAAAAGCGCAGATACTCCTTTACCAGTACATCGTCGAGCAGACCAAACGCTCCGCCTAAGCTGTGGGAGCTATTTCGGTTACGATTCAGGCTCTCTAAGGGTTGGCAAATCCCAGCCCTGACCCCGCATTTACCCTCGGCAATGGCCCTGGCCCTGTGCCGGTGATGTGACATAATACGACACACTGCCAGGATTGCCCGAAAAACCAAAAAAATGCTCACGGGTCTCAAAATTTCCGACGATGAGACCATTGAGGGGTAAAAGACGAAAAAAAAGTTCAATGAGAGAAAACTAAGCTAAAAAATCACCATAACTTCGCTCAACTTGCCTCAGTTTAACCCATGATCACTGTAGGCGACTTAGCATTACTAAGTGAATTCTCCGTAGATAGCCGTAAGAGAACATTCTCCTGTGAAAATGCGCGAATGCCCTGGCGCAGAGCCAAAGCATTCGCTGCGTAAAGCAGGGGGCGCGCCATGGAAGGTGCGCCGGTGTTCGGGAAAACAACGGAGGGTTTATGATTATCAACCATAACATGAGTGCGATTAACTCGCATCGTGTGCTGAAGTTCCAGAACGACGAGCTCAGCAAGAGCATGGAAAAGCTTTCAAGCGGCATGCGGATCAACCGCGGCGGCGACGATGCTTCCGGTCTTGCAGTGTCTGAGAAAATGCGTACACAGGTGGCGGGTCTTCGCCAGGCTGAGCGCAATACCGAAGACGGCATGAGCATGATACAGACAACTGAAGGGTACCTGAATGAGCTGAGCGAACTGCTGCAGCGTATTCGCGTGCTTTCTGTGCAGTCGGCCAACGGTATCTATACCGCTGAAGACCGCCAGATGATGCAGGTAGAAGTATCGCAGCTCATCGACGAGGTCGATCGTATCGCTTCACAGGCAGAATTCAACACCATGAAACTGCTTCAGGGCGATTTCGCACGCACTTCAGCGACTGCTTCGATGTGGTTCCACATCGGCGCAAATATGCACCAGCGTGAGCGCGTGTTCATCACCACGATGACAGCAGCTGCTCTGAACCTGCGTACCCAGGCCGGCGGCCTCGAATCGATCTCGACTGCAGCGAAAGCGAACAGTATGATCGGTTTGACAGACGAAGCCCTGTACCAGGTCAACAAGCAGCGCGCGAACCTTGGGGCATACTACAACCGCCTTGAGCATGCAGCGAAAGGGCTGATGAACGCTTACGAGAATATCCAGGCGTCTGAAAGCCGCATTCGCGATACCGACATGGCTGAAGAGATGACAAAATTCACCAAGAACCAGATTCTCATCCAGAGCGGTACGGCAATGCTGGCGCAGGCAAACGCCAAGCCACAATCAGTGCTGCAACTCCTGAGGTAACACATTCAGACCCTCGCATAGCGCGGGTCTGAATGCGATTTAAGCGAGGGGCAGCACAGGCTGCCTTTTCGTGTTTGCACTACTTCAAGTACTGGTTCTCTCCATCGGGCACCCAATGGAATGCATCAAGGTGCATTCCACATGGTGTCTGATTGGGAGAGACCTGTCATGCGAGTGACAGAGATCATGACCCAAGGAAGGGCCATGATCGATGTCTCAATCACAGACACTTTATGCGTCCCGCTGCAGACACAAAAATTTGCGGCGAAGCCGCAAATAAAGACAAAGGAGTGTCTATGATCATTCGCAACAACCTGAGCGCAGTCAATGCACACCGGGTTCTGAAGTTCAACGAATGGGAAACAGACAAGACGATTGCCCGTCTCGCTGCTGGTGAAAGAATCACCAAGTCAGCAGACGACGCGTCTGGTCTCGCCGTTTCGGAGAAAATGAGAACCCAGGTGCAGGGGCTCCGCCAGGCAGAAAGAAATACCGAAGACGGTATCAGCTTCGTGCAGACAGCCGATGGTTACCTTAACCAGCTCGGCGACCTGCTGCAGCGGGTACGCGTTTTGGCCGTACAGTCGGCCAACGGTATTTACACGGCTGAAGACAGGCAACTGATGCAGGTTGAGATTTCTCAGCTCATCGACGAGGTAGATCGTATCGCGTCGCAGGCTGAATTCAACCGCTTCAAGGTGCTGTTGGGTGACTATGCAAGAACCTCGAAGACCGCTTCGATGTGGTTTCACATGGGCGCCAACATGCACCAGCGCGAGCGCGTGTTTGTCGGAACGATGACCGCTACCGCCTTCAAACTGAAGGACAACGGTGCGGCCGAATCGCTTTCGACGGCAGCGCAGGCCAATGATCTCATCGGGATCGTTGACGACGCGCTGGGCAAGCTGCTGAAACAGCGGGCCGACCTGGGAAGCTACTCTAACCGGCTGGAGATGTCGGCGAAGGGCTTGATGAACGCTTATGAAAACATACAGGCGTCTGAGAGCCGCATTCGCGATGCCGACATGGCCGAAGAAATGGTCCGGTACACCACCGGCCAGATTCTGCAGCAGAGTGGTACGGCGATGTTAGCCCAGGCGAACCAAAAAGCAGCCAGCGTCATGCGCCTGCTCGGTCGCGAGTAAGTGGATGTTAGCCCGTTCCGGATTGGCCGGAACGGGCTTTTTTGTTGAAAATTATTTCGTTTCGATTTCAGTCATGATGCCATGTGGGGTGAACTTGAAATCGACGCTGAACTCCTGTGTCGCAAAGAAGTCGCGCAACAGAACTTCAATTGCTGAAAAGTCGACCCGCGCCAAACCGGGTTCGCCGAGCAGTGTGTGCACCGGTTTCCCGTCTTTTATTGCGTAAGTGCCACCCACCGGGCAAACCGGGCGAAAGCCATAGTGCTTTTCAAGTGCTGCCGTCATGTCTTCACCGGGAAACAGGTGCGAGGCCATTTTTACTGTCCAAGATGCGCAAAGCAGCCGCGCTGCGTGGCTTCGGCATGACCCTGCACGAGTAGAGACCTTTCGCGGATTATCTGGCTGGGTCGGAAGATGCCGAGTACATTGGCGCGGCGGATCGTTGTCTGCCGCTTGCCAGAGAGAAAGCGCTCCGCATAATCCCGTGTCGTTGCCAGATGAATCTGGTTGCCTTCTGTCCACGTATGGAAGCGGAAGGTTACGATGCCTGCCATGTTGACGACGAAGACGGTTATGCTTTTTCCCGCAGACTGGTATTCGTAAGCGAAAGAAGTCTGCCAGCGGGAATATTTTGTGCTGACTGCCCGCAATCCGCGCACCAGTGCTTCGGCACTCGCACTGTCGCGGGCCTCTATGGTCAGGCGCAGCGGGTGTTGATGTAGTCGGCGAGGTTGAGCGCAGAGGTAAGCGATGAGAAATGCGCGTAGAACCAGTCATGCGGTACACGGCCTGCAAGCGGAAACTGCTGCACCTTACGGCCTTTAAGCATCGTCTTGAAATCGTGTGATTTTGTCTGCGGGCCTTTGAGGGTGTTTATGGGTATCGCTGCGCCGCGCTCTTCGCCCGGTTCGATGGTGTCGGTCTGCAGCGATTCACGGATCGCCAGCGCACCCGAGAACATGTCGTATGCACTCACTTCAGGGCGTGCGCGACGGCTTTCGCTATATTCCGTGTTTTCGATTTCGAGAAAGCGCAGTATCGTCTCTGCATAACCCAGCCTGTCGCCACCCAGGCTCTCAATGGCTTTAAGTTCTGCGGTTACTTTTGCCAGTCGTTTCGCGTCCGGGGCTGCTGACAGCGTGCCGGCTCCGAGTAGTGCCGGCAAAATCAGGAGGCGGAGCTTAATCTGTCACGTTGCACCGGACGCCTTGCAGGGCAACCGAATTGTACTGAGGGGTTCCATAACAAGTGGTCGCCTTATCATTTGATAAGTATGTTACCAGCGGCAGGAGCAACCGCTCGGTAGTTTCTCCCTCACCCCCCACTGCGTGGGGGGTGAGGGAATGCTAAGAGAGGAAAGTCCGGACACCACGGGGAACGGGGCCAGAGGAATCTGGGCGTCTGATTTCGGTCAGCCGACGAAAAGTGCCACAGAGAATATACCGCCCACGCGGTTTGCTTGCAAACCGCTCTGGGCAAGGGTGAAAAGGTGCGGTAAGAGCGCACCGCGCGGCCGAGAGGTTTGCGGCAGGGTAAACTCCCCCGGGTGCAATTTCAAGCAGTGGATCGGTCTCATCGGAGCGAAAGCTCCGGCCCGCCCCGGGCGAGGCTGTGAAGCGGGTAGAAAGCGAAGAGCGACGGGGTATAACCCGGCGACAAGACAAATGGTTGCCAGTGGTTTTTCGCCTTGCGAAAAACCGTGTACAGAATCCGGCTTATGATTGCCTTTTCCGGAGCAGCGTCATCGGCGCTGCTCCGGAAATTTTTTACTGGGCGTTACGCCAGCTCCAGAAACCCGAGTAGCGATCGTTTTTTTCATAGCCACAAGCGGCACACTTGTAGTGGTAGACCTCGTCCCAGTGCACATCGCGTGAAAAGAGACCCGGGTCGTAATCCTGCGGATTGTCGTACGTCTTGCCGGTGATTTTGAGTTTGCGCTTTTTGCACTTCGGGCACTTGCTGGTCATGAGCCAGCCGAACAGCATGTAACCGCCGAAGAGACCGACGAATGCGAGAATCAGCCACGGTACCATGCCCTTGAAAAGGTCAGCGAAGCGAAAGTCTTTTTGCGTCTCGTCGCTGTAGCTCACGACCGTGCGCGTTCCCGACTGGTAAATATTCAGAACATTCTCGAAACGGCCGTCTTTAAATTCACCGTACCATGTTGCCGACCGATCCGCCTTGGCAAAATCGCGGTCCTTGGGCACCTGTCGTTCAGCGACAAAGTTGGTATATATGGCCTCGAATTGCCTGCGGGAAAATTCGCAGTGTACCTGGAAGAGGCGATCGTTATGGTACGTGAGGGTGCACTGCGTTGGCTTGAATTGTTTGAAGAGGGTATAGGGGGGATTGATTATCTCGAAGGCAGTCTCTTCCCAGCTTTGCGGGTTCGACACATCCTTCGCGCTGCTTCGGACTGTATTGGCAGAGCTGCCGAACATCAGGCCAGAAAAGGGATTCTGCGCCGCTACGGGCGACCAGGTCGCCAGCAAGACCAAAGTGTACAAGCTTACCTTTGCCATAGCCCACCATGGCGCAGAGTTCAGTTTTGTAAAGAGATTAGGCAAAGCGGAGCCGTAGCCCCGCCGGAAAATTTACTCCACCTGTGCGGGCGCAGTGAGCGCTGCCTTGCAGTCTTTGCTGAGCTGGGTTTCGTTCTGCTTCAGGCACTTGATGATGCGACCTTCTCCAGCCTTAACCTGCTTGCAGAGCTTCTTGTAGTCGGCTTTGCACGACTTCTTGATTTCGCGGCTCTTTTCGCGCACTTCTGCGATGTGGTTCTTGCATGGCTCAGAGAGTTCGTTTTCGTGCTCTTTCATGCACTGCCACATACCCTTGTGGTTACCCTTGATCACGTTGGCGCAGAACTTTTCACGGTCTGTGCGGCATTCACCTTTGGCAGAAATTGCCGTAACGCTCACTATTGCTGCTACTACAAAAAACAGATATTGCTTCATTAATAACTCCTTGGGCTTTGAGGGCCGTGCATATACGACGAATAACCCTGGCGTTTCGGCCATGTTTCATTTTTTGATTTTCGCGCTGTCGCAAATTGGCGGTGATTTTGTGCACCATGCATAAGTTTGTCGATGAAGTATTGATCCGCGTACAGGCCGGTAAGGGCGGCGCGGGCGAAGTCTCGTTCTTGCGGGAGAAATTCATCGAATTTGGTGGTCCCGACGGCGGTGACGGGGGCGACGGCGGCGATGTGATTTTTACCACGTCGGAGCAGCTGCTCGCGCTCTCGCACATTCGTCCCGAGCAGGTTTACCGTGCGCGTAACGGCTTTCCCGGCGAGGGGTCTAACTGCCACGGTAAAAAAGGGGCCGACCTGGTGATTCGTGTGCCCTTCGGTACGCAGATCATTGATCCGCATACCGGCGCGCTGCTGCATGATTTTACCGAGCCTGGTACTTTTGTCGCCGTCAAAGGCGGACGCGGTGGTAAGGGCAATGCCTTTTTCCGCACAGCGCGCAGGCAGGCTCCGCGTTTTGCGCAACCGGGTGAAGATACCGAAGAAAGAGAATTTCTCCTTTCGCTGAAGATGATTGCCGATGTCGGTCTCGTCGGTTTTCCCAATGCCGGTAAGTCGACGCTGCTCAAGGCGCTGACGCATGCCAACCCGAAGATCGCCAACTATCCTTTCACGACGCTCTCGCCCAATATCGGCGTGATTGAAGACCTGCTACACCGGCCAGTCATTGTCGCAGACATTCCGGGTATTCTCGAGGGTGCATCAAAAGGTTACGGGCTCGGCTTGTCTTTTCTCAAGCACATCGAGCGCGTGCGCATTATCATCTTCGTGATCGATCTCGAGAATGCATTCGTCGAAGACGAGATGCATATTCTCAGGTCGGAGCTCGTGAGTTACAGCCCTGAGCTACTGAACAAGCCGGCTCTCGTTGTACTGAACAAGATTGACCGGTTTGAAGACAAAAAATTCCTCAAAGAATTTATCGCTTCTTATCAGGCACAGGGTCTCGAGCCGATTCCGATTTCGGCACAGACCGGCGAAGGTATGGATAAGCTGCGTCGCGAACTGGCGCGCCTGATCAAACAGGCAATGAAGCCCGCGAAAGATGCGGTCGCAAAAGGCAAGCCAATGTCAAAGATCCTCAAGCTTACCAGGAAACCAGTCGCACCTGCGAAGAAAAAATCTGCGCCAAAGAAACCCGCTGCGGTAAAAAAGTCCGTAAAGAAGAAAGCAAGCACCACGGCAAAAAAAGCTACCAGCAAGAAAGCTCCCACAAAAAAGGCAGCTGCCAGAAAGCGCTGATCAGTTTTTGCCTGGCTTTACGCGTCGATGTGATGATCAGGGTATCGACCAGGCAATGCCGTCGGATGTTTTCCGAAAATAGGTGTCAAAGTTCCCGCGGTTTACTCTCTCGTTACCGGCAGCAATCTCTTCTATATTGAACCGGCGCTGGTTGATGAATTCCTGCGTTGCAGTCCGGTAAGTCTCGTTGCGCAGTACTGTCAGGCTGAGTGCAGACCGCGCGGGCAATTCGATGGTTACGGTGTTTGCCTGATTTGAAGGCATGGGCTGTGGACGCGAAAAGTCAACCGTGTCGCCTGCTTCCAGCGGATGCAATACGAAACGACCAGGCACAAAAAGCGGAGTATCCTCGTCCGGTCTGCTGAAGCGGATATAGACAGTGCGGGGTAAGTTGTGCACATTAATGAGCAGTATAGGCGTTTGGTAAGAGCAGCCAAAGCCTATTGCCGCGAAGGCTGGCACGAGAATAAGCCTGCAGAGACTATTTCTGATCGCCATCAATCTTTATCCGCCACGCAACCGAGAATTCAAATAAAAGCCGGTCGCCAAAACTGACGCGTGCGTTTTCAAAACCTTGTTTTGAATTCAGGACAAACCCCAGCCTCGTGCCCAGTTTCAGGGCGCCGAGTTTATAGGCATAACCCATATTAAAAGCCCCGGGAGGCTGGACGAAGTTTGGCATTCCCTTGCCGAAGCTCGCGTGGTTCAGGAGTTCGAATGCAGGCATGAAAATATGGTTCTCTGTCTCAAATTCAGCCTGTAGCCGCAGCCAGCCGTAGAGCAGGTTGGCGTCGCCATTCAAAAAAATCATGCTGAAGCGAATTGGCGCCAGCGGAAAAAGGGTAAATCCGCCTGCCGGGTAGGCCTGCGAGAGGCGCGTGTCCAGAGCCCGCTCACTCAATATATTACCTGCAGGGTCCGCGTAATTACGGTAGCCGAATGTGACGAGGGCAGCAAAGCCATAGTGCCAGCGGAGTATGCCGGTGTCAGTTGAGGCCATGGCGCTGGCATAGGAGGAAAAATAGCCGCTGATCTTCTGGCGGGTATTCTGCCGGGACTCGGTGGCAGAATTGACGGCAAGCGCCTGGTACGCAATATTCAGTTGCGGAAGATAAAAACCGGTGAAGCGCGCCATGGCGCGCGCCTGCGCTGCATTGCTGCTCATGTAGTCGGCTTCACCGACATAAAGAGCGTCGGCAAAAGTCTCGACGTAACGCGCCTGCTGGTAGGCTGCAGAAATTTCCAGCTGCTTGTGCGCAGCCAGGGAAGGCGCCAGGAAGCCCGCTGCGGTCAGCAGGAATATAAGGGCTGCTCGTGCCACGATCAGGCTATTGGCAACACCAGGTTAAAAACGCCCCGAGGCAGAAAGGGCAAAGTACAGCGCATCGTTAATGGAAACACGCCTCAGCTCGCTCTCGTAGTAGTTAAGAGTGATGCCGCCGCGTACGCCCACCATAATATTCCCAAAAACAAGGTTGGGCTGCAGAAACAGGGTCGCATTGGGAAACAGGCCAACACCAAAATCCATTTTCAGGAACGGTGCGAGCGGTATTCTGAAATAGGTCTGCAGGTAGTCGCGCTGGTATTCAAAAGTTTCACGCCCGGCAGAGATAAAGAATTGCAGGTCGTCGCGGGCACCCCACGCCAGGCGGAATGTCGGCAAGACGAATGCATTGGCGATGAAGAGCCCACGGCCCGCAACTTCTTCGGTGGCCCCGGTGACGTTGCCGTTTGCATCGACGACGCGCCGGGTCCTGTTGCCTTCATACTCAAAGGCGAGCGCCGTGGTGATTCCGAAATCAACTTCGAAATCACGTTTGCCAAAACCAAAAAAGAAACCTACTCCCGGGCGCGTCGTTGCACTGAGGTTTGCGTTGACTGCGTCGGCGTTGATGGGCGCACCTGTTTTCGGTATCGCGACGCTGCTGCTGTTCAGTATGCTC
>JAXMHG010000008.1:0-76376 GCA_046346875.1 Turneriella sp. | reverse complement strand
CTCGCTGGCGCAGCAATGAAACGCGTTGAGGATAGCTTCGGCGAAACGCCTACCTCACCAAGCCGCTCTCTGCCAACACCTTCTCCCAAACCGGGTCTTTTGTCTTCGCGAACTTCTTTACATAACCGCCGCGGCGCTTTTTGACCGCTGCCGCCTGTGAGGGTGTATAGGGCCAGCCCGCTTCACCCTCGGGCAGCTCTTTACAGCCTTTGATGAAATTCATCACATTCGGCCGGCCACCTGAACCTTTTTTGGGCGGGCAGCTGTGCGAAAGTCCAAAGGCGTGACCAAGTTCGTGCAAGAAGACACGCTGGTCTTTGAGAAAGCGCTCCCAGTTGATTTGCGCAAATGGCATTCCATTGACCTGGCCGCCGTAAGAGAGTTTATCTTTATCGTGGTGCTTAATGAAAATCGTTGTTCCCTGCGGTGCGCGCACGTTCAGGTCTTTGCATTTCCAGTAGTCGCCGTAGCGGGTGCTTGTGCGGTTAACGATCGACTCGTAAATTTCAGGGCAGGCAGAGTTCCTGATCACTTCGAGGCTGGCAAATGATCGTATCTTGAAGCGAGCAAGGTGTTCACCCGTTGTTGCGGCAAACTTTTCGTTGAGCAGATCTTCAATCTGTTGCAGGCGTTCGGGTGTGGCGCCGGCTACGGCCTTCGGGTGGTCGGTCATGATGACAAAGTGCAGAGAGAATAGGGGGAGTTCAGGTTTCGTGAGCGCACTCACTCCGCCTTTGTATTCCGCCGCAGAGCGCTCAACAACCGGCTCAGGTCCCGCTTCAGTGGAGCCATCGTCGCTGGCCACAATCGGGGAAATAAGGAACATAAGGAGGGCGGTTTTGAGCAGGAAATGCATGGTAGCAGTTTGCGCAGGGGCCTCGATTCTGCAATCAATTGATAATTGAACCGCGGCGGCGCGGCGAACACGGCGAGATCTTCAAAAAACTTGCCGGCTTGTCGAAGATGTATATATTAGGAATATGCCGATGGCAACTGCCACTTCTACACAATCTCTGATCGGCATTCACCCCGTCGGCCTCCGGTCGCGCTGTCTAAGACTATTGCCCCGACTATAATGTGCCATAGGTCGGTTAGTTCATTCAACCGAACCCTATGGCATCGCGGCGCAGCAAGCGCCAGATAATCAGCACTTGGAGGCAATATGAAACCTGAAATCGTAAAAAAATACCAACCCTACCGCCCGGTCGATCTGAAAGACCGCACCTGGCCCAATAAATCCATTTCCACAGCACCACGCTGGTGCAGCGTCGACCTGCGCGATGGCAACCAGGCGCTCGTCTACCCGATGGAAATACCCGAGAAAGCAGAGCTCTTCAACCTGCTCGTTGCAGTCGGTTTCAAAGAGATCGAAGTCGGCTTTCCGGCGGCGGCCGATGTGGAGTACAATTTCTTACGCTACCTGGTCGACAACAAGCTCGTGCCGAACGACGTCACGGTACAGATTCTGACGCAGGCACGCGAGCATTTGATCCGTAAGAGTTTCGACGCATTGGCCGGTGTGCACCGGGCCATCGTCCACATGTATAACTCCACCTCGACCTTGCAGCGTGATGTCGTGTTCGGCATGAGCCGCGAGCAGATTAAACAATTGGCCGTTGACGGGGTAAAACTGGTGAAGCAGCTCGCGGTCGAGTACCACAAGAAGACCGGCACGATCTTCGATCTCGAGTATTCACCCGAAAGTTTCACCGGCACCGAAGTCGATTTTGCAGTCGACATCTGCGCCGCAGTGATGGACGTCTGGGAGCCGACAGAGCAGAGTAAAGTCATTCTGAACCTGCCGAGCACGGTTGAGATGACGACAGCCAACCTCTACGCTGACCAAATTGAATATTTTGTGCGCAACATTCCGCGGCGTGACTTAG
This sequence comes from Turneriella sp., assembly GCA_046346875.1. Taxonomy (GTDB): domain Bacteria; phylum Spirochaetota; class Leptospiria; order Turneriellales; family Turneriellaceae; genus Turneriella. The sequence continues at coordinate 74,490 of JAXMHG010000008.1, read as the reverse complement.
CGGTGATCAGCCTGCACACACACAACGACCGCGGCTGCGGTGTCGCGGCTTCAGAACTGGGTCTGATGGCGGGTGCTGACCGCGTCGAAGGTACCCTCTTTGGTAACGGGGAACGCACGGGTAACTGCGACCTCGTGACCGTGGCATTGAACATGCTGACGCAAGGTGTTGATCCCAAACTGGATTTCTCGAACATCAACCAGGTCGCCGAAGTTTATGAGCGCACCACGCGCATGGATATTCACCAGCGCCATCCATACGTCGGTGAATTGGTCTTCACGGCCTTCTCGGGTTCGCACCAGGACGCGATCAACAAGGGCCTGGCCAAGCGCAAGCAGGCCGAGCACGAGGGCAAAGCCATTACCTGGGCGGTGCCCTATTTGCCGATCGACCCGCACGACATCGGACGCACGTACGAATCGATCATCCGCATCAATTCGCAGTCTGGCAAAGGTGGCGTTGCGTACGTGATGGAGCACGATTTCGGCTGCCGGCTGCCCAAAACGATGCACCCTGAATTTGCCCGCGTCGTGCAGGTGATTGCTGAAAAGCAGGGCGGCGAAGTGATGCCGGCCGAAATCAACACCGCGTTTGAAAATGAATACCTGAAACGTAAATCACCGCTCGAGCTCGTCGGTATTTCGGCGATCGAAGAAAAGCCAGACAGTGGCGAGGTGAATCTCAGGCTCAAGGTTCACTCCGACAAGCCAGGCTTTTTGGCTTCGGGCAACGCTGAATACGAGGGCAGGGGCAATGGCCCGCTTGATGCTGCGCGTAACGCGATTATTTCGGCAATCTCCCCCCTCCCGGCCTCCCCCCAAACTTGGGGGGAGGTGCCGAAGGCGGAGGGGGGCGTTTTCTCCTTCCAGATCAAGAACTACAGCGAGCATTCGCTGGGTGAAGGGTCTGATGCGCGGGCGATTGCTTACATTCAGATCGAGCGGCCCGACAAGGCGACATTCTACGGCGTGGGTGTGAGCCCGAATATCTCACGCGCCTCGATAGAAGCGCTGTTTTCCGCTGTGAATCGTGCGTTCGGCTAAGTACCTGGCTGCAGCGCTGCTGCTTTCCAGCAGCGCTGCACATCCCATTCGCTGGGAGCCCGGCCACGAAGACCGCCGTACCGATAAATGGGATCTCATGGTGACCGACCCCATCACCACCGATTCGTGTAACATGACGGCGAAGGGGTTGTTTGTTCTTCAGAACTTCACACTGATGAATATCACGCGTGCCCGCTTTGACGGGACAGGCAACAAACAACCGATCGATTCGAGCGTAGCCGACCAGAATCTGACGCTCAACCACCAGCTGACGTACGGCGTTACAGAAAAGTGGGAAATCGATGCGATTCCATTCCCCATTGTTTTTAATGACAACACGCGTGAGGTCGATGGACCGCGCGTTGGGTTGGGTGATGCGTCGGCGTGGTCGCGTTACCTGATCTATGAGCAGAAACATGAGCAGAAGTATATTCCTTCGCTGCTCTTCTTCACCATGGTGAAAGTGCCAACGGGAATCGTCGACCTACAGGATAAAACCGGCCGCCGCACTTTCGGTAACCTGATGACCGAAGTACACGCCGGTCCCAACCTGATGTGGGAGTTCAGGCCCATCGTCATTAACCTCAACTTCTGGTATGTCGGCACATTCGGCCGTTTCTTCCATGCGCCGTCAGGGACAATTGCCGAGAACCCGGGAGATATGCTCGAAATGAACGCGTCGGTTGAATGGGTCGTGCGCGATTACCAGAACGATTCGTCTGTGATATTTGCCGAAGTAGTGCAATCGTACCATGGCCGGTTCAAGGCGCTGGGCAACCGGGAGACCGACCAGCCCGTCGCGTACAACCTGCAGGCGACCATAGGCTTTGCCGAGTTCATCGATCGGAACACTTTTCTCATCGTTTCACTGGCTGTTACTCTCTACGGCCAGAATACTTACCAAAACTGGGGCCCTTATATCTCTGCGGGTAAGACCTTCCATTTCACAAATTCGCCGTAGCGGGCAGCTCTCACAGGCCGCACGCTACCAATACCACGTCACCGACGCGGCGTAGCGGCCGTTGCTGATCGTCGGCGATACGAAAAAGCCCAGCGCCTGTTTCTTGCGGCGGTACTCGTCGACTTCGTCTTCTGAGATGCCGTTCTGCCGGCGCTCGTACTCCGCACGGAAGTTTTTGCCCGTCACGTAGCCAATCGTCGTACCGATGATAGCTCCCGCTACAACCTCTGACGTCCAGTGGTAGTCACCCTCAACCATACCGAGGCCTATCGCTGCCGCAATCGGGTAACCCAGCCAGGGTATCCAGGGATGCTCGGGGTAGTAGGCGTGCTGCGAAGCGACGAACGCGAAGGCGCTCGAGGTATGCCCTGAAGGATACGAATGGCGAAACTTGAAGTTCTCAATGCGCTCGTCGAGGCTCGGGAAAAAGTCATCGGCGTTCGCAGTCTCACCCGGTCGGTGTCTGCCAGTGATCACTTTCAGCGTGCCGACATAGCCGCCGTTCAAGAGTACTGCCTGCGTCGCTGCAGCTCCTGCGCCGGTGAAGCGGCGGTGGTCCTGCCAGAGGCCAATCAGGTAACCCGAAACGCCGAGCACGAATGTCGTCGCATCGCCGAGACGCAGCATCGCGAAAGCGAAGGGTTGCCCGATCGGGTTTTGTTTTTCGAAGTAGGTCTGTATCTCGCGGTCGGCCGGCGTCTTCACCATCGCGACCGTCGTCGCAAATGCGCCGAGGTGAAAGTAGGTCGAGGTACCCCAGAAGCAGTCTTTCACGTTTTTGCCGAGAATGCTGAAAGGATGCAGCGCCTCGGGTTTATGGTAGGTAGCGAATTTATCACCCTGCACAACGGCAGGTGCTGCAGCCGCGAGCGAGCTACAGGAAAATACTACGGCCAGTACAGCTCGCCGTAGTCTACTAAAATGCATAACCAATTGAACCTCCGAACCAGGGCAGGCGACGCGATTCGAGACCGATGCTGTCGATTCCCTGGAAGATGTAGAGCATTGCGCGCAGGGTAACTCCCCCTTCGCGCGGCAAGTAGGCCGCACCCACGCCCACAACCGGAGTAAAGGCCTGCCCGGTCGCTGTCGCGCGGACCCCCGTCCGCTGTGTGCGCTCACCACCGATGACGCCATGGCCACCAAACAGCAGTTCGCCATAAACGGGGATCTGCCCCGAAACGCGCCAGAGTCCCGAGATGGAAACGGGCACGAGGTGAAAGCTGACGGTTTCGCCACCCGCATTGCCCGGCGGTACGTCGACGTAACTGTAGCCAGCATTCGCCATGAGCATTTCATGAAAGCGGTAGCTGAAGCGTGCCGAGTACCAGATGCCCTGGCCATACGATTCCAGGGCGACAACCCTGCGGGCGAAATGCGCGTTCGCCGTGGGAGCTTCTTCGGCTTTGAGGCCGGCGACGCACAATGCAGCTGGCACGAGCCGCAACAGGATATGTTTACCGATGGCCGCCATGGACGTGAGGGGGCCGGTATCGGCCGGCCGCTGCCGGGTCGAGATATTTTTGCGAGCCTGCGAGACCGCCCCACAGGTCGCGCCAGCGCACAAGCCCTCGTTCAATCTGTTTGACAGCCTGATTCGCGGGTCGGTTTTGCATTTCAAAGTTTAGGCGGAATTAGCACCTACGCGGAATTAGCTCAGTTGGTTAGAGCGCTTCCTTGACATGGAAGAGGTCACTGGTTCGAATCCAGTATTTCGCACAATTTTCCAACCTTGCAGAATCAGCACCTACGCGCTTTGCTACGCAAATCGAAACGGAGATCGAAGACGATCACAGTTGGCCAGAGCGCTTCCGTGACTTGGAAGAGGTCACTGGCCGCAGGTTCACCGCAGGCGAATGAGAATTCAGTATTTCGCATGGCTCAATACCTGTTGGTCCTGCGCGCTGCCCTATGCCTTGGCCGCTTGCCAGCGTATTGATCGGGAAAAGTACCCATCTCACTAAAACTTGACAGGCTCGTTGCAACTTTGACTGCTCGCTGACAGCGGTTGGTATGACAGACCTGCAGCATCTATCGGAACGGGATATTATCTCAAAATTCATACTGCCATCGCTCAAGATGGCCGGTTGGGATATGGAAAAGCAGGTGCGTGAAGAGGTTGCCTTCACGGACGGGCGCATCTTTGTCAGGGGGAATCAGACCACCCGGGGCGAACGAAAGCGTGCCGACATAGTGCTCTATTACAAGCCCAATATCCCCATTGCGATTATTGAAGCGAAAGATAACAGCCACAGTGTTGGCGCAGGCATGCAGCAGGCTCTCAACTACGTTTCAATACTCGACATACCGGTAGCGTTCAGCTCAAATGGTGATGGCTTCTTGCAGCATGATAGATCAGGTCAAAAAGGTCAGGTCGAAACAGAGCTGGCACTCAACGCTTTCCCTTCACCTGCGGAACTTTGGGAAAAGTATAAACAATTCAAGGGCATTCGGACGCCAGAAGAATCGGATATTGCTTCATTAGACTATTTCTTTGACGGTTCTGGCCGAGCACCCCGGTATTATCAGCAAATCGCGATCAACCGAACCGTGGAAGCCATCGCCAAGGGCCAGCAACGTTGCTTGCTCGTCATGGCCACGGGTACAGGTAAGACATACACGGCTTTCCAGATTATCTATCGACTATGGAAGAGCGGCAAGAAGAAGCGCATATTGTTTCTCGCTGACCGCAATGCGCTAATTGACCAAACCAAGCGGGGCGATTTCAAACACTTTAAAGACCGAATGACGATCATTCGGCATAAGAACATAGACAAGGCTTTCGAAATCTATCTGGCCCTGTACCAGGGTCTGACAAATTACGATGAGGATAAAGATGCCTACCGTGAATTCAGTCCAGATTTCTTCGATCTGATCGTCATTGACGAGTGCCATCGTGGCAGCGCAGCAGAGGCCAGCGCATGGCATGAAATTTTGGATTATTTCAAATCGGCCACCCATGTCGGTTTGACGGCTACCCCCAAAGAGACTACCGACGTATCGAATATTCAATACTTTGGTGAGCCAGTTTACACTTATTCTCTGAGGCAAGGCATCGATGACGGTTTCCTGGCACCTTCCAAGGTAATTCGTGTAGGCCTCAACGTCGATCTGGAAGGCTGGCGCCCTGATCTGAACACAAAGGACAAACAAGGCGCGCCGGTCGAAGACCGCGTTTATAATACCAAAGACTATGATAAGAATCTGGTCATTGATGAGCGTACAAAGGCCGTTGCGGCGCGAGTTACCGAATTTCTCAAGAAAACTAACCCAATGGATAAGACCATTGTCTTTTGCGTAGACATCGAACATGCTGAGCGCATGCGCCAGGCGCTGGCTAATGCGAACCCAGAGCAAGCGCGCAAGTCTCATAAATATGTCATGCGCATTACCGGTGATGAAAACGAAGGTAAAAGAGAACTGGATAACTTTATCAACCCTGAAGAACCTTACCCTGTCATTGCGACAACGTCGAAGCTGATGACCACGGGGGTTGATGCGCAGACCTGCAAGCTCATTGTACTCGAATCAAATATCAACTCGATGACTGAATTTAAGCAAATCATAGGTCGTGGCACACGCATTAACGAGGAATACGGTAAACAATTCTTCACAATCATGGATTTTCGCAATGTGACTGATCTCTTTGCCGACCCGGACTATGACGGCGACCCGGTGATGGTTAAGGAAGTGAAGGGCGATCAAGAGCTCACAGAAGAAGACATAAGCGAAGAATCAGAAATACCGCAGATTGACCCGGTGACCGGTGATGAGGTGAGCTTCGAAAATGACGACGCAGCCAATTTGGAGAAGCCTCACATTATCGATGCTGGAGAGATTAAAGAAAGTCGCCGGGGCAAGGTTTATGTAGCGGGAGTCAATGTCGGCATTCTCAACGAGCGGGTGCAACACCTGGACGAGCATGGGAAATTGATCACGGAAAGCCTGAAGGATTATACTAAGAAAGGAATCTTACGGGAGTACCGCAGCATGGAAGATTTTCTACAGAAATGGCATGAATCCGACAAGAAGAAGGCTATTATTGAGGAGCTCGAATCGCATGGCATGATTCTCGAAGACCTCAAAGAAGATGTGAAGAAAGACCTCGATATGTTTGATTTGATCTGTCACATTGCCTGGGATCAGCCAGCACTGACGCGGCGTGAACGCGCCGAGCAGGTCAAAAAGCGGAACTATTTTAGCAAATACGGAGAAAAGGCGCGCCAGATCCTGTCGGCACTGCTAGACAAATACGCCATTGAGGGTATTGAGAATATCGAAGATATGGCGGTATTGCGCGTCGAACCGTTCAGTGAAATCGGCACGGTCGCCGAAATCGTGGATATTTTCGGCGGGAAGGATAAGTATTTGCAGGCGTTGAAAGAACTGGAACAGGAAATCTACAGGCCGGCGGCCTAAACGAAAAGAATCATGAAAAACATCGGCAATATTATTAAGACCCTGCAAAATATCATGCGCAAAGACCAGGGCGTGTCGGGCGACGCGCAGCGCATCGAGCAATTGGGCTGGATGATCACGCTCAAGATTCTGGACGATAAAGACAAAGAGATTGAACTGATTCGTGACAATTATAAATCCCCCATACCAAGCGAATTGCAATGGCGTAATTGGGCCGCCGACGACGACGAGGGGCTGACCGGCGATGCGCTGGCGAAATTTGTCGACCAGAAGCTGTTTCCCGCGCTCAAGAACCTCGATGTGTCCTCGGGTAACCGCCGTGCGCTGATTGTGCGCGAGATTTTCGAGGGCACCAACAACTACATGAAGAATGGCACGATCATTCGGCAGGTGTTGAACCAGCTGAACCAGATCGACTTCAACAAGTCAGAAGACCGCCACCTGTTCGGCGATATCTACGAAACGATTCTACGCGACCTGCAGAGCGCGGGCAATTATGGCGAATTCTACACGCCTCGGGCCATTACTGAATTTATGACCGAGACTATCGCCCCGAAGCTGGGGGAAAAGATTCTCGACCCGGCGTGTGGTACCGGTGGCTTTTTGACATCCGCCATTGAATTTATCAGGCAGCGCGAAGTGAAGAACGCCGGGCACCTGAAGTCGCTCGAAAACAACGTGCACGGAATGGAGTTTAAGCCCCTGCCATTCATGCTCGCGGTGACGAACCTGATTCTGCACGACATCGAGGTGCCGAACATCGATTACACCGACAGCCTGAACCGCGAGTACACTTCGATCGGCGCGAAGGATCGCGTCGATGTGATTCTCGCAAACCCGCCCTTTGGCGCGTCGGTGACCGACGGTGTGCAGACGAACTACCCGCTGGCGTTTCGCACGACAGAAAGCGCCGACCTGTTTTTGCTGCTGATGATTCGCTACCTGAACCCAGGCGGCCGCGCGGCGATTGTTTTGCCCGACGGCTCGCTAACGGGCGACGGTGTGAAGCAGCGCATTCGCGAGCACTGGCTGAAGGAGTGCAACCTGCACACGATTGTGCGCCTGCCGAACTCGGTGTTTCAGCCGTATGCGTCGGTGGCGACGAACCTGCTGTTTTTCACGAAGGGCGAACCGACGCGTGAAATCTGGTATTGGGAACACAAGCTGCCCGAGGGCGTGAAGGCGTATTCGAAGACGAAACCGATTCAGAAGGCAGAGTTTGCGGGCCTGACGAAATGGTGGGGCAAGCGCAAAGAGAGCGAGGTTGCGTGGCGGGTGTCGCTGGCGGAATTAGAGAAGAATGGGTTTAATCTCGATGTGAAGAACCCGCACACGCCTGAGGTGGAGCATGCGTACACGAGTGCGGAGTTGCTGGAAAAGCTGCATGAGTCGTTTCAGAAGAGTGATGAACTGCTGCAGGAGTTGAGGAAGGAGTTGAAGGTTGGCTGAAGTCGCGAGAATTGGTGATTTTCTCCGACAGGTTCGCCGAACAGTTGTCTTGAAACCCAAGGAAAAGTATAAGCTACTTGGCGTGCAATGGTACGGCAAGGGCATGTTTCTTCGCGAAGAAAAACTTGGCAGTGAAATTAAGGCAGATAAACTTTACCGCGTTCATACGGGTGATTTCGTCTACAATAGACTCTTCGCATGGAAATATTCATTCGCGATCGTTGAGCCTGAATTAGATGGTTGTCTCGTCTCGAATGAATTTCCCACTTTTGAATATGATCTTGATAAAATAGATCCGTATTTTCTCTTAAACTATGTATTGCAGCCCGATTTCATCGACATGGTGAACCGAGTCAGTGGGGGCATGTCGAGTATTAGTCGAAAACGGTACAAAGAAGAAGAATTTGTCAATAGCACGTTCCCCAATCTGACCTTATCTCACCAAAGGGAGATCGGCGCCCATATACGCAAAAGCAAATCAAAGCTTTCGACGTTAGGCGAAAGCTTTGATGCCCAATCCACCTACCTCACCCAACTGCGCCAGGCCATTCTGCAGGAGGCGATCGAAGGCAAGCTGACGGAGGATTGGCGCAAGAAAAATCTCCCCAGCTCGCCGAAGGCGAGCGCGAGAAAGAACCCCTCCGGCTTGCCGCAGGCAAGCCACCTCCCCTTGGCAGGGGAGGAGAAAGATGGTTCTGAGGGCTCTCCCCCTGCTAAGGGGGAGTACGGCGAAGCCGGGAGGGGGTTCTTATCCCCGCGAGACGGTAAAGACCTGCCAGCAGAGTACTACGACGCGGCCGTGTTGTTGGAAAAGATTAAAGCAGAAAATGCGGCGCTCATTTCCAAGGGCAAGCTGAAGAAAGAAAAGCCACTGCCGCCGATTGCCAGCCCCGAGCCGAGTCGAGGGGAGCCGGGCGAGGTGCCGTTTGCGCTGCCTGAGGGTTGGGTGTGGACGCGGCTGGGGGAGATCTGCTCCAAGATTACTGATGGATTTCATCATACGCCAAAGAAACTGAAGCAAGGAAGTATTTACATTTCTGCTACCCACGTGCGCGAAACGGGTATTAATTGGCGAGATTGCCTCTATATTTCGAAAGCCGAGCATGATGAGTTATATAAGAAGGCGTATCCAAAAAAAGGAGAGATTCTAATCACAAATCGAGGTGCGGGTTGCGGGACGCCCGCAATAATCGACATCGACGAGGAATTCAGCTTTCAAAATACTGCTCTCATTGGATTCAATCAATCACTGCTTCTAAACAAATATATTCAAAGATTCGTACTGGTCATGCGAGAACGCATTATGGCAGTATTTGTTAATGGCGGCTTACAGCCGATGCTAAGCAATGTTGTTCTTAGAACAATTCCGTTCCCTCTCCCGCCTCTCGCCGAACAACATGCCATCGTCGAGCGCGTCGACAAGCTGCTCGCGATGGTCGACCAGCTCGAACAGCAGGTGGCCGAGCGCAAGGTGCAGGCGGAGGAGCTGATGCAGGCGGTGTTGAGGGAGGCGTTTGGGTGAGGGGAGCAGGATTAACACCAGCGCAGCAGATGTTACTGGAAAAGTACAAGCTCTTAGCAACTCAAATAATCCATTGGGATACGCTTTTCTGGAGTAAAAGTAAGTTCTTTCTGGGAATCCAAACCGCCTTTCTTGCACTCTTCGGAGCGGCAGGCACGGTAGCATTCAAGCACCCCCTCTTTAGCAAGCCTATGGTCGATATTGGCCTTGTGCTCGTTGGAGTCTTCAATTTCTATCTGTGTTTCGTCTGGTATAAGACCAATGTTCGGAATTTGCAGTATCGGAAATTTAAGATCGACGAATTTCGCGAGATTGAGCGAAGATTGCCCGTTCTGACAATATTTGACCCGCATACAGTGAGGCGATACTTGCCACCTTCGGATAGCAGTTCAGACTGGGAGAAGTTCATGCCTCTGGCTTTTGGATTTGTTTGGGTGTTTGGGCTTTGGTATTATTTGCAGTAGTGTGCATGCGAGCCAGGAGATTCGTTCGAGTGAAAGAATGGTTGCAAGCGGTGCTGAGGAAGGTGCTCATAAGAGGGCTACTATGAATGAGGTAAAGCCATGACGGAAGCTGAAGAGAAGCAAATCGCAGAAATCGAAAGCAATCTCACGAACTTGCTGGCATTCACGCCGGAAAAATTAGCCAGGGTTGATGATCTCGGCAAACAGCTGAATTTTTCAGGAGGCGAAGAGTCCTTTAGAAACATTTTGACCCTATTCTCAAGACTCAAGAGCGTTGACCTTAGGGAGCTGCCGCCGGGGGCCCGAAACAATATCCAAGGGCAGGTCAAGAACATACTAGGCCGGTTCAACACCATCATGTCATTTTCCGCAGTTGGCCATCAGAACCCCGCAACAGTGCGCGACCAGATGCTTGGCGAGCTGCCGTCAAACTACGAAAACTATTGGAATGTGCTCATGCCTATCATCACGTACAGCGCTGTCAGTACGGATAAGACAGCAGCCCAGCGAGCTGAAGCACTTCGGAGTCTGACTCAGGACAAAGAAGAGATGGCCCGAAAGCTAGAAGATACGAAGCAAGAGATGGAAGGCCTACTCAACGCCGCTAGAAATGCTGCTGCGCAGCTCGGTATAACCGAATATTCTAAGGTGTTCTTGGATCAGGCAGCGGAGCACAAGGAACAGGCCAGGAATTGGCTATGGGCCACGATCATAGGCTCCATAGCATTGTGTGTCTGGGGTCTGATCACTTTTTCCATCAAACCCGATGATGGAAACAACTTCTTCTCTGTAATGCAGAACGCAGTGTCAAAAGGCATCATCCTGATTGGTTTGTTGTACTTCACCATTACCGCATCAAAAAACTATAATGCGCATCGACATAATGCGATACTTAATAAACACCGTCAAAATGCGTTGCAGACTTTTGAGTCTTTTGTGAAAGCGGCGGGTGATGATCAGCAAACGAAAAATGCCGTCTTGTTGCAGGCAACGGCGACAATCTTCTCAAACCAGAATACGGGCTATTTAGCCGCAGGGCCTGAGCCAGAGGGCGCGAGCAAGATAATTGAAATCATTAAGGGGGTCGCGCCTAGTAAGCCAACTTAAGTTCACGCCAGAAATCGGGCAATCATGAAAGAGGATATTTTAGAGCAAATAGCCGAAGATTATTTTAATCTTCAGCAATCAGTACTTACAAAGCACAATATTAAATACAGACCGCGCGATAGCCATGAGGACTATATAGCCAGCCTTGATTCAGTACATTCAGATATTGATGTTTTGGCTTACAATCCGCGGCAGAGGCAAGAAATTTTCGTAGTTAGTTGTAAGTCTTGGCAATCTGGTTTTAGTATTGCAAAATTCAAAAAGTCGATTGAACTTGCCATTACAAAGCAGCTCAAAAAGCCTAAAGGCAAAAGACCACCTTGGACTCATTTTCGAGAATTATGTTCTTCAAAATGGACGGATGCATTTATAAGCGAAATTCGCGAAATCACAGGCCTGGCAGAATCCAAGGAAATAGTATTGAATTATTGGATTCTATGTACCCGCATTACTGCGGCTAAAGATCTGCGTGAATTTGAGGAATCGCAGACGATTCGGCGTTACTTTAAGAAATTCAAATGCAGAATTGTACTGAAGGTAAAGCTCATCGATGAAATGCTTAGCGAGATACTTTCTCATTTGACTACTAAAGATACACCGGCCGTGGAAACTACGCATTTTTCACGAACTATACAGCTACTGACCGCGGCTGGCTACGTACTGAAAAAGGAACATGCGACTGCAAAAAATAAGCACTACACCAAACGTGAAATGAAAAAACTCAGCCGCAGCATGGATTTTGTCACAGACAATTTCCTCAACAACGATGCATTGAGCTGGAAAAAGCAAAAGCCCTACGCCGAAATCTACCAACAGCTCGGCCTCGCCTGGGAGTATCTTGCCGAGCGCTGCAAGCACTGGGACGGGTACGAGAAGAGAAAGGACGGCACGGACGCGTGCAAGATTTGTGGCAGGGCGGAGTAGTCTGTAGCACTCTCGACGGCCTGCGGCGAGTTAGATAAATTACTTTACCTCACAGGTTAAGTAATTTATCTAACTTGCCGATGTGCTAATCGTGTTCGCGAACACCAAAATGGAAAAGCTTTTCAATTCAGAAAAGGATCTGACCAGAAAATACGGGCAACAAGCCAAGAAAATACGGGTTCGTATGGCCGTGCTGCGCGCAGCGGCGAATCTGGCACGGGTTTCCAATCTGCCCCCCGAACGTTGCCACGAGCTCTCTGAAGGCAGAGCCGGCCAGTTTGCGGTCGACCTTATGCATCCTTTTCGGTTGGTGTTCGAGCCGGCCGATGAACCCGTGCCGCGCAAAGCAGATGGCGGCATTGATCTGGCATTGGTGACAAAGATTCGTATTCTCAGCGTGGAGGACTATCATTAATATGGCTGAACTGGTGAACCAATATAACCCCGATTACGCAATCCACCCGGGCGAATATCTTGAAGAGGTGCTTGAATCGAGGGGCATCAAGAAAAAAGATTTTGCCGAGCGTAGCGGGCTCACGGTCAAAGCGATCAGTCAAATCGTTCAGGGTAAAAGCCTCTATTCGCCCGAGGTGGCGCTGAAGTTTGAAAAGACGCTCGACGTGCATGCCGAAATCTGGATTGGCCTGGTTGAGGCCTATCAGTTATTCCAGGAGAGGGAAAAAAACCGAAAATCGCTCGAGACAGAGAAGACCCGCAAATGGGTGACCCGGTTTCCGACTGCGGAGCTCAGGCGCATGGGCTATTTGCCCAATACGAAGAAGCTCCCCGAGTTGGCCGATGGCCTTCTGCGTTTCTTGGGCGTGGCGTCGCCAGAAGCATGGGACGACTTCAACGCGATGCAGGCGGTCAGTTACCGCAAGAGCGGCAAGTTCACTGAGTCGCCTGAGGCAACCAGCGTATGGCTGCACCTGGCGAAAAAGGCAGCCGAAAAGGTCAATGCCGCCCCATTTGATAAGCAGAAGTTTGAAGCAAACCTGAAAGAAATTCGTCGGCTGACGATTCAGGAATCGGGGAGCTTCTTTGGCCGCATGGTTGAACTCTGCGCCGAGGCAGGTGTCAAACTCGTTGTGGTACCCGAGCTCAAAGAAACGCATATCAGCGGTGCCGCGCTTTGGCTCAACCAGCACCAGGCGATGATCGCGCTCAGTCTGCGCTACAAGACCAACGACCATTTTTGGTTCACCTTCTTTCACGAAGCCGCACATATTTTGCTGCACGGCAAGAAGTCGATCTTTCTCGATAAACGCGAGAGCGATAACTCGAAAGAGGAAACCGAGGCCAACCACTTTGCCGGTGAGATATTGATTCCCGAGAAGCAGTACCAGGCATTCGTCGATGGCGGCTGGTATGATTTTGGGGCGATAAAGGGTTTTGCGAGGGAAATAGGCGTGCATCCAGGTATTGTTGTCGGTCGGTTACAACACGACCGATTGCTCGCGCACAAGTTTCAGAATGGTTTGAAAGTGCAGCTGAAGTTGATTTAGATCGGATCCTGAGGGTGCTAAGGGCGGCGTTTGGGTGATTTTGCAGAGACGCAGCATGCTGCGTCTCTACAAAAAATGTACATGATAAAAGTCACCCCGCCCCGCAAGCGGGGAGGGGGCGGGGGTGGGGACATATCAACCCCTGCAAGATATCCCACACTTAATTGACGCGCACAGTCGCGTTGCCGGTCGTACACCTATATTATGGCAAACGCAAAGATCACCTGGACCAAAATTGACGAAGCACCGGCGCTCGCGACGTATTCGCTGCTGCCGATTGTGCAGGCCTTCACCAAGGCTGCTGGCGTCGAAGTAGAGACGCGCGACATTTCACTCGCGGCACGTATCCTATCGAGTTTTCCTGAAAACCTGACCGACGCGCAGAAGATTCCCGACGAGCTGGGTTACCTCGGCAAGCTGGTACTGCAGAAAGAAGCCAATATTATCAAGCTGCCGAATGTGAGCGCATCGATACCGCAGCTGAAGGCGGCGATTGCCGAACTGCAGGGGCAGGGTTACAAGGTGCCGGATTATCCCGAAGAGCCTAAGACTGATGACGAGAAGGCGATCAAGGCGCGGTATGCTAAGGTATTGGGCAGCGCGGTCAACCCGGTGATCCGCGAAGGTAATTCAGACCGCCGTGTGGCGCGTTCGGTGAAAGAGTTCGCGAAGAAGAACCCGCACAAGCTCGGCGCGTGGAGTAAAGACATCAAGAGCCATGTCTCGAATATGAAGGCGGGCGATTTCTTTCACAACGAAAAGTCCGTAACGCTCAGCGCTCCCACCGAGGCGAAAATTGTTTTTGCCGATAAGGCAGGTAAAGAGACCGTACTCAAAGATAAGCTGGCGCTGAAGGCTGGCGAAATTCTCGACGCAACTTTTATGAGCACGAAAGCGCTGCGCGCGTTCATCGAAGAACAGCTGAACGATGCGAAGGCGAAGAACCTGCTGTTCTCGGTGCACCTCAAGGCGACGATGATGAAGGTCTCTGACCCGATCATCTTCGGTCATTTTGTTTCTGTGTATTTCCAGGATGTGTTTGCGAAACACGCGGCGACGTTCAATGAGTTGGGAGTTAACCCTGATCTCGGGCTCGGCGACCTGTATGCAAAACTCAAATCCCTGCCTGACGCGAAACGCGCCGAAATTGAAGCAGACATCAAGGCGACATACGAGAAACGCCCGCCGCTGGCGATGGTCGATTCCGAAAAAGGTATTACGAACCTGCACGCCGGCAATGACGTGATCATCGACGCTTCGATGCCGGTGGTGATCCGCGACTCAGGCCAGATGTGGGGTCCTGACGGCAAGCTGCAGCAGTGCAAGGCCGTGATTCCCGATACGTCTTATGCCGAATTCTACCAGGTGGGTTTTGATTTCTGCCGCGAAAACGGCGCATTCGACCCGCGCACGATGGGCAACGTGGCGAACGTCGGCCTCATGGCGCAGCAGGCCGAAGAATACGGCTCGCACGACAAGACCTTCAAAGCTCCCGCTGACGGAGTGATACGCATTGTCGACACTGCAGGCAAGGTGCTCACTGAACACCAGGTCGAGCAGGGCGACATCTGGCGCGCCTGCCAGGCAAAAGACGAAGCGATACGCGATTGGGTAGGTCTCGCGGTGCGCCGTGCGCGTGCGACCGGCAGCCCGGCAGTTTTCTGGCTCAACAAAGACCGCGCGCACGATGCGCAGGTGATCGCGAAGGTGAATACGTACCTGAAAGACCACGACACCTCGGGCCTTGAAGTGCTGGTGCTGTCTCTGCCCGAAGCGATGAAGTACACACTCGAGCGCGTAAAGGCCGGTAAAGACACGATCTCTGTCACCGGCAACGTGATGCGCGACTACCTGACTGACCTGTTCCCGATTCTCGAACTCAACACCAGCGCGAAGATGCTCTCCATTGTTCCGCTGTTGAATGGCGGTGGCCTGTTTGAAACCGGCGCCGGCGGATCTGCCCCGAAACACGTGCAGCAGTTCCAGAAAGAAGGTTACCTCCGCTGGGATTCAACCGGTGAATTCCTGGCGCTCGGCGTTTCGCTCGAGCACCTCGCAGAAACTTTCAAGAACCCAAAAGCCAAGGTGCTCGCCGATACGCTCGATGTTGCTTTCGGCAAGTTTCTCGATAACAACAAATCGCCTGCACGCAAGGTCGGTGAAATCGACAACCGCGGCAGCCATTTCTATTTCGCTCTCTACTGGGCACAGGCGCTCGCGGCGCAGACCGCTGACAAAGACCTGCAGGCGAAGTTTGCGCCGGTAGCGAAGCAGATGGCTGAGAACGAAGCGAAGATCGACAAAGAGCTGATCGACGCGCAGGGCAAGCCGGTCGACATGGGTGGTTACTATCACCCGGACGATGCAAAGACTGCGAAGGCGATGCGCCCAAGCGCAACGCTGAATTCGATCATAGACAGTATCTGAAAAATATGGGGCACGAAGTGCCCCATATTTTTCAGGTGACACAATAGACCAATTTTCATAGGCTGACCGCCGTGAAGCAATCGACCTGCCCGTCGTGCGGTGCGCCGCTCACTTTTGAGAACGCGCACAGCCTCTACGCAGTCTGCAAGTACTGCAGGACCATGTCGGTGCAGTCAGAAGATGCACTGAAAGAGGTCGGCCAGACTGCGGCGCTCGTTGAAGACGGTTCGCCACTGCAGCTCGGCGCAACAGGCATACTCGACGGTAAAACTTTCAAGATCGTCGGCCGTATACAATACAAACATCCCGTGGGCTACTGGAACGAGTGGTTCCTTTCGGTCGACGAAGAGGCAGGCGACGCGTGGCTGGGCGAGGCGAATGGCATGTACTTCTTCACCCGGCAGAAAAAGGACGCCAAATTGCCCGACGG
The DNA here is from genome assembly GCA_046346875.1 of Turneriella sp. Taxonomy (GTDB): domain Bacteria; phylum Spirochaetota; class Leptospiria; order Turneriellales; family Turneriellaceae; genus Turneriella. Next base: position 58,239 of record JAXMHG010000008.1, on the reverse strand, counting down.
GCTGGCATTCTCAGAGCTTTATGCCGGCGGGTCAGTCGAAATTGACGGCAAAGAATTTTTTGTGAAAGATATCCAGACGACGAAAGTTGTTTCAGGCGAGGGGGAGCTCCCCTTTTCTTTTGAGGGTGAATACGAGGCGTCGGTAGTCGACTGTGTGCGTGAAGACGGCACCTTCGCGACTCTCGATTTTTCCGAGACGCCGCCGCTGGTTTTTACCGGCCGCGCAGTCTCCTTTCGCGACCTGCGCCTCTCGCGCATACGCAGTGTGTATGGCTTTAAATCGGGCGACGCAGAACCGGTTACAGCGGGGGCGCAGGCATGAGCGAAAGCACGGGCGCGCCAGAAGGCGGCAAGTTCCGTTACCGCGCGGACATGGCGCCGCCGCAGCCGGCGCCGGTTGCTTCGAAGGGGTTTAAGTGCCCGAACTGCGGTGGCCCGGTCAACCTCGAACTGCCCGGCAAGTCGGTCACAATCCGCTGCCCGAAATGTTCTTCTATTCTCGAGCCAGAACACGAAGTTCTCAAGCTCCGCGATAAATACAACGAGCAGTTCCCGCACCGCCAGTGGATACCGATGGGTACCGAAGGCACGCTGAATGGCATCAAGTTCAAGTGCGTGGGCATGGTCGTGCGCGGCGACGACGACGGTGGTGAGTGGAGCGAATACCTGCTCTTTAACCCGTACCACGGCTACCGCTACCTGGTCGAGAGTTCGGGCCATTGGACGCTGATCGAACAGGCGCCGGGGCTGGGCTTTGATAAGAGCGGACGCCCGGGTTGGTATGGCCCGACGGGAACGATCAAGGTTGCGGGCAAAAAACTCAAATACTTCACGCACTACCGCGCCACAGTAAAGAATATCATTGGCGAGTTTCCCTGGCAGGCAACCATTGGCGAAACCAATGAAGTAACCGAATACATCAATCCGCCCTACCAGGCCTCGTGTGAAAATGTCACGCAGTACTTCGACAAAAAAGGCCGGCAAGTCGATATAGCTTCTCTGATCGCCGCCGAGGCAAAAAGCAGTTCAGCCGGCAGCGATGACGAGGACGACGAAGAAGACGACGATGAGGGAGTCGATATCGATGCCATCATCGCAAAACACGGCCTCACCAAGCGCATCACCGAAAGTAACTGGTCGATCGGCGAGTATAAGTATCCTGAAGAAATACAGGCAGCCTTCAAGCTCGAAGAGATGCCAGCGAAGTTGGGTTTTGGCATGTGCGAACCCAACCCGATGCGCGCGCGCTACCTCGTGTCGCTGGCGATCACGGGCCTTTTGTTCCTGGCAACCTGCGGTACCTGCTCCGTCGCCTCGGGACGTGCAGAAGAGAAAGTCGTCTTTGACAAGGCTATCACGCTCAACACTGCTGAATTTGAACTGAAGAAAGAAGGTACAACCGATTACCTCGAGTTCAACTTCGAACCCGGAACCATTGAACTGACCAAAGAGTCAAACGTCGAGTTTGATTTCCGCGGCAACCTGAACCAGGAATGGATTAGCCTCAACGTGTTCATGATCAACGAACAGACGGGGCGGGGTTTCATCTACGATGGGGAGCTCTCGTACTACTATGGCGGCTCCGGCGAGGATAAATGGTCCGAGGGCGGCAATTCGACCGATTTCACGACCGAGAAGATGCCTCCGGGACAGTACTACCTGTTCGTCGCCGGCGCGACCAATATCGGCGTGAATGAGTTTAAGCGCAACCTGCAGGTCTACGGCGAACGCGTGGAAGCTCCGCCTGCCGTGCCTGCTACGGGCCCACTCGGCAAGACACAGCCGGGCAAGCCCGGAGCCAAGGCAATCACGCCAGCGAAACCTGCGGCGGCACCGGCACAGCTGGCAGCACCTACCGCAAAACCCGGCGGAAAACTTTTGCCGCTCGACTTCTTTGGCAAGCCTACAGCGCCTAAGCTGAATCTGCAGATGAAGGCCAAGCGTGACGTCGCTTCGATTGGCTGGGGCGTGGTATTCATCTTCTGGCTGTTCGGCTGGAACATTTACTACTACATCCGTTTCCGCATAAAAGAGGGGGAGCGATAAATGAAACAGTTACTGCGCATGTATGTCTACCTGCCTCTCACCCTGCTGTTTTTTGGCTTTGCCGCGCACCGTATGCTGACGCAGGCCGGTGGCAAAGAGCCCATCGAAGCAGAAAACCTGAATGTGAAGAATATCCGCGCGAACCCGACTTCGTTTCGCGCGGTCTACATGCCGCGCATCCTGGCAGGTGGTGGCAAATGACGTACTATAGGAATTCAGTTAATTGGGGAGTAAACATATGAAAAAGATTTTCTTTCTGCTATTTGTGGCAACCGCGGTATTCGCGGAAAACGGAGAGATGCCCAAGGTGAAAGCACTGCTCGACCTGGAGCACATCCTGGCTGTCCTGGTCTATTCAACGATCGGTATACTGGTGATGGTGCTTTCGTTCGCGATTATCGACTGGCTGCACCCGCGCGACATCTGGGGTGAAATTGCCGATAAGCAGAACCGCGCGATGGCGATCATGATTGGTTGCATGATGCTCGGTATAGCGATCATCATCGCAGCAGCTGTAGTAGGCTAGTTCGCATGGCGCAGAGCGGCGCGCCGCGCAGAAGATGGTTGCGCGCGCTGCTGGTAGTTTTTCTGTTGTTGGCAGCTGCCTTTGCGGGTGGCTTTTTTTATCTCAGGAACCGCATTTCTCCCGAGCGAATTTCAGCTGAAGCATCGGCGCTGCTGCGCCGTAAACTAGGGTTTGCGCTCTCCATCGGCGAGCTGCGCCTGACCTGGACGGGTAATGCTGAGCTCCGGCGCATTTGTGTACGCAACGAAGCGATGCTTTCGCAGCGTTGCCTCTTTTCGGCTGATATCGTGCAATTAGACCTGCGCCTGCTGCCACTGTTGCGCAGGCAGCTTGAGATCAGGGGAGCTCAGCTGGAAAACTGCGAACTCAATCTCTTTAGCGAAACTGCAGAAACTCCTGATAAGAAAAAGATTACCCGCCACAGTTGGGAAGGCTCTGTTACGCCTGTGACCGAACCTGCGCCGGGCGCCGGAACTGCGGGGACATCGCAGATGTCGGTGCGGCTCGATAACCTGGCGATCAGGAATGCCGTGATTGCCCATGAGGCGAAGGCGCTGCCTATTCCGCTGGGTAAGACCAGTGTCTCACTGGGTCTGCGTCATGCCGGCGAACGCCTTGAGCTGAAGGCGCAGCTACCCGACAGCAGCCAGTTAACAGCTGACCTTCATCTGAAGCTCGCGGATTTTTTTGCCACGGCGCGGCTGGTTGTAGCGGGGCCGCGGTTGGCAGATTCTGACCAGGTCAGCGGCACCATCGAATGTGAGCGCTGCAATCTTTCTGGTTTTGAGAGCCGAGCAGGTTTCCTGACGGGCAAGTTAAAGGCAGAGGCTGTGGAGAAAGAGCTGCGCCTGCAGGGCGATAACGTGCAGGTCACTACGAGGTCTGCTTATGCGCCAGCACTCACGCTGAACGGCAACGCGGCTATTGCCCTGCCTGAGCTTTACCCCATTGCGGGTGAAGGCAGCATTGCGGGTCAGGGGCTGACCGTCCAGTACCGGAAACTCGCCGGTTCGCAGAAGGGCGGTGTGTCGGTTGAATTCGACTTGGCGGCCGATCTTTCGCGCCTGCCGGGCATATCGGGTATGCGGGGAACAGCAGGGGTGCATGGACAGATCAGCAATCACTCCACCTCGGCTGGTTTCTCACTGCGGAATTTTTCTACGGCCGCAGCGGGCATCGCTGTTTCTGCAGAACAACTGAATGGAAAACTGTTGGGCCAGCGCGTCAGCCTGCGCAAGCAGGGCGTGGTGCTCGGCGGTAATGCCGCAGAAATTACGCTCGATGCCGACACAGGCAGTCGACCGACCAGTGTGCAGGGCAGTGTAGCTTTTGCGGAGCTTAACCTCGATAAGTTCATGGCCGGCGAAAAAAACAACGCAGCTGCGCAGGCACAGCCGGCGCAGCCAGCTGCTGGCACGTCGCCGTCAGTAAAGGCCAGCATTCAACTTTCGGCGGGAGCGCTGCAAATCGGTAAACTCAGGACCGGGCCGCTGCGCGCTCAGGTTTTGAGCGATGGCAAGACAACCGATGTCCGCTCGTGGCAGGTGGAGTTCGGGCAGGGGCGGATGCAGGGCAGCTACCAGCAGCATGCGGACGGCAAACAGGATCTTTCGTTTCGGGTACTGGCTGTCAAAGCGCAGAACCTGAATGAACTGCTGGGATTCAAGGCGACCGTCTACGGGACCATCGACGCGGACGGGCGGCTGGCATTTGCCGGCAGTAGTCCTGATTCCGTCCTGAAGACAGGCACAGGCCAGTTGAGTTTTCGCATGGGTCGGGGCAAGATACGCGACAGTTTCCTGCAAAAGGGAGTGCTGTCAGGGCCGTTACACAAGCTCGAGGAAAAATTCTCTGATATCGAATTTGCCTCTGCGCAGGCAGAGGTCCGTCTGAGCCCTGAAAAGATACAGGTACAGAAATTCTACTTCGACGCGGAAGAATGGAATGTCACTTACAGGGCTGAAGCAGATGCCGCGTGGCAGGGCAAAGCTGCGCTCGCGTTCAGGTTTCGTTCGTCGTTCGTAGAGAACGTCGCGAACCCGCTGCACATGGGCATCAGCGACCGCAAAGACGGCGACTTCTATGACCTGCCGTTTGCCTGCCGCGGTGCAGTGCTGACCGGCACCTGCTACAAGAAGAACTGGTAACTATAGAATTTCTCCTATTTCTGCGTGCCGGCAAAACTTAGCCGGCGCAGCTCAGGAATCAGCAAGGCAATCATCACCACCACGACAATCGTCATAGAACCGCCAAAAACTACCGCGGGCACGAGGCCCATAAATTTCGCGGTGAAGCCGCTCTCAAAGGCGCCAATCTCGTTTGATGAAGCAATGAAGATCGAATTCACCGCAGCGACGCGGCCCCGCATCGGGTCAGGCGTGTGCGTCTGCATGATGGTCGAGCGCATCACCACGCTGATGTTGTCCACCCCGCCGGATAGAGCGAGGATAAACAGGGCACGGGTAAAATCGGTGTTCAGGCCGAAGGCAATCATCGAAATACCAAAAAGTGCCACCGCAACGAGCAATACCTTGCCGGCGTGGTGCCTGATAGGTACAAAGATCAGTATCAGCCCCATAATCGCCGCACCCACTGCCGGGGCTGCGCGCAGGTAACCCAGGCCCTCAGCGCCCGTCTTGTAGATGACATCGCTAAAGGCTGGCAGCAATGCCACAGCGCCGCCGAAGAGCACTGCAAACATGTCGAGGCTCATTGCCCCCAGCACAATGCGTGTGTGAAAAACGAACTTAAGGCCCTCGCGTATGGCGACGGAAATTTTTTCGCGGCGGTTGGCCGGCCTACCTGGGGCATGGATAAACCAGAGAAACACAATCGACAGGATTGTAAGGATGAGCGCGATGCGGTAGCACAGTAGCGGTGAATACTTCTCATAGAGTATACCAGCCATTGCAGGTCCGGTGATCAGCGCCATGTGCCAGCCGATGGAATTGAATACGGCGGCACGGGCATAGAACTGCCGGTCGACGATTTCGCCGAGCAGCGCGGTGCTGGCGGGTGCAACAATACCTCTGCCCACGCCAATAATGGCCACGGCTATAAAAAGCGGCAGTATGCTTGAAGGTTCATTCGCTGCTGCGCCGCTCACGAGTATCGTGATGCTGAGCAGGGTGATCGAAGAACCTATTATGGCAACCTTGCGGCGATTGAAGCTGTCGGCCCAGTAGCCGCCGAGCAGGCTGAGCGCAATGGCAGGAACAACTTCCGTCAGGGCAAGATAGCCGATAAAAATGGAATCGCGGGTAATCGCGTAAACCTGCCAGTGGGCAATCGTACCCACCACCTGGAAACCCAGTACCATCGAGGTACGAAAGCCAATGAAGCCGAGAAAACTCTTGTTGGCAAGAAGGCGAAGATTGGCACTCATCTCAGGCTTCCCGGGTCACTCGTGGTTAGAACCCATCATCGATCGCATCGCGTTCGGGTGGGGAAACCCTCAGCACTTTACCGGTCATGATGTAGAACGATCGGCCGCCAATGCCGCGCCGCAGGTACCTGGCCGGTTGACGCAGAAAATCCGCCACATTGAGCTCGATCGATGCGGCGCTGTCGTGCGCCTTTTCGATGATGACAACCGGTGAAGGCCGGTTGCGCAGGACTTCGCGGTCTGAGCCGGGCAGAAGTTCGGTGTAGATGCGCGCGTATTCACCCACTTTGAGTTTTCGCGCTTCAGGCGCTGCGAGGCTGAGGTAATAACTTTGCCCGTTCTGTTCGAGCATCACACGCCAGCTGCCGCCCGAGCCCGTTGTCTGGAATGACTGCGCCAGTGCACTGGTGAGCGCGCCGTTCCAGGCTGTGGCTTCACCAGCAGAAACTACCTTGTTGCCCGAGAGCTGCGCATAAAGTTTCAGCAGATCTTGCGGCGCATTCATGTCAGAAAACTTTTCGGGTATCAGCACACCGCCTGCCAGTTTCTGCGGTTCGGCGGAGCGACTCTCGAACAGCCTGCCGCCACGGCGAAAGATGAACCATTCCTGTCCGCTCGAAAGGCCTGCACGCGCGCGTTGCGCGGTGGGCAAATACTGCGCGTCGTCGCCCAGTTCGCGCGCAATCCGCGCCCAGAAACGCGCTGCGGCTTCGGTGGCGCTGCCTGTCGGTACGATCAGCAGTTTGTTCCTGGCTGCAATCTGCCGTAGCGCAGCCTTGAGCTGCAGCCGCGCTTCGGCATCCTGTGGTTGCGCGGAGACGAGGAGAACCACCACGGCACGCCGGCCTTCGCGCTGCGTTTCAGACTGTGCCTTGCGCAGGCAATCCGTCATGGCCTGCGGATTCTGCAGCGAGTAGCCGCCTTCGAAACGCAGGCGTTCGATAAATTCCTTTTCCTGCTGCTTGTCGGCCCGTAACCTGTAGGTCTGCAGTTTACCCTGAGAATCGAGCAGACAGTAGGCCGATTTGACGCTGTCGAGGCTCAGGAAAAACGGTTTGAGCTGCTGCCAGTCAAAGTACGCAGCACCGAAGGTGTCGCCTGCCACGACCAGGTCGCGGCTCGATTCTTTGGGCGTTGCGGGACGCGCGCTGAAGCGTTCGCTGAGCTGCTCGCCGATGACGCGTTGCAGGTCATCGCCGGATTTCACCAGCGTATCGGTCAGCGTGTCAGATTCGCGAAAATATACTTTGCTCGTGACTTCAAATTCACCCGACCGGCGGCGCACACGCGTCAGCAGGACACGCTCCGCCTGGCAGTTTTTGGCAACGCGCCCGATCAGCTCCGGAGCAATCTTTTGCTCCATGCTGAGGTTTTCCTGTTTCAGGCAGCCTTCGGCTTCTGCTACGGAAACAACATGCGAAACGCGGCTGGCGCTCAAGTAGAGGGCCATAGCCCTCGCGAGGTCAGCGGCGGTCGTACCCGCCTGCGCTGAAGCCCCCAGCGATTCACCACCCGCAGTGTTTTCGATGCGTGGGGGTAAAATCAGCCAGCGGTCGGCAAAAAGGGTGTTGCCCGCCAGCAAGAGGGTGAGAACCAGAAGTTTCTTATTCATGCGCGTGTCCGATGCCTAAAGTTCTTCTTTAATATATCGGACAATCTCGCGCTGTGCCGCAGAGGCATTTGCCTTCGCCGCGGTTGGCGCCACGGACGCCGCGCCCTTCGCCTGCGTGCGCGCTTGCAGGAAACCCAGCAGCTTCGTTAAGGCTGCCTCGGCCTTAAAGGGGCGCTCGTCAAAGACCACGCAGTCAAGTTCGTCGATAACCGCATCGGCATTTGCCCGCTGGTGGTTTGCCGCGGCAAAAGGGAAAGGGATCAGGAATGCGGGTTTCTGTGCCCAAACGAGCTCAGACAGCGTACCGCTGCCACAACGCGCAACGACGAAGTCAGCCGCAAGCAGGGTCTCGGGCATATCGACGATGAAGGGGCGAATATCGTCACCGCGGCGCGCGGCACGCGATATTTCAGCGTGCTGCTGTGCCCCGGTAGACACAATGCAGCGGTAGTTCTTCGCTTCGGGTTTGGCGCAGAATGCCAGGTAAAGCGCGTTGATGTCGTGTGCGCCCTGGCTGCCGCCGACGAAGAAAATGGTCCGTGTACGGGCGGCGTTTTTTTGGGGAGCTTTGGCGTGCTGGAAAACAGACCGCAGCGGATTACCGGTCACGATGAACTTCTGCGGCAGCTTCACGGTGGCAGGAAACGACAGGAAGATTCTGCGGGCAAAGTAGCGCGCGAGCCGGGTTACGATACCCCAGCGGGCATTCTGCTCGCAGAGAAAGAGCGGCAGCCGGTTGAACAGTGCATAGACCACCGCCGGGAACGAACTGTAGCCGCCCATGCCCACGATGCCTGCTGTGTGTTCAGCCTTGCTCGCCTGGCGGACCAGGTTGTAAGCCGAACGGAAGCGTTTGAAGAATCCCCAGAGTTTCAATGGGTTCTTAACGAGGCGCGGCGCATCGTACGCGACGATGGAGACGGCCTCGTTGCGGGCGAGCCGGATGATGTCGGGGTACTCGACGTTCTTGACCAGGGTTGCCAGAATGATGCGGCCACCTTCTGCGAGCCATTCTTCGGCGATGCTGATACCCGGGTTGATGTGCCCGCCAGTGCCACCGGCAGCAACCAGCAGTGTCGGCCCTGTGGCAACTGCCGGGACCTTTTTTACTGTAACTTTCTTCGCCATCTATTCTGCCTTCTGTTCGGTCATTTTTTGCCGCACCATCGAGACCAGTATTTCGGTCTCATTGGCGGCGCGGCCCGCAGCTACTTCGGCGTGCAGGTATTTCAAAATGTCGCCCATCTGCCGTGACGCCGGAATTCCCATTTCCATCAGGGTGTGGCCGTTGACTGCAAGATCTTTTATCTTGAACTCCTGCTCTTTGGCAATAATTTCGTCGATGTGGTCGATCAGCTTCTGCAGCGCCTTGGGAAATGCGGTCTTCTTACCCGACCCCTTGCGGTCTGCTAGCCTGAGCGAGATGAGATCCTGCAGCTCCTCGAGTGGCACCTTTTTCACAAAGCGGCGAACAGCCTTATCTGACCACTCGTCGGTATAGTGGAACATGTGGTTCCGCACCAGGAACTTCACCTTCTGCCCGACGGTAATTGGTACCGCGAGCCGCTTCATGATGGGCACTACCATTCGCGCCGAGTACATTTCATGGTTGTGGAATGTCGCTTCGCCGGTATCGGTCTCGACACGTGTCGGCACCTTGCCGATGTCGTGCAGGAGGGCCGACCAGCGTACCGCTTCGTTGAGGTCCATTGCGCCATCGACCGAGCGCAGAAGGTGTTCAAAGATATCGTGCGCGTGAAAGCGGTTTTGCGTTAAACCGCGGCCTGCCGTGACTTCGGGTAAGAAGTATTCGAGCAGACCAAAGCGGTCGAGCAGGCGCAGGCCGGCCGATGGCCGCCGGCCCATGATGATGCCGCGAAAGATGGTGCGACGGAACGACTGCGAAAGTGCATCGAGATCGGTCTTGTCTGCAGGCGCCATGGATGCCTCGACCGTGAGTTGGGGAAAACGCGCCACCAGCCGGCAAAGCAGCAGCGCATCTTTCAGCGTGAGATCACCTTCGGCGCTGAGTTGTGTGGCAGAATAATGCACCCCGTCAGGAATGATCTGCTGCGCCCTGGTACTTACCTGCAGCGACTCGGGTTGTCGGCCGGCTTCTGCTAACGGAATGGTGATGCCGTGTTCATCCGCCTCGGTGTGGTCGACCGAACTTTTCATGCGCGCGAACGTTTCTTCGCTGACCGAAAGTCGCAGCGGCAAAGTCTCGCGTTTGCTGTCTTCGGCAAATGCTGCATCTGCGCCTGCCGGCCGGTACCAGTAGAGCTCCCACTCCAGAAGGTGTTGCGCTTCGGCATCGAGCGGCAGGCTTGTCAGTGCCTTAAGTACTTCGAAGGCATTCATGATCGAAATTATTGCTCCCTTAGCAGAATGGCGAAAATCGTGTCGCCGAGCGGTGCATGTTCCAGTGCGGCTCGGTACAGCCTGCCCGGCAGGCGATAGGCGCCCAGCGGAAAGCGCTGCGGATGGATGCCCTCGGAAAAGGCAGAAACAAGCTTAAAGCCAAATTGCCGGCCGGCGAGTTTGAGCGACCGTGGCGAGTAATCTACGCTGTGGTCGAGCGGATGCGTGTCGTACCAGCGCTGGCGATGAAAATGAAAAGTGGGACCACCTGCCGAGGGTAATGCCAGTAACAAGTAGCCACCGGGGCGCACAAGGCCGGCAAGTTTTTGCCAGGCGAGCTTCTGTTCTGGTATGTGCTCGAGCACATAGAACATGGCGACAATGTCGTACGGTTGTTTCTGCTGCTTCTCGTGCAGAGCGGCACCCCTGAGGAAATCCTGCCGCACGGTTTTGATGCCCCTTGCATTCGAGTACTTTGTCATGGCTTCGCTGATTTCCCAGCCGCGTACCGCGTAACCGGCTTCCTGCATGATCTTCAGGAAATAGCCCGCGGCTGAACCGACCTCGAGCACCTGCGGGTGCGTCGCGACGGGGGCGAGCTCTTTCAATTTCGCAAAGCGGATTTCGTTGCGTGCAAGAATTGCCTGCCGGTCTTCGGTGTAGCTGCGGCCGTACTGGTTGCGGTACTCCTGCTCGAAGTAGTCATGCTCGTAACGCCGGAATTCGTACGCGCCGTTTACCACCAGGCCGTCTTTGCTGCAGACTCCAAAGCGTTTGTCTGACAGGGCAGCGAGAGAAGTTCCGCAGAGCGGGCAGTTCACAAGGGTGGGTCAGGGTATTTGCACAGGCTGAAAAACAAAAATCAGCTCAGAGCCAGCAACCCAGCTGGAGAACAATTGCCGTCGCATTATACTGCAGGTTTTGAGTCAGGTCGATGTTCAGGGTTGCACCTGCCAGGTTGATACCGAGTCCGAGGCTCACCTGGTTGGAAACCAGGACGGGGCGAAAACTGGCTGCGTTGCGCACCTCAATCGTGGCGGTGTCATTCACTTTGAATTCGTTACCGCCAGTCGCCGCCGAGGCGGTCACCAGCATTGTCCCGTTAGCGGTGTTCGTGAGAGTTGAGTTGCCGAGGTGCAGCGAAGCGAGCAGCCCCAGCCTCGCTGTGAAGACAGAGAGGAACGGCTTCACCAGTATGAGCCCGGTGGTGAATGAATAGACATTCCACCGCAACCTGAAGTTGTTTGTGTAGTGCACATCGGCGCGTGCATTGCCCTGCGAACCGTCGCCGGCCGGGTCGAAGCTGACGTCTTTCGCCGTGCCGCTGAAAGTGGCTGCAAATGTGCCGTGCATGTACGCGAGATCGAGCGGCGTAACGATCGCGGGGTTATACCATTCGCTGCCTGCTGCCTTGACCTGGCGCGTCAGGGAGGCGCCGAAGCTGTAAGGTTGTATGCTGAGCCTGGTTGTCCTGACGTTAAATTCCGTTTCTGGCAGGTAAAAACCACGCAGCTGGATCGCCGTCTTTTCATCGAGGCGAAATCCCCCGACAATATTTGCCGCGTACAGAGGCAGAGCTCCCAGCCGTTCATCGCCTTTGGCTTTCCCCGGGACAATGATGCCCGCAGAGGGTTCGAGCTGGAAGCGCGGCATGTTTTCCTGCTGGCGCTGGATGCCGATGGTTGAAGAGAACGCGGCGGCATTGATGATTCCAGGGCCCGCCAGTGAAGCAATGCTGTAGAAGAGGTCGTTCAGCGTATTGTCTAGTTTGCCGACAAGCTGCGCGTTGGCTGCCGATAGGTTGACGGTTGTCGAGGTGATTGTTATATCAGCAATAACGGGTCTAAGTGTAAGTAATATGAGCAGCAGGCGGAGCTTCACCATACACTTACCCCGGCATAAAGATTGAAACTGACCAGTTGCGCTGTACGTGGAAATTCCAGCGCGCTGATATCGAACCCCAGGCCCAGTAGCAGCATATCATTCAGTATTTTTTGGTCGATACCGACGCGCAGAAATACGGCGTACGACCGGTCTATCTTGCGCAGGCTGTCAGTAGCCTGCGGGTACTCTGTGCGTGCATCGGCGAAGCTGAATTCCCCGCGAGGGGTAGAGATGCTGTTGGTCACCGGTAGCATTAGGCCAAGCCCCAGGGTCCAGTGGATATCCCAGATTTCGTATATCTGCCGTATGTCAGCGCGCAGCTGCGAATGTACTGCGTTGGTGAGCTTCACGGTTTCGCCGGCTACTGCCGGCGAGGGGGTCTCAATGGCATTAGGATAGGTCACTGCCTGCGCACGCAGTGAAAGCGCCGTATAGTGCGCGCTCCACAGCTGCCATGGGGTCGTCACGTAGAGACCGAGCTCTGTTCCACGATTGTCGGCCAGCAATGATTCTTTGCCTGCCGCTACCGAGTTAAAGCCCGTCATGACCGCTACCTGCCATTCGCCGGTGCGTTGCGCAAAAATTTGATGCGAACCGGCCAGGCTTACCGTGCAAATTACTGCGAACCGTAGGGTCTTACTGAGGGCCAGCCCTATGAACATGGCGCAGACACGAAGAAACAGGATGCGCCGGCAAGCGGGTAAATGCCCTGTGGTCTGAATTTTGCTCCCTTTCTAATTGACGGCATGCGTGGCCGACCAAGGCGTCTGTATGCTGCACCTTCTTTCCGGCGCGCGGGTGAAAATAAATGCCCGTTTGGTTTCTGCGCTGGTCCTGGCCTCAAGCCTGTGGACAATTTCGCCACTGGCCGCCCTTGAAGTTTTTCTCAACCGGTCGTTCACCTCGGAAGAAAGACCACAGGCTACGCTCTATGCTTCTGGTGAAGGCACCCTGTTTCTGCGTCTCTACCGTATCGACGACGTGCACGGGTATCTCAGCGGGCAGGGCAACGCGCACACGGTGACCGAAAAGAACGAGCGCTTGATGCAGCCGGGCTACTTTCTCTGGCGCAGCGTGGTGGAAAACCTTGAGTATTCATTTTACCAGCTGGCGCGCCGTTACATGCGCGCCGACTACCGCGAACGCCTGCGCGCAGACCTCGGTCTTGAAAAATATGCATTCCCGTTCCGTGACCGCTTCCCGGAGACCAACCTGTTCTCGGCGCTGCCATACCCGATTGTAGCAGAGCAGGCGATTGCCGTGCGTGCGCGCCACTGGCAGGCGCTGAAGCACGAGTTTGCCCAGCTTGCGCCCGGGTATTACCTCGTCGAGGCCTCGCAGGGCCGGCATATTGCACACTCACCGCTGGTGGTTTCCGATATTGCGATGGTGACGAAAACTTCGCCGCATAATATTCTGGTCTATGCCATTAACCTCAAGACCGGTGAGCCGCTTAGCGACGGTATGGTTACCGCTTACGTGCGCGCGAAGCAGGCACACCAGCAAAAACTTTCGTTTCCCCTGAAAGAAGGCATTGCCTTTACCGAAAAAACTGGTTTTCTCAACGGGGCCGAAAGCACCGTCTACGTGCTCGAGCACGGCAAACATTTCGCCTTTACCGATCTCTATTCCATCGATGCCACCCGCGGTCTTTACGAGTCTGCGATCTACACCGACCGCCCTGTTTACCGCATGGGCGACGCCGTGCAGGTGCGCGGAGTTTTTGTGCGCAAACAGGCAGCAGCTGCGCATGGCAAGATCAAGTACCGCATAAAGAACAACGACAACGAAGTGATCCATTCGGGCGAGGGGGAGCTTACACCTGCAGGCAGCGTTGCGTTCACGTACAAGACAGGTTCGCTCAAACCAGCGCGCTATACCATCCAGATGGAGATTGAAGGCGAGACTCACAGCGGTAGCTTTTTGATCGAACAGTACAAGAAGCCAGAGACGCGCGCGAACATGGCTGCTGTCAAAACGATTCTGCTCAGCGGCGATGTTGTAGAAGCGACCGTTTCTGCCGCGTACTACTCGGGTGAAGCGCTGGCCAATGTGCCGGCAGAGGTTACTATCGAGCGTTCGCGTATCAGCTATCCCTGGTGGTATGGTTTTGGTTTTGATGAATACTATGGCGACAGCTATGACTACGCCAGCTGGGAGTTCGTGAAGGACTATACGGCGACACTCGATGCAGCCGGCAAACTGAAGATTGCCGTACCGACCGATGCCAAGGCCGAGGCAGATTACCACTACCGCGTCAGGGCGACCGTCAAAGCGCAAAACCGGGAAGAAACCTCAGCCGCAGTCCGCTTCAAGGTCTACCGCGCACCGGTAAGCCTGCGCCTGAGCCAGGACCGCTGGTACTTCAGCAGCAAGACGCCGATCAGCTTCCGCGTCAGCGCGACGCAGGTGCTCGAACAAAAACCTGCACAGACCAGTGTCACGGCAGAACTTTTCCGCCGCGACTATGACAGCAAGACACAGAAATGGAACGATACGCAGGTGGCATCGCTCGAACTCAAGACCAATGACCTGGGTGAAGCTCTCGGCGAATTTGCGGCGGTTGCGCGCGGGGGAGTTTACCTGGTGCGCGTGAAAAGTAGCGCAGCAGGCCGGGTGACTCACGAATATCTCGAGACTTATGTCTACAGTGCGGGTGATTTCTACGGCGATTATGGCGAACAGACTGAGCGCCCGATTGCAGTAAGCCCGGGAAAAAAGAAATACGAGCTCTATGAGACTGCCGAATTTGCGGTGCGTATGCCGGTGCAGAAAAAACTCCCCGTGCTGGTCACCCTCGAAAACGACCGGATCCGCAAGTACCGCTTACTGCCGGCTGCCGAAGCGCAGTTTTTGCACAGCGAAGAACTCAAATCATTCTTGAGTCCGAATTTTGAGTTAACAGTCACTGCGCTCGACTTTGACAAGTATCCCCGCTATTATTCGGGTGCGGCGCAGCTGGTGCTGCCACCTGAGCACCGCATGATGAAGGTTGAAGTAGTCCCAGACCGTGAACGCTATCGGCCAGGCGAAGAGGCCAACCTGCTTGTGAAAACCTTTGACCATAAGGGCAGGCCTGTCAGTGCGGAGTTTTCGCTAGGGCTCGTCGATGAGGCGATCTACGCCATACGCGAAGATTCTTTGACTTCGCTATCGCTCGCCCTCAACCCGCGTCTGCCGTATTCAGTCGTCACAGGCAATTCGCTGCAGTTCAGCTTCTACGGTTATGGCGCAGAAAAGAGCCTGTATGCGCTTTACCGCGAGCAGATGGCTGAGGCTGCGGCGATGCGCAAAGGGGACAGGAATGAAGTCCGTGTGCGCAAGGATTTCCGCGATACGGCTTTCTTTACCGCGCACGGTAAGACCGGCACAGATGGTATTGGCCGTCTGGCGGTAACGCTGCCGGATAACCTGACCGAGTGGCGCATCACGGCGCATGCGCACTCGAGTGCAGGTTTGGCCGGTTCAGAGCGTAACAAGCTCACTGTCTCGAAAGATTTTGCATTACGGCTCGCGCAGCCGCGTTTCTTGCGCGAACGCGACGAGGCCCGGCTAAGGCTGCTGGTATCGAACCAGCTCAAAGAACCGCAGACCGCAGTTTTCGAGACTACCTTCAGCTCACTGAAACTTGCACAGCCTTTCCCCGCAAAGCTGACTATTCCCGCGCAGAGCGAGCGTTACGTTGACTTTACTGTCGCAGCGCCGCTGTATCCGGATAGCGGGCAGGCAACACTGAAGTTCATTGCGCGTAGCGAAAAAGAAAACGATGGCCTGCAGATGCAGCTGCCGGTTTTGCCTTACGGG
Organism: Turneriella sp.; assembly: GCA_046346875.1. GTDB lineage: Bacteria > Spirochaetota > Leptospiria > Turneriellales > Turneriellaceae > Turneriella. Next base: position 42,621 of record JAXMHG010000008.1, on the reverse strand, counting down.
GTAGAGAACTACACGGCAACGCAGAAAATTTTCGGCGACGATGAGCGCGCCTGGACTACGACGCTGAAACTGGACGCCGAGGCGCGCACCGACCTGGCAGAACTGCAGCTGAGTTTTACCCCCGGGGTAATACCTTCGGTACTCGAAACGCTCCCCTACCTGATTAGTTACCCTTACGGTTGCGTTGAACAGACGTTGTCGACGTTCCTGCCGGCGATCTGGGCGGGGCAGTCGGCAAAAAAACTGAAGCTCCCATTGCCGGTGAAACAGGCACAGCTGCAGGAAATCACCGAGCAGGGCCTGAAGAAACTTTATGGTTATCAGCACAGCGATGGTGGCTGGGGCTGGTGGAGTGAAGACCCGACAGATCTTTATATGTCTGCGTACACGCTCTGGGGACTGCATGAAGCCAAACTTGCCGGAATCGCAGTGGATGAAAACGTGCTGAAGCGCGGCAGTAAATACCTCGGTGAGCAACTGGCGACAGCGAGTACGCGCGATCTGAAAGATGGTTATGCGCTGAATCGCCTGATGTTTGCGCAGATGGTGCACCTCCAGCTGGCCAAAAAGTCACCTTTAAAAGAAAAGATCCGTGCAGAATGGGCAGCGCTTATAGGTGCGGGAACAAAAGATCCGTACGCGCTTTCGCTCATGCTGCAGGGCGCGACCGCTGCGGCATGGGCAGATACCAGGGCCGGCGCTGTGAACCTGCTCGCAGGCCTGAAGAAAACCAACCAGCAGGGCAGCTATTTCGAGCAGGAAAAATCGCGCGCGTGGTACTGGTACAGCGACCGTGAAGAAATTACCGCGCAGGTGCTCTATGGCCTGCAGGTGGCGGGTGAGAACAAGAAGATTGTACAGCGCGAGCTGATCAGTTATCTCATTGCACAGAAGAAGCAGCGGCGCTGGCGCAGCACCAAACTCTCGGCCCTGGTGACGCGCGCTTTTGCCGCCTGGGCAGCGACCAGTGGCGAGACTGCTGGCAAGGTGCGAGTGACTGCAGAAGTCGACGGTGAACGCCGCGACGTCGAATATGACCCGCGCAAGAGTAGTGCGGCAGACCTGCTGTTATCATTCAAAACCAAATCGCGCGATGCGCGCGTAAACCTAAGCCGCAGCAGTTCAGGCTTCTTTCTGGCGCGCGCCGAGTGGAAGCACTACCTCAACAAACCGCTGATCGTGCCGCGCGAAGGCAATTTCGCGCTCGGCCGCAAATTTTTCGCCGTCGACCGCAGCGGCAATAACTACAGTAAAGGTGCAGCGAAGTATAACTTCAAAGCGGGCGATCTGGTCATGACCGAGGTTGACCTGAAAGCAGAGAAGGGTGCGGAGTACCTGCTGCTCGAAGACATGATACCTGCAGGATTTGAACCGCTTGCCCCGGCCGAGCTGGCGCAGATGGGTGATTTACGCTACGACGGTTACGACAATGCACCGGCTGCGGTAACCCGCCTCGACGACCGAGTGGGGCTGGCTAAGACCTGGATGGGCAAAGATCACTTTGTACCACGCGCGTTCTACCGCGCCGTTTTCCCGGGCAAATACCAGGCAATGCCCGCGCAGGGTGGACTCATGTACTATCCTGAATCTTTCGCGTATTCGGCGTCAGACGTGATCACGATTAGCGAATGATCGCAGCCAGCGGCAGGTTGTTTATCGCGGTGGTGCTTTTTGCGCTGCTGCTGTGGCCGGCATTGTCTGCGCCGCCTACCTATGAACTGCTCATCGCTGCACCGAATGCTGCGCCGGCAGACCGGGTCGCCGGTTTGCTCGAGCGTAACCTGCCTGAAGTTGCGTTAAGCGGAATTCTGCCTGCGGAGCGCTATCGCAAATACGCACGATTTCCGGTCGCTGCCTGCAGCGGGAGGGAATACTATCTTTTGGCGCACGGGAAGCGGCTTATCGCCTTCGGCTGTATTGACGATGCCTCCGCAGCAACAGAACTGCAGAAAATCCGCCGCGCGCTGGCACGTGATCGCGACACGGTGCGCGAAAGCACAACCGAAGCCCTCTATGACGGGGCACTCAACAGTGCGGCAGCAGGCGAACTGCCTGAATCCAGACGTTATGCTGGCTTGGCTCGCAGGCGACCACAGGCCGATACACGCCTTGTCGATCGCCTGCAGCGCGTGTTAGACCGGGCGCGGTAGATTTTTGAGCCACCGGATCTTGGCATGAGATTTGCAGCATCCTGGCTGCGTGATCCGGGTAAAACTCAGCCACATTACCGATTATACCTACGATCGCCCGGTCAGGCTGTCGCCGCACGTCGTGCGCCTGCGTCCGGCGCCGCATACGCGTACAATCATCGAATCGTATTCGCTCAGTGTTGATCCGGCGCGGCAGTTTCTTAACTGGCAGCAAGACCCATTTGCCAACTGGCAGGCACGGCTGGTATTCCCTGAGCCGACGCGGCAGCTCAGCGTCAGGGTAGATCTCATGGCGCAGATCAGGGTGTTTAATCCCTTTGATTTTTTCACCGAAGAATACGCGGCTAAGTACCCGTTCGAATACGCGCCGCGGCTGAAACATGAACTTTTACCCTACCTTGCAGTGACCGGCGATAGTCCGCGGTTGCGTGCATTTGCGGCTGACTTTACAGAGAAAGATCTCACGATTGTCGACTTTATCGTTGCCCTGAACCAGTACGTACGCAATCATGTGGGTTATGTGATTCGGCTCGAACCGGGCGTGCAGAGCCCGCACGAAACGCTCGAAAAAAAATCGGGGTCGTGCCGTGACAGTGCCTACCTGCTGGTTCAACTGGCGCGCTGTCTCGGTCTTGCCGCACGTTTCGTTTCTGGTTACCTGATACAGCTCAAAGCCGACAAGCCGGGCGAGGGGGAGCTTAAGGGTGCAGCTACCGACTTCACCGACCTGCATGCATGGGCCGAGATTTTTATACCGGGTGCAGGCTGGGTGGGACTCGATGCCACTTCTGGTCTGCTTGCGGCCGAGGGACATATACCGCTGGCGGCAACTCCAGAGCCCGAGAATGCCGCAGCAATCGACGGTTTTACCGATCCCTGTGAATCAGAACTGGCTTTCAGTATGAAAGTCCAAAGGCTGACTGAATCAGCCAGGGTTACCCGTCCTTACAACGATGCAGTGTGGGCCTCGGTTGAAAAGCTTGCGGCGAAGATTGATGCTGAGCTGGAAAAAAACGATGTGCGCCTGTCGATCGGGGGCGAGCCCACATTTGTTTCGGCGACCGACCGCGAGAGCCGGCAATGGAATTACGATGCGCTTGGCGCCGACAAATACCGCCACGCAGAGCTGTTGCTCGCCCGCTTCTACGAAATCTACGCCAAGGGCGGTATTGTGCTGCGTTCGCAGGGCAAATGGTATCCCGGCGAAATATTGCCGCGCTGGTCGCTCGACTGCTTCTGGCTGCGCGACGGCAAGCCATTGTGGCATAGTCCGGGTTTACTGCTGCACAATGGCGAGGCGGCTGGTGCAGTCCTCGGCGACGCCGAGCGCTTTATCACCGATGTCGCCGGTGAGCTGGGTTTACCAGCCGAATGTATACATACGGCTTTTGAAGACCCTGTCTATTACCTCTACGCCGAGGCGAAACTGCCGCCCGAATTCGAAAAGATTATCAAGGGCAATTCGTATCCTGAAATTGAAAGGCGAAGGCTGCTGCGCGTTCTCGATACCGGGCTTGAAAAGCCGGTAGGTTTTGCGCTGCCCCTGACTTACAATGCAACCGGGCAGCACTGGGAAAGTGCAGAACTAGAGTTCCGGCGGGGATTTATGTCTTTGCTGCCCGGTGATTCACCCATGGGGTTGCGGCTGCCGCTCGATTCGATTACCGATGCATGGCAGCAGGACTACCACCATGACCCGGTGGCCAATGGCCGCGGTGATGTGCGCAAGGCCCCCAGCGCCGGGCGTATTCGGCGCGATCCGATACGGACTTTTCTCTGTGCAGAAGTGCGCGGCGGTGCGCTGCATGTCTTTTTGCCCCCGGTAAATACCCTCGAAGAATTCTGCGGATTACTTTCGGTTATCGAAGCCGTAGCGAAACGGAGAGAACTCCGCCTTAACCTCGAAGGTTATGAACCGCCAAAGGACAGCCGGTTAAATTTTTTCCGGATCACCCCCGACCCGGGTGTCATCGAAGTAAACATGTTCCCGTCTGCGAGCCTCGTCGACTCGCTTGCCAAGACCCGCATCATCTATGAAGAAGCAGAACGCACGGGGCTAACGACCGATCGTTACATGCTCGACGGCCGGGCCTGTGCGACAGGCGGCGGTAACCACATTACTCTTGGCGCACTGCATTCTGAAGACAGTCCTTTCCTGCGGAAACCCCACCTGCTTGCCTCTCTCGTTGCCTATTGGCAGAATCACCCATCGTTATCCTATGTCTTCAGTGGTCTCTTCATCGGACCGACTTCGCAGGCGCCACGCCTGGACGAGGCCCGCGACGGGCAGGTCGCCGAGGCCGAAATTGCGCTCACGCAGATCAGGCGGGCCGAAACGTTGCCCCCCTGGCAGATTGACCGCATTCTGCGCAACATACTCGTCGACATCACGGGCAACACGCACCGCGCAGAGATTTCGATCGACAAACTTTATGCACCGGGTTCTTATACAGGCAGGTTGGGTCTCGTGGAGCTGCGCGGCTTTGAAATGCCGCCGCACTACCAGATGAGCGTAGTTCAGCAGCTGCTGGTAGCAGGCCTCTTGTCCTGGTTCTGGCGTGAACCGTACCGTCACCCGCTGACGCGCTGGGGCAGCAGCCTGCGCGATGAATGGATGCTGCCATTTTACCTCGAGCGTGACCTGATGCGGGTTCTGCACGATCTTTCCGGCGCCGGTTATGCCTTTGCTTTCCATCATGTTGAACCGTTCTTTGAGTTTCGCTTTCCCGTGTATGGCACTTACCGTGCCGGGGGTTTTGAGATCGAACTGCGCATGGCGCTTGAGCCCTGGAATGTGCTCGGCGAAGAGGTGGTATCCGGTTCTGTCTCGCGCGCAGTCGACAGCGCGACTGAGCGCGTGCAGGTTCTGGTCCGGGGTAACCTCAAAGATACGGTGATTACCTGTAACGGTTATGCCCTGCCACTGAGGTACGACCGCGACCAGGATTGCCATGTGGCCGGTGTGGTATTTAAGGCGTGGTCGCCACCGTTCACACTGCACCCAACGGTACCGGTGCATTCGCCGCTGCAATTCGGTATCTACGACCGGCGCAGCCGACAATATACCGGCGGCTGCAGCTACCATACATCGCACCCCGGCGGCCGCGCGTACGAAAAATTCCCGGTGAATTCGTACGAAGCCGAAAGCCGTCGCCTCTCCAGGTTCTTGCCCCAGGCGCGTTACCCGCAGGTGCCGCCCATCAAGCCCATGGTCAGCGATTTTCCGCATACGCTTGACCTGAGGCGTGAGGGTTAGACATGCAGCGCACCGTAACCGCGATGGCTGAAGTACCTCAACCCCTGCTGCAAGCTTATTCTGCACTACCTGATACGTACGACGAACTGCTCGATGCGTCCGGCAATCCGCGGGAAAAGTACAAGTTTCTTCTGAACTCCTACCAGGAAATTGGTGAAGCTGAGCTGGAGCTGCGCCAGCGCGAACTGGCGCGGTTGTTGAAAGAAAACGGCGTCACCTATAACGTCTACGGCAACCAGGACGAAAAGGCAAGGCTCTGGTCGCTCGACATGATGCCTTACCTGATGGAGAGCACCGAGTTCAGCGCGCTCGAGCGCGGTTTGTTGCAGCGCGGCGAACTTCTCAACACGCTTTTTAAAGACCTGTACGGCCCGCGCCGCCTGTTGTTCGACCGCGTTGTGCCGCCAGAGGTGGTCTTTGCAGCGCAGGGGTTTCTGCGTCCATGCCACAACCTGTACCAGAACCGCGAACGAGAGTTGTTATTTTTTTCCTGCGACCTGGCGCGCCGCTCAGACGGAACTTTTGTCGTCATCGGCGACCGCTCGCAGGCGCCGTCTGGCACCGGCTATGCGCTCGAGAACCGGATAGCGCTCTCGCGGGTATTCCCGAGCCTCTACCGCGACAGCGAGGTACACCGCGTAGCCATGTTTTTTCGCGGCATGCGCAAGGCGCTCTCGGCGCTGCCGCGCGCGCGCGAAAACCGGGAGCCTGTGATCGTGTTACTCACACCCGGTCCGGAAAATGAAACTTACTTTGAACACGTCTTTCTCGCTGGCTACCTCGGTTATACCCTCGCGCAGTCCACCGACCTGACGGTGCGTGCGAACCGCGTGTACCTCAAGACCGTCGAAGGCCACCAGCAGGTCGACGTGGTGCTGCGGCGCACGGACGACCAGTTCATGGATCCGCTGGAATTGCGCGGCGATTCACTGCTGGGAGTACCGGGAATTCTCGAAGCCGTGCGTTCAGGAAATGTGTCCGTCGTCAATCCGCTCGGTGCAGCTGTGCTGGAGAACCGGTCGCTGATGGCGTATTTTCCGGCGCTCTGCCGCTACTACTTTGGCGAAGAGCTGATTTTACCGAATTGCGAGACGCTTTACCTGGGAGACGCCACTCACCGCGAGCAGTTGTTCAGCGATGCATCACGCTTCGTGGTGAAGCCCGTATCACGCGAAGGTACCCGGCGCCACATTTACCCGGCTCAGCTTGCGAGTGCGGAGCTTGCCCGTTTGCGCGAGACAATCCTCGCACGGCCGCATGATTTCATCGCGCAGGAAATTATCCCCGGTTCATCCGTGCCCATCATTGACCAGGGCAGGCGGATAGTTGCTGCAAGGTGCGTTATCCGTACCTATCAGGTGGCCACCGAATCGGGTTACCAGGTCATGCCCGGGGGGCTGGCCCGCATATCAGGCAATGCCGATGACCTGGTCATCACGAACCAGAGCGGTGCAGGCAGCAAGGATATCTGGATACTCGCCTCGGAACCGCAGAAAGAAGTTTCTTTGCTCAGGGCGGAGACCGTAGAATCGCGCATTTCGCGCAAATCGAGCGGTGGCGTGCCGAGCCGTATCGCCGACAATATCTTCTGGATGGCACGATATGCTGAACGTGCCGAAAATATGTCTCGCCTGCTGCGCAACGTGATTGCACGTATTACACAGATTGAAGACACTGCTGGCACTGAAGAGATTGCACGGCTTTTGCGGATGGTGACGCACATCTCGGGAGAATACCCGGGTTTTGTCGGCGACGACAGTGCAGAATTAATCAGGCATCCCGAGGGTGAACTCGGGCGTCTCATCTACGACCGCGACGCCGCCGGCAGCGTTCGTTACAATGTGCTGTCACTGGTACGCGCATCGCGCAGCCTGCGAGACAGCTTGTCTGACGACATGCGCCGCGTCATTTCGCAGCTCGAGAATGAACCTTATGCATCGGGTGTTCTGTCGGTGCAGCACGCGCACCTGTTTGATGTTATTATCTACCTGTCTTCGGTCTCTGGTCTCAGCCAGGAGAACATGAGCCGCGAAGTGGGCTGGCACTTTCTCGAGCTCGGCAGGCGTATTGAACGCGCCAGTTTTTCGCTGCGTGTTTTACGCGCGTTCCTTTTTCTCGGTGATATTTACGACAAGTTCATCGTCGAGAACCTGCTGAATATCAATGATATCCGTATCACGTACCAGAGGCGCTACCGTCACCGTATCGAAACCGATTCGGTCCTCGACATTTTACTCTATGATGAATCGAACCCGCGTTCTCTGGGGTACCAGCTGGTACGCATACGCGATTTTATTCCGGCGCTGCCGGCGAAAACAGAAGGCGCGAGACCGGCCGCGGAAAAGATCGCGCTGCGGCTTTATACTGAATACAAGGTCACTGATGTGCGCGAGCTGCTGGGTGGGGAAAAAGCAGGGGACAAGCTCGCACGCTGGATCGATACCCTCGAGTCAGGCTTAACCGACCTCGGCAGCAACCTGCGCGAGACCTACTTTACTTACGTCGAAGAGCAGCACAGCATTGGCGATCATACCCGGTCAGGCATTTTGCGCAGGGCGCAGGAGATGACCGAAGGAGAAAACGAGGTCGCAAATGGCTGAGTACGAGGTCACGCACACCACGGTATATAGCTACAGCGAAAAGGTCAGCCATTGCCAGAACATTGCGTACCTGCTGCCGCAGAGCGACGCGCGGCAGAGCTGTGAAAAAACGGAAATCGCCATCTCGCCACAGCCGACAATCAGCGCCGACCACACGGACTACTTTGGTAACCGTTTCCGCTACTTTTCTGTTGAACAGCCGCACCTACAACTCTCCGTGACTGCCAAAACCCGCATCCGCACGCAGAAGTATGGGGACGGTGATGGAGAAAATTCTCTACCGTGGGATATTCTCGCGCAGAACTTGCGAAATCCCACTGAAGCTGCGGATATTGCCGCCGTGGAGTACCTGTTGGCGTCGCCGTTCGTTGCCTTGTCGGATACATTCGGGGAATACGCCGCTGAATCTTTTACGCCTGGCCGCCCGATACTGGCTGCCGCGCTTGATTTTGCACGGCGAATTCGCAATGACTTCAAGTATGAGCAGAAGTCGACAACCATACTGACGCCGCTCACCGAGGTTTTCCGCCACCGCCGCGGTGTCTGCCAGGATTTCGCGCACCTGGCGATTGCTGCGCTACGCACGATCGGCATTCCTGCGCGCTATGTCAGTGGTTATATCGAAACGTATCCACCGGAAGGTCAACCTAAGCTTCGCGGCAGCGATGCCAGCCACGCGTGGATTTCAGTCTATGCCGGCACAGGCGGCTGGTTTGATTTTGACCCAACGAACGGTAAGCCGATCACAGAGGAATTTATTGTCACAGCCCGCGGACGCGATTTCGGCGACGTTTCTCCGCTCAAAGGTATTCTTTTTGGCGGCGGTAAACACACACTCAAGGTCGAAGTCGATGTGCACCGCCTGACCTGAAACGTCTGGCATGGTATTTGCTTAACGATGGTTGCGGCATGCACCTTACGCGCAGCCGCAAGGCAGAGCAGTTATGTTAATGGAAAGATACAGCACGGTGCAGGCATTCGATGAAATGGTCACGAAGGACGGGGGTGTTCGGCCGCAGTACGAAAGCCTGGGCAACCGCCTGCAGCACATGGGGTTGGGTGAGCTGGTGCGGCGTAAAGGCAAGGCGGAGAAAGCACTGTTCTCCTCGGGAATTACCTTCACGCTCTATGGCGAGCAGGGGTCGGAGGACCGTATTCTGCCGTTCGACATTATCCCGCGTATTATCCGCGCCGATGAATGGTCTACCCTCGAGGCGGGCCTTGTCCAGCGGACGCTTGCACTGAATGCATTCCTGAATGACGTCTATGGCAAGCAGCATATTATTAAAGACGGTGTAGTCAGCCGTGAAGTGATCGAGTCGAGCCCGGGTTACCTGCCGCAGTGCGCGGATGCCCGGCCGGCGAAAGGTATCTATACCAATATTTCGGGCACTGATCTGGTGCGTGGAGAAGACGGCACGTATATGGTGCTCGAAGACAACCTGAGGTGTCCTTCGGGCGTGAGTTATGTGCTCGAAAACCGCGAGGTGATGAAGCAGATCTTCCCAGAGCTCTTTGCTAACCTGCGCATACGGCCGGTTTCCAACTACCCGTTCCGGTTACGGCAGGCGCTGGGGTACCTGAGTGACAAGGCGAATCCCACGATTGCGCTGCTGACCCCCGGCGTATACAACTCGGCATACTTCGAACACTCGTTCCTGGCACAGCAGATGGGAATTCCTCTCGTCGAAAACAAAGACCTCGTGGTTGAGTCTGACAAGGTCTACATGAAGACGATTCGTGGGCTTAAGCAGGTGGATGTGATCTACCGGCGGACCGACGATACGTTTATTGATCCGAATGCGTTCCGCAAAGATTCGTTGCTCGGGGTTCCAGGCATCTTTAAGGCATACCGCAAAGGCAACGTGGCGCTGGCAAACGCGCCGGGTACAGGCGTGGCGGATGATAAGGTGGTGTACGCTTACGTTCCCGACATGATACGCTACTATTTAAAGGAGGAACCGCTGATTGCCAACGTCCCTACCTATCTCTGCTTCAGGGACTCCGATCGCCAGTATGTTCTGGAGAACCTCGACAAAATGGTGGTGAAGGCTGCCAATGGTGCCGGTGGTTATGGTATGCTGATCGGCCCGCATGCCAGCGCAGAAGAACGCGAGAAATTCCGCGAAAAGATACTCACCGACCCGCGGGGGTATATTGCGCAGCCGATGATATCACTGTCGACCGCGCCGACGATCGTGGACAACCCGGTACTGAATGCAGGCGAAGGAACGATCGAGCCGCGGCATATTGACCTGCGGCCTTATATTGTCTTCGGAAAAGATTGTTACGTTCTGCCCAGTGGCCTGACGCGCGTCGCGCTGAAGAAAGGGTCGCTCGTCGTGAATTCTTCGCAGGGCGGAGGCACCAAGGATACCTGGGTGCTCGACACCTGAGGCAAGATATGCACATTCTCAGCCGCGTAGCAGATTCGATCTATTGGCTGAACCGCTACGTCGAGCGCGTGGAAAACTATGCCCGGCTGCTGGAAACTTACCAGCAGTTATCACTCGAAAACCCGGAAATTACTGCGCCATTGTGGCTGGCACTTGTCGAATCTACAGCAGACACTTCCGGTTTTAATGAAACATACGATGAACTGCAACCCGAAAATGTTGTCGAGTATCTCACCTTTAACCGCAGAAACCCCAATTCAATTGTCTCCTGCCTGTACACGGCGCGCGAGAATGCCCGCTCGATACGCGAAAAAATTTCCAAGGACATGTGGGAGTCGATTAACGAACTATACAACGATGTGGTGACCGTTGACGCAGCACGCGTGAAAGCCGGGGCTCAATCGGGAAGCCACAACTTTTACCGGGACATCCGGCGCAGCTGCCATGCGTTCTACGGAATATCCGACGGTACGCTCAACCACGACGAAACCTACTTCTTCGCGCTGCTGGGTAGGGCCATCGAGCGTGCAGACAAGACTACACGCATTCTCGATCTGCAGTCGTATATGCTGACGAGCGATACGCAGCAACAGTTTGGCGAGGGACAGATTGTCCTGGGACTTGCCTTGCTGCGTGCGACAAGCGCCCATGAGATGTTTAACCAGGCACACGCCCGTATTACCTCAGAGAATATTCTCGATTTTCTGCTGCTGAGCCGCACTTTTCCCCGTGCTATCATCGCCTGCCTGTTACAGATTGAATATGCACTGCGTTGTCTCGCGGGCGAACAAAAGGGCTTTTTCATCAATGCGGCACAGAAAAAGGTGCAGCGTCTTCTGCTCGAGACACGTCATGTCGATGTCGCATCGCTCGTTGGCCAGGCACTCAATGGATATCTCGACAACCTGCAGGTGCGGCTGAATGAAATAGGCATTGAGATCACCAATACCTATTTTACTGCAGCTTAACCCGGTGCAACAGGGCTGCAGGAATTTCCAGAACGGGGGTGCGGAAATGGAGCGCGGTCGGTTTCAGTCAACTTTTTTTGGCACTCATTTGGGCCGCCGCATGATGCTTTGCACAGATGGGAAAAATTCTGTCTGTTTATTGTTTACGCCCATAGGAGAATTTCCAGTTTTCTTTGGTGACCGCCACAACGGGGGATAACATCGATCTTTCCAAGCTTGATCACAACCTGGCCGGTGCCCCGTTTCCCTATTTTCAGCCAATCATCTCGATTGAAGACAAGCGGGTCGTGGGGTACGAAGTACTGGCGCGCGGGCGTGACGTGCAGGGTAACATCAACTCCCTGGGGTACCTGTTCGAGAAATACGCAGACAGCCGCGTGGCAATTGAACTGGACCTGAGCATCCGCGAGGCGGCTTTCAGGCAATATGGCCAGTCTGCAGTTGCGCAGGGCAAAAAGCTTTTCATCAACGTGCTGCCACGCTGGCTCAACTACACGATACGCGATGATTTGAGCGATGTCATCGATCCGCTGATCGAACAGACCACCCGTTACGGTATCAAACCCGAAAATGTTGTCGTCGAGATTACCGAGGGTGAGTACCTGCAGCACCCGGATACAATGACCCGGGCAATTCATGAGCTGAAGAATTATGGGTTTGAAATTGCCGTGGACGATTTCGGTGCCGGTTATTCGAACATGAGCCGTATCGGGCAGATGCGGCCGAAGTTTATCAAGCTCGACCTGCACCTGATACGCAAGGGGTTTTCCGACCTTGTCTATAAAGAAATTCTCAATTCGCTGGCTTTTCTCTCGGAAAAGATTGGGGCAATCCTGCTGGTTGAGGGTATCGAACACGAAGAAGAGGTGTATGGCGCACTCGATATCGGGGCGCGCTACATGCAGGGTTATTTCCTGGGATTTCCGGAATCTTCGTTCTCAAATGTCGATGAGCTTCAGCAGATTCTGCACGACTACATGCGCGACTTTACTGCGCGTAAGCTCACGCACATGCAGAGTCTCATGTACTTCAAATCGATCACTTCTGAGTACTTCGATATTCACCTGAAAGAGCTTTTTTTGCCTGAGATGAAAGAGGGCGAAACGCACTTTCGGCCCATTGAGCCGCACAGTTTTCCGGCTTTTTTGCGCGACCACCTGCGGCTTGTCTACTTCCTCAATGCGCAGGGGGTTCAGATTAGCCCGAATTACCGCCTGGTGAAAGACGATGACGGTTTTCGCTGGCAGATGGACCACAACTACTCGCAGAAGGACTGGTCATGGCGGCCGTACTTCCTCGAATTTATGGCCCGCCGGGAATCAGAAGGAACGCACCGTAACTATTCAGAGGTCTACCGCGATATTAAATCGAGCGAACCCATTGTGACGCTCGTGCACTCTTACGCGGACGATTGCCTGCTGTGCCTCGATTTTTCGGTCGCGCACATCCATAACCCGCTCTGGCATAGAAAAATCTAGCCAGAGCTTTCCAGCAGGCTCCTGAAAAAAGAACCTGCTAGAACTGGAAACTACTGCCGACGTCGGTAACAAACAGGCGGTCACTGCCAATACCCAGCGCTTTTGCAGCTGAGCTTGCTTCGATTTTCGGCTGGTCCAGATTTTCGTCAGCGAGATCGTAGGTACCCCAATGGATGCCGAGCATCTTCTGCGCTTTCAGGTCCGCAAATGCCTGAACCGCTTCTGCCGGTGAAACGTGCACTTCGCGCATGAACCAGCGCGGCAGGTAGGCCCCGATCGGCATCAGGGTCAGGTCGATTTCACTGAACTCCGCGGCGATTTCAGCGAAGTGCGGCGAGTAAGCGGTATCACCGGCAAAGTACACGCGCTTGTTTGAGCGGTGAAATTCAATCATGAAGGAAGCCCAGAGCGTTTCATTGCGGTCGGTAGCAGAACGACCGGAGAAGTGTTTGCAAGGGAGGCAGGTGATCGTGTAACCGTTTAGCTCCACCTGTTGCCACCAGTCAAATTCGTATACTGTAGCAAACCCGAGTTGCTTCATGAGGGGGGCCACCCGCAGCGGAACAAACACCGGCGGCTGGTCGCGGCGGGCAAGCAGGCGCAGCGTTTCACTTTCCGCGTGGTCGTAGTGGTTGTGCGAGAGCACGATCGCGTCAATACGCGGCAGGTCTGTTACCGGAGCGGCGAGTCCACACAGGCGGCGCGGGCCGGCGAATCGCACGGGCGAAACGCGATCAGCAAAAACCGGGTCAGTGATAATGTTCAGGCCATCGACCTGCAAGAGGCACGAAGCATGGCCCAGCCAGAAAACCTTTGCGCCGGGGCCAGGGCTCATCAGCTCATCGCGTGCAATCGGGCGAACCTGTGCAGGCTGACCACTCTTCTGCGAGCCTAAACCCTTGCGGAACAGCCAGCCAGCCACGTCGAGCGCGCGGTGCCTGATATCGCCGCTCACGGGATCAAACTTGGTCGCGTCGGAATCGGGGTGAGCCCCCCAGATATTGCGAAAGCGTTTACCGTGATGGTGCAGAGTTTCGTAGCGATAGAGGCGGCGGATTTCGGCTGTGCGCAGGACCACGGCGCTCAGTCGGCGATGCGAGAGTCGCCGTAAACGAAAAGCTGCCCGTGCTAAGGCGCAGCGTTGAGGTATCTCAGCAGCACAATCTTTGCCGCCTGAGAATCCTGCGAGCGTTGTTTTTGACGCCGCCCGAGCCCGGTCTGCTGCACGAGCTCGTCGGCTTCGATGCTGCTGTACGATTCATCGACCAGCTCGACCGGTATTGCGGGAAAATGCTGGGCCAGGCGATCGCCGAAATCCCTGATGCGCCGGTGTATTTCACCTTCCGCATCAGAGAAGGGAAAACCGAGCAGGAACTTCGTTACCTTTTCGTCGCTAACAACCTGCCCGATAACCTGCAGAGGATCCTGCCGGTCAGAGCGTATAGTTTCGAGTGCACGCGCCGTGATGCCGGGAAAATCGGCCACCGCCAGGCCGATAAATTTCAGCCCAAAATCAATGCAGAGGACGCGGTCAGCCACCTTCGAAAAGTTTTAGCTGCTGCATATCGGTAACCTGTGCAATGTAGGGCAGGTTGCGCATGTACCCCTTGTAATCCATGCCGGCGCCGACGACAAACTCGTCGGAGACTTCAAACGCGCGGTACTTCACCGGGTAGATGAGCTTGCGCTGCGCTGCGACATTCTTGGGCTTAATCAGCAGTGTCGCAATCTCGATCGATGCAACCCCCCGGCCTTTAAGCAGGTCAATCATCGACTGCAGGGTTAAGCCGCTGTCGATGATGTCTTCGGCGACCAGCACGTGCTCGCCCATGACGTCATCGGTCAGGTCTTTGAGGATCTTGATGTTACCCGAAGACGTGGTGGCATTGCCGTAGCTGGAAATCTCCATGAAGTCGACTTTCACCGGCATTTCAATCGCACGGATCAAATCGGCCATGAACACGAAACAGCCGCGCAGCGCCCCGATAACACGGATGTAGTTCTTACCGGCATAATCGGCAGTAATCTGCCTGCCAAGTTCGGCTATACGGGCTTCAAGCTTTGCGCGCTCGATGAGTGGTGGAATCGGTTCGTACATGGTTCAGATTCCCGATTCACCGACGAGCCGGCCGTACGCGCGTATCAGGTCGGTAATCGTGATAATTCCCATCAGCTTGTCGCCTTCGATGACGGGTATGGTGCGCTGGCCATAGACCGTGAAAAGCCGTGCTGCCGAATCGAGCGAGTCATTGGGTTTGAGCGAATGCAGAATCGGCTGGTCGATCAGGCTGTCGAGGGTTGAGCGCAGGTAGTCCATCTTGTCGGAGAAACTCTCGACGTAACTTTTGTGCAGCAGGTCAAACGCGCTGAGTACCGACCAGGGTTTGCCATCTTTCATGACGACAAGCCCGTGGATTTTGTTCTCGATCAAAGTGCGGGCTGCGGTGGCGAGCAGGTCGGTCGCATCGAGTGTGATCACATCGCGCTTCATGACATCGCCGACGCGCGTGTTGCGGATGCGTAACAGGCGCTGGTGTAATGAGTTGAGGTTCCTGTCGCTCGTGGTTTCTAACATATCTGACATGGTTGATCCTTTTCCTGTTCGCTATTAGCGGAAAGCGACATTGCGCTTTTCGATTTCTTTATTGAGTTCATGCTGTATGCGGTAACGGATATTCTGGTTAATCTCTTTGACGAAACGCGCGTCTTTGATATCTTTCTTGTTGTATTTGGCAAAGTCGATTGCCGGCAGAAACTTGATCTTCCATTTCGCTGGAAACGGGATCAGGTTCATCGGTAGCGGAATGCTTGCTCCGATCAGGTCTTTGAACCAGTCGATCTTGGCGAGGTTGATATTACTTTCTTCTGCGCCGATAATTGCCGCAGGTACAACCGGTGCCTGCTGCATGATCGCGAGCGGGACAAACCCCGGGTTAAAGTCGACCATCTTATACATGGTAGACGAAACTTTGAAATTGCCCTCGGCGCCTTCAGGAAAAATGACAACGATATTGCCGTCGCGCAGGTTATTGAGCCCCTCGCGCAGGTCGGCGGGAAAAACACCCCAGCGGCGGCTGAATGCCGCAGAAAAGCTGTTGCTGAACCAGAAGTTGTGACCCATGACACGGGGTACCCGGCGGGTGAACTTGCGCAGCGCCATCGCCATCATGAAAGCGTCAAAACCCAGCGCGTTGGAGTGATTGGGGACAACGAGCATCTTGCCGCGGCCGCCTTCGGGCAGATTCTCTACGCCCTCAACTTCAAGACGAAAATACGAGGCAAGCAGGTCAAAGAGTGTCTCGGGCAGAAACCTGAGATTGCGGGCCAGCCATTCTGCGGTCTGCCGGGTTGCCTCTTCGGGTTTAGCTGTCTTCGCCACCACCCTAGGCTTCAGCCATGAAGAGTCACGTCAAGCAGAATGGGGGTTTGGCGCGGTAAGATGCCGGGCTTTTGTACTTTGCGCCGCCATAGGATTCTTTTTTTGAGCGGCATGGACCTGCCATCGCTTACCATTTTTTTCGGCGGGATGCTGCTGCTGGTATTGCCGTTTTGGCCGCTGCAGATTCTGCGCGGCCGGGGGTTTCGTGAACCCTTTCTTGTCTATATCTGCCTGCTCTGGTTCTTGTCCTTTTTTGCCGGGGCAATCCATTTTTCTGCACAGGTGGAGCTAGGCGGCCACGCGCTGAAGTTCCGCTTTTCCTCAGCGATCTACACGCTGATCTTCGCGGGTCTTGTTTTTGTCTATATCGCCGAAGGCATCAACGAAGCGCGCAAAGTGATTGCGGTGTCCATTGCCTCGCAGATTTTCCTGGTCCTGTTCCAGGTATTCCTGTACATGGCGCGCGGTTACTTTCTGCCCGCCTCAGAACTGGCGCTTGCCGACAAGGTACTCGAACCGCGTGCTTTTAACATTGGCGTTTCAATCGTCAGCACCATTGTGATGCTTTTTCTCGCGGTCATCACTTTCCAGTTCTTAGTGAACCAGCTGCGGCGCGCACCGCTGGGACTCAACATGTTCCTGGCGCTTTGGGCGACAATGATGCTCGATTCGGTGATCTTTTTGGCGCTGACCCGCCCCGAGGCCTTCAGCAAGAGCCTGGCAGCGCACGCGCTTTTCAAAACCGCCCTGCTGCTGCTCTTTGTATTCCCGCTGGCATTCATTCTCAGGCGGTTCCGGCGCGAGTCGGAGCTCAACCTCAACCGGGGCACACTCGACATATTCAAGAAATTAGAGAATCTTGAAAAAGACCTGGAGCGCGCGCATGCCGAACTCAAGAGTTATGCGCAGAATCTGGAAAAGATGGTAGAAGAACGCACAAGCGAGATTCGCGCGAAATCCGAGACGATGCGACGTGAGCTCGAACTCGCGACCGAGGTGCAGCAGGCGATGCTGCCCGGGGAAAACTCGGTCGGGCCATTCCAGGTCGCCTGCCTCTACCGTCCCTGCCACGAGGTGTCAGGCGATCTCTATGACTATGCCGAACTGCCTGACGGCCGTATTTTCGTCTTTATTGCCGACATTTCAGGGCACGGTGTGCCGAGTGCGCTGGTGGGGGCAATGTGCAAGATGTCTCTTGGCGGGCAGGACCTGGCGCGCAGCAATGCTGGGGAAATTCTGAAGAAACTTTCCGAAGAGATGAAGAAGGTAACGACGAGCCACTACCTGACCGGGACCGCGCTCCTCATTGACCCGCGCGCGCGGACTATCGAGTATGCGAATGGCGGGCATATTCCCTGCCTGCTGCAGAGCGCGAGCTCGGCCTTTCTGCCGCTCGAAGCTACAGGTACAGTGATCGGTTCATTCATCAGTGCACCGTACGATTTCCGCAAGATTGCGTACCCGGCTGGTACCAGGCTCATACTACTGACCGACGGCATCGTAGAACAAAAGAATGCCGCTCGCGAAGAATTTGGGCAGGAGAGGTTTCAAAAAGCGCTCACCGAAACCCGTTCGCAAAACCCGGCCGTGGCACTGGGCGAAATCTGGCGGCGTTCGAGCGAATTTGCCGGTACGGAGCGCTTCTCAGATGACGTCACGTTGCTGATCGCCGATCTTTCCTGATGCTGCAGCGTTTTTCTCTGAGGCTTGCAGGTGCCTGGACGATGCCGGTACTACATACAGCCGCAACTGTCTACCTGCTTTCGGTAGTCGTCTACCGCGTGGTTCTGGTATTTGCGCTGCTCTTTGCTGAAGCGGCACCGCTCGGTGCGCAAAAGGGAGTGATTCCGGTCCTGGCTGTTCTTGCCGGTCTTGGCCATGACCTCTTTCTTCTGGTGCTCATCTACGCTCTGGTAATTTTATTTCGGTTGGCTCGTCCCGGGGCAGGCATGGGGCGGGCGGCGCGCAACCTGGTACTTCTGCTGCTCAGCCTCGCGCTCTTCTGGAATGCTATGATTCTGGGGTCGCACACGAACCTGATGTTTAGCATGAACACCGGTTTCACCTGGAGCATATTCGTCGAATTTTTCACAGTCCTCAGCCTGCGCGAATTTATATCGCTGATGACCATCAAAGATTATATCGCAGTGGTTTTTCCACCCGCGCTCTTTTTGCTTTTGGTTCTGCGGCGGCCAGTGCATGGCGTGCCATTGCGCAAGGCCGCAACGCTACTGGTCTCGGTCTTTGGGCTTCAGCTACTTTCTTCGCTGCCCCTGGCGGGTAGGGTACCCGATGAGTTGAGCATGAACCCGCATGCGTTCTTTGCCCGCGATGCGGCGCGCCAACTTCTGGCGGCGCGTGAAACGCGGCCGCTGCGTACCGGTAACCATTTGAACGTCGCGTTGAACCAGCCGCCGTTTGTTACAGGCGTTAAAGAGAAAACTCCCGCGCCGGTCGTGCGCAGCAATGCCCGGGCCAATGTGGTCGTGATCATTCTCGAAAGTACTGCCTCGGAGTATATCTTCGATACGACCAAATACGCGGGCGGCAAGATGCCCATGCCGTACCTGTATTCGCTGGCAGAGAAGTCGCTCTGGTTTACCCGGCATTTTGCCTCGAACAACAGCTCGCCGCGTTCGATATTTTCCATCTTTTCGGGGCTGTACGAGAGTCCCGAAACGCGCTTTTTTTCGATGGAAAAAAAACTCCGCGTACCGCACCTGCTCGACCACTTAGGCAAAGACTACCGGGCATTTCTCTATACACCGGCCGACCTGGACTGGTATTTCCCGAAAGCCTGGTTTCGCAACCGCGGCTTCAACGAGTTGAATGATTACCACCGGCTGAAGCAGGTACCTGAATACAAAGCGGGGCCCACCTCGGTACGCGACGAGTTCAAAACCGTGCAGGAGTTCACCCGCGAATTGGCTGGCCAGGCCCCTTATCTCGCGGTCTACTACAGCTTTGTCGGGCACTGGCCGTACCCTGACCTGGGGCTGGAGCACCGGCTCATCGAACCGCGGTCATCGCGCGATCGTTATATCAATAACCTGTATGCGCAGGACAAGGTGATCCGGCAGATCGTGGAATCACTCGAGGCGAGCGGCAAAATGCAGAACACCGTGCTGGTCATCGTCGGTGACCACGGCGAAGCTTTTTACCAGCACCCGGGTAACCGCGTGCATTCCGCTGAAAGTTACAACGAGAACATTGCCTCACCGCTCTTCATCTATGCACCGGGGCTGGTCGAACCGCGCAGGATTGCTGCACCGACCGTGCACGCCGACATAGTGCCCACAGTGCTCGATTTGCTGGGTCGCAGGTACGACGGCGAAAGATTCCAGGGTGAGTCGGCGCTGCGCGGTGAATACCGCCGCAAATACATTTTCACTTTTGGCAATGAGAACACGATCACCGCGGTCTCGGGGCAGTTAGCGAAAATGCAGATGCTGCGCGCCTCGGGCAACTGCCGGCACTTTGACCTGGTTTTAGATCCGGCCGAGCAAAAGAACCTGGGGTGTGAAACCGGCGGCGAACATTACCGTGCACTCGAGGCATTTCTCAAGCTGCAACCGGGACTATTGAAAGGTTACAACGAAACCTGCCTCAACACAGGCTGCTAGTGGGCTTCTGAGAAGCAGCCGGTGCGGGAGTTTTTCCGAAACCTACCAGCAGCTTACGGAGCTGCGATCAGACGCCGAGCAGCAGCCGTACAGGATCTTCAATCGCCTGTTTGACCTTCACGAGGAAGGTCACGGCTTCTTTGCCGTCGACAATACGGTGATCGTATGACAGCGCGATATACATCATCGGGCGGATTTCAATCTTATCGACACCATTTTCCGTCACCACAACTGCACGCTTGACGATATTGTGCATGCCGAGAATGCCACTCTGTGGCGGGTTCAGAATGGGGGTAGACATCATCGAACCGTAGATACCGCCGTTGGAAATCGTAAAGGTGCCGCCTTCCATTTCGGGCAGGGTAATGCTGCCTTCTTTGACCCTGCCAGCGAGGCGAGAGATTTCAAGTTCGATTTCAGCGAAATTCAGCTGGTCTGCGTTGCGTACGATGGGTACCACCAGGCCACGTGGTCCACCCACTGCCACGCCGATGTCGTAGTAGTTCTTGTAGACGACATCGTTACCGCGGATTTCAGCATTGATCGCTGGAATTTCCTGCAGGGCGCTCACCACAGCCTTGGTGAAAAGGCTCATGAAGCCGATTTTGACACCGTAACGTTTCTGGAATTCATCGTTATGCCGGTTTCGAAGATCCATCGCCGGCTTCATGTCAACTTCGTTGAAAGTTGTGAGTATGGCTGCCGTATGCTGCGCAGAGACAAGGCGATCTGCAATCGCCCGGCGCAGGCGTGTCATCGGCTGAATCGTCTCGCGCTCGCGGTTACCGAGCGAAGGTCGTGATGGAGTAATTGGCTGCGCGGAAACAGGTGACGCGCTTGCCGGGGCAGATGCAGTTGGAGCAGCTGGTTTAGCCGCCGCAGCAGCGAGTACGTCGCCCTTGGTTACCTGGCCGTGTTTGCCCGAACCGGCAATCGAGCTGGTATCGATATTGTTCTCCGCCGCAATTTTTTTCGCCGCAGGCGGCACGGTGCTGGTCATACTTTTTGCTTCGGGCGCTGCAGGGGCAGCCGGGCTGGCAGGTTGCGCCGCTGGCGCAGATGCTGCGGCCGCAGTGGCGGAAGAATCGATAATCGCGACGGCTTCACCTACCGCAGCGTTCGCTCCCTGTGCTTTCATGAGCTTTTTGACAACGCCGCCTGCAGGTGCATAAATCTCCTGCGTGACCTTGTCTGTCTCAATTTCAAAGAGCGCTTCGTCTGCCTTGATGGCCTCGCCTTCTTTTTTAAACCAGCGTGAGATAGTACCCTCGCTGATCGATTCGCCCATTGCGGGGACTTTGACTTCTATATCCGCCATGGTTGGGTGACCTAACTTTGAGCTATAGCGTCAAGAGATTCGATATTCTTCTGTGACCGTTTCAGGCCACAGAAGGCCATCACTGCTTCGGAAGCTGCAGGAATTTCGTTTGCGGCATGACTAAAGTTCCGCTTTTGAGCGTTATGTCGTACCCCATTCTGCAGCAAAATGACCCGGAGCTCTACGCGGCTCTGCAGGCTGAGGACGACAGGCAGAACTCGCACCTCGAGCTGATTGCCTCAGAAAACTTCGTCACCCGGCGGGTACTCGAGGCGTATACCTCGACGCTGACCAATAAGTACGCCGAAGGTTACCCGGGCAAACGCTACTACGGTGGCTGTGGGCCGGCAGATATGGTCGAGACCCTGGCAATCGAACGACTCAAGAAGATATTCAATGCGAAATTTGCGAACGTGCAGCCCCACAGCGGGGCCTCGGCCAACCTGGCGGCATTCTACGCAGTCCTGCAGCCCGGTGATACGTACATGGGCATGGATCTCTCGCACGGCGGGCACCTGACGCACGGCAGCCCGGTAAACTTCTCTGGGCTCTACTATAAACCTGTACCCTACGGCGTCAAAGAAGACACCCACCTCATCGATTACGACCAGGTCGAACGCCTTGCCCTCGAGCATAAACCCAAGATGATTATCGCGGGTGCTTCAGCTTATCCGCGTGTCATCGACTTCCCGCGTTTCAGGCAGATCGCCGATAAAGTGGGCGCCAAAGTTATGGTTGATATGGCGCATATCGCGGGCCTTGTCGCAGCGGGGGAGCACCCCTCGCCACTCGAGTACGCCGATATTGTGACAACGACCACACACAAAACCCTGCGCGGACCGCGCGGTGGCGTCATTCTGACCAACAGCGAAGAGATGATCAAGATCCTCAATTCACGCGTTTTTCCCGGTGTACAGGGCGGACCGCTGATGCACGTCATCGCCGCGAAAGCGGCGGCTTTCGCCGAAGCGCTGACCCCTGAGTTCAAGACCTACCAAAAGCAGGTAGTTGCTAACGCGCGCGCGCTGGCTCAGCGCCTGGTCGAGCGCAAGTTCAGCCTCGTCTCGGGCGGAACAGATAACCACCTGATGATCGTGAATACGTTCGATACCAAGGGTATCACGGGCAAAGACGCACAGGCGATGCTCGAACTGGCAAACATCACCACGAACAAGAACATGCTGCCGTACGATAAGAATAAACCGGCGGTTGCGAGCGGTATCCGCCTCGGTAGCCCGGCGCTGACGACGCGTGGTTTTGGGGAAAGCGAGTTCCGCGAGACGGCTGATATCATTGCCGATATTCTTGAAGCCAAAGGCTCCGAGGCTGCTATCGCGGATGCAAAGAAGCGCGTCGCTGCGCTCTGTGCGGCATACCCGATGGATAAATTCCGTCTCGGCTAAGGAAGCCTCGTTGCCACAGAAGCTCCTACAGGTTGTCATGCTCGCCTGCCTCGTGGGCGGTGCTGCGCTCGCAGCAGACACGCGGCGCAAGGCAATTCGCCGCGAAATGATTGAAATGGATATTGCCGTGCGCAACCTGACGAGTACCATCGCCATGGCGGACAGGAAGGTGCTCGATGATTCTCTGCAGCGGCTCGTAACCTGGCAGATCAAAGACCACCCCGACCTGGGCGCTGCGTTTAGGCAGGTGCTCGCTGACTGGCAGTCCAAAAATCTGAGCCGTTACGGCACTGAACTGCAGAAAGAAGCACAGGCCCTGCGCAGTTTTGCTGCGGGCAGGGCAGGACGCCTGTCTGATTCAGATTGGGCTAAAATCGGCTCAGGCCTCAACCGCATACTCATCAATTGCCAGAACTGCCACGAGGCCGCGCGTAAGGAGCCGAAATAAATGAAAAAATTCTACGAGCGTTACTTCAGCATACACAACTGGCTGCGGGAAAATCGCGTGGTGGGCAGCCTGGTATCGCTCGGTGGGCTTGTGGCGTTTGTTTTTGCCATCAAAACCAGCGTGCTCGATGCGAACAATATTCCATCGCCTTCGATGGAGCCTACACTCATGATCGGAGACTTCCTGTTTGTCAACAAGATGCGCTACACGATCGACCTGCCATACACCAATATCCACCTTGTGCGCATTGCGTACCCCGAGCGCGGCGACATCGTGACTTTCACCCCACCACAGGATTCCGCATCCTATGCAAATAAGACCCTGGTGAAGCGCGTGGTGGGAGTTCCAGGCGATACGGTCGAAGTCGAAGACCATGAAATCACCATTTCCGGCAAGAAATACCCGACCACGCCGGCAAATAACGAAGAGCTGCTCAAGACGCTCGCAGATGGAAACACCGGCGAACGCGAGCGGCTGTATGAAGAAAAAATTATCGATCCCAAAACGGGCCGGCTGGTGGTTGCACACTATATGATGAAATCGCGTATCCGGGCGACGGATATGCTGATGGCGACCCCAGGCCGAAAGTGGGTTATCCCTGCCAAAAAATACCTGATGATGGGCGATAACCGTGACCACAGCTCAGACGGCCGCGCCTGCGAAATGGTCGAGGCAAAGTACCGCAAAGCCTGCAACGATTTTAACAACTGCATGTACGATACCTGGTCGGGCCAGCGCACCGAAAAACAGTGTCAGGCGATTTATACCGCGGCAAAAGGTGAAACGTGGGGCCTTATCGACGCTGACAACATCCACGGCAAAGTTTACCTCTCGTACCTCTCAGTCAACTGGGGTACCGGAATGAACAGTGAGCTGAACCCGATTATTAACCTCTGGTATACGATTACGGGTAAGTTCAGCGGAGTTTACGTTCGCTGGGAGAGAATTTTCAGAAGGATATACTGACCGCCGATAATAAAGAAGGCATGCGGCGGACACTAGTTTCATCTTTATGTCTCATTGTAGCCGGTGCTGATCTTGTTGCACAGCCGTATTTAAGCAGCCGCATCGTCTCTGTCCGCTCTGCCGAAACCGGGCGCATTGAAATTACCGTCCGGTCGGAAAAAAGCGGGGAGTTTGATGCTATTACTCCCGACAATGCGCCGCAGTTTACGGTAACCGAAAATGGTCGCGCGCAGTCTTCGGTGCAATCAGAGCTGCTGCCGCAGCACAGCCAGGTATCACGCACGGTGATTCTCGCCGACCTCAGCCATTCGCTCACACGCCGGCAGTTTGCGGATTTTAAGCGCGCTGCGACAGATTTTGTCGGCCGGCTGAAGCCCGGTGATCTCGTGGCGCTTGTCACTTTCCACCGCCGCGTCTACCGCGAGCTCAATTTTACCGGCGATAGGGAGCTCCTGAAGAAGCGTGTTGCAGCGCTGAGACAGACGGGCAGGCGCACCATGCTTTACGATGCGCTTATCGAAGCGCACAAGATGCTGCGCGATGTACCTGACCGCAAGGCGATTGTCGTCTACACCGATGGTAAGGAGAACGCCTCGCGCGTACGCTTTGACGACCTGACCGAAGTTTTTACCTCGCAGCCCGTGCCGCTCTTTGTTGCGGGCAATAAGAAATCCTTTTCACTCCGCAAGCTTATCCGGCTGGCGCGGGTTTCGGGTGGCGATGCGTTCAGGGCAGAGGACCGGCACGACCTGGGCAAGGTGTTCAGTTACCTGAGCCGTTTGCGCGCGCAGGAATTCCGTATCAGCTACTTGACGCAGCAGAAGCCCGGCAGCGCCATCGACCTCGAAGTCCGCTCTCCGCAGTGGGCACAGGCTCTCAGTGCATCGTACACCATTCCGCACGGGGTGCTGGCGCAAGCGCCGGTTCGGGAAAAGCTGTTTTCGTCGGCTCTGCCTGAAACGATCAGGGCACACATGCCTGAGATACTGCTATCGCTGATTGTTCTGCTGCTTATCGCTGTCATTATCATGCTGTTTTTTCGCCGGCAGGAAATCAGCGTCAAGGTAGAGAACGTGCAACCACCGGTATTCGTGGGTAACGATGAAATACTGCCGCCAGGTCTCAAGCGGCAGGAAACTCCCCGCGCAAAATTGCCGCTCGACTACCACCACGGCTGGCTGGTCGAGAAAGAAGGGCCGCATACGGGGCGCAAGTACCGCATCAACTGGCATACGGTGACGATTGGTTTTGCCGACGATTGTTCGATCGTGATCGACGACAATACGGTCTCGGCTAAACACGCAAAGATCGAACGGCAGGGCAATAAATTTGTACTCTACGATTTGCTTTCAGAGAATGGCACCTGGCTGAACGGCAAGAAACTTTTGCGACCTAAAGAACTCAATGATTTTGATGAAATTGGCATCGGTCGCACAAAGCTGATTTTCCGCAAGAGCGCAGGAAAGAATGAAGAAAGACACGGCGAAAAAGCGTAAGACAACCCCGGTAACAAAAAAAAATCCCTATTCGATTGAGCTGAGAAAGCTCAGGCTCGGCAAGAGCGAAGTGATTCTGCTGGGTACGGCTCACGTCAGCCGCGAGAGTGTCGCCGATGTCGAGCGCGCCATCGTCAAAGAAAAGCCTGACGCAGTCCTGATAGAGCTCGATGAGGGCAGGGCGCGCAACCTGCGCGACCCCGACCACTGGAAACATACCGATATCGTCCAGGTTATCAAGTCCGGTAAAATATACCTGCTCTTTTCATCGATCCTGCTTTCCATTTTCCAGAAAAAGATGGGTGACCGGCTAACCTCCGCCCCCGGCGCCGAATTCAAGAAAGGCATCGAGCTTTCGGAGCAAAAGAAACTAGCGCACTATTTTGTCGACCGCGAGATTCGGATAACGCTGAAACGTGCGTGGCAAAGCGTTGGATTCTTCGGCAAATTACGGCTGATGAGCGAGCTCATCGCTTCGCTCTTTGTCACCGAAGATACTGCCAGCGAAGATATTGAAAAGCTTAAAGAGAAAGACGCGCTACAGACTCTGCTCGATTCGATGCCACCTTCTTTCCGGCGCATTCGCGAGATTGTGATCGATGAACGCGATTATTACATGGCGCAAAAAGTGCGGGATATTGTCCTGCACGCAGAAAAGAAGCCGAAGCGCGCGCTGGTTGTGATCGGCGCAGGTCACCTGCGCGGCATCGAAGAGGCCATGCAGCGCGATCACGATATGCAGGCCCTGACAGCTGTCAAAGAAGGCAGCCTGTGGAAATCGCTGGTGGCATTCCTTGCTCCGATTGCGATCATTGTGGCCTTCCTCTCGTATTTCACTTTTTCCGGCGGTAAGAAAGTTGATATTGCCGAAACACTGAAGATCTGGGTGATTATTAAGTGTTCGGTGACTGCGGCCATCACGATTATCTGGCGGCCGCATATTCTTGCCTACCTCGCAGGTATCCTCGTCTCGCCCGTCAGTACGTTTCTGCCGGTCATTAAAGTGGGCTGGGTTTCGGCCTTGCTCGAGGCAATGCTGCGCAAACCAGAAGTTACGGATTTTGAAGAGATGCCCGAGGCGACGACCAGGTTCCGCGCTTTCTATCGTAACCGCATATTTCGGATCTTTATGGTCTTCTTTCTCGGTCAGTTTTCGAGCGCGCTCGGCTACTGGGTTTTCTTTTGGTACGTCTGAGCAAGCGCGTCGACCAGGGCGCCAATCAGGCCGCCAAAGCTGCCGTTGGTCATGAAGCAGACAATATCGCCCTTCTGTAGTTGTGCCCTGACGGTATCGACCCGGTTTTCTGCAGGTAGCAAAAAGGCGGAGCGTCCCCGTTCATTAAGTGATTTGACCAGCAGCGCGGTATCAAGCCGTTCTTCGGGCCTGTACTTTTCGGGGCGGTAAATTTGATCGATGAACGCTACGTCGGCGTTTGCCAGTGCATCGGTAAGTTCTGACTGGAAAATATTGCGAACCATCGTATTACTGCGCGGTTCGATGAGCACGACGAGCCGGCGTGCCGGGTAGATTTCCCGCAGGGTCTGCAGGTTAGCGGCAATTGCCGTGGGATGGTGAGCAAAATCTTCGATCACCGTAACTTCGGCAGTTTCAAGTCTCAGCTCGAGACGGCGCTTCACGCCGTGAAAGCTGAGCATTGCCTGTTTGAACTGTTCACGACTCACACCGACTGATTCGAGCAGTGCGAGGCAGGCGAGGGCGTTCAGTGCATTGTGCCGTCCGAACAGCGGACTTTCGAACTCAAATATTTCCCCCCGCACGCGCGACTTGATGGTTGTAGTTTTACCGGTCTGCAATTCGAGTAGCTGGTAATCTGCCGCAGCAGATGCGCCAAAGGTGATCACAGGCGCGAACGAGCTGCGTGACAGCTGCAGGCACGAAGCATTGTCGGCATTCGTGACGAGCACACCGTTTGCCGGTATGATCTTGATCAGCCGGGCAAATGTCCGTTCAACGTCACGCAGGTCGGCAAAAATGTCGCCGTGGTCAAATTCAATATTGTTGAGAATGACATGCGTCGGCCGGTAGGAAAGAAATTTGGAGCGCTGGTCAAAAATCGAGGTGTCATATTCATCGCCTTCGATGACAAACAGGTCGGCCGAACCCACGGCCGCACTGCGCGGAAAATCTGCAGCCACGCCCCCAATCATGTAGCCCGTATCGATTGCCGCCTCGCGCAAAACGTGTGCAGCGAGCGAAGTGGTTGTGGTCTTGCCGTGGGTGCCCGCGATGACCAGCGAGCGGCGGCGGCCGATAACATACTCTGCGACAAACTGCGGCAGTGAAAGTATTTCGAAGCGCTGCGCGAGCGCATATTCGAGCTCGACATTGCCACGCGAAATCGCGTTACCGAGTACGACAAGGTCAGGCCCATACTCAAGATTCTGCTCTGCGTACCCTTCGGTGTAAGGTATTCCCGAGGCCTTGAGTTCCGTTGAAGTGGGAGGGTAGAGGTTCTGATCAGAGCCGCGAACAGAAAAGCCGAGCTCCACCGCCATCTGCGCGGCCCCTGCCATCGCGGTGCCGCCAATGCCAATAAAGTGTACGGTTCTGCCCGCAATTTGCCGCGCCATGCGCCATGACCTTAGCCTAAATGGCTCGTGCGGTGAAAAACTCTTGCTCGAACGTATAGGGCAGGCACACCCGACGCATGAGCCAAAAAAGCAGGGCCGAAGAGATCGCCCGGGTCACCGATACAAACGGCATCAAGGTACCCCGAATTCGCCTCTCGATGCGGTGGAGCATTGTATCCCTGCTGACGCTGCTGATTATCTTCTCCGCGGGCCTGATCATTCTCGTCTCCTACCTCGGTGGCAGGCAGTCTACGCAGTACCTGATGGATACCCTGATGGAGGATAAGGCCTACCGCTTTATCGACAAGACCTCACAATTTTTACTGCAGGCGCACAACCTTGCGGAAGATGCACGCGAAGAAATCGCAAAGCTCAATACCCTGACGCAGCGCCGCGAGCTCGAAGAAGAGCTGCGCGATATTTTTGAAAGCCAGCCCTACTATTCAGCCGCCTACTGGGTACAGTCTGGCAGAGCGGTCGTCGCTCGTCACCAGGCAATACCCGAAGCGCAGGCAACAAACCTGATGGATGAACTGGACGATGAGAAGCATAATGCCGCCGCGCATCTGAAGGATCTCACTTTCGAGGACAAGCAGGTTCCAGCCGGCAGTGAATTTCCCTGGCAGAAGAAGGAGTATGCCGACGGTAAGAAGATGATGCCGCTGCACCGGGTATTCTCGCAGAATGCACCAGGTTTTACTTTTTGTTCACCGGTAAACCCGGCACGGGGTATCAGTGCGGGGGCTGTCTGCGTCGATATCACGCTGGGTGACCTGGCACTATATATCGGCTCCGTCAAGGTAGGCGAGACGGGCAGGGCGTTCATTGCGGATAAGAACCTGAATGTACTCGCAGCCCCGCAGCAGGACCGCACGAGTTCAGTATACCAGGTGCGACAGGACAGTACAGAGCTGAAAAACCTCACGGTATTCGGCAATGCAGAGTTTAATGCAGCTTATCTTGCGATGAACAAGAAACTGAAGAAGTTGCAGAAGAACAAGCGCTGGCTCAAGACGCGCAAACCCTTCTACTTTGATTTTAAGCACGGTGGTAGCCGCTACGTGGGTATCTTCACGCAGTTTCCCCGCTACACCGGGCTTGACTGGCAGGCGGGTGTCATTATTCCCGAAGATGAATTCTTCTACTTCGTGCGCCGGAATACGCGCATCGTCATAGCGGCCTCGACCCTTTTGGTGCTGCTCGCAGTCGTGCTCGGCTATATATTTTCGCGCCGGCTTTCCCGGCCACTCAACGAACTGGCGCATGAAATGGACAAGATACAGAATTTTGATCTGACCTCGGGCAAAGCTATCGTATCTTCGATTACCGACGTCGACAACATGGTCATGTCATTCTACAAGATGAGGCAGGGACTTCGTTCGTTCGGTAAGTTTGTTCCCGCTGACATCGTGCGGCAGCTCATTGCACAGGAAGGTGACGCCCACCTGCAGGGGGAAAAGCGCCAGCTGACCGTGCACTTTTCTGACATTGAGGGATTTACCACGGTATCAGAAAGTATTCCGCCGGAGCAGCTTGTCGAGTTGCTCGCTGAGTACCTCGGTGAAATGAGCCGCATTATTGCTGAAGAGAATGGCACGGTCGACAAGTATATCGGGGACGCCGTGATGGCATTCTGGGGAGCTCCGCAGGTCGTTGAAAACCATGCGCACTGTGCAGCCAGGGCTTCCCTGCGCTGCCAGAAGCGGCTCGCGGAGCTGGAGAACAAATGGCAGGCAGAAGGCAAACCGGTTTTTCGCGCCCGCATTGGTCTGAATACCGGTGAGATTATCGTGGGGAATATGGGGTCGGCCGAACGGCTCAACTATACCGTTATCGGCGACGCCGTGAATCTTGCCAGCCGGCTCGAAGGCATCAACAAGTATTACGGCACGCGGATCATCGTCGGCGAAACGACGCAGAAGCTCATCGCCGATCTCTATGCCACACGTTTGCTCGATTTTGTTGCCGTCAAAGGTAAGAGCGAGGCCATACGTATATATGAACTTGTCGGAGAAAAGCACGCCCTGGACGGTACTTCTGCCAGCTTCATCGCGCATTACGAAGCGGCCATCGGCCACTACCGGAACCAGCAATGGGATGCCGCAGAGAAAGAATTCAGGGCAGCGCTGGCAGTGCGTCCGGACGAGGCCGCAGAGATGATGCTCGGCCGCATCGAAGAATTTCGCCGCGAAAGCCCGCCCGCTGGCTGGAACGGGGAATACGTGATGAGCAGCAAGTAGAGTGCCTGGCTTTTCTGACGAATCACTCCATTGCCTTGCCCTGCATTTGGCAGGGCGTACGCTTAGTGAAAAGAACCGCCGGCTACTCGAAGCCGCAGGCTCACTGCTGCGCCTGGCCCCGGTATTGCTTGCCAATGAGTTTGCGCAGTTCCTTGGACAGGCAAGAGAAACGCTCCACCGGCTTGGTACTGATACTGTTGTGACTCTTTCTGATGACGATTACCCCCCGTTGCTTGCCGAAATCAGCACAGCCCCCTTTGCCCTGTTTCTGCGCGGCAACCGACGCCTGATCGGAGCTGAGAAAATCTCAATTGTAGGCACGCGCGAGCCTTCACCGACGGGCAGAATGGCAGCCCGTAATATCGTGGCACATTTTGCCGCCCAGGAACGGGTAATTGTTTCAGGTATAGCCCGCGGCATCGATGCCGTAGCTCATCACGCAGCACTGCAGGCAGGAGGCGCAACCATCGCGGTCCTGCCGAACGGTTTTGATCACCTGTACCCGCTCGAGAACCGGGATATCTATGAGCTGGCACGCACTAGTGACAGAGTCCTTTTGCTGAGCGAGTATTCACCTGCTGAAAAGCCGCAACGCTACCAGTTCGTGCGTCGTAACCGAATTATTGCCGGCCTGTCGTCGACTACGGTCGTGATCGAAGCTGGTATCAAGAGTGGGGCAATGATCACCGTTAATCACGCGCTCGATGAAGGCCGTGATGTCGCAGCGCTAAGCCACATGAGGCTTCTTAACAATGCCGGTGGGGAAAAACTTGTGGCCGACGGAGCAATTAACCTGACCGAGATAGCATTGGGAACCGGTGTGCCGGAGCACCAGATATAACATGCCGCGCATTGCCCAGATCTACATTCGCCAGATGCGCTTTGACGATGCGCGGCAGAAACTCCTGCGGGAAATCGAGCGCCACTTCTTCGCCGGTGAAAGCGAAGTCGAGATTGTGCATGGTATAGGCGACTATATACTGCGCAAAATGGCAGAACAGGAACTCAGCAAACTCGACTATGTGCGAATGGGGGACAGTTACCACACGAATCCCGGTTCATTGAGGGTGACGCTGCTGACACCAGACCCGGGGTTGCTCGACAGCTACCGGGGTTAACCGCGATCACCGGATTGTTGCCGGCGTATCAGATCGAGTGATTTGATGATGTAATCCACTTCAATATTGATCCGCTTGCCCGCTGTCCAGGTGCCAATATCTGTCTTGCGGATCGTTTCCGGAATAATCTGCACCCTGAAGTCACCACCCGGAAGACGCTCCATGACGGTCAGGCTGATGCCGTTAAGGGTTACTGATCCCTTGGGCAGTATATACGGCGAGTCATAATGCAGCACAATGTTGCGGATTTCTCCTTCAGACACAGATTTGACCGTCGCGGTGGCCTCTACGTGCCCCTGTACCAGGTGGCCCCCGATACGGTCACCCAGCCGCATGGCGCGTTCCAGATTCACAACCGTTCCAGCGGAAAAATCGCCGAAGTTAGTGACTGAAAGAGTTTCGGGTATCGAGAATATCGTGAACGATTTGCCATCAAAAGCTTCAACCGTCTGGCAGGCTCCGGAAACAGAGATACTGTCGCCGATCTTCATGTCGCTCAGAATATCGTGGCATGAAATTGTAAACTTCCTGCCTCCGGGAACTTGATGGGCTGCCAGGATTGTGCCGGTTTCTTCAATAAGGCCAGTGAACATGGTTATTTGAACAGTGGAACTTCCGATGAGATGTTATCTCTATGGAAGTTCCCTTTAAAAAATGGAGCGGGCAAAGGGACTCGAACCCTCTCTAAAAGCTTGGAAGGCTTTTGTGCTACCGTTACACCATGCCCGCGTAAGTTTCTAGAACGTTTGGTGGAAATGGCGGGATTCTTCGTAATCCACATCTCCGGTTGGAGCTTCGTTTACCTTCGCAAAAGATTTGAAGAAGATAATACCAAATAATCCTACCGCGCCGAGGAAAGCGCCGATTTCCAAGGGGCCTACCGGGAAGCTGTTGACCTTGTTCTCTGCGCCTGCATGGCCCAGCGCTGAACCATGGACAACCCAGATGATGTCGACAAAGCTGACAAACAGGATGTACCAGGCTACTTTAACCAGCCGGCCTGGAGTGCGCTTGATGTCGCGCGACAGCAGGATAAAGAAAGGGATCAGGAAGTGGAGCAGCCAGAGCAGTACTGTGAAGAGTTTCCATACGCCCTTGAGGCGCAGCTCAAGCAGGTAGGTCTCTTCTGGCATATTCGCGTACCAGGTCAGCATGTGCATGCTGAAGCCAATGTACGCCCAGAAAACAACCGACATGAACTGCCATTTGCCCAGGTCATGCAGGTGTTCTTCGTTTACGTCTTTCAAACCACCATGCTTCTGAACGGTCACCAGGATGATAATCATCGTTGCGATGGTACCGAACCAGCCGTTAGCAAAAGTATACACCGGGAACATTGTCGTGAACCAGTGCGGCTGCAGTGACATCACGAAGTCGATAGATGCCATGAGCCATGAGTAGGCGAAGAGGAGCGTGTATATAGCTGAGTATTTGACCAGGCGTGACTTGGTCGCCGCGTCTTTCGCCGTATCCTGTTCTGCAGAAGTCTTACGGATCAGTTTCGAAAGAAAGAACCATGCAGCAAAATATATCACCAGTCGAACGAGGAAGAATGGCATATTGAGGTAGCCGCTCTTGTGCTGCAGCAATTCGTCTCCTGCGACGATCTTTGGATCTGCCCATTCGTAGACATGGTTGAGATGCAGCGCGCCGCCAATGGCCACTACACCGATGATGGCCGCTGCAACGTACAAAGGTGTTGCCAGCGTTTCAGGTATACGACGCAGTACTACCGACCATTTGGCTCCGGCAATAAACTGGATAGCCGCAAACAGGAGGCCGATCAGTGAAATCGACAGGACAAAGTAGCCCGTGCTCAGCAGGGTCAACCAGGCGCGGTCAGCAGCGAGAATGAATCCTGCTGCCAGAGATATGACGCCAATGCCTGCCATACCCCAGAGTATCTTGTAATTCTTTTCAGGTAATGCAAATTTCATGTTTTTCTCCGTGGCAGCCGTCACTTCTTCTTCTGCAACTCGTTCTTGATGTAGGCAGCAATGTTCCAGCGGTCCTGTTCCTGAACCTGCGGAGCATAACCAGCCATTGCACCTTGTCCCGCCGTAGCAATGTGGTAGATCTTGCTCATGGGGAAGGTGTCGGCTCGCTCATTAGTCAGCTTGCGCACGCCAGCAAACTTCTTCGCAACTGGACCGTCCGCATTGCCTTGAGCACCGTGGCAAGGAGCGCAGTAAATCTGGTATTTCTTCTCGCCGCGTTTCAGATCGAAGGTTGCGGGTGCCTTGAGCTCACGGGTCGCCTTGTCGACATCCAGATCCTTCTTGTACGGGTATGCGCTCGCGCCACCATAGGTGACCGTACCCACCGGCTCGTACATGTCGTAGGGACGCTGGCCGATGTTGTCGAATTTAGCGGTGTCACCGCCCGGTGAGTAGTGCATGTCCAAGAAGTAGTGGTACTCACGGCGCGTCTCGGCGCAGCCAACCGTTGCGGCCAGCGCTAAGGCTGTGACCGCGATTCGTACTGTTTTATTGCTGTGCTTTATCATACCTGTACCTCTTCAATCTGTGGATTCAGACCTGAGAGAATACGTTCCACATCGGCACGGGTAAGGTTTTTGTCACCCAGCCAGATTGCGAAAACGTCTGAAGTAACTCCCTTTGCTGGCGGTTTGCGGTTCATGAAACCCAGACGACCCAAAACCAGAACACCAACAACAGTAAAGACTGACGCGAAGTAAATCGCTAGCTCGAAGAGAATCGGTACGTAAGCAGGCCAAGAGAAAAAGGGCTTTCCACCAAAAACGATTGGCCAGTTCAATACGTCGATGTAGATGATGTAAGACAGCCCCAGAATAACGGCCATAATGCCGCCGATAAAAGTTAGTACCGGAATCCAGGAACGGTTAAGACCCATGGCTTTGTCCATGCCGTGTATCGGGCATGGGCTAAAACAGTCGAAACTCTTCACATTCGCCTGGCGTGTTTTCTCAGCTGCCTTCAGCAGGTCACCTGCAGACTTGAAGGAAGCCACGAAACCGCCGGTGACTTCTTCGTAAGAGAAGAGGCCGCGTTTAATTTCAGCTATTGATAACATATTACCTCTTTAGTGGTGGCTGAGCGCCGCGTTGGCTTCGTCAGCCTTGACTTCAGCCAGCGCAATAGAAGGAATCGTACGGATGAACATCAGGAACAGTGTGAAGAATATTCCAAAGCTCCCAATCATGACCGCGTAGTCAGCCCAGGTCGGATCGTATGAATCCCAGCTTGAAGGCAGGTAGTCGCGGTGCAGAGAGATGATCACGATCACGAAGCGCTCAAACCACATACCGATGTTGACCACGATCGAGATGACAAAGAGCACTTTGATGTTCGTGCGCAGTGACTTAAACCACATGAAGTGTGGTGAAACCACGTTACAGGTGAACATGATCCAGAAT
Source organism: Turneriella sp. (assembly GCA_046346875.1). GTDB lineage: Bacteria > Spirochaetota > Leptospiria > Turneriellales > Turneriellaceae > Turneriella. The sequence goes on along the minus strand of JAXMHG010000008.1, from coordinate 7,793 downwards.
GCCCAGGCAAAGGGGCCCTTGAGGCGGTTGATGAATGCATACTGCTCGATGTGCGAAGCAGAGTAGGCAGCCATCACGAATTCTACCGTATAGGCAAATGAAACCATCATACCGGTCACAAGAATCACGATTGCCATATTTTCAAGGTGCTTCAGGGTGATATATTCTTTCAGCTTGAAAATCTCACGCGTGATGATCATCAGCGTCAGTACCATCGCGAAGCCCGAGTAGATCGCACCCGCAACGAAGTACGGAGGAAAGATGGTCGCGTGCCAGCCTGGGATTACCGAGGTGGCAAAGTCAAAAGAAACAATTGTGTGAACCGAGAGCACGAGCGGTGTTGCAAGCGCAGAAAGCAGCATCACCATCTTCTCATAGTGGTGCCATGTCTTGGCAGAACCCACCCAACCGAGCGCCAGCGCCTTATACGCCAGGGCTTTCATCTGCAGCAGCAGCTCGCCAAGTTTGCTTTTGGCTTTGTAGCGCTCAAAACGGTCGCGCAATGTCGCGAAATCCGGGACCAGGCCCATGTACCAGAATATGAGCGAAACCGAGAAGTAAGTCGAAATCGCGAAAAGGTCCCAAAGCAGCGGTGAGCGGAAGTTTGCCCACAGCGGACCACGCTCGTTCGGGTAAGGGAATGCCCAGTAGACGAACCATGGACGACCAATGTGAATAGCGGGGAAGATCGCCGCCACAATAACCGCAAAAATCGTCATCGCTTCTGCAGCTCGGTTAATCGACGTACGCCATTTCTGCCTGAAGAGGAAAAGAATCGCAGAGATCAGCGTTCCAGCATGACCAATACCCACCCAGAAAACGAAGTTCACAATGAAGAAACCCCAACCGACTGGATTGTTGATCGCGAAGATTCCCAAACCGATGAACCAGGAGTAGACGATGGTCGCTACACCCACTGCTGCCAGCAGGGCCGAAACGCCAAAAGCTCCCCACCACAGTTTCGTGGGGAAAGCTTCGATTGGACGCATTACATCGTCGTCCATTGCCGCGAACGGCTTGCCAATGTGGTAAACGCTTTTTTCCGTTGCCATATTCTACCTTACGCCTTTGCTTCTGGGCGGTTCTTCACGCGCACCATGTATTTTACCGACGGCTCGACGTTGATCTGAGCAAGAATCTTGTAAGTCCGTGGGTTCTCGTTTGCTTTCCTGATCTCCGTGTCAGCGCTGTTGATGTTGCCGAACGTAATCGCTCCGGCAGGGCATGACTGCTGGCAGGCTGTCTGGATTTCGCCATCGCGCACCGCGCGACCTTCAACCTTTGCAAGTTGGCGTTTCTCAGAAATACGCTGCTGGCAGAAAGAGCACTTCTCGATCACACCGCGTGAACGAACAGTGACATCAGGGTTCAGGGCATACTGCTGCGGATCGCGCAGTTTGTTTTCCCAGTTTTCAAACCAGTTGTAACGGCGCACTTTGTACGGGCAGTTGTTTGAGCAATAACGCGTACCGATGCAGCGGTTGTAGGCCATGTAGTTCAGACCATCGCTGCTGTGACCGGTTGCACCAACTGGGCAAACGTTTTCGCATGGCGCATTTTCGCAATGCTGGCACATGACCGGCTGGAAAAACACATCCGGTTCAACCATGTCCGGGTCAGCCTTTTCAGCAGCCTCATTCTCGTAGATGTAGTAGCGGTCGATACGCAGCCAGCTCATCTCGCGGCCGCGGTTGACTTCTGATTTACCTACCGCAGGGATGTTGTTCTCTGAATAGCATGCCATCACGCAGGCCGAGCAGCCCGTGCACTTGTTCAGGTCAATGTTTAGGTTCCAGCGGTAGCCTTCTTCGTAGTTATGCTTTTCATAGAGGCCCTTTGCCTTGCCACCGTGTGGTTTTTCCTCATGTTCGTGGAGGAGCTCATGCTTCTTCTCGCGCACAGCCTTCTCAAAAGTTTTGAGATCTACCTGACGCGCCAGACCGCGAATAACGGCAAATTCGTAGTGACGCTGCGTTGAAGCGAGCATGTCGTATTTACCGATCTTCTCGATGGTAACTCCCAGACCTGATGAACCCACCTGGCCCGCTGTATACGACTGCAGCGCGTAGGCGTTCTGGCCTACACCCGCGCCGACTTTACCGATCTGCAGTTGACCGAAACCGATTGCCAGCGCGAGCGAACCGCGGCGCATACCGGGCTGAACAAACGCTGGAATTTCAAACTGTACTTTGCCAGAGGTAACCTTGAGGAGATCCTGCGTTTTGACGCCCATTGTCTTGGCATCTGCAGGACTGATCAGCAGCACGTTATCCCAGGTAATTTTGGTAACCGGGTCTGGCAGTTCGTGACGGAAGGAGATGTTTGCACCTGTACCGTCGCCAAGGCCGACGCTTTCGATGAGGCTCAGGCGATATCCGACCTGTGCTTCGACTGGCGCCTTTATGGCTTTCAGTGCGGCACTTTTAAAGCCACGCGCTGCACCGGCACCGGGGGCGTCGATGACTGCATAACCATTTGAGAGCGTTGTATCCCAACCCTGGCCGCGCGCATTTGCCGCATGGCTTTTCTTGACCTGTTCATAAGCTGAGGTATTGTCACCTTTCAGGCGGCCGAAGATTTCCAGTACTGGCAGGGTATCGAACAGTGGACGAATCACTGGCTGCACGATACCGTAATGTCCGTGCGCCAGGGCATCTGACCATGCCTCGAGGTAGTGGCTCGGTGGCAGGATATGCGTAGCCAGCGAGCTCGTATCGTTGATGTGGTCGCCAATGTAAATGACGTTCTTTACCTGCTTGAGGGCTTCAGCAAAACCTGCAGCCACAGGCAATTCGTAGACTGGGTTTGCACGGTCGATAACGAGTGTTTCAACCTTGCCAGACTTCATGTCGGCAATCAGTGCCTCGATTTCAGAAGCTTCGCTGGTTTCGCCGTTGGCCTTCATTGCGCCTTTGGTCGAGACAGTCTTGCCTTCATTGCCGAGGATTGCATTCAGCAGGTTGACTGCAATCTGCAGCTCACCAGCCACTGCTGTGCGGGCATTCACGCCACCACCGACAACCAGTGATGTGCCCTTGAATTTCTTGAGTTCCTCTGCCAGCTCTATGACCTGTTTTTCTGCGAGGCCTGTTACTTTGGCAACAACCGCAGGAGTGTAGGCCTGTACTGCAGCGCGCACGTTGCCGTCACCGGCCAGTCCTGAACCTGGGAGGAGGAGGTTAGCCAGACCCAGCGCGAGAGTCGTATGCGAACCGGCAACAAGCGCCAGGCGCTTATCGGCGTTTGAACCGGTGACAGACATGGCTGATTCGGCCACGACGAGACGGTTCATGTTACCGCCGGGTTCGCGGCGTGTAGAGAATTGTTTCGTATAGAGGTCAGGCGCCAGCCATGTACCGAGGAAATCCGCTTCGATTGCGAGAATGAAGTCCGCCGCATCAAAACGGTATGCAGGTACAGCTGCTGAGCCAAGGCTCACACGGTTACCTGACACAACCTCGCTGATTGCACCGGTAGGATCGTAGACCACGGCAGCACCAAGTTTAGCGCGCGCTGCAGTTTCTGCAGGTGAGAAGGATGTGCGAGCGAGTACGCGGGTTTTGCCTTTCAGTGCCACTGCCGCTTCTGCTATAACTTCATCCCACTTTGCCGCTTTGAATGATGAACCATCTTTCTTCAGCGGCGACTTGATCCGGTCCGGATCGTAGAGATCCCAGATTGAGGCAAAAGTGTCAGCCTTCGCTGCACCTTTGAACAATGGGTGCGAAGAGAGTCCTTCGATCTTGATTGGCTTGCCTTCGCGGGTTTTTACCAGGACAGGGGTAACTCCCCGTGCTGAAACCTGGGTGGTCGCAAAGTAGCGAGCCTGGCCTGGAACGTATTCCATCGGCCGGTCAACGTAAGGGACAATCTTTTCTACCGGTTCGCGGCAGGCAGTCAGGGCTGCCATCGAGAGCGAAGCGCCCATGAATGTCAGGAAGCTCTTACGGTCGAGGTTGGCATTCATGCCGCGCTCGATCATGTCTTCGATGTTCGCAGGGAATTCGCTTTTACCGTTCCAAAGAGCCAGCTCCTGCGCCGCTTCTTCGGGCGAGGTGGTTACTTCTTCAAATGAACGGAAAACCTTGGTTGTGCTTGGTGTTTCGTTTACCATGATCTGATCCTTATTGTTCCGAATCCCCATTAATAATGGCAGGTGTTACAGTTGATATTCACACCGTGGTTCTTATATTCTGCATCGTTGCGGTGGTCGCGGTGGCAGTTCACGCAAAAGCCCATGTTCAGGGATTCAACCTGGGTCACAACTTTCATGCCGGCAACGTCGCCGTGGCATGCATTACAAGCCTGCTTAATCGGCTGGCCTGCCTTGTGCAGCTGCTTAATGTGTGGAGCGTGCGGGAAGCGCACGTGGTCGGGCAGGTTGTGAACACGGACCCATTCCAGAGGCTTCTTATCGTTGTAAAACTTCTTCAGCTTCTCAACGCCAGGCTTGCCGTAACCAACAGAGATGTGGCAGTTCATGCAGGTGTTCATGCTGGGCACGCCCGCTTTCTTGCTCACTTCAACGCCGGTATGGCAGTAGCGGCAGTCAATGCCGTACTGGTCACGGCCGTCGAAGGTTTTCTTGGCCGGGTCGCCGGCGTGGATGTCGTGCCGGTACGAAATCGGTTGCTCGGGGGCATAACCCACGCGAGCGGGAGGAGCCCAGATAATCCAGGCCGCAAATGCGACCAGAACAACCGGTGTTCCGTATTTGATTGCTTTAAACAGTCTTGGGTCCATCGGACTTGAGCTCCTCAGTGATTGCCTTTAGTTCTTGCCGCCGAGCTTGCGTACGTGCTCAGCAACAGCCTTGATTTCTTCGTCAGTCAGAACGCCTTTGTACGCAGTCATGCCTGAGCCCGGAATGCCATTTTCAATAGACTTGATGACTGCCGCGAGTTCTGTGCCGTTCTTCCATTTCGCGTCAGCAAAATTGCGGGGTTTTGGCTTGAGCGCTGCGCCTACAGGGCCGTCGCCTTTGCCTTGCGCACCGTGGCAAGTTACACAGCCTTTTTCGTTATAAACGGCTTCACCGCTTACGGCCGCCGCAGCTGCCGGAGCAGGTGCTTCCTCAGGTTTTTTGCCGCAGGCTGTGATCAGTGCAGCTGAGGTGAGAAGAAGAAAATATTTTGTCATGTTGTGCTCCTTTGGCAAAAATCGAGTATTTTGCCGGTTGGCTCATGTTTCGATTCGAAATAGCACGTCGATTTTTTTTTGACAAAACGCTGACAAGGCACAAAAAAGACCGGCTGAGTCCTTTTCTCCTAATTATCTTTGGCGGTTTAAGAGTGGTCACAATATGAGGCCTATCCGCCCGCCAATTTCTACCTGTTGCGTAAGATTGACTGTGCAGCCTGTTTCTTTTTCCAGCTTCTTCCTTTAAGAGCCACATGAATAAAGATAAAGAGAACAAACCGAAGAACCCGTGGGAGCATACCATTGCTTTGCCGCAGACTGTCTACCCCATGCGGGCCGACCTGGCGAAACGCGAGAACGACATTTTGGCAATCTGGAAAAAAGAAAACCTGTTCCAGAAGATCAACGCGAAGCGCAAGGCTGAAAATGCGCCTCTCTTTTTATTACACGATGGCCCGCCTTACGCCAACGGCGAGTTCCATACCGGCCATGGACTGAACAAGGTCCTCAAAGACATCTTCAATAAATACAACCTGCTGCGCGGCCGCCGGGTGCCCTATGTTCCCGGGTGGGATTGCCATGGCCTGCCGATTGAACTCGCCGCGATCAAAAAACTCGCGAATAAGAAAGACGGTTCGGACAAAGACCCGATCCGCATACGCAAGGCCTGTCGCGAGTACGCTGCCGAATATATCAAGATCCAGGGTGAAGACCAGACACGGTTTGGCATCTTCTGGGACGACAGCGACCACAAGACTGCAGCCAACAACGAATCGAAGAATTACTATGCCACGATGTCGCCCAAATACGAGGCGGCGATACTCAAGGCTTTCCGCGACCTGTTTCTCAAAGACCTGATCTACAAAGGAAAGAAACCGGTGTATTGGGACGCCACCACCGCCTCGGCGCATGCCGAGGCTGAAATCGAGTACCAGGAACACGAATCAGACGCGATTTTCGTCAAATTTCCTGTTAAGAACCGTCCCAATGCATTTGTCGTGATCTGGACGACCACCCCCTGGACATTGCCGGCGAACCTCGGGGTGTGCTTCAGCGAAAGTATTCGCTACGTGGCGGTTAAGACCGACGCCGGCGAACTGATTGTCGCGGCAGACCTCGTCGAAAGCGTGCTCAAGGCAGCAGGGCTTGAGAACAAGGGACAATCCGACATTAACCTGGATGAGATACAAAAGCTGGAAGTCGCACACCCATTCATTGAGCGTGCCTCTAAAGTGCTGTTTGGCGACCACGTGACCGCAGACGCCGGTACCGGCATTGTGCACACGGCCCCCGGCCATGGCCAGGACGACTACAACGTCGGGCTCAAGTACGGCCTCGAAATCCTTTCGCCCGTCGACCACCGCGGCCGCTACACGAAAGAGTATGCCGAGATGGAAGGCAAGAGTGTGTTCGAGGCGAACCCGCTCATTATCGAAAAGCTCAAAGAATCGGGATTGCTGCTCGCGCACGAGCGCTTCAAGCACCAGTACCCGCATTCGTGGCGTTCGCACAAGCCTCTGATCATGCGCGCGACGCCGCAGTGGTTCATGAAGATTGAGCCGCTGCGTGAGCTAGCGCTCAGTGAAATTCCCAAAATCGAATGGATTCCCGAATGGGGCGAAAGCCGCTTCACAGCGGCGGTCAAAACCCGGCCCGACTGGTGCTTAAGCCGCCAGCGGTACTGGGGTGTACCGATTCCGGCGTTCCAGTGCAAGCAGTGCGGCCACGTCCATATGGACGACAAGAGCTTGGGCCACGTGATTGAGAAGGTCGAGGCACAGGGCATCGAGGTCTGGTATGAAAAGCCTGCGGCGGAGCTCTTGCCTCCTGGCACCAAGTGCACAGAATGCGGCTCAACCGACTTCGAGAAAGAAAGCGACATTCTCGATGTCTGGTTTGACAGCGGTGTGAGCTGGTATGCAGTCCTCAAAGATAACCCTGAACTCGCTTACCCGGCCGATGTCTACCTCGAGGGCTCTGACCAGCACCGCGGCTGGTTCCAGTCTTCGCTGTGGCCGGCCTTGGCGCTCACCGGGCGCGCCCCGTACAAGAAGGTAGTGACGCACGGCTACATTCTCGACCAGCAAGGCAGGGCGATGTCAAAATCACTGGGCAACGGCATGAGCCCGCGCGCCGACATCATCAACAAGTTTGGTGCCGATATATTGCGCCTGTGGGTGTCTTCAGAAGACTACCGCACCGACAACAAGATCGGCCCCGAGATGATCAACCACCTCGGCGACGCGTACCGCAAGATACGCAATACACTGCGCTACCTGCTGGGCAATACACAGGATGGCAACGCCTCGACTTCGCTCGGCGACCAGCATATCACTCAGAAATTGGACAAATGGGTACTCGCCGAGGCGGCCGAACTGGTGAAGCAGGTGACCGACGCCTACGACAAGTCGGAGTTCCACCTCGTCTACCACCGTACGCTGCAATTCTGCACCGTGACGCTGTCGAACCTGTACCTCGACATGGTGCGGGATAGCCTGTATTGTGACACCGATCCCCGGCGCGGTTCGACTCCGCTCACCGAGCCCGGGGAAAATCGGGCCCTGAGCGAAGCCGAAGGGCGCCGCAACTCCACGCTGCGGACGCTGCAGATTCTCACCGAAACGCTGGTGACGCTTTTGGCGCCCGTGCTGTCG
>JAXMHG010000007.1:0-83695 GCA_046346875.1 Turneriella sp. | reverse complement strand
AAAAACCTGAATGGTGCTGCCGGCTGCAATGCTGCGGTCGGCAAAGAGCCCGAAGCCCGCCTCGCGGCGGTACCGGACGCGAAATGGCTCGCGGCTGCGCTTTTGCCGGCGCAGGCCGCAGCTGATAATGTGTTCGATGAATTTTTTGTGGCCGCCATCGTGCTGCAAGATAAAGTCTGCGCTGCCGTAGCTGCCGATAGGGTAAAAAATACCGCAATTGGGATTAATCTCGAGAAAAAAAATCGCTCCGTCAGGGGTCATGCGAAAGTCACAGCGCGCATAGCCATCGGTGCCCAGTGCAGAAAAAATGGCGCCGGTAGCCAGTCGCAGCCGTTTCGCCAGAGCCTCATCGGCAACCGGCAGACAGTCCATCTGTTCGTAGTCAACCCACTTGAGATCGTAATGTTTGAAAGATTCATTGGGAGGGAAAGTAAACTCTACCGGATTCAGTACCCAGGGTTCGCTTTGCGCGTCTGCCGGTTCGGTGACGAGTACCGTAAATTCGCGGCCTTCGACAAATTCTTCGACCAGCGCGCCGTGGTACTCGGCCAGCATGCGGTGGATTTCTTTCTCAAGGCCCGCAGTATCAGTAACGCGCGAATCGCGCGTCAGGCCGACGCTCGAATAACTTTCGGGGTGCTTGACAAACATCGGAAAACGCAGCGTTTCAAGCACGTACGTTATGTCTTCCGCAGAGCGTACCTGCACGTAAGCGGGAAATTTCACTGCTGCCGAGTGCGCCGCCATTTTCATCACCACGCGCGACGGTTCATAATGTTTCGCCGAAGCGCCGGTAAACGCGCAGCCTTCTTTTTCAAGCGCCTGCACAACCTCGATGCCCGGGGTGTCTTCGCCCCACGAGCCGTCGCACATGTTGACGAAGATATCGTAGTTTTCGCGGCTGAGCGCAATCACCTGGCGTACAGCAGAAGATTTGCGTATGAAATGCTCGCTTACATCATGACCGGCGAGCAGCCGGGCTGCGTCGCAGTCGACATCGCTGTCTTTATAGGGAGCTGTGGAATCGGAAAAGTCAGGGTGCAGTATGGCGATCTTCATCGATGTGCCTGATGCGGCCTGCTTCCAGAAAAAGAACCTGATCGGCGGCGTCAGCCAGCATTTGCCGGTGGGCCACTGCAATGATCGTACAACTACCCCTGAGCTTTTCGATCGTGCGGATAATTTCCGCTTCAGTCTGCGGGTCGAGCGCCGATGTCGCTTCATCGAGTACCAGAATATCGGGCTGCCTGAGCAGCGCGCGCGCGAGTGCGATGCGCTGTTTTTCCCCGCCCGAGAAGCGGCCGCCGCGTTCGTCGCACAGCGTCTCGTAGCCCTGCGGCAGGCCGGTAATGAAGTCGTGAATGCCGGCAGCGCGCGCCGCGGCGGCAATCTCGGCACTGCTTGCTTCGGGGTATCCCAGCCTGATATTTTCGGCGACCGAGGCATTGAACAAGATCACCTCTTGCGACACCAGCGCCATGCGCGCGCGCACTGACTTTACTGAATAACTGTCGAGGCGAATACCGTCGACCAAAATGGCGCCAGACTGCGGTTCGAAAAAACGCAGCAGCAGGTGAATGAGCGTCGATTTGCCGCTGCCGCTTCTGCCCATCAGGACCGTGAAGCACCCCCTCGGTACGGAAAACGACGCGCTTTCGAGCACCGAGGTTTCAGCAAAGTAAGAAAAAGAGACTTCGCGAAAGTCGATACCCTGATTTACCGGCGGCATGGTTTCGCCGCGGTCAAGGCTGGCGCGCTCTTCGGCGAGTTGCAGTATTTCTTCGACGCGCTCGAAACCCGCGGCGCAGTTCACCAGGTAGGGGGTCACCCAGGTCAGATGGTTCACCTGCGTGCTAAGCCCGAGAAAAAGTACCTGGTATGAAACCAGAGCCCCGAAGGTCATTTGGTTGTTCAGCGTGAGAAAAACACCGCCGGCGAGAACGCCCAGGTGTAGAAAAAGAAATCCCACATTGGGAACCCGCTGTATCAGGTAGCCCAGAAAGTGCGCGCGCGTGCCTTTGAGAATCACGTCTTTCATGGTGGTACGAAAACCGGCGATCACGCGCGGTTCGAGGCCGTAGGCCTTGATCAGGTAAGGCGCGGTGAGTTTTTCCTGCAAGAACGCCGAAGCCGAACCCTCGGCGCGCAGCAGATCGCGCGCTGCTGCGGCAGATCGGTTGCTGAACGCGCGGGTAATAAAGAGCGTGAGCAGCATACCGAAGAGGCTTGCGGAGAACAGCCGCCATTCAAGGCTGATCAGCAGAACCGACGATGCTGCGAGGCTGCCCGTTGCCATGATGCCGAGCGGCAGCGCGACGACGAGACCGTTATCGACGAGTTCGATGTCTGTGGTCAGGCGGTTCAAAAGGTCGCCGGTGCGGTATTTGAGAAAAAAACCCGGCGGCATGTGCTGTATGTGGTCGAACAGCCTGATGCGCAGTTCGGCGATTACCGTTGCGCCCCACCGTGCCCAGACGTATTCGGTGGCGAGCACAACGACAAGATAAAAGAGTGCACCCGCGCCGATGGTGGCAAGTACCGTATAGATCAGCGTGGCATTTTTCCCGGTCAGTGCTTCATCGAGCAGAATCTTGAAACTGTACCTGAGCCCGGTTTCATAGCCGAATTCGACGCAGAGCCCGATGAGCAGAAAGCCTACCTGCCAGGGGTACTGGCGAATGTGCGGCAGCAGAAGCTTTAGAAAGCGGAACATATTACAGTCTGGCGGCGCTGTTGCCGCGAACGAACCTAACGTATCTTCAGTGAGCCCATCAGCTTGAGCGCAGTTTCACGGTCAGAAAAATGCAGCGTCTTGTTGCCGATGATCTGGTAGTCTTCATGCCCTTTGCCCGCAATCACGAGCACCTGGCGTGGTCCGAGAATCTGTAAGCCTGCACGAATCGCTTTCTCGCGGTCGGTGATCACGAGGTAGCGTGCGGTCTTTAGGCCCTTACGCATGTCTTCGATGATGTTTTTCGGGTCTTCGCTGCGCGGATTGTCGTTGGTGAGAATACACAGGTCAGCATGCAGGCTGGCGACCTCGGCCATCTGCGGTCTCTTCTCTTTGTCACGGTCGCCACCGCAACCGAAGAGACCAATGACCCGTGCCGGGGTAAGCTCCTGCGCGGTCTCGAGCACCTTTGCGAGCGCGTCGGGTGAGTGCGCGTAATCGATGATGACGGTGCGTTGTTCAAGGCCGCGCAGAACTTCAAAGCGGCCGGGTACTGGCTCGACCTGCTGTATCGCTTCAAGCGCTTCGTCGGTGCCAAAGCCGAGGCAGAGCAGGCTCAGGAATACCGATGCCAGGTTAACCAGGTTGAAGCGCCCCAACAGGCGCGTCTTGATAAAGTAACTCTTTTGTGCAAAAACCACGACACACCGGTAGCCATCAAAAGTCGCTTCGACATCGGTGATGTAAGCGTCTGCATTCTTGTCGCGCGTGCTGAGCGAGATAACTGGAAAACTTGGGTTTTGGCCCTTGAGCCAGTGGTAAAGCCGGCGGCCGTAGTCGTCGTCGATACAGACAATCGATCCCTTGGCGGTCTCGGGCTGCTTGCGAGAGGCAAACAGCATGTACTCGAACAGGCGCCGCTTCGCACGGTAATACGCCTCCATGTTGCGGTGGTAGTCGAGGTGGTCCTGTGTCAGGTTAGTGAAGATACCGATCTGGAAATTGATACCTTCGAGACGGCCCTGCGCGAGGCCGTGCGAACTCGTCTCGAGGCAGGCGTACAGCGCCTTCTGCTTCTGCCCCTGGTGCAGCATGTGCTGCAGGTTCACCGTGTCGGGCGTCGTCATGCCCGTCTGGGATTTATGCCGCGAGACTTCCATGCCCAGCGTGCCGATATACATCGAAGGTTTGTTCAGGTGGCTGAGTGCCTGGTAAAGAGAATGCGCTATCGTGGTTTTGCCGTTCGTGCCCGTAACGCCGATACACGACATGTACCGGGTAGGCTCACCATAAAGAAACGAGATCGTGCGACCGGCGCCGCGCTGGAAGTCATGGTTAAAGAAGAGCGGCAGGTTCTTATTGTAGCGGGAGTCGTTGAAAATTTCTTCTTTGTATTCCCGGTCGACGAAAACGGCGGCGGCGTTGCGGTCGAATGCATCCCAGATGAAATCTTTACCGCGTACCTTGTGACCGTCATAGGCAAAAAAGGCCGAGCCTTTTTTTACCTGCCGGCTATCCTGAGTGACATCTTTGATTTCTATACGGTCATCGACACCAAAGGCTTCCCAGCCCAGAGATTCCCAGATGGCGCGAGTAAAGTCTGAAACAACCGCTTTCATTTTTTTGCAGTGCGCTGTGGGCTGAAAGCCCATAGCTAAATGCCATGAACAGCGAAATTAGAGCATCTGTGCGAATTCGTCTTCGCTCAGTATCTTTACACCCAGTTCTTTGGCCTTCTGCGCTTTGCTGCCCGCATCTGCACCCACCACGACAAAGTCGGTTTTTTTGCTCACCGACGAAGCCGCGCGCCCGCCGCGGGCCTTGACTGCCTCTTCGGCGCTTTCGCGCGTGAATTGACTCAGCGCTCCCGTAAAAACAAAGGTTTTGCCCGCGAAAACGTCCGATACCCGTTGGCGTTTAGCCCGCAGTATCTCCACGCCGTTCTTCTGCAGCTTCTTCAGCCGCGATGTGTTAACCTTATCGGCAAACCATGCCTGCACCGAGGCGGCGGTGCCCGGGCCGATTTCGTGAATCTGCGTCAGCTCTTCGAGGCTTGCCTGCGCGAGCGCATCGGGACCTTCGAAATGTTCGGCAAGAATTGAAGCGACGTGCTCCCCGACGTTGGGTATTCCGACCGCGGTCAGCAGCTTTGTGAAAGGTACCTGGCGGCGTGTGTCGATAGACTGCAGTATCTTCGTGGCCAGAATTTCTCCCATACCTTCAAATTGCAGCAGGTCTTCTTTGGTGACTGCAAACAGGTCGGCATAGTCGGCGATCACCTTATTCTGGTAGAGCTTTGCCACCCATTCACTGCCGAGCGATTCGATATCGAGACCGTTCTTCGAGACGAAGAACTGCAGGTACGCCTCGTTCATCTCGGGGCAGGCAGCGTTTACGCAGCGGAAAAAAACGTCTTCGCGCTCGAGCGCTTTGCCGCATGAGGGGCATTTCTTGATGAAGGCGATCCTCTTCGCTTTTTTCACCCGCTGTTCGGGTTTGGCGCCCACCACCTTGGGTATTACATCGCCCGAGCGAACTACCTCGACGTAGTCGCCCTCGTGCAGGTCCAGGCGCTCAATCTCGTCGGCGTTGTGCAGCGAGGCACGCGAGACCATGACACCGCCGAGGTTGATGGGGGTAAGTTCGGCGACAGGGGTAATGACACCCGTGCGCCCCACCTGGTACACGACGCGTTCGAGTTTTGTGATACCCGACCGCGCGGGAAACTTCAGCGCGATGGCCCAGCGCGGGGCCTTCGTGGTCGCGCCGAAGTTCTCCCATTCGGTGGTGTCGTTGAGTTTGACCACCAGCCCGTCGAGGTCGTATTCAACGTCCGCGCGTTTGGCCGTCATTTCTTCGTAGTAGGCAATGATGCCTTCAATGTCTGCAGTGCGGTGGTAGGCAGAGATCTTGAAGCCCAGCGCGGGAAAGACCTTGTTCCAGATGGCCTCTTGTGTGCGCATATCTTTGCCGAAATATTTCTGCACCTCGGGAGAATGTGCAAGCGTATAAGGAAAAAAAGACAACTTCTTATTACGCGCTTCATTGGAGTCCTGTTGCCTGAGCGCGCCCGCCGCGGTATTGCGCGGGTTGGCGAACAGCTTCTTGCCATCTTTGGCCTGTTGCTCGTTCAGCTTGTGGAAGTCGGCGAGCTTGATGATTACCTCGCCGCGAATGCTCAGGCGCTTGGGTGGTTTGTCGAGCGCGAGCCGCAGCGGAATATTGGCGACGGTCCGCACATTGTGTGTAATATCTTCGCCGGTTTCGCCGTCGCCACGTGTCGAGCCAACCGTGAGCACGCCATTCTCGTAAACGAGATCAATCGCGAGGCCGTCGAATTTGGGTTCAATGTGGTATATGGGTTCGGCAAGACCCGCCTTCACGAGCCGGTCATGAAAGGCCCTTAGCTCCGCCACGTTCATCGCGTTATCGAGGCTCATCATCGGCGGGTCGTGCTTCACCTCGGCAAAGTCAGCACGTACTTCGCCGCCGACTTTCAGCGACGGCGAATCGGGTCGCAGCCAGTCAGGGTGCAGCGCCTCGACTTCTTTGAGCAGGCGCATCAGGTCGTCGTATTCTGCGTCAGAAATTTCCGGTTCGTCTTCAAGGTAGTAGCGGCGGTTATGGTAGTAGAGCTCGTCGATCAGCTGCGCATAGTCGGCGGCTTTGAAGGCAGCGGCCGATGCCGGCCTTTTGTTCTTCTTAGCCAAGCGCGTTCACCTTCTTGCCTGAATACACGCTCACTTCAGAACCTTCGGCGAAAAGCACCGAATGCGGGCGTAAGCCCGTCAGTTTTGACCACTGCTCACCGTACGCGAGACCAAAGTCGACGCCTACCGCGTAGTCCTGCACCTGCAGCGTGCGCCATTGCGGGTGTTCAACCTGGTATTCCAGCGTTTTGCGTCCCTTGGTGTAGCCGTAGTAGTGTTCAGTGATGAACTCCTCGAGGCTGCCTGGTTTTAGCGCCTGTGGAGTGATACCGGTGACGCAACTGATTTTCTGTTCGCGGCCTTTTTCGACAAAAGTGTATTCAGCTTTCAGGCTGTCGCCGCTGACGCGCACCCGCTGGCCCATCTTGCGCGTGGCATAGTTTTCGTTGAAGAGCGTGTTTGCCACCAGCGTGATCGCGCGGCGCGGAACAATTTCGCGCACGAAGCCGACCCCGCGCCGCGTTTCACCCTCCACGGTGCGCTTGAGGTAGTAGCGCAGGTTAATTTCAGGAAAGTTCACATGCCCCGGGATGCGAAAGCCTTTCACGCGCGTGTTCAGGAACTGGAAGGCGACGAGCGAAACGAGAGCACGCCCCTGGTACAGGTCGAGCTCCGTGCCTGTGGGCACAAGTGGCTGCAAAAGGCCGGCATCGACCTCGTAGTTTGCCATGAACAGATTTTTCCAGCGTGCGGTGAGAAACGGTGAGGCCACGCGTGCGCGTGCGGCGCTCAAAACAGTGTGTAAAGCAGAGCTTCGATCTCTTTGATGTCTTTGCTGCCCTTCGGAAGGATATATTCTTTAACGTCGCCCTTTACCAGCTTGATAATGAGCGCCGTACCGCGTTCTCGGGTAGATGTGAGGCGTTTCTTCTTTATGGTTTCATCCATGCGCGCCAGCAGGCGTTCGTAGTTTTCTTTGCTGATGCGGCGGCTTGCCGGTTCGCCACCCGAATACTTGCCTTTTTTGACTGGTTCAAATTCGAGCAGGTAGCCCGACCCCTCTTCGGTAAACTCATAGGAGTTTCCGTTGCCATCGACGTATTGCAGTACCGGCAGGGGTTTTTCCTGTGCAAATGCAGGATGCAAAGCACAGATCAGTACAGCGGGCAATAAGCAAATGAGCGGTCGCATAGTGGCCTTACTATAGTATCGTCCTCAACCGTTGCACGGGGTCAACTTTTCGCTACCTTAACGGAGGGTAGTGTGAAGTAGAAGCGAGCACCCTTGCCGGGTGCTGCCTCTGCCCAGACCCTGCCCCCGTGCTTGTGTATGATTCTCTGCACAATTGCCAGCCCAACTCCGGTGCCTTCAAAATCGGTGGAACTATGCAATCTTTGGAAGACGCCGAACAGTCTATCGGCATAGGTCATGTCGAAACCGACGCCGTTATCTCGAATTTCGAAAATTACCTCGCCCTCAACGACAGAAGAGTGAATTTTCAAGGTAGGTTGTTCCTGCCTGGCAGAATACTTGACCGCATTAGAAACCAGGTTGACAATTACCTGCTGTATAAGATTTGCATCGCCGTAAGCTGCCTCCAGTTTATCAATGTTCAGTACAAGGTTTGCTGGGATGCCTTCAGGAAAAAGTTCACGCAGCACATCTGCCACCAGAAGGTTCATGTCGATAGGGGCCGGATGAATCTTTTGCGAACCCAGTTGCGAAAATGCCAGCAAATCAGAGATCAGCTGGTTCATTTGTTCGACTTTCTTTTCAATCACAACCAGGATATCCTTACATTCTTCGCTGAGATTTGTGCCCGAGAGTCTTTGCAGAAGCTGGGTATACGCAGTCAGCGTTCTCAGGGGTGCCCTTAGGTCATGAGAGACTGAATACGAAAAAGATTCGAGTTCCTGGTTCAGCTCCTTCAGCTGGCGGGTTCTGTCGCGCACCTTCGATTCGAGCCTCTCGTTGGCCTCCCGCAGCTGCTCTTCAGCGCGCCTGCGCTCGGTGATATCAACGGTAAGAATAAAAATACCTTCTGGTACCGGCTGGATACTCATCTCGTAGATTCCAGAACGCTCATCTGAATGCCGAAATGCAGTTTCAATTTGCTGAGCTCTGCGCTCGTTCATGGACCGTTCTAGTGTTGCGAACAGTTCACTCTGCTCAACCCCGGGGTATAGATCCATTACCCGAAAGCCGACAAGTTCTTCGCGTGCCTTTTCCGCCTGTTTCAGCAGAGATTCATTTACATAAACATATCGCCACTCGCGATCGATGATTTGAATCCCTTCGAGCATATTATCCAGAACCTGTTGTAAGCGGCTTTCGGTCTGCAGTACAGCGGTTGCCCGCTCCTGTGCGAGGTGTTCCAGATTGGCATTTACTTCCTGCAGTTGCGCTGTCCTCGCGCGGATTTTTTCTTCCAGTTCTTCGTTCAGTTTCAGAATTTCGATTTCTGCAAGCTTGCGATGGGTAATGTCAGACGAGAGAATAAACAATCCCTCGGGTACCGGTTGAAAGTGCAGGTCAAACCAGCCGTCGCTGCCATCCGGAAAGACAAAGCGGTTTTCCATGTGCAGCGCCTCACGATTCTTGAAGCAGCGACGGAAAGCCTCCATGAGTTCTGCGTTCACGCTGGTGGGAAAGAGCTCCAGAAATGTCGAGCGCAGGAGCACTTCCTTGGGGACTTTCGCCTGTCGTGCAACCGCATCGTTGACGTACAAGTACCGCCAGTCAAAACCGATGATCTGGAAACCTTCGCTCATAGCGTCGAGAACCTGGCGCAGGCGGGTTTCTGTTTTTAAAGCGGCCACCGTACGCTCATTTACCGTTTTTTCCAGATGGGTATTAAGTTGTGCCAGCTCTGCGCGTACCATGTTCTGCTCGTAGTCTTTCAGATTCAGAGCACGGGTCGTGAACCAGACTAAAAGGGTCAGTATTGTGATAATGCTTAGCACCAGTATCGCAACACCAAATTCCACCGGTATGCCATACTGCCAGTCGATGAGCAGCCGAAGAAACCCGAGCAATATAGGAGCAAAGATCGTTGCCGGCACAAGCCAGCGCGCAAGCCGGCTGCCCGCAAGGTTAGTGGTAAAATGCCTGAGGATACCTTGTTCCGGAGTTGCAGTGATATGCGCGATCGCCAGCGATAAAAAACCCGCCGCAGTGTGCAGCGCCATCGGAATATAGTTCATGATGCCGTAAAATTTTGGTACACGGTATAGGTAGCCCAGTATGCTCAGCAAAGCTGCAAGCACCAGGGGGATAAGCGCAAACTGCGCCGGTACGAATTTTCCCTTTTGGCCAAGCGGCTGTAGTATGGTGGCGAACCCCAGCCACAAGAAGCAGAAAGCTGTATTGGGTGCCATGCGGTTTGGCAAATTGGCAATTCGCTCCTGATCGACTGCCTGTGCAAATAGCAGTTGGTCGACCGGCGCAATTCCGGGTGAAAAAAGATCCACGAGTTTTGCGAGTGCTGTGCCAGTGATTATCATGCCAATGGACGCTACGATTGCACTATTATTTCGCGTTCGCCTGATTGCCAGTAGCTGTGCCACGGCAGCCAACAGGAGCAGGACAGCGGTTAGCGGGTTGATCGCAACAAACTGGGGTAATGGCCTGCGCAGCCACCTTATATCAAACGACCAGCCACAAAGACCTGAAAGCGAAATCAAAAATGCTAAAGCCAGGCAGATACCGGAGAATTTTTTCAGCCTTTCTTTTAGCGGGGTGTCTTCAAACTGGGTCGGTTGCATGATAGGCTTAATGTCCTGTCGTCTGCCATGCCTGAAAGTGCAACAATTTTTGGCATTTCGGGACCGATGGCTGTAAGCTTTCGTGAATAATTATGTCACACCTTATCCAGGGCAAAACCAAAGACCTCGGCGACGGGTTTAATGTGCTGCGCATACTCCCCCATGTAGATGCACGTAGCGTTGGCCCGTTCGTGTTCGTTGACCATTTTGGTCCCGCACCGGTCGTTACCGGTGATGAGCTCACGGTGCGCCCTCACCCGCACATTGGGCTTTCGACGATCACCTATCTCTATGACGGTGCAGTACTGCACCGCGATAGCCTGGGTACCGAGCTCGTTATTCGCCCCGGCGAAGTGAACTGGATGACTGCGGGACGCGGCATCGTGCACAGCGAGCATTCAACAAAAGAGAACTTACCTGCCAAGATCGAAGGTATACAGACCTGGGTTGCACTACCGGTTGAACACGAAGACACTGCACCGACGTTTGAGCACTACCGGTCAGATGTCATTCCGGTAATAGAAGGCGAGCAGTGGAAGCTCCGCCTGATTGCCGGTACGCTGATGGGTAAGGTGTCGCCGGTGAAAACGCATTCGCCACTGTTCTATGCTGACCTCGAGACGACTGGCGCTGCCATCATTGAGCTCGAGTTGCCACCCGGCGAAGAGGCAGCGCTCTATGTTTCGCGCGGCAGCTTCACGGCGTTCGGTCACACAGCACAAGTGGGAGCTATGATTGTTCTCACGGGCGATACGCGTGTACAGTTAAGCTCCCACTCTGCTGCGCGCGCAGTACTCTTAGGTGGTGAAAAATTTGCAGAACCGCGCCACCTGTGGTGGAATTTTGTCGCGACATCCAAAGAACGCATCGAACGCGCGAAGGCCGAGTGGCAGGCGAACACGATGGGTATCGTTGCTGGCGAGACAGATCGTATTCCATTGCCTCAATAATTTTCCAACTTGACGCAGGGCGTCGGGTAGATTTTTTCGGGAGCATATGAGATTCATCCTATATGTCGCGATTCTGCTTGCTGCCATACCGTTTGCCGTATATGCGGTGCCACCCAATACGGGCACAGACGTGACGGTTTGTGCACCGGGCTCTTCCGACGTCTGCTACCTCTCGGACCTCAACGGCGTCAATCAGCCGCTCGACACTCAAACGCGTGGCCTTGCTGTTCCCAACAGGCTCATTGAATCAGATATGAACATGTTCATGAATCCGGGCCAGTTGATGAATTATGGCACCGCATACCTCGAAGGTTGGCTCGGGGCGAATCTTGTGTGGGGTGGTGCAACAGTTCCTCTGCCGGCAAACCAAAAGCTGGCTGTTTTTGTTCGCCGGCCTCTCAACGCAAACAGCGCCCTGGGATCGACGCAGGCGCTCTTCGACAAATATGCCCAAACCGGCCACCTGACGAACGGTTTAACCGGCTTTGACGGCAGCTTCACCGGCGCCGATCTCGCAATTCTCAACAAGACCACCAAGGGGTTCGGTAACTTGGATTTGATGTATGGCATGGCGCTCGGGGACCTTAACCTTGGTCTGCGAGTCAGTTATGCTAACATGCGCAATAACGTCGACCAGTCAGTCGCAGCGACCGGCGTGAATGGAAAATACACTATGAGCGCCCACAATATCGGTGTTGGAGTCGGCGCACAGTGGAAGAACCTTGGGCCGGGCTATCTGGATCTCTCCCTCTCGAGCGATTTGCCCCTGATGAACATGGAGTACAATGCGACCACGACTACAGGAGCCGAGAATCTTAATGTGAGGAGCTCGGCAGCACCTTCGATCGGACTTTTGGGCCGCTATGTGACGCCAGTGGGCCAAGACAGGCTGTTGGTGGCAGCGAATATCGACCAGTACAAGATGCCATATGAGATCCGCGGTACAAATCTTGCGGGATCGGTAAAATCGCAGGATGCGGCAGCTTCGGCGCTCAATCTGCAGCTGGACGCCGCCTACCACCAGAACTTTCAGGACGGTAAACTCAAGGTCATTTATTCGACCGGAATCGGACATACATCCGTCAAATACACAGTTGTGGATAACAACAACCCAGCCGCACTGAATAACAGCTACGATAAGAACCATCTGTTTGTGCCGGTTGGAGTGGCGGTGGAGCATGCGACATTCGAGACGCTAAAGACCCGATTCGGTGTTCGGAAGAACGTTTTTTCGTCGCGTACCACCACCGACAAGACCACGGCGCAGACAATTGAAACCAGTCGTGCCTTTTATCAAGATGACGAGTTGACTGTCGCAATGGGATTGGGCTGGGTGCCGGCAGAGAAAGTAAATCTGGATTTTGCGATGAACGCCAATGCGTTCAAGCTTGATACATTCTTTGCTGCGCTTTCTGCGCGCTATCATTATTGAGAGAGAGCGATGAAAACTACTGGGCTATATCTCTTGCTGGCCTTTCAGGCTCTATCTGCAGTCGAAGGACGGATTACCTACCTTTCAGGTCAGGCAGAGGTCAGAAGCAAAGGCAAGTCGCAGCCACTGAAGCTTGGTGCGACGATAAACGAAGGCGATGTAATTGTGACCTCAGCAAGAACAAAGGTCGGTGTCCAACTGTCTGACGGAGCTTCATTTTTCATGAATCCATTTTCGACGCTTGAGATTCGGCCAGATTCAAATTACTACCAGGCGACCGGTGCAGTGAGTATGCTGTTTCGCAAAGAGGGTCGCGACAACAGTAACCGCTGGACAATCAAAACGCCTGTAGTGACCGCGGGGGTGCGCGGGACTGGTTTCACGGTTGAAGCCCGCAAGTCGTCGGTCCGGATTGTCCTCTTCACCGGCAAACTGATCATGACAGACTTTGTGCGCGAAACCGGTTTGCAGACAGATCCGAATCTGATGATGCAGGATTTCTTGAATGATATAGAACTAAACGCAGGCGCTGCGCTCACATACGACGGTGCAGAAGTAAAGAAAAGCCGGGTTGATCTGGCGAAAGAGCCCTTGAAGCAGCTGCACGATGAACACCAGCAACTCGAAAAAAATCCTGAGTGGCGGAAAGGCGCACAGGACTTACGTTAAATTAGTCTGTCACACCCTATATTCACCCGCTACCGGCCTGTCGGTGATGCCGAGGTATTTTTCGACTTCGCTTTCGAGGTAGAGCGCCTCTTCAGGCGAATCGAGGCCACTCATGATCTTGCGTTCACGGCCGTCGCGCAACAGCGCGCTCACCGTATAGGTGTACCATGTGCTGCCCTTGTTCGACTGGCGCTCTTCTTTGCAGTAGAGCTGGTCGAGCTCGTGTGCCGCGATCACACCGCTGTGGCGCCAGGGCAGTGGCCGGTGTTTGATCGAAAGCGCGCTGCGATCGACGGTGATGATCGTGCTGTTGAGCAGGCCGGCGAGGGTGTAGTAGGCAAGCCCCACGCCAACCGCGACGTGGCCTAACGGAAAAATGAAGAAAATCAGGGAGAAGGCAGAGAACCCCGCTTCGCCGCCGATACCTCCGAGCAGCGAGTACCAACCCACGAGAAACGAATTCCACACAAACGAAAACAGCAGCAGGAACAGGAACAGTGGCTTAAACCACTTGCGGGTTAAGACCAGTTGATTGCCCTCGCGTGCTACCTGCCAGCTGCCGGGGCGGGGCACTGTCGCCTTCGTGCGGCCCGGTGAGTGGGTTTCTCTTGCGGCATCGGCTGGGCCGAAGGTGAAGACTGCACCACACCCACCGCACTTGGCGATCATCTGCTGGATGTTAATATTCTCCACGGCAATGGGTTTATGGCAGCGCCGGCAGTTGAGATCCATGACCGTGCATGTGCCCGCGCACTGGCGGGTCAACAAATCGATTCGATTTGACGCGATAGAACCCCATGGTTACAATTACCCATGCTGAAGCCGCGTGTCCCGGAAAAATTACGGGAGTTGGTTGCTAAATTCCAGATCAACGAGGCGCACTACAAGTCTACGGAATTTCTCGAAACGCAGGTGCGCGTTGAATTCATCAATCCGTTGCTGCGGCTGTTGGGCTGCACGATCATCTGCTTGCGCGCCTCGAAGAGGTAAAGAACAGCATCGGCAATTCAGTGTACACCGTACGCGAATTCAACCTGCTCTATAGTATTGCGCAGAGTTTTGGCGGTGAAGACTACACGGTAGAACAGGATATTGAAATCGACCAGCCACTGCGCGAATCCTTGCCTGTCGAGGCTGCCAAGACAGCGATCGCACCAGCACCAAAATCGATGAGGCAGCAACCCATTGAACAACCCGCTTTCTATCTCGGGCCGGTTTTTTCCTGACGCTGCGATTCTTGTTTACGGTATTTTTCAGTTGCCCGCTACTGGCAGGATGAAATCTGTAAAGCCGCTTCTGCTGTTCCTGGCCGGTTGCAGCTTACTCTGCCAACTGATGCCAGCTTCGGGCTTGTGGGCAGATAAAGCACGCCCCGACATCGTTGAACTGATTAACCTCTTGAAACCGGGATCTCTGCTCAGGCAAAGCGGCGGTTGGGTAGACACGTGGGTTGGCGAGAGTATGGATCCAGCGGTTGTAGACGCGACGAACGGATATGCAGCGTTTCTTGATTCGGGCACAGGCGGCGGAAAAATCCTCCACGAGTTTGCCGTTTATTACCCAGATGGTGCAGGTGCCATACTCGTGCATAACTTTCAGGACGATCGTGATACCTATGTGAGTGAAATCAAATTCTATCAACTACAGGCAACAAAGTTGCAGCCTATCGAGCCTCCTTTGGTCAAACCCGTCTGCCGCGACCTTGCCTCGGCAGCGACCATAAAAGGTTTCTATAAGAATCCAATGCTTTCTGGGCTTGACCCTGATCCGATCTTGCCCACTTTCGAACTTCCCAGGAAGGGTACAACGATTCTGGCTTATTGCAGCGGAAACCTGAATCGCTTCCAGGTGCAGCAGACCATGGCTGGCAAGCTGGACAATAACACCGATCTGCAGGAAAAAATCTTTCAATCCATACACTTTACCTCAAAGGTTCAATATCTATGGAATAAGAAGAAAGGTGCTTTCACCGCAAAAAAGACCCGCTAGACATACTGACACTGATGTCAGTTTTTTATTGACACCCCGTTCGCCTTTGGGTAATTTAGTACTATGAAAGACCTCAGGAATAAAGTCGTGCTGATTACCGGTGCTGCGGGCGGTATCGGCCTCAATACTGCCGGATTTTTTGCTGAAGCGGGCAGCCGGCTGGTGCTGACTGACATCAACGAACTCGCGCTGGAAAACGCCAAACAGCGCCTCGCGAAACACGGCGTCGATATTCTGACCAAGGTCGTCGACGTGACCGATCTCAAGGCCGTCGAAGCGCTACGCGACGACGTGCAGCAGAAATTCGGTGGCGTCGATATCCTGATCAACAACGCGGGTATTGGCTTCAACGCCGAACTCGTCGACACTCCGCTGAGCAAGTGGCAGCAGCTCATGAACATCAACTTCTGGGCGCCGCTTTACCACATACAGGCATTCATTCCGCAGATGAAGGCAAGGAAGTCGGGCCATATCGTCAACGTGGCGAGCGGCCAGGCATACTTCCGAGCTCCCACCTGGGGAGCTTATTCGGTGACGAAGCTTGCCGTCGGGGCGATGTCTGAAATCCTCAACGTTGAAGTGGCACGCGATAACATCAAGGTGACCACGGTTTATCCGTTCCTGGTGAACACCGGTTTCTATGATACGACCAGCGCCGAATCGATTGGCGAAAAACTTTTCTTTGCCTTCATGCCGCTCTACTCAGACAAACCCGAAACCGTCGCGCGCATGATCTTCGATTCGGTGCGCGAAGAAAAAGACGTCGAGATGGTGAGCATACTCAACCAGTTCTTTAAGTATATCCGTGTGCTGCCTTCTGCCGCGGGCATCATGGACAAGACGACGCACACTTTCATGTCGAAGCAGCAGCAGGAATCGCTCGGAATCGGCGGCGTGGTCGACCAGGTTGCAGGCATTGTGAATTCGATACTCGATACGGCAAAGAAGGGTGTACCCGAAAAAGGGTTCCAGATCCACGAAGTCATGTCCGGCGAGCACGAGTTCGTCGATGGTTTTGGCCCCGCGGGCAAACACAAGTTTGAATTCAAGGCAGATTGGGGCCCGAAGAACCTCGTCGACTTCATGAACCCTGCAGCCGACAAGTTCATGCTCAGCGAACTCGCGGGCACCGTGACGATCGGCGGCATGTGCGAGAACATGCCGGTCTACGGCACGCTGCAGCTGCGTTACCTGCAGGACCAGAAGATCCGTTATACATTTGATTTTACTGTCGACGGTGAGCCGTACCAGTACGTGGGCGAAAAACAGCAGATCTATCCCTGGAACCTGCCGTACTCACACACCACCTGCTTCGGCGAGGTGAAGAACCTGCGTACCGGCAAAGTCATTTCAAAGTCGGTCACGCACTTCGACATGCACGACCTGCCGGAGTTTCTGGGGACATTCAGGCTGACGGGCTAGGGTTTCGCAGAAAGCCTTTTTTCTGGAGACGCCATCCTTAGCGTCTCTAGCAATGCACCAGCGCCACTGCAGCAGGGTCGAGTCCGTGCGCGCAGATGTTATATGCCGTTCTTGCCTTCCCCGCGGTTGACTACAGCTTTATTCTGTGAGTGGACAAAGCTATTTGTATTCCCGGTGGCAGCCTCGCTATTCTCCGGTAACCAAACCCTCAAACCATTGGGATTTGTCGTCAGGTTGGCTACCTTATCACCGGGTACTGTGCGCCGGAACAGCATCGTAACTGTCGCACCCCATGTCACGGCCACCAGCAGCCAGACGAGGCCCGACAGAGCTAATTTACTAGTTTTTATATCATGAATCATAGTTCATGTATTATACAGCATGTAATTGGAACCGACCAGAAAAATGTCCACTTTTTTATTATTCCCTAAACAGGGTAGCGAAAGGGGTCAGCCCTGCCGTTCCACCTGCGACACATCGCGTACCGCCCCTGTGTGCGCCGAGGTGGTCATTGCGGCATAGGCACGCAGCGCCGCAGAAACCTGGCGCTGGCGTGCCTTAGGTTTCCAGGCGTCTTTGCCGCGCGCTTCCATCGCCTTGCGGCGTTCGGCGATAGCCGAATCTGCAACCTTGAGCTCGATGCGGCGGTTGGGGATGTCAATTTCAATCACGTCGCCATCTTCGACCAGGCCAATCAATCCCCTGTCTGC
Source organism: Turneriella sp. (assembly GCA_046346875.1). Classification (GTDB taxonomy): domain Bacteria; phylum Spirochaetota; class Leptospiria; order Turneriellales; family Turneriellaceae; genus Turneriella. Next base: position 66,438 of record JAXMHG010000007.1, on the reverse strand, counting down.
TGCTTCGGGCGAGACATGGCCGATGGACAGACCCGAAGTACCACCCGAAAAGCGGCCGTCGGTCAGAAGCGCGCACGATTTTCCAAGCCCCTTCGATTTAATGTACGAAGTAGGGTAGAGCATTTCCTGCATGCCGGGTCCGCCTTTCGGGCCTTCGTAGCGCACGACAACCACATCGCCCGCCGTAACTTCGTTCGCCAGAATGCGGCTAACAGCCTCTTCCTGGCTTTCCATCACGATTGCTTTACCCGAAAATTTCCAGATCGATTCATCGACCCCCGCAGTCTTTACGATGCAGCCTTCTGGTGCGAGGTTGCCAAACAGAACCGCCAGACCTCCGTCTTTAGAATAGGCATGTGACACCGAACGGATACACCCTTTCTCGCGGTCGAGATCGGGTGTTTCCCAGCGGCGCGACTGCGAGAAAGCTTCTTGTGTTGGCACACCACCGGGCGCTGCCGTGAAAAGTGCTTTCGCTTCTTCGCTTGCCGTCGGGCGGGTAACATCCCACTGGTCAAGTGCTGCGGCAAGGCTTGGTGAGTGCACCGTGGGTACGTCGCGGTTGATGAGTCCGGCTTTGTCGAGTTCACCGAGAATCGCCATCACTCCGCCTGCGCGGTGCACGTCTTCCATATGGTACTGCTGCGTTGCAGGAGCTACCTTGCACACGCACGGCACACGCCGCGAGATGCGGTCGATATCACGCAGGGTGAAGTTGATACCACCTTCGTTTGCCGCTGCGAGAATGTGCAGCACCGTGTTGGTCGAACCACCCATCGCGACGTCGAGGCTCATCGCGTTTTCGAATGCCTGGAAATTAGCGATGTTGCGCGGCAGTACCGATTCGTCGTTCTGCTCGTAATAACGCTTCGCGAGTTCAACCGCCAGCCGGCCAGCCTTGAGAAACAGCTGTTTTCGGTCGGCGTGTGTCGCGAGGGTTGAACCGTTACCCGGTAGCGAGAGGCCGAGTGCTTCGGTGAGGCAGTTCATCGAGTTCGCAGTGAACATGCCCGAGCACGAACCACACGTCGGGCAGGCGGAGCGCTCGATGGCCTGTACCTCTGCATCGCTCACTTTATCATTCGCTGCTTCTACCATCGCATCGACGAGATCGAGTTTACGAACGGAACCTTCCCAGTTGACCTTACCTGCCTCCATGGGGCCGCCCGAGACGAACACCGCCGGAATATTGAGGCGCATCGCGGCCATCAGCATGCCTGGTGTAATCTTGTCGCAGTTGGAGATGCAGATCAGAGCATCGGCGGTATGCGCATTGACCATGTATTCGACCGAGTCAGCAATCAGGTCGCGGCTGGGCAACGAGTAGAGCATACCCCCGTGGCCCATCGCGATGCCGTCGTCGACCGCGATAGTGTTGAACTCTTTCGCGACGCCGCCAGCCTTTTCGACCTCGCGGGCGACAAGCTGCCCAAGGTCTTTCAGGTGCACATGCCCGGGTACGAATTGCGTGAATGAGTTCGCGATCGCAATGATCGGCTTACCGAAGTCGGTTTCTTTCATACCGGTGGCACGCCAGAGTGCGCGGGCGCCTGCCATGTTCCTGCCGTGCGTCGAAGTTTTTGACCGAAGTTGGGGCATAAGAAAGCGCACCCTGCTCACGAGTGACGCCGTCGAGTGTAATTGCGATCTGGTTTCCACCCTGTCTGCCACTGCCAGATAGGCGCCCATGTACTCGCGCTTCAAAGCGTACCTCTTTCTGACAGGGCTGGTCTTCACGGTGATCGGCGTGCTGGCCTGGTTCCAGAGCCGCACGGCACCGGCCGAGCCGACTCCTGGGCCGGCACCTGCACACGGTGCGAGTGCTTCAGAAGATGTGAACCGCCTGATCTCGGTCACAGAAGAGCGGCCGGCAGATACAGCCGCTGCGGCAAGCGCGGTGATACCACCCGTGGTTGCGTCAGAGATTCCCGCCCAATGGCGCGAAGATCTCGGTGTGCCCGTTCTCTGCTACCACCAGATTGTGACCGAAGCGCAGTACCGCGAGCGCCCGACGCCCTATGCGGTCACCGTTGCGCAGTTCAAGGCGCAGATGCAGTGGCTTGCTGACCAGAATTTCTATACGGTGCTGCCCGACGAGCTGCTGGCTTACGTCAAGGGTGAAAAGCAACTCGATTTTTCCAATGGCCGCCGGCCGATTATGATCACCTTCGATGACGGCAATAACGACTTTATCAACCATGCACAGAAGGTGCTCGAAGCGCATAAGTTCAAGGGAGTTCTTTATATCTACCCGACGTACATCATGGCGCGCAAAGAGCGTTCGATGACCTGGGCCGAGATACAGGCAGCCCGAAAAGCCGGCCACGCGATCGAAAGCCACACGATGTGGCACCCGATGCTGAGCACGATGACCGACGCAGAGCAGCGTGCGCAGTTTGTTGATTCAAAAAAGATGCTCAATGAAAAAGGCGGAGCGAATGTGCGCCACCTTGCTTACCCGTTTGGCATCTATAACGCATCGAGTATCAAACTTTTGCGCGAAGCAGGTTATGTGTCTGCCGGTACTACCTTCCACGGTGCCAACCAGGTCGGTGAGCACCCGTACCTGCTGCGTCGCTACCTGATCGTTAAAGGCGACAACGAGAAGATCTTCGCGCAGAAGACGCTTGCGCGTTCGTTGCCGCTGCGCCTGTTGAACAGCGAACCCGGCGCGGTGATATCGGGCGAAACAGAGCTGGCGCTCAGGGTTCCGGCGGGGCTTGATCGCAACGGCTTTCGCGTGCGCGTCTTCTCGACGCCGCAGGCCTTCAATTATGACGTGAAGACCGGCAACCTGAATGTAACCGTGAAGCCCTCGAAGAAGCGGCTCAGCGTACTGGAAATCGTTTACAAAGAAAAGGGCATCGAATACCGTGCCAATGCTCTGCTCAACCATCGGCGAACCGCAGCTGGCGACGGCGAAGAGCCGAAACCTGCTAAGAAAAAGAAGCGCCTGAAAAAGAAGAAACGTAACGCCGACGACGAATGAAGAACCTGCCGCAAAAAAAACACGAACAGCCCCGCAAGAGCGCAGCGGTGCGTGGCGGTTCGGGCAAACAATTCTTCACGAGCCCCGAACCGAAAGTCAAAGCGGCGCAGTCGGCTCCTGACTTCCGCGTCAGGTTAGGCGGTGTGCCGCTCGAACAGCGTGCAGGCTTTGAACTATTATCGCTCCGCCTGAGGCAGTTGCTGCGCAATACGCCCGAGACCTGGGAGACGATCGACCGCGAAGAAGCCGGTTCTTTCTTTTCACTCTTTCGTAAGTACCACCTGCCGCTGCTGCTGCCCCTTGCCTTCTTTTTCGTAGTGCAAGAGGCAATCCACTTTGTGAACATCCGGTTGTTCTTGCGCCACGTTGCGGTGGTGTTTCCCGCGCTGCTCGGGCTCTATGCGGGTTATATTTTTCTGATCGGCGTCATTGCCGAAGAGGTGGCCGAGCACTCGGGCGGCCGGTTTGTACCGCAGAGCGGAATGCGCATCGCGCTTTTTTCGACGCTGATCTTAAGCTTTCTTTCGGTCGCAGCGTTTCTACCGGTGGTTGGCAAGCCGCTGCTTGCGCTTGGCATCTTCTGGCACTACCGGCAAATGTTCACCGGCGCACGCGCGCTGCTCAACATCAGCGACAGCAACTATCGCCTGTTCCAGCTGGGTCACCTGCTGGTGTGGGTGCTCATGGGATTGGCGGGGTTCCTGGTGCTGAGTGTGATCAGCTTTCTTTTTGCCAAGCTCGGTGTAGCCGCGATCTGATCAATCGTCGGCCGCGACTTCGATATCGGCTTCGCGCAAGAAGAGAATTCCTTTTTCGATATCCTGCGGTTTACCCTTGAGTTCGAGCAGCATCGACCCGCAGCGGTCGGGGCTTAGGTTGGCTTCAAGAATATTCGGCTGCAGGTTATATTCGGTCACCATGCGGTACAAGAAGGGTTCTTTCACCCGCTTCGCCGGCACCTCGAGGCGTAGTCGCTTGACCACGCTGCTAACCACCCCGCCAAAAAGACACCGTCAAGACATTTGTCGCAGCTGTCCGTAGCAAGCCGAGCAAAAACTGGCACCCGGGAAATTTACCTGCCAGGGATCTGGAATTCCATAGCAGAAAGATGAGACATAATTAGCCAGTAGCTACCTGTTCCAGAAAAAATCCACATTTGCGAAAAAAAGAGCGAAGGTCGTGAGAAAAAAACACGGTTTCCTGGTATTTAATAGGTAGAGGGGAAATTCCCCAAAGCGTGTGGAGTTACCATGGCGAAAGCCTTTTTCTTTGCGGGGGCGTTGCTGCTGCCGCAGTTTCTGTATTCCCTTTCGGCGCGGCTGCAGCGTGATACCGGTAATGCCGCAGCGCGCAGCCCGGTTACCGGCGACCAGGTCGAAGCTTCGGGATCAGCGGGTAGCCTGGCGTACAACCTGTACGCGCGCCGCGATGATTTTGCCGGGGAGCGCAGCCTGTTGAATGCGGCAGCGCTCGTCTACAGCGGCTTTGCCGTCGGTAACCATCGGTTTGCCTTTGGTCTTGGCAGCCACTACCGGCAGGAAAAATTGCAGCGCCTGCGCGCGGGGCAAGGTGACTTTTCTCCCGCGTTAGGTTTCTTTTGGGCGCACCCGCAGTTTCGCGCCGACATCAGCGGTTCGCAATACCTGACGCGCGTTTCGCTTTCCGGTCTCGTCGACCTGGGCCTGCCCGTTGAGCTCAACTCCGATTTTGAATACCTGCACTCACAGCCGTACCGCTGGTCGGCGAACGCTTTCTTCTTTATCTCGCGCTACGGCGGAGCGATTGCCGGTTTCGAACCTCTTTCGCAGCGCGTGCGCGCGGGACTCTGGCTGGCACCGGTCAAAGCGCTGCGTATCAGCGCGCTCTCGCGTTTCGGCGCCGGTGAAACGTTCTGGGAACTGGCGCTCTCTTTTCAATTCGACACAGCGACACAGGCACAGGGGGAGCTGCCCCGATACCACGCAAACGCCGAACCACCAGAGGAAGACGATGAGCCCAAAAAGTGGCAGCGGCGCAAGCCAAAGAATGTGCCGGCGTTTGCGGTACTCGTCAAGTGGGGCCTCTCGCCAGTCGAGGCGCTGAAATTCACGCGTGAAAAAGATGCCTGCACATTAAGCGAAAAGGCACAGCGTGCCCTGGCTGCCAGGAACTGGGGATGCCGCGATGCGTAGAGCGCTGCTGTTTCTTCTCGTGGTCATGCCGGTGCGTAGTGACCGCATCGAGTTCCAGGGTGGCGTACTCAGAAACGCTATCGCTCCCACAGCTGACTATGGCGCGCTGGTCTACCGCCACGAGGGTTTTCGCATTGGCACTTTCACTGCACCCGCCGCGCAGGGGGTTGTCGCATCTTACAGTTCAGCGCAGGGCCCGCTGCTCGTCGAAGTGGGCCAGCGCGAACGTTCGCTTGAGAGCGGCTTCCTGGTTGGCAATGGTGCGTGGCTGCCGTGGACGCGCAACTTCGCCTTTGCTGAGCCCACGGGTATTCGCACGGGTTATGAGCTGCGTTATGCGGGCGCTGATCTGCAGTACTACCAGCTGGACCAGAACAACCTGGCCGCGGCGCGCATCTACCTTACACCACTCGACTGGTTGCGCCTGACCGGCGGGGTAGCGGTACCCGAAATGCATGAAGGCGCACAGCAGTTGCCCATCGCGTCGCTGGCACTGGGTCGCGCAGCCGATCGTACGGGGTTCAGTACCGGCTTCGAGATGGTCGGTGAAGGTAACTACCTGCTGCATGCCCGCTACCGCGGAGATTTCTCTGCACGCGGTCTGTTCTTTCGCCGGCAGCAGGCTAGTCCGCTGGCGAGTGGAATTTTCGAGCAGCGTGAAGGTCTCGCCCTGCAGTTCTTCGAGCGCAACTGGTTTGCGCAGTTTTTCTCGACCGATTCACGCTTCGGTATGCTGCGCTATGGGGGTGACCTGCTTTCGGGTGTCGTCGTCTACGAAGAGCGCATGCAGCTTGCCGGTCTTTCGGTACGCAGCGATGCCCGTGGCCTGCATGTGCGCGCCGGCGCCACGGTAGGACATGACACTTCTATACAGAGTCTTTTTGGGCTGGGTTTTGCCGACGCGGTTTTCGTCGGTGGCGGGCATTATGAACTTTTCTCGGAGCAACCGCTCGAACCTATTATTTTCCCCGCTGACTGGTATTCTTCAGTGCTATTGCAGTCGACTGCGATGCGCCTGCGCAACAGCGGGTTCAAGCTGATGGCCCTCGTCGACACCGAAGCTGTGCAGGGGTTCGTGGCAGTGACCTACTCAGAAGATGTGCGGGGGCGCGAGCGTTTCGACTTTTATCTGCGCCTCGCAGGCGGGGTTACATTCTGAGGCACCTGGATCTGACAAATTGGCATTCCTAAAAAACTTGACTTCATGTTCACGTGCTCCGAGACTATATCAATGGATTGGTCGCAGATAATGATTCGCTCGCTGCAGGAAGGCAGCATCCGGGAGCTGCACCTGTACCAAATGCCAGTCCTCAAGAACGTTGAAAACTGGACGCAGGTCAAAGAAATCGGCAAGGTCGACTTTCGCGGCAAGCACTCCGACTACAAAGGCGCCATAGTGCAGTATGGTTCAAACTACTTCTTTCTGCCGAACGCTCGCATCGATGCTCTTTCGGTGTACCGCAAGTGGAATTTTAAGAAGAACATCAAAGTCATTACCGAAGCAGATCACAAAAAGAAAGGTTAATCAACCTTCCCGCGGGCATCAGCTTTTCTGTGGTCGCAAAAGCCATCCTCAATCCCGATCCTCAATTGTAACAGTGAACAAATGTTCATTTTCGCTTTACAGGGTCACGCGCTAGCTTTCTCCTTGCAAATCAGCCGCCACTTGCCGATAATGTGATTTAGGAGCATTCATGAGAATATTCGCGCTTCCCGTCGAAAAAATGGTCAAACCCGAGTTCGTCACGCATGTGCACGGCGAACTTGCGCGCGAGATGTTCTGGAACGTCCGCCTTGCAATCGTTGGCTTGCTGGGTGCCATGGTGCTCTACTACATCATGCTCATGATGGATTCAGGCGTGGAGCGCAACCTGCCCTGGGGCCTCGTGCAGTTTGGCGTGGGAATTCCCATCATGGTCTTTTACTTCGTGGGTGAAAGCTGGATCAAGAGCGTACCGAAGCGCGTGCGTTTCGCTAATATGCAGGCCGGGCTTATTGCGGGGCTGATCGGCGTCGGCTTTGTTTACCAGATGCCCGAAATCAAGAACGCAAGCATCAAGCTCACTGCGTTTAGCCTCATCGTCGGCGTAGCCGGAGCTGCAGCGTTTACCTTTGCCTGTAACCGGTTCACCTATCTCTTCTTCGCTGTGCCCTGGTTGCTGCCGATACAGATCTACCTCTTTTCTACCGCTGACCTGGGGTCCGTCATACTTGCTGGCATGGTTGTGCCGTACGTGGGCGTACTCACCTTCTTGTGCCTCAAGGATTTCGAGCGCCGGGTTGAACTGATCAATGCACAGCTCACGGTTCTTGAAGAAAAAGAACAGGTGGTAACAGCTTCGAAAAAACTTAAAACCAGCCTCGATCTTGTCAATGAGCTCAAGACCCAGCAGGACGGCGACTATTACCTGACATCGCTGCTGCTCAACCCATTAGGAGTCAATGCAGTAGACGAAGGCCTGAATGTTGATGTAGATTTTTTCACCAAGCAAAAGAAGAATTTTGAATTCAAGAACCAGAAGAAGACCATCGGCGGCGATATTTCCATCGCGCATACTGTGCAGTTTTCGTCGGGCCCGGCGACCGTCTTTCTCAATGCCGACGCGATGGGTAAATCCATGCAGGGCGCGGGAGGTTCGTTGGTACTGGGCGCTGTTTTCCAGTCAATCATCGAGCGCACACGCCTGCAGGCGAGTATTGATCCCCAGACATGGCTGAAGAATACCTTTCTCGAACTGCAGAAGGTATTCGAGAGCTTCGACTGTTCGATGCTGGTGTCTGTTTACATCGCGGCGCTCGAGAACAATTCGGGTATGATGTACTACCTCAACGCGGAACATCCGTGGGGTGTGCTCTACCGCGAAGGCAAGGCGATCTTCCTGCAAAACCGCAGCTACTATCGCAAGTTGGGTACGCCAGGCCTGCAGGACGATATTGCGATCGACCAGATTCAACTCAAGCCCGGAGATATCGTGCTATTGGGCTCTGACGGCCGCGATGACGTCGCGCTGCCTTCGACCGAAGCCGGGGTGCGGGTTATCAACGAGGACGAGAGCCTGTTTCTCAAGCACGTCGAGACCGCCGATGCGCACCTCAGCGAAATCTACGATCTTATTGCCGCGACCGGTGAAATTACCGACGATTTCTCTCTCGTGCGGGTGCAGTACAATGCGCAGCGCGAAGCCGGCAGCGTGAAAGAAAAACAGACAGCTTCGGTGTTGCTGCGCGACGCCAAGCACCTGGTTGATTCCGGCCGCCGCGATGAGGCAGCGTCCTTGCTGCGCCGCGCGTACCATTCATCGAGCGCGGGTCCGCGTGCGCTGCGCGCGGCACTCAACCTCGCGATGCAGATCAAAGAGTACGAAATTGCCAGCAACATAGCCGAGAAGCTGCTGAAGGTTCAGCCGGATGACCAGGAGGTTATGTACCTCGCAGCTTTTTCTGAACGTAAACTGAACAACCTCGAAAAGGCGCTGTCGTATGCGGGCAAGGTTCGTAACGGCGAAAGCTCCCCCAATGTCATGAACCTGAACCTGCTGGCCGAAATATACCATGCAATGGGGCAGCGCGAGCGCGCGGTTTCCGTACTCGATGAAATTCTGACGATTGATCCGCTTAACGCCAAGGCGCGGCGTCTGCGCGAAGAAATTCACGCCTGATGAAACACAGCTATATCCGCATACAGTCCGTTGCCGATATAGACACCTCGCGCATTACCTTGCGCAGTATTGAGAATCGTTATATCGACTCGCAGGGCAGGCGTTACGCGACTCGCTTTAACCTGCGCACTCGCCGTATTGAAATTGTGCCCATTGCGCTCGGCCGTGAAGAAGCCGCACTGGCGCGCAGGCTCTTCTCGATCACGAGCGAGACGAATGCAGAACAGGCCCCCGAATCACGGGGACAGCGGCGTGTCCACCCGTCGCCACTGAAGCTGCCTGCCTGGCTGACCGCGATGGATGTCGAACCCGACATGAGCGAGTCAGAGTTGCATGGCTTTCTCGTGACGGCAGAGCGTGAAATGCAGCGCAACGGAGAGCGTTACCGGGGCCTAATACAGAGCCTCAAAATGTCCTCGATTCTCGAGGAAGTGAAAGATAGCAACCAGCACGACGCTATTCTTGAACTCACAAACACGTATGAGCGCGACATACAGGCGCACGCCGCGCGCGTCCAGGCAATGGTGGTGGAGTTTCTGCGTTTTCCGAAGCCGCTTGCCAGTTACCTCGGCCAGGTAGACCGTAATAGCAAGAAGTATGTCGAGAAGCTCGAGATGGATAAACAAAAGCGCTATTGTATGGCTTACCTGCTGGCAGGCGAGATGCTCGGCGTTTTCAAGGGCTGCATGGAACTTATTGAGATGGTCGAAAAGTTCACTGCCGATTCGCGACCTGATCGCCTTAACTACGACCGTAAAGGCGCGTTTGAATCGGCTATGCAAACACTGCAGTACCTGAAAGCCAGCCTCAACAGTGAAATTGCCAAGTTCCTCGGTGTATTGGTCGCCGCTGACGTGATCTGATGGCCAAGGCCGTAAGTGGTTAGCCCAGTTTTGCCTGCTCGCGCTGGCGTTCTGCAGCGGAACGTTTACGGATAAACTGTACCTGTTTCTCGAGTTCGGCCAGATCTTTGCAGATGAACTTGCCCTGGTCAAGCCGCATGTTTTTGTCGCTGAGCATGGTAATAAGGTATTCTTCGCCCTTGTCCGCAGCGTACCCGAGCATCTTCAGAAGTTCTGCAGAGCCAATATCGAACACGTAGCTGGTCTTGGGTTGGATTGCCACTTTCTTTTTCTGTACCTGGGTCAGCAGCATGTCGTACATGCGGCCGACCGGGTCGGTAATCAGGAGGTTAGCAAGTGTCCGGTACGAGCTCCAAATACGTTCGCTCAACAGCGTGATCAGCTTGGTCGCGAGCTGTGGCTGCGCCTGTACCATGGCTTCAAAGTTCTGCTTGTTGATTGCGAGCGTCGTAACATTGCCGAATGCGACGGCAGAAGCCGAGCGCGGCTTGTTTTCGAGCAGCGCCATTTCACCGAAAATATCGCCGGCGTTGAGTACCGCGAGCAGTACTTCATTGTCGTTCACGACTTTCGTGATCTTGACTTTGCCACCCTGAATAATGTAGAGTTCGTTGCCGGGTTCGTGCTCGATGAACACCATCTGGCCGTCGGCAAAAGAGCGCGCGAGCGCGTTGCCAGCCGGGGTCGGTACCGACATTGGCGCGCTCATGTTCTGCAGCGCCATTTTGGACTGCGCGGCAAATGAACCGTTGGGGTAGTATTGCAGGTAGCGCTGGTACGCGTATGCGGCGTGCTTCATTTCCTGTTTACCGTAGTAGAACTGCGCGATATTGAACATCAGCTGCGGGTCTTCTTCAACCGTGCTGTGGAAAGTCAGCTTGGTGATCGCCCGGTCGATAATGCGCAGGCGCTGCGAAAAATACCGGATGATCTTCATCGCAATCGGGGCATTCTTCTGGATAAGTACCCCGAACTGGTCGCGGCCGACGTTGATTAGCGAGGTTGCCGCCAGGCACTGCGCCGTCTCAATGTGCGGGTGCCCGCTCATCGCCGAAACGACGCCAAAAAAGTCGCCGGGGTTGAGTATCAGGTTCGGGTCTTCGCCGGGAATCGGCATCTCGGCCGTAAGACGTACCTTGCCCTGCCGAACGATATAAAATCCGGGTGCGGCTTTGCCCTCGACGATGACAAAAGCATTCTGCTGAAAATTCGCAATCTGGAACATAGGCGGGCTATTTATCCCTTTTAATTATCGGCAGATGCCTTGGCAAGGTGAAGAGCTATTGAGTGGTTTACGGGACGGGCTCGGTCGTGGCTTGTGCGCCATGGACGTCAGGTTTCTGGCTAAGGGGTGCCTTTGCCTCGTCTTCCCCCTTTTTAGCCTGTGCGCGCGGCCGTACTCAGGCCGGGTCCAGGTTGCGCCTGAGACGCTGCTGCAGGCTGCCGACCGCGGTTTGGACTACACCGGGGCTGCCGATCGCGCGATTGACGGCCCCGAAGGCGATCTTCTGGCTTTTATCCGTCTGGGCAACCGGCTTGACTCTGCGGGCCGCTACTTTCATGGTTTGCATGTCTTTGAAGTGGCGGAGCTCGTGTGGGATGCGCGGTTTTCGGCCGCTCTTGCCGACCTGACCGCAGCCGAGCTCAATGAACTGCACCGCGATCTGGCAGAGGCCTCTGGGTGGATGCGCCGCCCGGTACGTTTTCGGCAGGTGTTTACCGCATCGACTGTGGTCTTTGCGCGTCATGGGTTCAAGGTAGATTTCTGAGCAAATCTTCCGCGATACTCAACCAACGCACCATTGGGTTGGTAACTGCGACGAGCCTCGTTGCCGGCTCGATGATCGGCACTGGCATCTTTATCAAACCTGCGATAATGGCACAGCACGCCGGCAGTGCGGCGATTGTGTTGCTCGCCTGGCTGGTTGCAGGGCTGCTTTCTTATGCAGGGGCGCTTACCTACGGCGAACTCTGTGCGCGCCTGCCGGCCGCAGGTGGCGAGTATGCAATACTGCGCGAAAGTTATGGCAGTTTCACCGCGTACATGTATGGCTGGATGCGCTTCACCATCGGCGCTCCGGGCAGCGCAGCTTCTTACGCAGTCGGAGCTGCAGCGTTTCTGCAGGTCGTTTTCCCTTACCACGGGCTGGGTGTCAAAACATGGCAGGTTGCAGCAGTATTCCTGGCATTTTTTACCCTGATCAATTGCCTGACACTGCTTGTGAGTGCGACAGTACAGGTGACGCTGACTGTCATAAAGGTTGCGAGCCTTGTGGCCATCGGGTTTGCGCTGCTCTGGTTTGCACCGGCGAGTACCGCGGTAGCTCCCACTGCGCACTGGCCCGGGATGCTGTCTTTTTCTGCTGCACTGATGGCTGCACTCTGGGCTTACGACGGCTGGAACAACCTTCCGATGCTGGGCGGCGAGGTGAGCAATGCGCGGCGTAACCTGCCGCTCGCACTTGCGCTGGGTATGGGCATCGTGTTGGCGACTTACATGCTCGTAAACGCCGGGTATTTTCGGGTACTGTCTTTTTCTGCAGTTGTGACTTCAAACCCCTCGGTGCGCGAAGGAGCGCAACCCGTCGCCGCGCTGGCGGTGCACACCGTCATCTCTGATGCCAGCGTGCGCGTAGTCGCTGCGCTCATGGTTATTTCCGCGTTGGGAGCTTTGAACGGTTCGCTGCTAACGAGCGCGCGTGTGCCGTATGCAATGGCAACAGACGGTGTATTCTTTCCTCCGCTGGCTCGACTGAGTCGCAACCACGCGATACCGGTTTTATCTACCTTGAGCCAGGGGGCGATTGCGATACTGCTCGCGATGTCTGGTACTTTTGACCAGCTGACCGATTCGGTCGTTTTTGCATCATGGATTTTTTACGCCCTCACAGCGGGCGCAGTCTTTCGGCAGCGGCGACGGGCAGAAAAGTCAGAGGCGGTTTTTCAGGTGCCGCTGTATCCTGTTTTGCCTGCTCTCTTTATAGCCTGTTCAGCTGCATTTATTGCGTACGCCATCTTCGCGATGCCGTACCTGACGGGGCTCGGCCTGCTTGTTATTACACTCGGAGCACCTCTTTATGTGGTGTTCCGGCAACGCCGGTAAGCCCGGCGCGGCAGGAATTTTCTGCTCAGCTATTATTCTTTAGCTTCGCGGATTGCCTTTTCGATATCTTTCGCCATCTGAGCCAGAACCTGTGCCCTGAACTGGTCCAGGTTTGCGGGTCTTAGTCCGCCTGAATCACCACTGAACGTACGAACCGGGTATTCATTCTGTACCGTCAGGACCGTCTGTGAATCGATGTTAGAAATCAGCCTCACCACAATCTGGAACTGGAAGGTATCGCGTTTGTCTTTTTTGAACCATTTGGCGCCGCGGCGAAAATAGGTGCCATCACCCTTGTCGTTTTTTGCATCATACTTGCCTGGCCCTTCATCGGGCAATTCAGCTTCGACGATTTCGGAGTGCACCTCGTGCGCGGTAATTTCACCGAGCATCGTGCCTTCCGCACCGAGCAGCTGCCCCGCTTCCAGGGCTTTGTTCTCAATGAGGCCGGTCTGCGCGAGCTCTTTCTCTTTGAGAATTTTGTCGATCTTTTCGCGCTCTAGCACCTTGAAGCCCGAGGCAACCATCGCGCTGCGGAAAATCTCGGTGCTTTCGCGGGTTACCTTGGCGTCAGCGACTGTGGAAGAAAACGGCATCACCGCGATAGTCTGCATTTGCCGCAGAGCATCTTTTCGTATGGAGATCTTGGAAGTCGAACAGGCTGCTGCGAGCAGCAGTGCCGGCAGTAGCCCCAGAATTGCATATTTTCTCATGGATACCCGTACGCCGACTGGCTGCACGGTCAACGGTATTTGCGTATACCGTGCCCGGTGTTGCAATCCGTGATATGCAACGCCCGGCATTCTTTTTAAAATTTGCCGCCCATGTGCCTGATTGATATAGGGTTAGACCTAAGGCGTCGGCCGCTATGCAAGAAGGCTCACCAGAATATTCACAATCAGCAATTGTTGTTCAGGATCGCTCATCGCTGACCGCCCCGAACAGCGCCGACATGGAAGTCCTGGCGAAACTCGATGAAAAGCTGCGCTTCATCGAGGCTAAAAAAGTCAGTGTTAATGACCCTACCTACTACCTGGCGCTCGACCATATTTCCGTGGCAAACCCGACGGCGCTCGAAGCGGCGGTTAAGAAAGTCACGGACATTGCGAATGGTGGCAAAAACCGGGTTGCATACCTTTACCCGATGCTGGTATCGCACCATTCAAAACCCATCTTCCAGTTATTCCTTTTTTATCCACCGAAAAACAAAGTAGGTGTGCGTGATGCAGGTCCATTGCGCCGCGCAGCGCTGGCCAAATCTGAACCGCTGATGCGCTCCCTGCTTGAGGCCAAACGCTCCAAGCCGACTGACATCGAAGAAGAAGATCCTGGTGCCGTGCTCGTCAAACCCGATGCAAGGGGAGGCAAATTTTACCCCGACTTTTTTTCCCTCGAGTACGATTTTCGCCGCCTGCTGAAAAAAAGCTACGACAAGCTGCAGATGCCTTATATCGAGATTCCCGATTTTTTTGAAGATCTGCGCGGTTTCTTCGAGCGCAACAGCGACCTGGTCGATCGTATCGGAGACCGTTACCATATTGTTATCGACCAGCTCATGCTCGATGACGGTGGCAACTACGCACGGGTTCCCGAGGTGATACGCCATTACCGGGTGCTCGCAGACGGGCTTGAAAAGTTTGTACTCAATGTTTTGCATGATAGGGCAAAAAAAGGCGGAGCCAGTGCGTACGTAGCGCAACTCGATAACTACCGTGCGACGCATGTGGTGACCGCACAGCCCGGCAGGAAACAGAGCAAAGAAAAAGTTGATGTACTGATGAAACTCGCGGCGGAGTACCCCTTTGACCGCATACAGGATCGCGAGAACAATGCGCTGCGTGAGAAGCTGAACGAGACTCTCAGCTGGCTGGGCGTACTGATTGAAAAAAAGGACCGCCTCGTGAATCGTAAGCAGCAGCAGACGGTAGACAACCTGCTGCAAAAAATCGAGAACCTTATACAATCCAACACGCGGCAGAATCTCGATCTGCTGCAGATCGACCTCTACCGCGAGATCACGCGGACAGTGAAAGACGACGCGCAGGCGCAGGCGATGGCCGCAGACTTCGAGAAGCGCCTCATGACGCGGTTTGGTTCTTACAAGGTCACAGCGCAGGATGGCACTTCCCTCTGGTATTTTCTCGACCAGAAGTACATGAGCTCCGTGCTCGAAAACCTGAGCCGCCTGATGGTCAACGATGGGGGAGCTGCAGAGCGCTACGAGATTGCCACGCAGATCTATGAGCAGCTAGCCAAGCGAAAAGACCCTGCTCTTGATCAGGGTTTAAGCGCAGAAGAGCGCATCAACTTGTCGCAAATGCGGGCGCACAACGTCAACAAGACGGCCGAGAAGAAGCAGCTGGAGCACAAGGCAAACCGGTATAACATTCCACAGGGGGTGCTTGTTTCGCTTGTTTCTGCTATACTCTTTGCGGCTGCCATGTTTTACTCAACGCAGCTTTTCTGGCTGGTATTTCCGCTGACCCTGGTTTCGGTAATCGCTTTTTACCGTATAAACTTTCAGTCTTCACCCAAGACCCGTTCGGGCGAAAAAGAAAGCAAAAGCCTTGAAGCTGGCGCAGATGACAGCTCGAGCCAGATGGCGAAGCAGATGCAGGAACAGGCCAACGCTACCCGGCAGAAGGTTGCTACCTATGGCGCGGCGATGGTTTTTCCCTATATGCCTAAGAAATTCTCTGAACGCGTATTGACCGAAGACGAGTTTCGCGACAAGGTACGCCTGGCCGCACCCGAGGTGAAACACCAGGTGCCGGAACTCGGCGGCTTAGATGGCAAGGCGCTGGAGCAGGCGGTCTACGAAGCATTGCGCGAAGAGGCTGTCTGCATTGTGATTCCGACCGATATCGTGAAAAAATCTCTCAACAAGGTGCCACCCGCGCTTTACATCGACTACAAGGACTTTGCCTCGGACCAGACGCGGAACAAGATCGCCGAAGAATACCGTGCAATCTTTAAACCCAACCTCAAGGACTTTGAGCAGGATTTCTACCGTTACCTGATCAACACGCTCGAAGTGAAATACTACACTTACCTGAAGAAGAATCTCAAGAAGTAGTTTTTCCTGCCGCAGACTAGGGATGCAGCGCGGCGAGCAACTCGTCGCCCCAGTTTGCTTCGGCGCCCAGCGCGGTCAAGTTGCCAATGAGGCCCGCCACTGCGCGGTCGACAAACAGGATATCGCCGGGAAAAGTGATCTGTTTGAGCTCATCCATGTTCTCGCGGTTATAGTTGATGATTGCCTTAATCGGGTCGGTTTCGGTGCGAAACTTGTAGGGACGCACGGCGAACATGGGCGAAAGGGTGCTGCGAAAAAGTTCAACGTGTTTGTAAGGTACCGGTTCGCCGTTCTTCAGGTGCACCTGCATCGAGGCGGCAATTGAGGTTAGCTCGTCGAAGCGCCCCGCCTGGCAAACGTCGATAGTTCTCATGTAGCCCTGGTGCAGCCAATCGGGTAATTCTTTGATGCTGCCAAAATCATAGAGCGCGATGCGGCCGCTGTCGAGAAACGCATAGTTCGCTGGATTCGGATCGGATTGTAGTTTGCGCAGCGCCAGTAGTTGACCCGTGACAGAGCGGAAGAGCAGTCTGCCCCAGGTGTTCTTCTCGTGCTGGCTGCGGTGGCGCGCCTCTTCGATGGTCAGGCCCTTGAGCATCTTTGTCGTTAGCACGCGGCGCGATGACAGTTCTTCGATCGGTTCAGGTATACAGAACTCGGGATGGTGTGCGTAGAAAGTGCGGAACTCAGAGATTCGCCTGAGCTCCCTCTCGTAATCGATTTCTTCGCTGAGGCGCGCTTCGATTTCAGCAAACAGGTGGTCGAGGTTTGCCGCGAGCATACTCTCGAGCACCAGTTCAAACAGCCGGCGCAGGTTTTTCAGATCGGAGAAGATTGCCTCGTCGATACCCGGGTACTGTATTTTGACGGCCACTTCGGTACCGTCGTGCAGCACCGCACGGTAGACCTGGCCGATCGAGGCCGAGGCCATCGGCTTCTGCTCTATTTCTTTCACGAGGGTGCGCCAATGCGGAATCTCGCTGTCGAGCTGGCGGAACATGATGCCCGAGGCGACTACCGGGGCATCGCGCTGCAGGGTCTTGAGCACAAAGGCGAGTTCTTTGGGTAGCAACGCTTCCTGCACCGAAAGCATCTGCCCAATTTTCATTGCGCCGCCTTTGAGCTTGCCGAGGGTTTCGGCGATTTTCTCGGCATTTTTTGCCCAGGCTTTCGCCATACGCATTTCACGCGAGTCTTCAGAAAGAAACAGGCCAAGCGCTTTCTCGCCGACGAGCGAGAACCCCACCCTGCCCGCGAGCGCTCCCATCTTGAGAAAGCGGCCAAAGGGCGACGTGGTGATTTTTTCCTGCTCGGACATAGCTTCTCAGTAGAAGATTACTTCATGCCCCTGCAGCTGGCCATTTTCGTAACGGAATTTGGCAGAGAAGAACTTCGGCTGCTTGAGCCAGCCGAGAAAAATGCGGTCACCTGGCCAAAGTGGCAGCTCGAGCACCTGCTCGTCGGGTACCCAGACAAGGTCACCTTCGGGGCAATCGGGTTTGATTTCGCCCGTAAAGTTCTGCGCGGTGTAGAGAAAACAGTACCAGTCGTGCCCCTTGGCGAATTGCGGAAAGGTCATGACGCCGCGCAATTGCGGTACGATGCGCAGGTTACTCTCTTCAAAAACCTCGCGCACCACGCACTCTTCGGGCGATTCGCCCGGCTCAAATTTGCCACCGAGCCCATTGTATTTGCCGAGGTGCACATCGTCGGGCCGCTTGTTCCTGTGCATCATCAGGGTCTTTCCCTCGTGCTGCACGTAGCACAGTGTTGCAAGAATCATGGCGTTTTTCCGGGTTCGTAAGCGGTTGCAGCCATTCGGTCGGCCAGACCCTCGAGCATACGGTCTTCGGCGGTAAACCGGGTTTCGAACATGGGCTCTCCCACTGAATAGGCAGTCATGTAACGTATCGTGTGCTGCTCGTAGGGAGCTTCTTCGGTTTCGGTATTTGCCCGCGCGCGCAGGCGAAACGAGGCAACGATCGCGAGGTTGTATGTCAGCGGGCCTGCGGCGCGGTCATAGACCCCGGGTTCTTCGGAATACTGCAGAATTTTCCCGTACATGATGAGCTCCGCCTTGTTCTTGTCTGGAGTGATAGTGAGCGAAGCGCTGCGGGAAAAGGCCACCTGCAGCTTTTCTTTCAGGCGCCCTGTTAGCTGCGGCGAATAGGTGCGGTTATCGAAATTCTGGATATAGAGCAGCCGGGTCTTACCGCGAAACTGGCGGTAGCTCTCGCTCAGTGCTTCGGACTCGATCTCTGCATTGCCGCGGCCAAGACTGGCGCAGTGTACGAGCGACGCGAGCGTGATGCATGGTAAGAGAAAACGCAGTCTCATTGGATAGTGTTTGTGAAACCAGCCAGGCTGCCGAACCGCTCCTGGTTTTCCTGCAGTTCAGTCTGGTACAAGGCGATCGCGGCAATCGCCGCAGCCAGCGCGGGGTTGTTCTGCGGCGGAGCGAATTCTTTCTGCAGGTAACGCGTGTAGTGCCGCACCTCGCGGAACACCGGGTCGCGCAGCAGTTGCCGCAGCAGTGGAATGTTGGTGTGGATGCCGTTAATCACGTAGTGCCCCAGCGCCGTGTGCAGCTGGTCCATCGCCGCCTCGCGGTCGGGCGCGTGCACGATCACCTTCGCGATCATGTTGTCGTACTTGCCCGAAATTTTCTGGCCTGCAGCAACACCCGAATCAATGCGCACGAGTGCTGGTTCGCTGTACTGCAAAATCTCGCCCGTCGAGGGTTGCCAGGTTCCGTCGCTCTTTTCGGCGCAGACGCGTGCCTGCAGAGAATGGCCCGTGCAGGTTACTGCGCTATAATCGGTTATAGCACCCTGCGCGATAAGAATCTGCTCGCGCACGAGGTCAAGACCCGTAATCATTTCCGTTACAGTGTGCTCGACCTGCAAACGCGTATTCATCTCGAGAAAATAAAATTCCTGTCGATGGCTGTCGTAGAGGTATTCCATCGTACCTGCGTTGCTGTAACCCACGTGGTTGGCGAGCCTGATTGCTGAAGCGTGCAGTTCGGCGCGGATCTTATCGGGCACACCGGGCGCGGGGGCTTCTTCAATAATCTTCTGATTATTGCGCTGTGCGCTGCAGTCACGGTCGAACAGGCTGAAGTTTTTGCCCGCTGCATTACCCAGTACCTGTACTTCGATATGACGTGCCTTGGCCAGGTAGCGCTCTGCGACGAGCGAGCGACTGCGGTAGAGCCGTTCCGCTTCGCGCAGAACCTTGTCGAAGGCAGCGTCGATCTCGGAAATATCTTCGATAATTGCCTGTGCTTTGCCGCCACCACCGGCCGATGCCTTGAGCACGACGGGCACCCCGATCTTTTCTACCAGCTGGCGACGCGCTGTGGAATCGAGTACCGCGCCGTCTTCCAGTTCTTCACCGGGCAGCAGGGGTACGCTCGCAGCACGCGCCTCAGCACGCGCACTGGTCTTTTCACCCATGCGGTCCATTGCATCAGCAGAGGGACCTATGAACGTGATGCCGGCCTTTTCGACCCGGCGGACAAAAGCCGAATTTTCTGACAGGAAACCATAGCCCGGGTGAATAGCGTCGACCTTTTCTGCGGCACAGATCTCCAGGATACGATCCTGGTCGAGGTAACCGTCGTGCAGTATGTATGCAGCATCAGCCTCGCGCACGTATAGGGCATCGTGGTCTTCCTGTTCGTAGATGGCTACGCAGCTAATGCCCATAGTGCGGGCAGTGCGCATGATGCGGCGGGCAATTTCGCCCCGGTTGGCGATAAGAATCTTTTTTATCGGTTTCATAGCTATTGGTCGACTGTCTGGTTCAAAAGGCGTTTCGTCTGTTCCAGTCGTTTTCTCATCCTGACCAGCGAAACTTTGGAGTAAATTGCATCTTGAGGAAAGTTTAGCATCGTTTCATACTGCCGCGCCGCAGTCTGGTAATCCTGCGAATAGAAAGCCGACTCGCCGTAATAGAAATGCAGTTCTTTTTTGTACGCTACCCTTGTATTGACGCTTCTAAACCACAAGGTGGCATCGTAGTGTTTTTTCATCGTGTACGCAACCTTGCCCATGCCGATCAGTGCATCATTAAAACCTGAATCCTGCTTGAGGCAGTGCTTAAAAACATTCAGCGCTTCAACCGTGCGCTTCTGCTCGAGCAGTGAGTCGCCCAGCGCTACAAGAGATTCAAGGTTATAGATGTCGTACCTGTAGGCACGGAGGTAGTTGTAGTCCGCGGCATCGCGCTGCGCTGCGAGTTCATAACTTTTTCCCAGGTAGTAGTAGTTCTTGCTGTATTGCGGTACAAGCGCGATACACTTCTCAAATTCAGCGATAGCCTCGCGGTGCTGTTTGAAATAGAGATAAACCCTGCCGAGGTTGAAGCGGCCGGGAAAGAACTGCGGTTCGTTTTGCCGCAACTCTTCAAAGATCTCGCGTGCGCGGTCCATGTCGTTGGCGAGTACGAACGCAAGACCTTCATTGTTCTTTCCTGTTGCCAGGTCGTTGGGGCCTTCAGACCAGAGAAACTCCCCCCGGTTGGTGATACGTGGTCTCTTGTCACTGACAAGCGGCTCGGGTTTGCCCGGGTCTGTCTTTCTCAGGTCGGCTGCGGTGATACGATCGGGATACTTACGCGCGCTTTCATCGACGATAACCCAGCCCATCTCGAAGTCGAGTGGCGTCGGCTTAAAGCTCGAAAGGAACTCGGGAGTAATTTTCGGGTGGTGTAGCTTGAGGTCCGGGTGAACAGGATCTTTGCGCCGGGCAGAGCTGCCGTGCCAGACCTCGCTAACGGAAAAAATTTCGGCCGCGAGCAGCAACGCTGCCGCAGCGGTCAGGATTCTCAGAGCAGGTGTGATTCGCCCCTCTTGTCTTTGTAAAGTTGGTCGCGCCATTCGAGCAGGTCGGCGAATTCATTCGCCAGGTCTTTTTGCGTGAAAACCTCGCGCTGCGCGGGTTTCAGCCTGATGTAGTGATCGCCCACGGGACGTACGAACTGCAGCGTCGCTGCTATGGTTATATCGGCGTAGGTGAAGTTATCAAAGATGAATCTTTTATTACCCAGTGCCTTGCGCGCCTGGTTAAGGACTTCGCGGACCTTCTTCTTCTCTTCGGCAATGATCGCGTGACGGAAGTCGTATTTCATACCGAGATAAGCGACACCCAGGTCGGCCAGGGGCGTCAGGACGTTCTTTGTGAACTCGGGAAAAAAGTCGGGCAGGCTGTCGCGTTTTGCGTCTTCGTTGTGCGCTGTGGCGTCGGTTGCAATAATCCGATTCGACTTGCGTGCGATGTCACAGCGGTCATGCCAGGCTCTCACTTCGTCGACCATGTCGAGTGGTATGAGCTTTTCGCGGTGCCCTTCACGGTCAGCGTACGCAACAATATCCCACGAGTCGGTGAAGGCGCGGCCGTTGGCTACCAGGATAGGTGCGCTGACCGGGCCGGTGAGTTTACCTGCAGCAAGCCGCAGAATCGGCGTTGTGATCATGGGCACGTGCTCAAAATAGCTGTAACGGATTACATGATGGTCGAGCGCCCAGCGTGCCTGCTCGGTCCACATTGAATACGACAGGCCAAAAAAACGATTGCTCATGAGGCGAACATGCCTGTCGCGCCTGCCCGTAAAGCGATATGCCGCAGCAAATGCAGCATACCGCCTAAGCGGGAAAGCGCCGGCAATTATATATAAATCGCGGCGATCAGCGCCAGAATCGGCACAAGGATCAGCGTTGTGTAAGCCATGTAACCGAAGAAAGAAGGCATTTTGATCTTCGATTCTTCGCACATTGCTTTCACCATGAAGTTGGGAGCGTTACCGATATAGGTGTTCGCACCAAAGAAAACCGCACCCACCGAAATGCCGACGAGTATCGATTCGCTGATAGCGCCAGTAGTCGCCTTCACAACATCACCCGCAGCTGCACCCATGGACGAGGTCAGACCCTGCCCAAGGGCGAAAAAGGTCGCGTACGACGGAGCGTTGTCGAGGAACGAGCTCAAGCCCCCCGTGATCCAGTAAAATTGCCATGGCTGGCTGACGCCCGTTTCGGCGCCGCGGGCCTTCAGTATGCACAGCGCTGGAATCATGGTAATGAAAATACCGATGAAGAGTGCCGCGACTTCGATGATTGGTGCAAAGCCAAAGTGGTTGCGGTCGCGCGGGGTAATCGGGTGATAATGCGAGAGCGAACGCAAGACTTTATCGTCAACCTTTCCTTGTGTTTTTATCTGTTGGATAAGGTCTTCTTCATGCTTCTTGCGCTTGCGCGTGCGGTCCATGTAGTCGAGCGAGAAGGAAAGCATCGCGAGCGCCATCATCACAGGCTGCTGCAGCCAACCCATAGCGAGCGTGCCGTGGTCTGTCTTGTAGTCCTTCAAAAAGACAACAGCCAGCAGCACACCGAGAATGAGCAGGAAGTTGTGCGCGCCCTGCACACGTATGCGTGTCTGGTGTGAATCGTCGCTGCGCAGGTCAGCGCGTTTTTCTGCTTTATAGGCAATGTTATCCCAGATGAAAAAGATAATCAGCAGGGCCGCGACAGCAGTCAGCCAGATCGGCCAGAGTTTGATCAGAGTCCAGAAGAAAGGCACACCGTAGAGGTAACCCATGAAGAGCGGGGGATCTCCCACTGGCAGCAGTACACCGCCCACGTTGGAAACCAGCAGAATAAAGAACACGAAGATATGCGTTGTCTTGTGGCGTTCTTTGTTGGTGCGAATCAGCGGGCGAATCAGCAGTACCGATGCGCCCGTAGTACCGATGAAGCTCGCCAGCACTGAACCAATGCCGAGTATGATGGTGTTGGTCAGCGGGGTGGCTTTGAGGTCACCCTCGATGAAAATGCCGCCTGAAATCGTGAAAAGCGCTATCAGCAGCGTGATAAACGCATAATACTCTTTCAGGGTTTCGACGATGACCTCGATACCGAGGTAACCCAGCGAAACCAGGTAGGCTCCCATGATGAGTGCGAGTAGCGCGCTGATAACCGCTTTCACCAGGTTGGATTCCCAGAGGTGCGGTATCACGAGCGGCAGTACCGCGATCGCCAGCAGGATAATGACAAATGGAATAACCGTCCAGATCGACAGCTGTTTGCCGAGCTCTTTCTGTGGGTCTACCGTGGCATGGCCGCTATCGTGGCTGGCCGTTGCCTGTGTTTCGGTTGCCGCCAGCTGGCCCGTATCGGCCAACAGTGGCGCCTGTGCAATGACGCCGGTGAGCAACATGCACGCGAGAATTTGCGAGATGCGTTTCATTTTTTACCTGTCCTGATAGAAATTTTTTACGGAATGATACTGAAGGTTACCCGCCGCGAGGCGACGCGGCCCGCCACCGTACGGTTGTCGCCGACTGGTTCGCTGTCTGCTGCACCGCGCGTTTCAATTCTGTCGGCCGCCACCCCGCGGCTAACAAGCGCGTCTTTCACAACCTGTGCACGCTTTTCAGAAATTTCCTGGTTGATCGATTTTGGTCCCAGCGTGCAGCTGTGGCCCGTGACACGGATGCGCGCATTCTCTTTTTTCAGCCGCTCGGCCAGTGCGTCGAGCACGGTTACCGAGGCTGGTGTTAACTCGGTTTTTTCTGCGCGAAAGGCAAGCTTCTGTGCAGCGACAAACTCGCGCAATTCGGCCGAAGCGGCGGGTGCTGCAGGTTCGGCCGGGGCGGGCGCCGGTGTTGCCTGCGGAGTCGCAGCAGGGGGAGCTTCAACAGTCTGCGCGGTAGTTTCCGGCTTCGGGGTAGCACAGCCGCTGCGGTAGACGATGAAATAGAACAGCGCTGCCAGCGCGATAAGCAAAAGCAGTGCGAGCAGAATCTCTTTAAAGGCAGAGGCTTTTTTCGCCGGTTGTACAGCAGGCGCACTTGTTACAGCTGAGGGCTCTGCGTGCTGCGCGACAGGGGCGGGGGTGACTTGGAGAGGCGCAGCTTTCGGGGCTTTGCTTGCTACGGATTGTTTCTTTTTCGGCTTGCTTGCGGCCCACTTGCGAATTTCGGTACGGAAAAACTCATCACCTTCTTTCGTGAATTTGTAGTTCTTGCGGATATACTCCATCGTCAGCTTTTCGGTATCGGAGTAATTGTTCGCATCTTTGACAACGCGCAGCAGATTTTTGGCGTCGTTGATCGAGATACGCCCGTCGCCGCGACCCTGTGTCAGGCCGTCGGCAAGTTCAACCATGCGGCGGTCGTACTTCTTTCCGCGGATGACGACATAGTATGAATCAGACGGCGTGGACTCTTTTGCGCGGGCCATGAGTGACGGCGTTTTTTTCACGGCCTCTGTCAATAGTTTTCGTCGCACTTCACCGGGGTCTGCGGTGCTCGCGGTAGAGGCGTAGGACGAATTTACCTGCCGGTGTGCTGCGGTAGTGTTCGACGGTTTCGTGCAACTGGCGTGTTGCAGGCAGCCCGCGCATGTCGGGCAGTTTTACCCCGTATTCGTCGGGTAGCAGTACCGGGGCGGCCAGTGCAGCAAAGGTGATGTCGGCGGCAGAAATCGCGTCACCGCAGAGAAATGGCCTGCCATCGCCGAGCAGGCCTGCGACAAAATCGAACTCCCTCTCGAAAATCTGGCGCGAGCGTTCGGCTTCGTCATGGTTTATCTGCATATCGCTTGTCATTGCTGCCTGCAGCATGGGAGCAATGGCGGGTAAGAGCGCCGCCTGCCACGGGGGGATTACGGGCTGCGAAAAAAGCTGCGGCAGCGACAGGCGTGCATCGAACAGCTTGCGGTAAATGAAGCGCCGCGTATGAGGTCCCACCGCTGTATCGAAACGTTCTTCGAGCTCCAGGGCATTAGGGGCAGGGTACAACCAGCGCTGGTTATATTTATCGGCGAGGTGCCGCAGAATCGCTGTCGAGTCAGGTACCACCTGGTTGCCGTCTATCAGCACGGGAGTTGAGCGGTGCCGGCCCCGCGTATGCCAGAGCGTTACCGCAGCGTGCAGACCGGGAATATGGCTTTCTTCTTTATAATGAATACCGCTCAACTCAAGCGCCCATTTGACCTTTTCGACATAGTGGCTGATGGAGATGGTAATGAGCCTCAGCATGGATCCTTCTTTTTCTTGTCGTAAAGTGTAACCCCCCGCCGTCGTCTATAACAGAAGCAAAGCAGGGGCGCTTGTGCACCTGCCGGGTGGTACTTGTGGATACAAAAAAACAACGTAAGAATCTGGAGAAACTGACACCGGCGGAGTATTCCAGCCTTTTGAAGCTGTACCTTGATGAGGATAAACAGCCGCAGGCGATCAAGCAGGCCTCAGAGAACCTTTCGGCGCTCGAGATGCTGGTGCAATTTGAGACGATGGTTGCGGTCAGCAAGCGACACCAGGCGACCACACAACCTGCCAGTTTCCAGGTAGCGCTGCACGAGGTGGTTGCAATCGCTGAAAAATTCTTCAGCGTTGAAGACCCGCGCGCGATGGAAAAAGATCTGCAGGCAAGCCGTATTTGGAATGCGATTAAGGCCAGCCCCGCCGATTTTGCCCTCTTCCAGGATACCCTTGCATTCCTTTTTACCTGGGGTGAACGGCCGATGGTGCCGACCCCGGCATACCTCAAGCAGATCGTAATGAACCGCATCTACGCCGAGGCCCCGCAAGATGGTGAGTCGACGATCGTCATTCGCCTGCGAGACGGCCTGCGCCTTATTGCCGGGCACATCCGCGACTTGTATAACATTACCAACCCCGACGATATGGTGGCCGTGCGCTCAGGTTCTGACCAGGCTTCAGCCCATGCCGGCAACCCGACTGGCGCCCTGCAGTTCATGACGAGCGAAGCCAACCAGGGTGACCTCGTTTACCAGGTGGTCAAAGATGGTGCCGATACCGTGATGCTGACAGTGAAGCTGCAGAATTACCGCCCGCGGCCGAAATTTATCAACCTGCGCCGCCAGGGCCGATTGCTGCAATCGATGCCCCTGCGCGACGACTTTGCCTGGTTTTCGCAACTTGCAGTCGGCAAGTACGAGATCGAGCTGCAGAACGCCGGCAGCGTCAGCGGCAAGCGCGTCGACATCCATATCGTTTAACGATCGCTGTTAGTGGCTCCTTCGCATGGGGGAGCTCATGCGTGCTACATTCTGCGCTCCCTGATACAGAATGGCCCCCCAATCTGCCGACATTAAGCACAGCGCCTGGCTATGCTGAAGAAAAAACCCCTGCTCCTGGTTGAAGATGATCCCGTGCAACAGGCGCTTATCGAGCGCATGCTCTCTTCTATGCCGTATTCGCTTACGGTGGTAGCCACTGCACAGGATGCCCTCGATGCATTCCAAAAAGTCGGCCACGAGGTCGTGCTGTGCGACATTAACCTTCCGGGCGAACTCTCTGGCGTCGATGTCCTGAGGCGTCTCAAAGAAACTCCGCACCCCCCCGTCGTCGTGATGCTGACCGGCGATTCGGCCATCGGCAACGTTATTGAAACGATGCGACTGGGTGCTTACGACTACCTGGTGAAGCCCGTGCAGAGCGCAGAACTCGATGACGTCATAGGTCGTGCCTTTGCCCGGTCGCAGTCAGAAGTTGTGGCGCGCATCGCTGAGCGTGAGCGCGCCGAATATTATGAAAAACGGTTAGCCAGCCGCCAGGTGGCTGACCAGCTGGTGCGGCGGCAGAATGACAAGTTTGCGCGCGCGTTGTTCGGCAACATGTTCACTTCATTTTCGCAGGGCCGCGGTGTCGGGTCGCTGACGACCCTGGTCTCGATGCTCGGCGGAGCGCAGCTCACCGAAGATAAACAGAATTACCTGGTTCCAAAAGATATACTCGATCTCATCAACGAAAACCAGGACGCAGTGAACGCGATGATCGAGATGTTCTCAGAGCTGCACCTGCTCGTCTCGCAGGACCTGGTGCTGCACGATGTATCACTCGGTGAATTCCATAAAATTGTCAGCGACCTGATATTTGAACTTAACCCCGTTATTGAAATGCGGCGCCATGCCGTCGTGCTCAGTGAATTGCCGCCGCGCTTTTCCGGCGAAGTCCTCAAGATGAACTGGGAGTTCATGCGCAAGGCGCTGCGCGAACTCCTGATCAATGCTTTAAAATTTTCGGAAGACGAATCGACTGTCACGGTGCTCATAGAGTACAAGTTTACCCGGGTGCTTGTCACGGTGCTCAACGAGCCGCTGCGCACAGACTCCGATTACGTGCAGGGAATTCCCGAAGAATACCGCAAGCTGGTGTTCGAGCCCTTTTTTCGCATTTCGCGCGTCGTACGCGAGCAGTACCGTACCCTCGAATACGGGTTAGGACTGACGCTGGTCGACAAGATTGTCTATATGCACCACGGCAAAATTCGCTGCACGAGCCTGCAGAATTTTCTGGGTGGCGAGGGCAATGCGACCGATCTCGTGGCATTTGAAATAGAGTTGCCAATCTGACTTTTGGTTACGCACTCCCTTGATGGCGCGTAAGAAAGCACCGGGAAAACCGACCAACAAGAAACCTACTCCAGCAAAAAAGAAATACCCAGTCAGGAAAGACGCAGCTCTTTCTACATCGGCAAAGCTAAAGCAGGGCGACCCCACTTCTGAAGCCGAGCTCAGCGCGCTGTTTGAGGCTACGCAAACCACCGACGACAAGCAACGCGAGGCGGCGCCGGTAAAAAACGCGCCTTCGGCTGAACTCATTCGCCCGCGACGCCGTTACGGCGTTTGGGCAGCGCTTTTGCTTATTATCCTGGTTGCCGGCGGCTACATTTGGCTGCGTGCGAGGCTGTCTGGTAGTCTTGTACCTGACGAAGGTCTGCTCACGGTCCAGGGGCTGACAGCAGATGTCGAAATCCGCCGCGACAGTCTCGGGGTGCCGCACATTAAGGCACAGAACCTGAACGATATGGCCTTCGGCGCCGGTTTCGCGATGGCTGCAGACCGTGATTTCCAGATTGAATTTCTGAAGCGCATGGCGTATGGCCGGCTTTCTGAGGTACTGGGTAAAGAGACCGTGGGCGTCGACATGTACATGCGGTCGTTGTCTTTTGCTGCACTCACGCGCCAAAACTTTGAGCGCCTGTCACCGAAGATGCAGGGTATGCTGAAAGCTTATGCCGCGGGTGTGAATGCGAAGCGGCGCGCGTACCCGAAGACGCAGGCCGAGTACCTCATTCTCTCCATCGCCACTGAAGAATGGCAACCACAGGATTCACTGGCGCTGTACCAGTTGTTCTCCTTTTTGCTGGCAAGTAACCATATTGAAGAGCTGACATTCCTCAAGCTCGCCGCGAAGCTGGGCGTCGAAAAAGCGGCATGGCTTTTCCCGGTCTACGCCGACGAACCGCTGCCGTTTGAAGAGGCTGCCCACCTCAAGGACCTCGACTGGAAGAAGATATCAGCAAATGAACCGGTACTGGGCGCAGCGCTGCACGATGCCGCTTCGCGCTGGCAGGCGCTGATACCGTCGTTGCCAGCTTCAAACAACTGGATCGTTGCCCCGAGCCGCGCGAAGAATGGCAAGTCGTTGCTCGCGAATGATACGCACCTGCAGATGTCTGTGCCGGCGCTGTGGTACATGATGAACCTCGAATGCCCCGAGTACCGTGCCGCGGGCGTCGCACTACCGGGTACGCCGGTGGTGGCGCTCGGAACCAACGGTACCATCGCCTGGGGTGCGACGATGGTCATGGCCGACAACCAGGATATCTTTCTCGAGCAGCTGCGCGAGCAGGGTGGCAGGCAGCAGTACCTCTACAAGGGCGAGTGGCTCGACGCGAGCACGAGCGAAGAAGAGATACAGGTACGCTGGTCGTCACCGCGCAAGTTCAGGAAGATCCGTACCCGTCACGGGGTGCTGCTGAATGAAGCGCTGCTGAATGCATTTCCCGATAAACACCTTGCATTAGGCCTGCGCAGCGACTACGGCCTGGCTTACAAGACTTCGGTCGGCGCGAGCGAAACCACGTTAGAAGGAATTTTCACAATGGCCTCGGCGAAGACTATGCGCGATGCACGTTCGGCTCTTGATAGGGTTACCGGCATCTATCTCAATGTGGTATACGCAGACGAAAAAAACATTGGCTGGCTCGCGACGGGAAGGTATCCCGCGCGTAAGGGTGTGAGCGGTCTCTTTCCGCGCATCGGCTGGACTGGCGAGAACGAATGGCAGGGCTATTATGCTTCGGCCGAAAATCCCTCGGTACTGAACCCCAAAGAAGGTTACTGGGCAACCGCAAACCACCGTATCTGGGATGACTCGAGCGAACTCTGGGTTTCCTCATCGTGGTATGGCGCCGACCGCGCCGATCGTGCAAAAGAACTCCTGGCTGCCGGCAAACAGCACACGGCCGAAGACATGGCGAAATTCCAGGGCGACGTGGTTTCGCACACCGCGCGCAAAACGAAGGAGCTGCTGTTTTCAGGCGAATTTTCTGCCGAGCTGAAGGCGGCGATTGACCTGCTGCCCCCGTCGGAAAAAAGCCGCGCTGAAGAAGCTCTCTCGCTGTTGAAAAATTTCGACGGGAGCCTGAACAAAGATTCAGCTGCGGCCGCAGTGTATGAAAATTTTGTTTCGGCGATGGCGGTCCTGACCTTTGCCGACGAGCTGGGTGGCCATGGATCGCCGCTCTGGGAAAACTTCCAGGGACTCAACAAACGCTCCTACAACGCAGTACAGGACCACCTGCTGGCGCGCGCTGACAGCCCGTTCTGGGATAACACGCAGACCCCGGAGAAACAGGAAAGTAAGGCGATGATTTTCGCATCGGCACTTGCGGGTTCGATTGAAGAGTCTGAAAAACAGATGGGCAAAGCGCGCGACAAGTGGGCATGGGGGAAAATTCACGAGTACTACTGGCAGCACCAGTTCACAAAAAAAGCCGGTTATCTTTCGTTCTATCTCAACCGTGGCCCACATGCGGCGGGTGGCGACCTGCATACCCTCAACCAGGCGGGCAACCTCTGGGGCGACTCACACAATGTCTGGCTAATACCCGCGATGCGTTTTATCGTCGATTTTTCAGCCGACGAG
Organism: Turneriella sp.; assembly: GCA_046346875.1. Classification (GTDB taxonomy): domain Bacteria; phylum Spirochaetota; class Leptospiria; order Turneriellales; family Turneriellaceae; genus Turneriella. The sequence goes on along the minus strand of JAXMHG010000007.1, from coordinate 36,616 downwards.
CCCGCGCAACTGATCGTGCACATGGGAGTTTCGGGCAATGCAGAATCACCGCATTATGCCGACATGGTACCGCTGTTTACCGAGGTCAGGAACCACTCGCTGCCGCTGAAGGCAAATAACGCGGAAAAGCAGTACAACAGGAAGTTTGTCCTGAAGCCGGGCGGCGCAGCCCGGTAATCGCGCCTGGACCGTCATGCGTCCCCTTCGCCCGCTGTTTCGTCGCAGCGCCGCTAAAGACGAGCTCGAGCGGCAGGCGGAGCGTCTGCGCAACCGTGACTGGATCGAGATGCTGCGCGTCGTGCATCCCGCGCAGGCGGCGCAGGCAGAACAGGAATACCTGCTGGCGCGCTTCCGAGACGACTGGGCCGAGCTGGTAAATCCATTGCTGGCGCAACACTCGCAGCCAGCTGAAGTAAACGGCAGCACTCTCGTAGTGCACTGCGATCACAATACATTCGCCAACGAGCTGATGCTCATCGCTTCGGTCGTTGAGAAAAAGATCCATGCGCGTTACGGCTATACATTGAGAATACGCGCAAAAGCCACGCAGCGCCTCGCCTGGCCAAAGCAAGAGCCCGGCGCAGAGCCCGCTCGAGTGACAAGCACCCCGGAAACTCCGGAAAAGAAGACCCCTGTCGATGTCCTTATCGCTGAGTTGAGCGACTACCAGGCCAGTAGCAGCACAAAATAAATTGCAGGAGTACTGGTTTGCACAAGTCTGGCAACGTGAAAAAGCACTACCTGGCGTCCGTGGCACTTCTCGTCCTGGTTGCCTGCGGCAAGAAGGTTCTGGCCCCGGCGCAGGTGCGCGAGGCTTTGCCTGCAACATTTGAACAGCAGGCGCGCACCAATACTTACCCCGGCGCCGAATGGAGCGAACTTTCCGCTGAGAAGGCGGGCATCAACCGCGAGAAACTCCGCAACCTTGAGCAGTACCTTTTTCCCGAGAAGATCGATGAGAAGACGAGGCAGGGTATTCGAACCGACGCGTTTGTGATTGTGCGCGGGGGCAACATTGTTTTTGAGAAGTACGCTCGCGAGTTCCACCGCAACCGCAAGCACCTCGCCTGGTCAGTCACAAAAAGTTTTGCCAATACGCTGGCCGGCATGGCAGTTGCGGACGGAAAGATACGCGTTGAGGACAGCGCGGCGAAATACTACCCGGCACTGGCCGGCGATGGCAAAGAAGCCATTCTCATCGATCACCTGCTGCGCATGAGTTCAGGGCTCTACTGGTCTGAAGGCTACGAGAGCTCGCCGCTCAAGTCGTCGGTCGTCGCCATGTTGTACACGCGGGGCCGCAATGACATGGCAGCCTTCGCGGCGGCGCAGGACCTCATCTACCAACCGGGCACACACTGGTATTATTCGAGCGGAACGAGCAACATCCTGACGGCTCTGGTGCGTAACGCCTATAACTCCCCCGCTGATCCCAAGCAGCCCGGCGACAAGTTTGAAGATCTCGTCTTTAACCGCCTGTTCAAGTCGATCGGCATGCGCTACACGACCTTTGAACGCGACGGAGCGGGTACCCCGGTTGGGTCATCGTACCTCTATACCACGGCCCGCGATCTGGCACGCTTTGGCTACCTCTACCTGCATGACGGTGTGTGGCAGGGTCGGCGGCTCTTGCCCGAGAAGTGGGTACGCTACACGACCACCATGGCGCCCGCATACTATACCACCGAACTTAAACCCGAAGACGCGAAGGATAACCCCGGTGCACAGTGGTACATCAACGTGGGAATTCCCGAGCGTGGCCAACAGCCGCCGTGGCCCGATGCACCTGCCGACACCTTCGCGGCGCTCGGGCACTGGGGGCAGTCTGTCTATGTGATACCTTCACTCGATATGGTTGCCGTAAGGTTCGGCGACGACCGCGACGGATCATTCAACAAGAACCGCTACCTTGGTTTACTGAAGAATATTCTCGAGAGGGCACCGTGATGCGAAAAATCGGCAAACGAATTCTGCAGGCACTGGCTATCGCCTTTGCAGGGGTGATAATTTTCCTCGCAGCGAATTACAAACACACTGCGGCGTTCCCCGGCATTATTTCTTCCTTCTACAGCAAAGAGTTTTGCTCCTGTTACTTTGTGACTGAAGGCACCGAAGAGCAGTGCCACAACTTCGCGCGGCAGTGGGTGCCGCTACAGTCATTTGCGCTCGATAAGGAGAAGCGGACAGTTACGGCAAAGGGACTCTTTGTCACGACGACCGCGCGTTATACCGGCGACCGGTACGGTTGTATTCTCGAGCCGTGGCAGTAAATGCTCCGGTAAAATAACCTTGGTTCCAAAGAATATTCACATCATCGGCGCAGGCGGCGTCGGCATGAGCGGGCTGGCACTGCTGGCCAGGCGAATGGGCGCTGTCGTAACTGCTTCAGACCAGAGCGATTCGCCTTACCTGCGCAAGCTGGCAGAAAAAGGTATCACCACGTGGGTGGGCTCGCAGCCCGAACGTATGCCCGCTTCAGCGCACGTGTTCTACTCCACAGCCATCAAGCCCGAGGACTCTGAACGTACGCACGCAGAACGCAGCGGCATGCCGTGCGAATCCCGTCACCAGTTGCTCAACCTGATCACGCGCAATTACTTCACAATCGCCATCGCGGGATGCCATGGTAAAACCACAACGAGCGCGTGGACTGCTCGCCTGCTCGAACGGGCCGGGTTCGACCCGACTGCGCTTATTGGCGGCACGGTGCCCGAATGGAACTCGAACTACCGCGAAGGCCACGGCACCATGCAGGGTAAGCCACTGCTTGTCATCGAGGCCGACGAATCGGACCGCAGTTTTCTGTCGATTGATACCAATGTTGCGATGGTCACCAACATCGATCTCGACCACACCGACGTGCACGCGAGCCTCGAAGCGCTGACGCAGGACTTTCTCGGCTTTCTTGCTGTGGCGCAGGCGCAGGGCGGATGGATTCATCTTTCAAAAGAATGTCCGCAGCTGTTGCAGGAGCAGCTTTCAAAACAAGACCAGGCGATATGGATAAATATTGCAGTCGACACGGTTGCCCACGCGGTCATATACGAAAATAAAAAGTATCCTGTTGGTCTCGCCGGGACGCACAACCTGCTGAACGCGACGCTGGTATTGCAGTTGGCATTAAAGCTGGGTATAGACCACGAAATACTCGCTGATACACTCCGCGAATTTGGCGGCGTTAACCGGCGCATGCAGACCATTGCGACTTTCCCGGAAAAAAAACTCGTGGTCATTGATGACTATGCGCACCATCCTCATGAAGTCGAGGCAACACTGTCAGCGCTGGCCGCACGGTACGACCGGTTGCTGATTTTCTGGGAGCCGCACCGCCTGAGCCGCTTTAACCATTTTTTTGCGGAATTTGATGCTGTGCTGCGGCGTTACGCAAAAGAACATGCGCTCTTTGTACTGCCGATCTATGCCTCGGGTGATAAGTTGGGTGAATACCCGCTGACCGAAGAGAGATTTGCGTTCTTCAAAAATCAACCTTATGTGTATGTTGGCGATGTCGCTGGCTACGAACAGACAGCAGGTGAGTGGACGGGCAGCAACAACGCCGCAGTATTCATGGGAGCAGGCAAGAGTTCAGAGTATGCGCATGCATACGCGCATTGGCTGCAAGCAGAAACGTAGCAAGAAATCAGGAAAAAAAGCTGGTATACCAGCAGGTTGGGTTGATTAAGCGACGCGGTAAGTGATGCGGCCGCGTGTCAGGTCGTAAGGTGACAGTTCTACAGACACCCGATCGCCTGGGTTGATACGAATGTAGTGCTTGCGCATCTTGCCGGAGATGTGTCCGAGTATCTCGTGGCCGTTTTCGAGTTCGACAAGGAACATCGCGTTAGGCAGAGCCTTCTTGATGATTCCGTTGACGCTGATTGCCTCTTCTTTGGCCATTGCGGCATTCTGCCCGTTTGACACAGGGCGTCGAATACTTTGGCAGTCAACAGGTCGGGGTTTGGCATGATGGTCGATGCAAGAGACAATTAACAAAACCGCGGGTGAAATTGCGGCAGAATGCGCGCAGGGTTACAGGCTTCGCGGCCTTGTGAGCGGTGAAACGATCGTCGTAAAGAAGATCTCGGGAACAGAAGACTGCGGGCCGGGCGATATGGTCTTTGTGAGCGATGCAAAGCTGGTAGCTGAAACGCTGGCACGCAAGCCGGCTGCCATGGTTATTCATTTTAAAGAGGCCGAAAAGCTCGGTGCACAGACATCGACCGCGATCATTGCCAGCGAGAACCCCGGTGTCTCGTATGCCCTGATGCGGCAGAAGTACACGGATCGTGACTATACCGAAAGCGGCTTCGAGCGCATACACCCAACGGCTGTTATACACGAATCGGTGAAGATCCCCGATGATGCAAAGATTGGACCGTACGTCGTCATTGAGCGTGGTGCGGTGATCGGCAAAGGCTGCGTGCTGCAGGCACATGTCGTGATTGAGTTCGAGGCGGTAATCGGCGACGGTACCGTGATCCAGCCCGGCAGCGTGATTGGTTTTCGCTGCAAGATCGGCAAGAACTGCCTCATACTGCCTAACAGCGTGATTGGTTCAGAAGGTTTCGGTTATGCGCAGGACGAAGAATTCAACCACTACCGCATACCGCAGACCGGTGATGTCGTTATCGGTGACCGTGTGACCATCGGCGCGCTGAACGCCATCGACCGTGCTACGTTCGGCAGCACGGTTTTCCATGAAAACGTGATCTGCGACAACATTTGCCACACGGCGCACAACTGCGAAATTGGCGCGCATTCCATTCTACTCACCGGCTGGAAGATGGCTGGCTCCTCGAAAACCGGTAAACGCGTCATTGCAAGCGGCGATGCGATGGTCAAAGACCACGTCAGCATCTGCGACGACGTGGTGCTGGTACACCGTGCCGGTGTCATCGCCGACATCACCGAAAAGGGTATGTATGCGCAGTCACCCACGCAGCCGATGCGCGAGTACGTGAAGAACTGGGGTGCTTACCAAAAGCTCGGTGACATGGCGAAAGAAATGAAAGAGCTAAAGAAGCAGGTAGCGGAGCTGCTGGCAGCGAAGGGCGCTTAATTACCAAACAACACCAGGCCCTTCTCGAGGGTCTGGCGAATATTCTTCATGGCGCCGAACTGCGCCTGAATATCCGGGTGCTCTTGCAGCAGCTGGCCTGCTCTTTCGAGCAGTGCGCCGTGTACGCGCAGGTCGGCTATATGAAACTCCGACGCGCCTGACTGCCGCAGGCCGGTGAGCTCACCCGCACCGCGCAGTTCAAAGTCAATCTGCGCGAGCTCAAAGCCGTCATCGGTGCGCACCATCGCGTCGAGCCTGCGCCTGCCTTCTTCGGTAATCTTTTCCGGGGCAACGAGTATGCAGAAACTCTGGTGCTCGCCCCGGCCGACGCGCCCGCGCAGCTGGTGCAGCTGCGAAAGCCCGAACCGGTCAGGATGCCGAATCACGATCACGTTGGCGTTCGGCACGTCGATGCCGACTTCCACAACGGATGTTGCAACCAGTACCTGGATCAATCCCTCTTTGAATTTCTGCATCGCGCGGTCTTTTTCATCGCCACTGAGGCGGCCGTGTAAAAGTCCAAGGCGTAGATCAGGCAATGTTTCTTTCTCGAGCGTCGCAAAATCAGACAACAGCGATGCCATGTCGGAGTTTTCACTCTCATCAATCACCGGGTAGATAATGTATACTTGCCTGCCCTGTTCAACATACTTGCGCACTGCCTTGTAGATGCGTTCGAGTTCAATCTCGTTAAAGATGCGCGTGTCGATCTTCAGGCGGTTCTTAGGCTTTTGCTTCAGGTAGATGGGTTCGAGGTCACCGTAATAGGCGAGTGTGAGCGTGCGGGGTATCGGCGTGGCTGTCATCGACAAGAGGTCGGGTGATTTACCTTTCGCACGCAGCTTCTCGCGCTGCTCTACACCAAAGCGGTGTTGCTCATCGATGATGATCAGCGCGAGGTTTTTGAAGGTTACATCATCCTGGATCAATGCATGCGTACCAATCGCAATCAGCGATTCGCCGCGCGCCAGGCGGTCGAGTTTTGCCCGGCGGTCTTTTGCTGCGTCTTTGCCGATAATGATTTCAACTCCCTCGAACGAACCTTTGGGCAGGTAGTTGAGAAACGTCTGGTAATGCTGCCGCGCGAGAATTTCGGTCGGTGCGAGGTAAGCGACCTGCAGGCCCTGCCTCATGTAGAACAGCGCAAGCAGCAGCGCCACCAACGTCTTGCCGCTGCCGACATCACCCATCAGCAGGTGATTCACCGGGTAGGTTGCTGTACTATTTTTGAAGAGAGTTTCGACCGCCATTTGTTGGTCAGCCGTCAGTTCAAAGGGTAATCCCTTGATCAGTTCATCGACTTCCCGGCTGATAGCCGGCGTCAGGACAAGGCGAAAGTCCTTCTCGATGCGGCGCACCGCGGCTTTTTTCTCTTCGTTCAGTACGGAGAAGAGTACAAGCTCATCGAACGCCATGCGGCGGCGTGCCTCTTCAGTCTCTTCCAGGGTTTCGGGAAAATGAATCTTGTGCAGAGCCTCAGCAACGCCCAGCAGTTGCCAGGCCTTCCGGTTATTTGGAGGAATGTAATCGGTGATACGTTTTTCGTAGCGCTCGAGGCAGGCTTCAATCTTTTCGCGCAGCGTTTTGACCGTAAGAAAAGCGGTACGCATCGCTTCGGTGATGCGGTAGATGGGAACAATGCGACCCATGTGCTTCGTGCCTTCTTCAGTCAGAACCTCCCATTCGGGGTGCATGAAACTCAGCCGCCCGTGAAATACCTCGAGCTTGCCCCAGCAGGCGATCTCTTTGCCGACGGCCAGGACTTTCTGCAGGTAGGCGCCGGCGTTAAAGAAGGTGGCATAGATGATAAAACCGTTGGCTTCTACTTTGATTGTAAAGCGCCGTCGGCCTGCGTACTTCATTTCCGCGTGCATGATTTTCCCAACGACAGTCACCAGGTCACCGGCCCGAGAATTGCGCAGGTCAAGCTGCTGTGAACGGTCGATATACTTGCGCGGCAGGTAGTAGAAAAGATCCCGGACGTCTTTAACCTTGAGGCGCGAAAGCACCTTGAGCTGTTCTGCAGAAAACAGGCCTGTCTCAGAGAGTGATATCATTTTTACTTATGCCAGCGGTCTAGCGCAGTGATCGCGGCTGCTGTTGCTCCACGTGCCCCTGCGCTCGTTTCAGCGCAGGAAGCCCCAGCTGGGATTACCCCGGCATCGAGAGGATGGTCTCGATCGTGTTGATATCGAGATTCACGCGCGCGGCGATTTCTTCAGCCGTCCAGCCGAAGTTCGACAACTTGCGGACCATGTCTTTCTTGTCGCCGACGCCCGCAGGTGACAGTGTCTTGGTCAGAGTTACTTTCTTCTCGGTCTCGTCGTCGAGCGCCTTCATGAACTCAGAAAGCTGGCGCACCTTGCTTTCGGCGTTCTGCTCGATACGCTCGATCTGCTGTACGCTCGTTGACATCTGCTTACGCAGCTCTTCGAATTGCTTGTTGAATGCAATGATCTGTGTCTTCTTCTTCTCGATATCCGCCATGAGATCTTCGATCTCCATGAAACGGCTCTGTACCGATTGCAGCTCCTGCTCGTTCTTGTGCAGGCTCATCATCTGCTCCGTGATGGTATCGAGCTGGTCCTTCAGCAGGTGCGAGCGCTGCTCGACACGCTGGAAGAAGCCGTTGAGCTGCGCGATTCCTTCGTTGAGCGAATCGATGTGCTTGTCCTGGGCTTCGATCTTGTCGATGGTATTCTGTATCAGGCGGTTTTCGTCGATTAGGTTCTGCATCAGCACATCGGCTTTGCGGCGTTCTTCATCGAGCCGCGCGTAGTGCGCAGAGAATTCATCGAGGTTCGTCTGCAGTTTCTTGAGTTGGATGGATTTCGCCTCGATCTCGTTCTGCATCGAGAGGACGAAGTTGATGCTTTCTTCGAGGCGATCGACCTTGTCGCGCTTCTCTTTGAGCATGAGCAGTTCGGTCTCGAGTTTCGTGCGCATCTCTTTCAGTTCTTCGACGCGCTGGTAGACTTCACCGAGCACCTGGTTCTTGCTTTCTGCCTGCTCGATTTTCTGTGCCAGCTCGCGAATCAGTGCGCGCATGGTTTCGGCGGATTGTTTGCTCTTCTCGATGCTCATGCCCTCGGCCTTGAGCTCCCGCAGTGCTTCTTTCAGGTCGCGAATCTCTTCGCCTGTGGCGCGGGTTTCTTCGACGATTGCCGCGTACACTTCCTGCTGGTTTTCCTGGAATTCGCGGAAGGTAGAAGTGGTGTCGGACTTCATCTCGACCAGGCGATCCATCAGTTCGCTGACCTTGCTGCGGAAATCGCTTACCGATTCAGAGCCCATCGAGATCAGCTGCTGGCGGTGGCGGGTTTCGCGCTCGTTGAGCTCCTGGTCGAAGAGCTTCAGCTGCGCGTCGTTTGCCTGGCGCATTTCTGCTTCGATGCGGCGCTTTTCGGACTGCAGGTTCTCGATCAGGTTTTCCTGCGATGCTTCGAGGCTCTTCTTCATATCGAAGAAGCGGGCGATGTTCAGTTCAATTTTCGAGCTGAACTCGTTCTCTTTCTCTTCAATACGGGTACGGAATTTCGAGAATGCATCGGCGAACGCATTGGCTGATTTTTCCTGCGCTTCTTCGATAAAGTGCCGCGCATGGCTCAGGCGATCTTCGAGTTCAGAGTCCATGTCGCGCATCAGCTCGGCGCGGTTTTTTTCGATTTCGAGGTTGTTCTTATGCAGCGCGTTGCGGGCATCTTTGACGATTTCTTCGAGGCGCGCCTGTGCACTTTCAAAGTGGCGGTCGGCGTCGGCGATCTTGTCGCGCAGGCTCTTGTCGAGGCTGGTGAGGCTCTGCATGAACTGGCGTTCGCGCTCGCTGAGCTCTTCGCGGTAGTCGTTGAGTCCTTTTTCCGCGGCTTTCTTGAGCTCTTTCAGGTAGTTGGCAAATTCTTTCTCGGTACTCTGTGAAATATCGGCGACTTTGGTCTCGAGGTTTTCGCAGCGTTCTTCGGTTTGCTGGACAATCTGCGTTACTTCGGCCTGTACTGAGGTCAGCTTCTCGCGCAGCATTCCCGACTCGCGCAGGATCTCTTCTTCGATGTCGCTGAAAAGTTCGCGCGATGCTGCCTTAATTTCGCTGAGTGCTTTCTGCAGTTCGTTCTGCATCTCTTCAAGGCCGCGGGAACGGTTTTGAGAAAGTTGCGCGCTGATGCCCTTGCTGAGGTCTTCGATCTCGTCGAGGCGACGCGTCAGCTCGTTTTCGCGGCGCGAAGCTTCCTGAAAAAGTGTTTCGCGCGCGCGGCTGTACTGGTCGTTGAACTCTTCGATGTTCTTCTGTATCTTCTGCGCTTCGCTGCGCGCCGATTTGATGATTTCGTCTTTCTTGGCGAGTGCGTCAAGATCGAGGTTAGAAATTTGGTCACGTATGCGCTCAGCCTCGGCTGCTATTTCATGAAACAGCAATGAACGTTGCTGCTCCAGCTCTTCGCGGAATGCCTGCAGCTTCTTGCGCATCGTGTCTTCGGTACCGCCAAGCGTCAGCTTCAGCGTCTCGAGCTTCTGTGCCTGTTCATGCATGTCGCGCAGCAGGTCGTTCTTGATATCCCTGATCATGTCGGGAATAGTGACCTCGAGATTTTTTTCCGCCGAGAAGATGCGCTCCTGCAGGTCGGTAACGGCCTGTATCTGCGCCTGTATGCGGCTCTCGATATTGAGCGTGAGGTCCTGTGCACTTTTCTTCAGGTCGATTTCGAGCTGTTCGTAGCTGTGTTCAACTTCACCCTTGAGGTCGATGTGGCGGGCCATCAGGTCGTCGCGCAGCTCACCCTGCATGCGCAGTGTTTCGTTGGTGATTTCTTCGAATTTCTTCTCGAGCACCACAAGAATTTCGCCCGACTTGTCTTTTAGCGCTGCCTGGAACGCATCGATCATGTTGGCTGCTTCGTCGTCTACCTGCTTCACATGTTCCTGCAGTTTCTTGATTTTTTTCTGCTGCTGGTCGATCTTGTCGAGAGAGTCGTTGATAAATTTCAGCTGGTCTTTGACCGAGCGGGTAGTATTGTCGAGCGACTGCAGTTCGCTGTCCATCACGCGCAGGTTCTGGCGCGTGCTTTCTACAGATACCAGGTCAGTCTTCGCCTGCTCGAGTTTCTCGTGCAGCATGCCGAGGTATTTGTCCGCGTTAATCAGTAGTGAATCGAAGCGGACCGTTGCGTCTTTAAGTTCTTCTTTCTTCTTGAGGGTAAGCTCCGCCAGTTCGCGCTCTGCCCGTTCAGCAATGGCCTTAATTTTCTTCAGGTTGACGTTTGATTTGTCGAGGCGGCGCAGGAAAAGTGTGAAGAAAAGAGATGCCGCCACCGGCAGGGCGTACTCGAGCATATTATGTCACATTATTGCGCCGCACCTGCGTTTACAAGCCTTTTTCTAAAGAGGGACGAGGTAAAATGGGCCGCAAAAGGCATAAAAGCAGACGTTACACGAACGGCGTGTAACGCCACTGCCCGGGAATTTCACATGCCACAGCTCCTGCTGCGGCCGCAACTTCTCTTCCGCTAGAGTGCGCCCGGTTCTCGACTTGGGTCGTCGGCAGGATGGCTGGGTTTTCGTTTTAATTTATATTTAGTCAATCAACGAAATGACAGCTTGACGCTTCGTTTCGCCTGCCGAGTGGGAGCTATGGATGGAGAAAGCTTATTGGTCGCGAGCCGGCGTTTCACCATGCTTGAAGCCGAGCGTGCCGAGTACCTTTCAGCAGTCAACTGCCTCAAGGCAGCGGCCGGATTGCCGGTAGCTCCCGGCAGGCCAATACGCGACCTCTTGCGTGAGGGCTCGTTTGAAGTTGACCTGGCGTGCGCGCTGGGTTCGCGCATACTTGAAGCCTGGCCGCTTGCCGAGCAGCTCGGGTTTCTCGAGTCCCTCGAGCCGATGGCAGAAGCGCAGAAGCGGGTGCATATCTATGCGCAGGTCTACGAACTGTGCCGACGGGGTTTGGGGTCTGCTGATCGCTGAGCTCAAGGGACCGGTCGATGTTGCAGCGATCGAAGCGTGGGAGCTTTCGTTGCGCGGCACCCTCGACCAGTTGCCTGACAATACCGCTTTCAAAATTCTTGTCGATCTCGTAGGCTTGGCCCCTGTCGACGTCGAAACGCATAAACGTTACCGTAGCATTGTTCCGCTCGCCCTGGCAAAACATGGTTGGCGCATTGGTTATCTCGACATGTTCGAAGAGGCAAACCATTTGCCCTTAACCACAGAGCGCGGTGTACACTGCGTCAAGGCCGCCCACGTGCACCAGGATGCTTACAAGATTGAAGAGTACGATCGCCGGTTTGGAAAAGCCTCCGAAAGGTTTTTCACAGATTCGGCGGCCGCCTTTCAGTGGCTGCGCGCCAGGCCCTAGCAGACTACGGAAGAGCCGTCCGGCGGGCTGCAGAGGCTTTCTGAGTCGTGGGTCGGCTCAGCCTTCAGTTGTAAAACTTCACCTTCTCTTCGTACGCCTCGCGGGGTGTGTGAAACCTGTTGAGCTTGGGGTCGGGCAGCGGGTAGCCGAGGCTTAGGCCGACGAGCACCTTGTGGTCTTCGGGAATACCGAGTTCAGCGCGCACGATGTCGGGCGTTGCAGATAGCGCAGCCTGCGGGCAAGTGCCGAGGCCGTGTTCGCGAGCGAGCAGCATGATCGACTGCACGTAGCAGCCGATGTCGATGCCGACGTAGTAGTTCACCTCGAAATTGCTCGTGATAAAAACTGCCACCGGCGCATCGAAGAATTTGAAGTTGTCGACCATGAACTGGTCGCGCGCCGCCTTGTCTTTGCGGTCGATGCCCGCAACGCCATAAATTTTCATGCCCAGGTCAAACATGCGGCGCTTTGCGTCGGCGGGGTAAACCGTCGGCCATGCAATATCGGGCTTCACATTGCCCGCGACAGCCGCAGCAGTCATCAGTTCTGCTAGTTTCTGACGTTTCTCGCCCGTTACGACATGCACTCCCCACGGTTGGGAGTTTTTCCAGCTCGGGGTCCTGAGGCTTGTGCGGAATATCTGTTCGAGTTTTTCTGCTTCAACGCGCCGCGTGTCAAACCGGCGTATGCTGTGGCGTGTGTTGAGTGCGTCGCTGACGCTCTTCGCGTTGCCCGTGATGTCGGCGAAATCGGTTGCTTCTGCGGTTGGTTCCATGATTCTTTCTCCCGCTGTGCGGCGCATCGAGCGAATAACGCTTGCCGGCGCGTGGCGACCGGGCAAACATTCCGTACAGACAAGTCTGTCTGTCACAAACTTCGATGCAGGCCGTCAAGAGAAAACAGCAGCAGAACCCGGTAAGCTCCCCCTTGCCGCAGAAACCTTCGGCGCGCGACCGCATCGTCACAACCGCTGCGCAGCTTTTCGAGGCGCAGGGCTATGCAGCCACCGGCATCAACCAGATCATCGCCGAGTCGGGTACGGCGAAGGCGAGCTTCTACGACTACTTTGCTTCGAAGGAGCTGCTTGGTGCCGAGTACCTTGCCGTCTATGGCGCACACCACCTGGCGCTGATACGCAACCTGACCGAACGCTCGGCAACGCCGCGGCAGTTTCTGTCGTCATGGGTGAAGCTGATCAGGCGGCAATTGCGCGAGCGGCAGCTCTACGGTTGCCCGATGGCCAACCTGCGTGCGCAGATCGGCGACGAATCGCCGCTGCTCATTGCCAAGGTGCGCGAGCTGACGCAGGCGACGATTACGTTGCTCGCCGATTATGTCAGGCAGTGTGGCATCGTGTGTGACCAGAAAGGTGCGCTGCTCGCTGCGCGCCGGGTTTTTGCCGCGTACGAAGGGGCAATCCACATCTGGAAACTGAGCGGTGACGAAGCCGCGCTTGGTGACATTGAAGACCTCGCGCTCGCGGCGCTCAACCTCTCAGGGAACAACCAGGTCTAACGAGATCACTTCGGTGAACGCCTGCGTGGTCAGGTCGCCGTAGAGTACGCGGCTGCGTACCACTTTGCCATCCCACAGTTCATCGACGTCGATCTTGAGCAGGTAGGGTTTTTCGCCGCTCAGGCTCTCAAACTCCCACGATAGTTTGCCGTGCTTCAGGCGCTTGCCGTTGATCCACGCGGCGTTGATTTCAAAGCGGCAGGTCTTGCAGTGTTTACCTTTGAAGCGCAGGTACACCGGGTAGTGTTTCGGCGGTACCGATTCTGCCGAACTGGCAAAGGTGACCGAAGGGTTTGCCAGTCCCTTGCGCAGAATATCGGTCAGGAAAACCTGTCCCGGAATCTGCGCCGCGAGTTGCGTGTAAAGTAGCAAGTAGGCAGAATATCCCAGCGGAACACGCAAGATAGAAAATAGACGTGTGTAGATCATAGGCTGATTTCGTAGATAATGAGCTGCGCGTGTAACAGCTGATCAGAACGGCAACAAGAATCATGAGTTACGAATCTGCTTGACGCAGAGAAAAATGTGGTAGCCAGAACGGTATGCGGCCATTCGGGCTAGCCCTGCTTGTTCTCTGCTTAAGTCCGCTTGCTGCGACGCCGACGGTCAAGCGCCTGTTGGTGCTTGCGCCGGTGCAAGAAGGTAATAGCGCCGACAATGCTTATATCGGCCCGTCGCTGGCCGAAGCCATCAGGTCGAAGCTCTCCGAGCAGTTCTTTTTCTTTCACCCCGACGACGAAGCGATTGTGCAGACGCAGAAGAACAACTTTATCCAGGACGAAGATCTCTATACCAAGTCTGCAGCGATACAGATGGGTGAATGGCTGCGGCAAGACCTGGTCATGAATGGTAAGTACTCGGTCGCGGGTAACCGCCTGCGCCTGAATCTCAATGTATACGAAATCGAGAGCGGGCGCATGATCGTCAACTTCCGCACCGAAGCTCCGCTCTCGGCAAACATGTTCGAGACTTTCAACAAAATCGCACTCGAACTGGGCGAGATCATGGCGCAGGCGCTGCCTTCGCAGCAGGAGCTCAAGGCCAGCGGCGGCACGTACTATGATCCGGAAAAGGGTAAGCGCACAATATTGCTGGCGTTTGGCATGCGCGCTGCCGGCTTTTCTGAAGTTGCCACGAACCTGAGCAGTTCTGCCACCGTGTCGAGTGCCGACTTCGCTTACTTTAGTGCCGCACTGACCTACCAGCGGCACAGTGTGCTCGATGCTTTTAATCGCCGCTACAAGTGGCCGATCTTTGCACAGGTAAGCCTGCACGGTGGTTACGGCAGGCGCGACTACAACCGCGACGGCCAGGCTGTCCCGGTGCGGCTCATTGCGGGTGAGCTGGTACCGGCGCTGGGTTACAGTTTTGGCCTACGCTGGTTCAGGCTCGAGCCGTTCGCAGGCTTCGGTCTCGGCTACTCCAACTTCCAGCTCGATTATTCGGGCCTTGCGCGCAAGCCGGTCGACACGACTGCCGGGCTGGCGCTTTCGACGCAGACGATCGACCAGTTCTATTTTCTTTCGCAGGCCGGTTTCATCTTCAAGTACGCACCGCACCCGCGCTGGGCGATTATCGTTTCGCCCTCGGCGACTGTCTTTCATTTTGCCGGCGGTGCACAGGCTGAATTGAATGCCCGTATGGGCGTGGGGTTTTACTTCTGATGCAACAAAGAATACTACAAGGCGGAATTATCTGCGTCACGGTGGTGGTACTTGCGTCGGGTTGCATCGCGCAAAAGCCACTCGACGTAACTTTTACCGAGGGCGGTAAGGGTGCAGGCATCGCTTCGGGGCTCGTCGAGAAAACGGCGACGGCAACCGCAACGGTGAGCTCAATTGCCAACTCTATTGGCTCATCAGTTCCTATACTCGAATTCACAGTTAAAGAGAACGGTTCAAAAGATGGTTATCCTCTACAAATCAGAGAGCTACGATTCACCAATATTGGGACTGGCGATGCAGCAGATTTTCGCTTCATTCTTGATGGTCCGGGCAGCAACAACACCATAGGGTTCTCAACCGGACAAACCGTAGTCTTCCGGGATTTTGGTGATATTATAATTCCTGATGGCGAGACTAGCGGCAGAACGTACCAGGTCAAAGTGCACGTCCGTGAAAATATCCAGGGCAGCACAACGGATAACCAGACAGTTCAGTTGAAGACTTCTCCAACGACAGACTTTGACGTGACCGAGACTTCCTCGAATCTTTTGTCGACAAACGGCGCATTTCAGCAGACGTCAGGAACTGTGATGCAGGTTGTTGCGACGCACCTGCGGGGTGGTGGCACCTTCCAGTTTGCCACCGTAGCCCGCAATACCGATTTCCCCGGTACACAGACCATTTATGCTCAGGATGTTAACCAGCGCGTAGATAAAGACTTCACCTATGCTATTCAGTTAGCCCCCCGGACGGGAGCGCTTTGTGCCTCTGCAGCCGCAGGTGCCCTCAGCTCCACCGACGGCGGCCTGAACAAGGCAGCGGTGCAGGGTGTGGCTACATGGACAGACATGAAGTACGATGCGATTGAAACCATCAAGGTCTATGCGACATCTCCCACTGCCGTCCCGGCGATCCAGGTGAATGAATGCACGGCCGGCTTTGACGTCACGGGGCCATGATCACCCCCTGAGCTCTTTACGCAAGATCTTACCCACCGGGCTTCTGGGTAACGAATCTCTAAATACAAACTGGCGAGGTATCTTGTACTTGATGAGCCGGTCTGACACAAAGCTCTTCAGGTCCTCTGCAGTCACTGCCATACCGGGCTTGGCCACCACAAATGCGCGGCCCACTTCGCCGAGGTGGTCATCTCTGATGCCCACCACGCACGCCTCGAGCACTGCAGGATGCTGGTACAGGACATCTTCAATCTCTGCCGGGTAAACGTTGTAGCCGCCGGTGATGATCAGGTCTTTTTTGCGGTCGACGATCGAGAAGTAACCGTCTTCGTCCATGCGGCCAATGTCACCAGTATAGAGCCAGCCGTCTTTGATGGTTGCTTTCGTTGCTTCAGGGTTCTGCCAATAACCGCTCATGAGATCGGGGCTGTGCAGAATGATCTCGCCATCTTTCCCCGGTGGCAGAAGTTCACCCGTCTTTTCGTCGACGATTACCATCAGCGTGTCAGGCCAGGGAATCCCGATCGACTTTTCTTTCTTTAGTCCATAGAGGGGGTTCGCGCATTTTGCTGTGACGGCTTCGGTGAGGCCATAACCTTCGATCAGCGTACCGCCGGTTTTTTCTTTAAATGCCACTTTGAGCGCTTCGGGTACGGGTGCCGCGCCCACAAAACAACCGCGCAGCTTCGCCTTCTTTAGTTTTGCGAAGTTCTTGTGGTTTAGAATAGCGTTGTACATCGTCGGCACGCCGGCGAAAACTGTGATGCTGTCTTTTTCGAAGTGGCGTATCGCCTGCGCTTCGTCCCACCGAGGCATCAGCACCATCTTACCACCCGAACTCAGGCTCAGGTTGAGGCCGATGCTGATACCGAAGCCATGGAAAAACGGCAGTACACAGAGACCCACATCGTCTTTGCTGAGGTCACCCCAGGTGCGGGCCTGCGTCATATTCACCACCATCGCATGGTGCGATAGCACAACACCCTTAGAGACGCCTGTCGTACCGCCGGTGTAGATGATCACCGCGGTGTCTGATGCGGCTATCTGCGCAGTCTCTGCTGCTCGTTTGCGGTATGCGCGCAGCACACCCGCAAAGGTGCTGAGATTCGCGCGTGTGAAGTCAGGCAACGGCCTGCCGAGGGATTTCTTTTTGAGACGAAAGAGCAGGTTCTTGGGAAAAGGCAGGTACTCGCTCACATCGGCCGCTACCGCCGGAGTGTTGGGGTTCAGGTGCAGCAGGTTGGATACTTTTTCATAGAGCAGGTCGAGAAAGACCACGAGCTTCGCGCCCGAATTCGCGAACTTGTACTCGGCTTCGGTGGGGGTGTCGAGTGGGCTTGCTGGTACGGCGACTGCACCGAGTTTCAAAATGGCATAGTAGGCGATGACAAAATGCGGGCTGTTGGGCAGCATCAAAAAAACGCGGTCGCCTTTTGTCACACCCTGCTCAGCCAGGTAGGCCGCAAAAACGGTAGCCGAAGCTTCAACCTGGCCGTAGCGAATAGACTTGCCCATGAACTGCAGTGCCACGCGGTGCGCATTTTCAGCGCAGCTGTTGGCGAAGAGCTCAGGCAGGCTCTCGCGCGGGTAGCTGAGGCTAACCGGCACGTGCTTGTCGTAGTGCTTTAGCCAGGGACGTTGAATCATCTTTGGGTCTGGGTTAATATTCATATTCTTCTCCCGTCGGTCACTTCGACTGCGCTCAGTGACCGGATATATTCGGGTGAGCATTTCCCGGTCGTTGAGAGCTTCTTAGCTCTCCGCCTTCGGAGCGCAGTCGAAACGCCCGATTCTGCCTTACATCGATATAGATCCTTTGCGAAATTCGCTGCGGCCTATCAGCACGTTGAGAATGAAGGGCTGCTTTTTCTTCAGGCTGTTCTTCAGCGCATTCAGACCGTTCTTTACCTGTGCCGGCTTCGAGATCGTCATCCCCTTACCGCCGAAGGTTTTCGAGATCTCGTCGTAGTGCGAATAGTCGAGCATGCACGCGACGTCGTCTTTCAGAAACTCGACCTGGTCGCGGTAGATCTGCGTCCAGCAGGCGTCGTTGCCGATGATCGCGCCCACCGGCAGCTTATGCCGCACGAAGGTATCGAACTCCATGATGCTGTAACCTGCCGAGCCGTCGCCATAGAGGATCACGACGTCGTGGTCGGGGCGCGCCACCTTGGCACCCAGCGCGAACCCTGCGCCGACACCCAAAGTGCCGAACACACCCGGGTCAAGCCAGGTGAGCGGGCCACCTGGTCGCAGCGTGTACGCGCCAGTCGCGACGAAATCACCTCCGTCAGCGACCAGGATTGTCTTCTTTGCGAGTACAGGTGTCGCCTTGAGAAAAAAATCCACCGGGTTGATCAGCTTCATCTTCTCAGAAGCGGATTTCAATATCTCTGCTTCGCGCGCCTTTTCGCGTTCGCTGAGCACGGCCTTCCAGCCGGCTATTTTTTGTGCGTCGGCAAAAATTCCCTTCTCAGCGAGGCGCAGCAGAAGCGTCGCTGAGTCGACGCGCGCGGCAATGTTCGGCCGCTTGTTCTTCTTCAGGTCTTTGCGATCAAGGTTGACATTGACCTGGTACGCACGCCTGCCGATATGCGCGCCGTAGTTCAGCCGAAAGTCTGCCGGCACACCGAGCAGTATCACGAGGTCACATTCTTTGAGAGCCTCTTTGCGTTTCTGCCGGTACTGCAGCGGGTGCCTGTCGCCCAAAAGCCCGCGCGCCATGCCCGAGAGGTAGACCGGAATGCCGAGTTTCTCGAGCGCAGCGCGCACGTCGCTCGCCATGCGCGCGTCGCGCAGTACCTGGCTGCCCGCCAGCACGAGTGGTCGCTCTGCCTTCTCCATGGCTGCCGAGAGTTTCGCGAGCAGGTTGTCAGAAACAAAGTGCGGGGAGTTTTCTTTGGGCGCGGGAATCTTCACCTGCGCGGCGCTGCGAAAGAGTTTTGCTACGTGCCATTTGAGGTAACCGCGGATAATCCCCGACATGAGGCTCTTGCCTTTGGGCGAAGCATCGGCGTACCAGTCGCGCACGATCTTTTCGTCATAGAGCAGATCGACCGGAATTTCGACAAACACCGGCCCGGGCACGCCTTCTGCTGCGTCAGCGAACGCGCGGTTTAGTGTCGGTGCGATTTGCCGCAGCTGGTTCACGCGAAATGCGCGCTTTACATTCGAGCGAATGAGTTCGATCTGGTCGATATCCTGCAGTGAGCCGCGGCCACGCAGTGCAGTGGCTGTGGCGCCACCGATGAGCACGAGTGGCGACTGCGCCATGAGCGCGTTGCGCACGGCGGTGATGGTGTTGGTAACCCCCGGGCCGGCAGTCACCACGGCGACACCGGGTATACCCTTGAGCCGCGCCCAGGCATCGGCTGCAAAAACCGCATTCACTTCGTGGCGTGTATCGATGACGCGTATGCCGCGCTTCTTGCTTTCCACCAGAATCGGCGACACGTGGCCGCCAATCAGGGTGAAGAGCGCATCGACACCATGTGCGGCAATCACCCGTGCCGCTACTTCTCCGCCGTTCATGGTTGAACGAAAATAAATGCTGCCAGATTGTCAATACAATAGATAAACAGGTCTTAATATCGTAATATGGTTTCGTGCTTTTCTCTGCCTGCTTTCCAGGCTTAGCAGAGGATGTAGCCAGCGGCTGCTATTTATCAATAAAAATTAGACGAATTCTAAATAATATATAAATTAGAATTAATCTAAATAAATCCCGCGCTTCGGCTGGGAAAAAGCAGGGGGTCAGAGATCCCCCGCAACAGGAGGAAAAATGACAAAACCAGATTCAGTAACAGTGAAAAACCTCGAGGCTGCCTTCGCCGGCGAATCGATGGCTCACATGAAGTACCTGCATTTCGCGCGCATCTGCCGCGAGCAGGGTGACGAGGCGACCGCGAAGGTGTTCGAAGAGACCGCCGCGCAAGAGATACAGCACGCTCTCGGCCATGCGGAGCTGCTTTTCCCACGTGAAAAGCTCGGCGTGAAAGAGGTACTCCGCTATGCGATTGAAGGAGAGACGTACGAGTACACCGAGATGTACCCGAAGTTTCGCCACGCAGCAGTGGAAGAGGGCAACAGTGCGGCTGCCGCCGAATTCGACGAACAGATCGGCGAGTCGAAAGACCATGCGGGTCTCTTCAAACGCACACTCGAAATTGCCGCAAAGCGTTTCGCTGCACTGGCGAAGGTTGAAGAGAAACACGCGAAGCGCTACGAAACGACGTTAAGTGCAGTGGCGGCGAAATAGCCACCGCAATCAAAAATAAGGAGAAGAGAATGCGTAAGTTCAAATGTGTTGTCTGCGGCTTCGTCTACGACGAGGCACAGGGTTTGCCCGAAGAAGGTATCAAGCCCGGCACCCGCTGGGAAGACATTCCCGAAGACTGGGAATGCCCCGACTGCGGCGTGAGTAAGGCCGATTTCGAAATGGTTGAATTGGTTGAACGTGCTTAGTGAGGCGAAAGCCTCACTAAGCACGCGCAGACAAGGGGAGCACCCTTCGACAAGCTCAGGGTGACAATAGTCTGAATATATCGAGGAGAGCAAACATGAGTAACGTAGTCATCATCGGTTCGGGAATGGCAGGCATTGGCCTGGCGGAGCTTCTGGCGAAAGACAGCAAATTTTCCGTCACGGTGGTCTCGGGTGAGACATCGGGGTATTACTCGCGCCCGCTCTTGTCGCATGCCTTCGCGTCAGAAGAAGTCTTCGGGCGCACCGTGCTCAGCGACGTGCCGAGCCTGCAGCAGAAGTTTCGCTTCTTCGCCGGCAAGACTGTCGAGCAGATTCTGCCCGAGGCAAAGCAGGTTTTGTTTGCGGGCGGCGAAAAAATCGACTACGATCTTTTGGTGTTAGCGACCGGTTCTGAGGCGTTTGTGCCGCCGCCGTGGTGGTCATACCAGCAGAACTTTCTGACCCTCAACCGCTACGATGACGCGGTCGCGATCAGAAAACTGCGCGCCAGCGGCGCACGCCGCTGGGCAGTCGTCGGCGGGGGACTTATTGGCTGCGAGATTGCCTCAGACCTGGCGAAAGCGGGCGACGAAGTGGTGCTGGTGCATGCCGTTGACCGGCTGATGGAGCGCATCTTTAGCCCCGAAGATTCTGCCCGGCTTGCCGAACATCTGCAGCAGCAGAAGATCAAAGTTATGCTGAATACGATGGTGACTACGTTCACCCGCGAAAATGGCCGTACGCGGCTGAGCCACGCGGATGGCGACATCGAGGTCGATGCGGCGATTGTCGCCGTCGGCTTCCGACCCCGTACGGCGCTCGCCGCCGCAGCCGGCCTCAACGTGAACCGGGGCATTGTGACAGACGACCAGTTTCGCACCTCGGTCGCAGGCATCTATGCGATCGGTGATGGTGCCGAAGTCTGCGGCAACCTCTACCCGTTTGTCGCTCCCATCAGGGCGCAGGTGAAGCACCTGGCGGGTTCACTTTTGGGTACGGTATCTGGCGGCTGGTTAGCGCCCGCGGTCAAGGTTCGGGTCAAGGTGCATGGTTTTGCGTAGATTTGACGGTCAGGGGTATAGCTCCGTCAAAGTAGTAAATCCCGCTGTGTGAAAAAATAGACAAGCTCTAAATATATGGTTAACTTCAAAGGCAGAGAGATTTTATGAAGACACGGGCAGAACTGGTAGATTTTCTCAAGAGCCGCGGCCTGAGAATATCTTTGCCCAAGCTCGAGATTGCGGCGCACATCTTCAAGTCGCACCGGCACTTTACTGCCGAAGAAATCTTCCGAGAAATCAACGAAGAGTATCCCAAGGTCTCGCGCGCGACGGTCTTCAACGTACTGAACTTCTTTGTCGAGCACGGCCTGCTCAAAAAGGTCGAAGCGCGCAGCGACGTGCAACTGTTCGATTCGAATACCGAAGACCATGACCACGTGGTTGTCGATGCCACCGGCAAGATCTTTGACGTGCAGATTCCCGAACGCGAAAAGCTCGGCTTTCTCGAGCAGATCTGGGCCAAGAACCCGCACCTGCCCCGGCGCCGCGACGCATCGGTCGTTGTGCACGTCTGACAGGGTTCTCCCTTAATCTGGGTGCACCCTTTAGTGTGCCTGCAAAGCCGTCGAAAATCGAATAGTACCCGTGATAGCCGTGTGCTTGGTCACCGGTTATGTCGCATCCATGGCCCTTTCTCCAACTGTATTGCTGCCTGATTCGCGCACGCGCACAGCGTGGGATTTCTTCCTGTTCCTTGTAACTCTCACGATGGCGGTACTGGGCCCCATCGAGCTCGTCTACAAACTCAGGGGAAAGATTTTCTTCATCTATTCGGGTATTTTCTTAACGTGCGTTTTCCTCATCGACATGATTCTCAGCTTTCGCACTGCGTATTACTTTCGCGGTGAACTCGTCGACGACCCGGGCCAGATCAGCCGGCACTACCTGCGCACCTGGTTCATCGTTGACCTGATTTCGCTTTTTCCTTTCGACCTGATGACCGGGCACATCTTTGTCGGCCTGCCGCCGCACGTCATCGATATTGCGCCAGCGCTGCGCCTGGCCAGGCTCGTGCGCCTGCTGCACCTCAAAGAGCTGATTAACCGCTGGCGCCATGCCGACTTTCTGAACCCGAGTATGATGCGCCTCGGTATACTCGTACTCTGGATGCTGATGATGGCACACTGGGCGGCCTGCGGCTGGATCGTGCTGGGTAATGTAAAACCCGAGTACAATGCGGCTGAAAATTATCTGCGGGCATTCTATTGGGTGATTACCACCTTTGCCACCATCGGTTACGGTGATATCACGCCTGCGAACATTCCGCAGATCGCCTACACTATCTGCGTCGAAATTGTCGGCGTGGGCATGTTTGGTTACATGATCGGTAATATTGCGAGCCTGCTGGCCAACCTCGACATTGCGCGTTCGAAGTACCAGGAAAAAATCAACCGCCTCAACCTGTTTCTCGAGTACCGCGACATTCCCATTGCGCTGCGGCAGAAGCTGCGCCATTACTACCGTTACATGTGGGAAAGCCGGCGCGGCTACGACGAAAACCTCATTCTGAAAGATTTGCCCAGCGCGCTGCAGAAAGAGCTCGCGATGCACATCCACGCAGACGTAATCGAGAAGGTACCCATCTTCAAGGGAGCTTCAGACGCTTTTATCAAAGAGATCGTCATGAAACTGACACCCGCAATGTTCACCCCAGGAGACTTTATCTTTCGTGAGGGGGAAATTGGCCATAACATGTACTTCATCAGCCGCGGCAGCGTCGAAGTGCTGTCTGAGAGGACTAACCAGGTTTATGCGACCATCGGCGAGGGTGGTTACTTCGGCGAAATCGCGTTGCTGCTCGCGCAACCTCGCAATGCCTCGGTGCGTGCTGTCGAATACTGTGACCTGTACACACTCGACAAAGACAGCTTCCAGGTCGTACTCGGCGAATTTCCGCAATTTGCCGCGCAGGTGAAAAAGATGGCGCGCGAAAGAATGCACGTGCCGCGCAAGAGGCGCGCTAAACGCAGTTGACCTTCTGACCGATTTCGCAGCGACTGTTGCGTGAGTACAGACCGAAGACCGGTACGACTGAGTACGCGGCGCACCGTTGTTTCCCTGCTTGGTTCACTCGCCGTGGCCCCCGTATTTCTTCTCTGTGCCAGTCTCTACTTCCAGACAACTGATTTTGTCTATGGGCCGCTTTCTTATGAGAGCAATGAAAGCCTGGTGCGGCTCATTCGTTGGAGCATTTTTGGCGGTCTTACGGTTGTTCTGCTGGCAATTATTGTCTGGTTGAAGACCTCGCATCCGCACTACGGCAACAACCCGTACAGCCTGCTGATTCTTTTGCCGCTGCTTGCTTTTGTTGTCTTCAGCAGCTGGATTTTCGGCATAATTGTCTTCGGCATTCTCATTGTCGCACTCCTGTTCAGCCAGCTTTATGTCGTCGTAGTACGCGATGAATTGCGTACCCCAGCGGCAGGCTGGGGTAAATGGCCTGACCGTATGGCGACGCTGCGCTTCATCATTCTGGCCGCGGCCGCAGGTATGGGAATCTGGCTCATGTTTACGGCGCGCTCATGGGCGTACCGGTCGCGACAGCTTGAAGAGATCCAGCGTAATGGGCTGCTATCACAGCCCGTTTCGCTGCAACAGATTTCCGACGGCGATCACAAAGAATACGTCTTACTGGCATCCGGCAACCTGCGGGTTGACTACCGGGCCGACAGAAAATTCGGTTCGGGTGACGATAGCTACACCCTCGAATACGGTGTTCTGACCGACCGTACCCTCGACAGGAAGGCGATTCTTGACTGGAAGGTTTGGGTCTACATGCCTTCGTTCTACGACGGCAAAGAATTTCCGATGATTTTTCAGGCGGCTCGTTGCGCCGTGGGCAAAGATTGCCCGGCCAATTTTGTCACCATGCACGACGCCATTATCAGGCGCTATTTTCCCGATACGCGCTATCGCGATGAGAAGCAGGGGCGAATCGCCAGAGACGGTCAGGTGCTCGTTGAATTGACACCCGAACCAGACCTCGTACTGGGTGACAAGGCCTGGTGGCACAGGATATCGTGGCGCGCCTCTGCACTGCTGCTCTTGCAGGCGTTCTATTCACTTGCCCACCTGTTCGAGCTTTTGCTTATCAAGGCTAAGCTCAAAGCTGCTTATCCCGAAGTTTAAGACTTATTTTTTCGATCAAACGCTTTTTTCGTACCTGTCGTACCTTGCATCGACAGCGGGTCTTCTGGCCAGAAGTGTTTAGGGTATTGTCCGCGCATTTCTTTGCGAATTTCAGAATAGGTGGATTTCCAAAGTTCTGGCAAATGTTTCGTGATCGCAATCGGCTGCCTGCCCGGCGAGAGTAACTCAAACGTGACCGGCAGCTTTCCCCCCGCCAGTGACGGGTGCGTCTTCATGCCGAAGACCTCTTGAATACGCACGGCGACGATCGCTTTGCCGTCTTCGTAGCGAATACGGTGAGCAGAGCCGCTGGGCACCACCAGCTTGGCCGGTAAATTATCTTCGAGCAACTTTTGTTGTTGGTAGCTTAAGCGCGCCAGCAGCGCTTCAGCAATTTTGTTGTCAGTCACATCGTCGAGCGTCCGGGCACCTGCAACAAACGGTGCCAACCACTCGTCGAGCGTACCCTGCAAGAGCTCGGGCGAGCTTTCAGGCAAATCAGCTCCAAAGGAGCGCATGAGTTCAATGCGCGCAATGAGTGAGCGTGACTCCTCACCCAGAAAACCCCAGAAGTCACCTTCGCGTAATTTCTGCAGAACGAGCTTTTCGGCAAATCCCTCAGGCAGCGCTGTCTCTTTTTCGACAAGCACAATCGCCCCGAGGCAGGCCTGCTCATAGGCGCGCGGCTTGCCCGCAACTTCACGTATTTCGTTACGCTTTTCGATCGCGGCTGCAAAGTGATCCATGACCTGCTCGCGTGAAACAGAAAGTCCCAGCCGCAGCTTCGCATTTTTTTCCGCACCGCTGACATCGACCGCAACGATGAACTCTGATTCGGCGAGCCAGTCGGTTTTTTCGGTATAGACTCCTCGGCCATTGCGCATGAGAAATGACCCCTGATCGCGTCGAACCGCCACACGATCGGGAAAAGCGAAGAGCAGTGGGGCAAGAACCCCTCCCCGCCTACGGCTCCCCTCCCCTGAATCAGGGGAGGGGCCGGGGGTGGGGTTTGATTTTCCTCGCAGATGTTTAAATACCCGCGCGATCGCTTCCAATCCCCTTCGATCTGCCCCCGCAGGTACCTCGCCGGTTTCGATGAATCTCTGCAGCGATTGAAAACGAATTTCGAGATCGGTCGCCATTGCGCCGGTAACACGCATTGCATCGCGTTCAGAGAGCATTGCCGCCAGCATGGCGGTCTCTTCAGACGGTGCGGCAGAGAGCATGGTTGCGAGGCGCGGGTGCAGCGGCAGCGTAGCGGCTTTTTTGCCAAGTGGGGTGAGCTGGCTGTGCTTGTCGATCAAACCGAGGTCATGTAGCAGACGCTCCGCCTGTGCAATCATGGCCGCCGAGGGCATGTCGGGCAGCATCAGCGATTTCAGCGGCGAACCAAACGCGAGCGTGCGCAGGCTTGCTTCGGCGAGATCGGTGCGCAGAATTTCGGGCGCCCGGGTTTTGGGCCGGCGGCGAAAATCGGCTTCGGTGTACATACGGTAGCACGTGCCGGGGCCGAGACGACCCGCGCGGCCTGCGCGCTGTATTGCGGAATCCTGAGTGATCGGTACGGTTTCGAGATAAGACAGTCCGGTGCCCGGGTCGAGCGCAGGTTGGCGCACGAGCCCGCTGTCGATCACGACCGTCAGGCCTTCGAGCGTAAGGCTCGACTCGGCAATCGGTGTGGCAACGATGATACGCCGCTCGCCCGGCTTCGGCGCTTCAAGCACGCGGTCTTGTTCCTGCGCGGTGAGTTCGCCGTAAAGAGGCAGCACAACAGTGTTCTTGAGATTACGGTCTTCGATGAATTCGGTGGCCGCAAAAATTTCGGCGGTACCCGGCAAGAACAGAAGAAAATCCCCCTCATGTTTTTCGTGCGCTTCGATCGCCTTGCGCGCGCACGCGATCGCCATTGGCCTGTTGCCGGCTCCTATTTGTTCGTTGTGGTATTTCACTTCAACCGGAAAGTTGGTGCCGGCAGAGGTGATGACAGGCACCTGTGTGGGAGTTTCTTCTGTGCCGAATGCTTTGCCCAGAAAACTGCCGATCGCCGTGGTGTCGATCGTGGCAGACATCACGAGAATTTTGAGATCGTCGCGAAAGACCTTTTGGCTCTCGAGCGTGAGCGCGAGCGCGAGATCGGTTTCGACATGGCGCTCGTGAAATTCGTCGAAGATAACAAGCCCGACATCTTTCAACTCGGGGTCATTCACGATGCGCCGCGCGAGAATGCCTTCGGTGACAACTTCAATGCGCGTCGCCGCACTTACCTGGCTGTCAAAGCGCACCGAATAGCCGACTGTCTTTCCCGGCTTCTCTTTGAGGTGATACGCCAGTCGCGTCGCCGCTGCGCGCGCCGCCACCCGGCGTGGTTCGAGCATAATAATCTTTTTGCCCGCAAGCCAGGGCTCATCGAGCAGCTGCAGCGGCAGCCAGGTGGTTTTGCCCGAACCGGTTTCGGCGGTGAGAATTACGGCGGATGAAGCGCTGAGGCTATTCTTCAATGCAGAAAGGGCGCTGGCAACAGGAAGCTCGGCCACGGCCCAGATTCTATGAGCGAAACACGGGGCAAATCAACGCCGAAAAGATCC
Organism: Turneriella sp.; assembly: GCA_046346875.1. GTDB lineage: Bacteria > Spirochaetota > Leptospiria > Turneriellales > Turneriellaceae > Turneriella. The sequence goes on along the minus strand of JAXMHG010000007.1, from coordinate 9,834 downwards.
GGTGGCTGCGGCTATATCGTCGTAGACTTGCAGCTGCTTCAGTGTTTCTGTAACCATCAGCGACTTGCGGACACTGGCAGAAATGCGGGCAAGTTTCAGCTCGCCGCCCTGGTTTAAGAATATATCATTCTCCTGTATCAGGAAGCCAATCGTCATCGAGTCGATGCCGGGTACTTTGGCCATGTCAATGAGCACTTTCTTGTTACCTGCTTCGCGCAGGCTTAGCAGTACCGCTCGCAGTTCACCGAGATTATAGAGCCCCATGTCGCCCACGGGTTCGAGTATGGTGATAGATTGGTCAGTACGGCGGTTGATCTGCATGTTTGATTATCGGTAAATTCGCTACAGTCATTTTCGGAATTTGAGACATGCGGTCGAGGTCTTCACTCATTAAGGCTGGCGCCTTCATGGGTGAAAGAATCAGTGCTCGGTATAATTCAGGTATTGGTTGACCGTCTTCGTGTTCGCTCGGATTGCTTCGTGCCGGTGCAGGTCGTATGTACGCTGGAGGATATACGCAGTCTGTCGCAGGTGTGGCAGGTAATAGTCCTTCTTGAACGAGATGCGCATCGGCTTTTCGTACGAGTTCTGCAGGTCGCCGACGCGCAGATTGTTCTTGCGGATTTCGTTGAACGCCCCGGTGAGTATAATTTCGTTCGGGCTGGCAGTTATCGGGTCGCGGTGCACGAGGCTGTTCGTGTCCTTTTCCTTCTTGGTCTGTGAAACCGTAGTAAAAACGGATTCGATGCGCGAAAGTTTTTCGTTGACATAGCAGACGGCGATGCTCTGTACTTTATAATCTACCGGGGCTGATTTGACCCGGGGAACTTCGTGGTTCTGCGCATGTGCAGAGACTTCAAGGCATTCGCCGTTGGCCGACCATTTCACGTTTGCCTGCTGAGGCGCCATGTGCATCGATTGGAAAGATTTCAGCGAGTGTAGCTTTTGCAGCTGCAGTACCGTCTCGCGAATTTGCGCATCGAGAGCCTGGTCTTCAGCCGCCAGCTGCTCATCAGACGGATGCTTAAAAGCAGAGTCGATCGCGGCGAGCCCTGCCACCAGTGCGAAGAGGGCTCCAAAAACAAGCAGGATATCACGGAAGCGGCTGACCATACCTTGGTTTCGGCATAATTCCGGAATTCCTGAAGACATTTTCCGCTTGCTGCGGGAATTCAATCATTTAGCGTTGCGAAAGGAAACCCCATGAAAGGCAATGCACAGATTATCGAAATACTCAATGACCTACTCACCGGCGAACTGACCGCTGTGGACCAGTATCTGGCGCACGGAGAAATTTATGCCGATATAGGTTTGCCAAAGCTTGCCGAAAAAGCGCTGCACGAATCTGATCACGAGCGGCAACATGCCCGGGCGCTGATGCAGAGAATTCATTTCCTGGAAGGTGCGCCCAATGTTGCCAAGCGCAATGCGGTCAATATTGGAAACACCGTGCCCGAAATGCTGAAAGCAGATCTGGATCTCGAGTATCATGTTGTCGGTGAGCTGAAGAAGGCCATTGCTGCCGCCGAGAAGGCCGGCGACTATGTCACGCGCGAGATGCTGGTTGTGCAGCTCGACGATACCGAAATGGATCACGCGCACTGGCTCGAAAAACAGCTCGGGTTGATTAACCTGATGGGTTTACAGAACTACCTGCAGTCGCAGGCATAAGAACACGTACGCGCCCGTTTCGGGCGCGTACGGCAGGTAAGCCTTATGGCAGATCGCTGAAGCCCCCGGCGTTGGTTACATCTTTATAACCTGCAGACTGCAGAATCTGTTTCGCCCGGCCGCTTCGGTTTCCGGAAGCGCAGTAGACAACCACAGGCTTTGACTTATCGCCAAATTCTGCGATACGCGACTGTACCTGGTCTACAGGAATGTTGACCGCGCGCGGGTGGTGGCCTGAAGCAAATTCACCCGGAGTACGCACATCGACCACTGTTGCCTTACCGTCAAGCAGCGCCTTGAGTTCCGCCTGCCCCGAGCTCATGGAGGCTGGCGTATTTGTTGTTTCGGATTTCTTTTCGCAATACACTGTCAGTGTAACTGCGGCGAGTAGTACCATTAGCTTTTTCATAGGCTTACTTTTCCGTTTTGCAGGTCGAAAGCCCGAATGGCAGGTACAGCGGGCACCAGCCAATGAGGCTTGTGGCGAAAAAAGCGACGGCGACAACACCGAGCACAATCGCTACGGTTCCTGAAATCAAATTCAATCCATAAAGCACACCAATCACAATCGCCGCGATGAGGCGAAGTGCGCGGTCTGCGGTTCCCATATTCTTTTTCATAATTACTCCTTGAGAAAAATCTCACCAGGTCACGGGCTTGCCGCCGCCTGACAGAAGCAGTATAAAAAACTTGCCACCCCCCGTCAAATATTATACCATACCCAGTATGGGATATGAAGATACCGAGGCCCGCGAGAAACTCAGGGTGAGACTCAACCGGGTTGTTGGCCAGCTGCAGGGGCTGCAAAAGCGCATTAGCGCAGGCGGTTCTGACTGCCTGGCTGACATACAGCAGATCAAGGCGGCCAATAACGCCTTGTGGAAAGTGGCCGAGGCTTATTTAGAAATCCACCTCAATGAATGTGTGCGGCAGAATAAGCCGGCGACCGAGATTCAGAAGAATCTGCAGTCGGTGATTCGCGCCACGTTTACTATGTGATAAAGGAAAAAGAATGGCAAATCCACTGAATTTAGCACTCTATGTTGCCGGCGGCGGTGTAGTGGGGTATCTCTACTACCGCCTGATCGGCTGTTCGACAGGGGCGTGCGCAATCACTTCGCGCCCGGTACCCTCAATTATTTATGGCGCCGTCATGGGCGCAATGCTCGGCTGGAGGTAAAATGTCTGAAGCAACAAAGAAGAAACTGGTGATTGTCGGCGGTGTCGCCGGGGGAGCTACCGCGGCGGGCCGCGCGCGGCGTCTCGACGAGAACGCCGAAATTACCCTGATTGAAGGCAGCGGGTATATCTCGTTTGCCAACTGCGGGCTGCCGTACCACATCGGTGGCGATATTCCCAAGCGCGAAACTCTTCTCTTAAGAACACCGCAGGACCTCTGGAACCGCTACCGCGTGAAAGCCTTGGTCAACACGAAAGTGACCAACGTTGATCGCGCGAAAAAGACCGTCACTTACGTGCAAGAGGGCCAAACGCATGAAATCCCTTACGACAAGCTGATCTTGTCGCAGGGTGGCGACCCGATGAAGCCGGCGGTCGAAGGCGTGGAGAACGTACCGCACTTCTCACTGCGCTGGGTTGAAGACATGGACGCGATCATCGAACAGATGGCAAAGGCCGAATACAAACATGTCGCCGTTGTCGGCGGTGGTTTCATCGGTATTGAAGTCGCAGAGGCGCTGCGGCACAAGCACTTTGAAGTCACGCTGGTTGAATTTGCACCCGGTGTGATGCCGAACCTCGACCCCGAATTTTCCAACCTGGCGAAAAAAGAACTCGAAGCGCACGGCATTAAGGTGCTGACACAGACTACTATAAAGAAGGCAGAGAAAGGCGGAGCGCTCACTCTTTCCGATGGTTCAACCTTTAATGCAGACTTCATCGTTTTTGCTGCGGGCGTGAAGCCCGAAACGAGCCTTGCCAGACAAATTGGCCTCGAGATCGGCAAGACAAATGGCGTGGTTGTGAACGACTTCATGCAGAGTTCTGACGAAGACATCTACGTCGTGGGCGATATGGCTGAGATTACCAACCGCATCACGCACACTGCAACGCGCATTCCTCTCGCCGGACCGGCTAACCGGCAGGGACGGCTTGCGGCGGAAAATGCACTCATGGGCAACCGCTGCCGTTACCGCGGAGCGCTGGGTTCGTCGGTCATCAAGATTTTCGGCAAAACGCTCGCCTCAACCGGGCTTACGGAAAAGGCAGCGAAAGCAGCAAACATTTCAGCCCAGGCGGTGATGGTACACTCGAACAACCATGCCGGTTACTACCCGAACTCAGAGCGCATTGCGCTGAAGCTCGTGTTCTCGCCTGCAGACGGCCGCGTGCTGGGTGCGCAGGCTTTTGGTCCCAACGGGACAGAAAAGCGTATCGACGTGATCGCGACGGCGATCGTCGGCTGGCTCACGATCTACGATCTTGCGGGTCTCGACCTGACGTATGCGCCACCGTATTCATCGGCGAACGACCCGATCAACATGGCGGCGTTCCAGGCGATGAACCACCACTCGGGTCTTTCGCCGGTGATATCTTCTGCTGAGCTGGCGGCACGGCGCAGTGAATTCGCGCTGCTCGATGTGCGCGCCGCGGGTGAGATCAAGCACTACCCGGTTGAAAGCGACTACCAGATACCAGTCGATCACCTGCGCGAGAACTTGTCGCAAATACCGAAAGATAAGCCACTGGCGCTGCTCTGCCAGTCGGGCCAGCGCAGCTACGTCGCGCAGCGCATCTTGAAACAATCGGGCTTCAAAGAAGTATACAATATCACGGGTGGCTGGCTGGGTCTGGCTGCTCAGAGGGGAAAATGGGAGGATAAGAATTAAATGACACAAGACCAGCAAACACTACTGCTCGTGGGCGCCGGGGCGTTCACCGTGTACTACTTTTTTAAAAAATGGAAAATGGGAGGAAACAAAGTGAAAATAAAGGAAATGCTGCAGAATGGCGCGAAGGTAATCGACGTGCGTAGCCGGGGGGAATTCTCTACCGGGCACTTCTCAGGGGCGATTAACATACCGCTCGACGAGCTGCCAGGCAAGGTCTCAACCATCGGCAAAAAAGACGAGCCAGTGATCGTGTACTGCGCTTCGGGTATGCGCTCGAGCTCAGCACAACGCGTGCTGCAGTCTGCGGGTTTTACCAATGTGGAGAATGGCATCAACCACATGAATCTCCAAAGCCTGCGGTAACGCTTGTTCATGACATCCTGCGCCACGCGCAGGATGTCATGAAATACATACTTATGCAATACTACATAAACCATTTCATCTCAGGCTGGCAAAGCCTGGTACAACAAATCACCCACCCCGGTTGGGGTAACTTTTTCTGGTTGCTCACCGTCGCCTCGGTCATTGTGTTCTTGCTTGAAATCGCCTTACCCTGGCGAAAGAGCCAGAAGGTCGCGCGGGCCGAACTCGGACAGGATATCTTTTACATGTTCTTCAACATGTTCTTGTTTCCACTGGCGGGGTATGCCACACTGAGTTTATTTTTCGCCACACAGCTGCAGACCTGGGGTTTTGTACAGGCTCTGCGCGGTCTGATACCGCTGCAGGGTTTGCCTGCGTGGCTACAAATTATCCTGCTCTTTGTGGCGCGTGACTTCATTCAGTGGAACGTGCATGTCATATTGCACCGTGTGCCGTTCTTCTGGAAACTGCACGAGGTGCACCACAGCTCTCAAATTATGAGCTTCCCGGTTCACCTGCGTTACCACTGGGCCGAAAATGTTATCTATGCTATCCCTGAATACGTGCTCTTTCTCATGCTCGGTCGTGGCGTGAATGATCTTTTCATCATCTACGCGCTGTCACTTTTCATAGGACACCTGAACCATGCCAACCTGCGTCTGCCGTGGGGATTTCTAAAGTATGTGTTCAATACATCCGAGCTCCACCTCTGGCACCATGCTAAACAGATACCAACACGCTATGGTGTAAACTATGCGATTTCGCTCAGCCTCTGGGACTGGATATTCAGAACTGCGTACGATCCCCAAAGGCCACCCGCGGCGATTGGCCTTGCAGACGAGCCCCGGTTTCCGCGGTCGTTTCTGCGGCAACTGGTTTGGCCGTTGGGTAAAAAATGAAAAGGCGCGCGGCTGTATGTAATACTAATTACGCGCCTCCACAACCAACACCTCATAACCACTGAGCTCGCTAGGGGCAGCGGTCCGCCCGCAGTTGGAGAGTAGAACCTTACCGGAAACGAGCGGTACAGGCATGGGTTTTGCGGAAAAGTTCATGTAGATCTCGCTCGCCATACCGTTGATGCTGCGACGATAAGCGAGTACATCTTTGCCGGCACGTATCTCAATCCAGTCGCCAAGGCGCAGCTCGACGCGTTCGCTGCGCAGTGCGAGCAGCGCCCGGTGCCAGCTGAGAATCGAGTGCGGGTCTTGCGATTGGGTCGCAGCGTTGCGTTCGCGAAAGTCATCGTTCACCGGTAACCAGGGTTTTGCGGTCGAAAAGCCGGCGTGCTGCGCGCTGTTCCACAACATCGGTGTGCGTGCGACGTCGCGGCTTACGGTGAGCGGCCAGAAACGGATGCCGACCGGGTCGCGCAGTTCGGCGCGCGCAACGCGCCCGTTCTTCATGCCGATTTCGTCGCCATAATATAAGAAGGGAGTTCCTTTGGCTGTCAGCAGCAGCGCCGCGAGGACTTTGGCGCGCGCATCGCTCTCGTTATTTTTTGCGTAACGGGTATATGACCGGTCCTGGTCGTGGTTATTGAGCACCAGTGTGGGCCAGTTGCTGCCGCAGGCCCTGAACCAGCGGCTGAGTGTAGTTGCCATCGCGGCTGCGTCCCATTTTTGGTAGAGCAGGGTGAAGTCGAAAGCCAGGTGGAGTTCGTCGTTGTCGCCCAGGTAGCTCGCTGCAAGTTCGGGGTCACCCGAGAAGTCCACGAGTACCTCCCCCACTGAAGCGGCATTGTACTTGTCGAGCAGCACCCGTAGGTCTTTGAGCAGCGGGTGCATCTCGGGCTGCGACATGTCGTACACATGCGTCTGGAACTCGTATGGGCGCGGGTAACGCCAGCCCCAGAGCCGCAGCGGGTTATCGCGAAACGCGGCATCTTTAAAGTAAAGGTTCACCACATCGAGGCGAAAGCCATCGATACCTTTTTTGAGCCAGAATTCAATTTCGGCAAAAACTGCCGCTTTCACTTCGGGGTTGCGCCAGTTAAGATCGGGTTGTTCTTTTAAGAAGGAGTGGAGGTAAAAGCTTTTCGTCGCTTTGTCCCATTCCCAGGCAGAGCCGCCGAAGACGCTCTGCCAGTTGTTAGGCGGCACGACGCCGCGAACTTTGCCGCCGGCAAGGAGGCCGTCTCGTGCGGCATGTAGTGGGCTGCCGTTCTTGCCGTCGTGCCAGACATACCAGTCGCGTTTCGGGTTATCGCGCGACGAACGCGATTCGATAAACCACGGGTGCTGGTCAGAGCTGTGGTTGACCACGAGGTCCATCATCAGCCTGATCTTGTTTTCGTGCAGTTCGGCAAGCAGCGCATCGAAGTCAGCCATCGTGCCGAAGATCGGGTCGATGCTGCGGTAGTCAGAAATGTCGTAGCCGAAGTCGAGCATCGGCGAGGTGTTGATCGGCGAGAGCCACACCGTGTCGACGCTGAGATCTTTCAGGTATGGTATTTTTTCGCGGATGCCTGTGAGGTCGCCGATGCCGTCGCCGTTTGAATCTCTGAAGCTGCGCGGGTAGATCTGGTAGACTACCGCTTCTTTGTACCAATCTGCCACGTTAACCCCTTATACCGAGCTGCTTTTTCCAGCTTTTCGCATGCGTCTTGCCGTATCGGTAGCCAATCTCCACCAGCTGGTAGAATTTCTTCCAGTCAAAAAGGCCAAACTGCTCGACGGGCAGCTCGGCAAAAATATCCGACTCAGCCCGGGCCTGCGCCACCGCGGCGTCTGACGCAACAAAGGTCGCGCGCATCAGCAGGCTTAACAGGTTGGGTACATCTTTCTGCTTCTGTGCCTTGCCGATGATCCGTTTGAACAGCATGCGCAGCGCAGAGGGGAGTGCCCCCGAATTGTTTTCTTCATAGATGCCGCTGAATACACCGTCTTCTGCTGCATCGCTCTGCGATGCCAGTGCCACTGAAATGACAAAATCCGCACCCCGCTTTCTCATGACTGCCCCGGGAATGTTGTCGAGCATTGCCCCGTCGACCAGCAGCTCCCCGTTTTCATAGAATGGCGGCAGAATTCCCGGTATCGACGCTGACGCACGCAGTGCTTTCCACACGGGGCCGCTATCGATGATAGTTTTTTGTGCTTTTGTCAGGCTCGTCGCTACGGCAAAAAAAGGCAGCCAGAGGTCCTCGATCATGGTCTCGCCCACGAAATTCTTGATCGCCGTGTTGAATTTCTTGCCGCGGATGAGCGAAACCCCGGGAATCGTGTAGTCGTTCAGCGTCTTCTTATCGCTCATGAGTGCCTTCGCGATGCGTTCCATTTCGGGTGCATCATAACCCATCGCGTAGATGCTTGCCATGAGCGCACCCGCACTGGTGCCACCGATCATATCGATAGGAATATTTTCTTCGTGCATTGCTTTGAGCAGGCCAATATGCGCGAGACCCTTTGCTCCGCCGCCACCCAGGGCGAGGCCAACCGACCTGCCGGTAATAAAACGGGCGAGGCTTTCAAAGCCGTGATTGCCGTAAGTCCTGATATGGCGCACGGCATCGGTCTTTCTGATCTTTGTCAAAGCGGCAGTGTTGGTCGGCTTGATTCCAGGTTCACCATAGAGCAACACGAGCTCACGCAGCGGGCCGTGAGTCTCCTCTGAATCGCCCAGGTAACGAATCTCTTCAGGGGTAAGAGACTGCGCCTTTTGTGCATCGGTGAGAAGCAAAATGCGGTTTGTATGGTGCAGAATGGTTTCAGTCCAGATTTTGTCGGCAAAGTCAGGGCAAAGAATCAAAAATTCATTTTTATCCTGCAGGTCGTAGAGCAATTCGAGCAAATCGGAAATTGCGTACTCGCGGCTGCCCAAACGCTTTTTGAAATCGAGGCTTTCGACGATGGTGGTGCGGCCGAATTTTTTCAGGGCGCTCCGTAGTTTTGAAGCAAAATCACGAACAGGCAGTTCTTTCTGCAGCGGAAAAAGGGTAATGATACTCCTCGCCTGTTTTGCCGGTCTTTTTCCCATCCTGTCCTGGGTGAAGCGGTCGGCTATCAGTTTGGTAATCGCCAGCATACTGGGCGGATGTTTGGAAAAAACTGATTCAAAGGCCGCCGTGCTGATTTTCACTATTTCACACGAGAGCGTTGCGATTACGGTGGCAGTTCTTGGTTCACCTGTCAGCAGGGCTATCTCGCCAATAATGTCACCCCTCGAAAAATGGCCGGTCGAGATGATCCGGTTTTCGTGGTTTCTGACTTCGTAGACCAGGCTGCCATTGATAACCACGTACATGCCGTCAGCTGCGTCGCCCTGTCGCATCAGGGTTTCACCGCCCGGCAGGAAAATCCACTCCATCTGTGGTTCGAGCTCGGCGATCAGTTTAGCTCCCACTTCTCTGAAGAGTGTGACCGACGAGATCAGTTCTTTGATACGGCGTGGCTCGGGACGGAAAACACTGCGGTGCAGCGCCCGCGACCTTCTGCCGATCAGCCTGACAAACGCCTTGAGCTCGTCCGGGTGATCTTTTAGTGCCCTGCTGAAATCTTCGCGGTTGATGCGGTAGACTATGCCTGGCTGGTCACAGACGACAGTCGCGTTGCGGGGCTCGCTCGTTACAAGGGCACCTTCGCCAAAACAGCTACCGGGTTTAATTTCACCGACCTTTTTCTTTTTGCCGTCGGTCGTGACGAAGACACTGAAGCTGCCCTGCGCGACCAGGTAGAGTGCGTCGCCCGGTTCTCCCTGTTGAATAACTACTTTGTGTTTCCCTACGCTGACTTTTCTAAACGCCCGCGCAAGGTGTTCTTTTGTCCCGGGCGACAGGTTCAGGAACAAATCTGTTCCCGTGATAATCTGTTTCAGAGATAGGGCGGTTGTCTTTGGTGGCATAGTTTTTCAATGCTTGGGTAGATTGGCTTCCCACAACGGGTCACTGCGTCAGTCTGAGAATCAGGTTTTACTGTTGTTCTTCCCGTGCCGGCATCGCGCAGTCGTGTTC
>JAXMHG010000006.1:0-167071 GCA_046346875.1 Turneriella sp. | reverse complement strand
AATGCCCAATCAGGTAGCGTATGGGATACTTTTTCGCCAGGCGGCGAACGATCAGTGCATTCGCTTCAACCTGCGCCATGGTCAGCGAGTTCTCATCGACGCCGACATTTTCTATTCCAATCGCGTGCCGGTTGAGGCCAATCACGTGCCGGCCAATCTTGTTTTCCGGCATCAGGCGATAGATATCACCGGCCTTGCCGACAAGGTAATGCACCGCGATATTGGCTCCGCCGGCTTTTTTCAGCTGGCTGCGTCCCGATTCCATCTCTTCGCGGTTCATGTAGTTGTAGGAAACATCGAGCGAGTCCATTGCTGTGTAGTGCGAGACCACCATGACAGGCAGCATCTCGAGAGACTGCTGCCGTACCGCGTAACGCTTATTCACGTATTCGATTGTCTGTTGCGCTCGCCATTCGGAAAATGATATCGGGCGGTCGCGTATACCGTCCGAACTGCAGTGCAAGGCAGACAGCAGTGCAGCTGCCAGCGTCAAAAATGCAGCAGACCTTTCGGGCTTACCTGCCTGCAGTCTCATGGCTCCACCGTTTTTTGCATCAGCTCCGAAACCGCCTCGAGCTGTGCATCGCGGCCCGACAGAAAATCGGCGGGCGTCTCCGCGCTCACGATATCCGGTAACAGCCCGCGGCCCTTTTCCTGTTTTGGCACCAGCGGATTAAACTGCACCTGCACCAGAGGAATCTCGAAAAGCAACCCCGAGTACGGCAACTTGTAAGTGATTAGTATTTCTGCGGAATGCCCGTCACCCGGGCTGCCGGTTTCTTCACCCACGAGCACCGTATGGGCATTACCCAGCTTGACGAGTCGCGCAAAATTAACGGCTGCCGAATAGGTTGCGCGCGACACAAGTATATAGATGCGGCGAAAGCGGTGCGCCTGTTCAATGGGAGTCAGGGTCACGTACCTCGCTTCACTCCGGCGGGTTTCAAAATACCCTTCTGACATCTTGTCGGCAAAACCCGTCTGCAGGTATTTTTCTGTATCAAGCAGCATCTGTTCTGAAATCGCCATACTGTTGACTGCATGCACATGCTCGCGGTAGGGCAACACACGCGAGCGCGCCCGGCTGCGGCTCTTATCGTCGATACGGCGTTCGACAAACCAGCTTGCAGCCGCTGCAGAGAAGAGCATTACTCCACCACGGTTAACGCGCAGGTCGATAACCAGGTTCTCCACCTTGCGCTGCGCCGCCTCGCGGTGAAAGGTGAACAACATGTTGTTCCAGCTTTCAATCGAATCGAGGTCTTTGCCTGAAGGCATGAACGTATTGAGCGCGAGATAAGCAGCCTTCAGCTGGGGGTTAAACATCATATAGACCGGCTGCGCGTAGTTGGGCTGATCCATGGATTTGCGGGAAACAAAGGCAGTCCCGCTGCCGTCGCTGGTATCTACCGACACTTCACGGATGGCATTACCATCTTTCAGCGTCAGTTGCCACTGTGAATGCGCCCCCTCAACCATGTAGTAAAGAAAAGAAAAACTTTCACCCAGCCGGTAGTCGTCGCTCTGGCCTCTGTCGTTCAGAACCGAGGTCACTGTATTAAAGCGCTTGAATATTTCGGATAGTGGCTGTCCGTTTATCTTCAGTAATTCCGTACCAAACGGAATTGCTTTGTAATCACAGTCAAAGTACGCACGCCCCTGGAAAAACTTCAGGGGAAAAGGAAACAAGGCTGTCTTGAGGCCAAGCGACTCAATCAACTCAGGTGAAAAACCAAGTCCTGTATGATCGACCTGTATGCCCCGGTAATAACCCAGCACGCGTGTGACAAAATCGCGTATGGTTACAATCTTTTTGTCTACAAACAGGTCTGGCAAGGGCGGTTTTGGAATCTGCGCAAAGGCAGTAGCGTGCGCCTGGGAGAAAATCGACTGCATAATGCGAAAGTCGTGGCGAGCCGCATCGCTTTCGAGAACACCCCGCTGTCTGCCTGGTGTTCCAGCTGCGGTATCTGCCTTGAGCCCGGGCAGAAGGGCAACGAGTGAAATGAAGAGGGATGCAAATGCGGCTTTGCTGCGCCACACCCTCGAATGACGCCCGATCATCGGGGGCACCGGTGATCGTGCGATCATACTTTCTGCGCGCCCGCTTTTCTGCATCCCGGTAATACTTTACTTGCCTTTTACGAGCTTCAGTACGCCGTCTGCCCGGCCTGAAAGCGAAATCAACTTACCGACAAGCTCGCGCACCTGGATGTTGAGCTCTTCACCGTTCGCGGGCTTCAGCGCCTTCATGGACTGCTCGATTGCTTCCTGCTCTTTGCGGATGGCCTTAATCTCTGATTCGGCCTTTTTCACCTTGTCCTTAGTGGTCTTGATTTTTGTGACCTTTTCGATCGTCGAGTCGATAGCTTGTGACTTGTATTTTACCTCAACCACAACTCCGAGGTTTTCTCGCAACTTTGCGATCGCCGCTGCAATCTTCTCGGCCTTCTGCTCTTCATCGCTGATTTTTTCCGCCTCGGCAAAAATTGCCTTAGCCTCAGTCGCCTTGGCATCGAGCAGGGCCTTAAGGTTTGGATATTTGCCCGAAGCTTCGGCAAGTTCGTTCAGATTGCTCGTCCATTGGCCAGTCTGGCCTGACACACTTTTTTTACAGGCCGTGACGGCAATGACCGACGCAACGGCCAATAAAAGAATTTTTTTCATGTTTCCTCCGGAGATTTTTTGTCCGCACAGTGTAAAGACCTGCCCGATACCGTCCACCGAATTTGGCTGACGTCCCCAATCCTTTGACCACTTTACCTCAAGCGAACCGCTACACAAGGACACGATTCAGCCGGTTTCCCAGGTGTGACATGATTTCGTACGAGAAGCTCAAAGAGAGTTCGCCCCATTGTTCGAGTGAAGTAACACCTTCACCCAACAATCGGACCGGCGACACCCCATCATAATTGCCCAGCATGATCTGGTCCATGGTCACGCGTCCACGCAGCGGGTACCTGCCGAAAGATACCTGGTTCGAAAGAGCGCGCGGGATACCGTCGGCATACCCAAGCGGCAAAACCGCGATCTGTTCGCGCTCGTCGGTTACGGTATAAAGTCCCGAATACGAAACCGTGTCGCCGCGGCGGAGTATCCGCCTGCTAATCGGTGTGACCACGAGCTCGAGTGATGGTTTAAAAGAAAAGCGCGGGTTGAACTCTACACGGTCAGGTTCGCTCTGGTAATACCCATAAAAAAGAATTCCTGGTCGGATCATATCGTGATGCGTCTCCGGGAAAAAAGCCGCCGAATAGGAGTTTGCCGCGTGCAGGATGACACTCCCCCTTTCGAGCCGCAACGCTGAAAGAATCGCCGTAACGTGCTGCTGAAAACTTTCGTTTTGTGCCAGCGTCTTCTCACGCGCAGCCGGACCCGCATGTGGAAAATGGGTGAAGATACCGGCGACCCGCAGCGCTTTAGCTTCCGCCAGCAATCGCAACAGTTCGGGAAAATCTTCGGGGCGTATGCCGATACGCCCCATGCCGAGATCGAGCTTCAAATGAACTTCGATGGTGCGACCCGCGGCAGCGGCATCAAGCGCAGCAACCTGCCAGAGATCGGTTATCGAGGGGGTAATTTCGTGCGCGACGATCGCGCCGAGGTTCTGCGCAAAGAAACCACCGAGGTTCAAGACAGGCTTTTTCCAACCGAGGCGGCGCAGCTGGACTGCTTCGTTGCAGTTGGCGACACCGAGCATATCAACCTCTGCTTCGCGAAAGAAAGGAAAAAGCGTTTCCATACCGCAGCCATAGGCATTCGCCTTAACCGGCAGCAGCACACGACTGCGTGGCGCAAGGCTGCGTAATACTGAAAGATTGTGCGCCAGTGCTGCGCGGTGTATGCGCAGTTCGGGGTACGGAGCTGTCTCTGGAAACTGGTTCATGTACGGCGCAGCTGGAAAAAGCGCCGCATCAGCGACGGCGCATCCCACTCTTCGCTGCGGTGACGATAGAGTTGTGGCTTATGATTGACTGAAGGTAATACAAGCAGCTGCCGAAGACCAGGGGAGCGTTCTTCATCGGCCAGAAAGTGCACCGAGGCAATTCGGGCATGCACCACTGCGCCGGAACACATCATGCAGGGTTCGAGCGTACTGACGAGATGGCAGTCGACCAGGCGTTCGTTCTTGAGCACCAGTGCCGCCTTCTCTATGACGCTGAGTTCAGCATGCCGCACGGGGTTTGCATGCTGTACAATACGGTTGTGGTCCCGCGCGATAATTTCGTTGTTATAGACAATAACAGCCCCCACCGGCACTTCGTTTTCCTGGAAGGCAAGTTCGGCCTCGGCATAGGCAGCGGAGAGCGCAGTGCGCAGTGTTGCTTCGTCTAACATGATGACGGCCTAAATTCTACTGGCAAACCGATGCCGCTTTTCGAGACAGGTTGTCCAACGAGGTTCTCTCTCCACAGGGAGCCCACGTTGACTAAAGCTACGAAAATGCGCCAGGAAAAACGGAAAGAACTTACCCGCGAAAAAATACTCAATGCGGCGCGCGCCGTATTTGCCCAGAAGGGTTATGGCGGCACCAGCATCGCGGATATTGTAAAGAAGAGCAAGCTGGCGCGCGGCACCTTCTACCTGCACTTCCAGAGCGTCGAACAGGTGCTCAACGCCCTGCTGCAAGAGATTTTCATCGATATCCAGCGGTACCTTACCGACATGCAGGTCGAGGCGCTCGACCAAAAGAACTTCAAGATTGCCCTGAGCGACCTGGCAAAATCACTGCTGTCGGTTTTCCAGGGCCACCGCGAAACCGTCATCCTGCTGCTCACGACCATGAATGCAGAGCCCAAGATACGGGCACAGACCATCTGGTTCCAGGAGCTGATGCAGGCGTCCATCAGGGTGATGCTCGACCGCGGTATTACTTCAGGCAGGCTCAAGAAACATGACTCAGAACTCATGAGCTTTTTGGTTTCCGGCGGCCTGCGTGAAGTGCTGTCGCAGTGGCTTCTCTTCGGACGCTACGAAAAACAAATCGAGAGCAAAGTCGATGAAATGATTGCGATCTATATGAATGGAGTTGAACTGAGCAATTAAGATTTGCTCATCGGGGGAGCTTTCCATGTTACAAAGATTCTTGATTCTGGGATTACTGGCCGTTCTGGCCACTGCGTGCCGTGAAAAGCATGAACCGCGTACACGGCTCGACATCCCGCTGAACCAAAAGATCGATGCACTTCTGAAAGAGGCGCAGGCAGCGACCGACGACAACCGCAAGGCGGCGCTATTTGGCGAAGCGTCGGAGCTCCTGATTGAAAAGGGTGATCTGAGGCAGGCAATGGTAGCCGCACGGCAGGGTGAACGCGCCAACCCGACGCAGAGACAATGCCTCACGTCGATCGCAGAAATCCAGTTGTCCGAAGGTAAGATTGCCGAGGCGGCGACGACGCTGGCTGACACGCTGCAACGGCACCCCAAGTATGGCCGCGCGCACTACGTACACGGCAACCTTCTGGCCAGTAAGACCGACTACAAGGCTGCCCTGCAAAGCTACGCCAAAGCCGAGCAAAATGGTTTTGCCGAGCAGCGGCTATACCTCAACTCTGCAGGAGTCGCCCTGCGAGGCAAAAAAGCCGCAGAGGCCCTCGCCACATATGAACGCGCACTGAAGAAATTCCCGAACCTTGCCGAAGCCTCTCTCGGGGCCGGAATAGCGGCCGGGCAACTCAACAAAAAGAAAGAGGCCAGGAAATATTTCGAAACCTACCTGACACTGGCACCGAACTCATCGGAAGCCGGGCGCGTCAGGTCGTGGTTAAAGAAGCTGTAAGCGCCGAAGACGGCTGCCCTCAATTTTTTTCGGGCGCCCGGCGTGCTCAGATCACCATCGGCAAACGATGGGTTTTACCGCTCGCCGAGAACATATCACCCGACTGCTTGTAGCGCTTGAGCAAAAAGTTCGTGCTGGTGTGGTTTACCCCTTCGATCGTCGCCAGCTTGTCCGCGACGAAAAAGGCCACGTCGCGCAGCGAAGGGCCGTCGACCTCGACAAGCAGATCAAAGGAACCAGAGACGAGTAGGCAGGTGCGCACTTCGGGAAAAGCCGCCACGCGCCGCGCCACCTCATCGTAACCCTGCCCCTGGGCTGGGGTGACTTTGACCTGGATGACTGCGTTCACTCCGCCGCTTTCGATTTTTTCCCAGTTGATAATGGCACGGTACTTGAGGATAATGCCGGCCGATTCGAGCTCAGACCTGATCTCCCCCACCCGTTTTTCATCGAGTTTCACCAGCGAGGCCAGCTCCTGGTTACCCAGAAGGCCGTTTTCGGCGAGGGCATTCAGGATCTTCAGTTCGTCAGCTTCGAGCGTCTTGAGCATGAGTAAGCGCGCACCGCTGAAACGCGGGGTCAATCGATTCACGTTTTTGGCCGATGCGGCTGGTTTTGGGGTCGATTTTCATTGACCCCATGTCTCCCCGCCCCGAAAAGCCAATAGAATGAGAGAAAAAGTCTATTGCGCGAACTGCGAACACTGCCATGTAGTGCGCGTCTTTGAAGCAGATGCGACCAAATACGTTCTGCGGGTAAAATGCGCAAAGAAGCGCTGGGCTAAACGCTCAGGCGAAGAAAAACAGTACAAGTACTTCACCGTGGCGCGCCGGGTTGTTTCTGACTGCCCCGATTATTCTCCAATGGGCGATCCAAACCCGTTCATCAAGAACCTGCGCCGCGAGCTGCCGGTTAAAGACGAAATTTATACGCTGAAAGAATCAGAAGCCTAACCGTCGGTTCGACTGCGCTCACCGACCGGTCTAAAGGTCACTGAGCGCAGCCGAAGTGACCTTTAGCACAATATTATGTCACGCCCCTTCAAAATACTGGGAGTTCAACAGATCGCGGTCGGTGGTTCCGACAAGGCAAAGCTGCGCCGCCTGTGGGTAGACGTGCTGGGGCTCACGCCTAAATCAGAATTTCGCAGCGAGCGCGAAAACGTCGACGAAGATATCCTCGAAATGGGACACGGCGTGCACGCTGTTGAAGTCGACATCATGCAGCCGCTCGACCCGGCAAAAAAGCCGCGCGTCGATGAACCGGCCCTGAACCATATCGGTCTGTGGGTCGATGATTTGGCCGTTGCGGTGGAATACCTGACGCGCCAGGGCATGCGGTTCACGCCCGGCGGCATTCGCAAGGGTGCGGCGGGTTATGACGTCTGTTTTATTCACCCGAAAGGCAATGAAGAATTCCCTCTCTGCGGTGAAGGTGTCCTCATTGAATTGATCCAGGCACCCGACCATATCATTGCAGCCCTCGACTGAGTGGCGTCCTTAATTACTCATCCCGTTGTTCCCCTGTCGCTTGGCATAGCCTTTGGCGGCCAGTGGATACCACGATTCGCGGTCATAACCGGCATCGTATTTTCCCTGCTGCCCGATGCTGACGTGATTGCATTTCGCTTCGGCATTCCGTACGGTCACATGCTAGGCCACCGTGGCGCTTCGCATTCCATCATGTTTGCGATGCTTCTGGCGTCGGCCGCCGTTGCCTTGCCTGCATTCAACGGCATGCGCCTGAGAATTTTTGGCTTTCTGTTTATCAGCGCGCTGTCGCACGGCATTCTCGATGCAATGACAACGGGTGGCCTGGGCGTCGGTTTCCTGATCCCGTTTAGCCCCGATCGTTACTTTCTTCCGCTACGCCCGATTCGCGTCAGCCCGCTTAGTGTGGACGTTTTTTTTACCCAACGCGGCCTGCAGATATTCGTATCTGAACTTCTTGCTGTCTGGCTGCCCTGCGGGATTTTCGCGCTTACTGCGTGGTTGATTCGCCGCTGGTCAGGCCGCGGCGAAAACTCCTGAGTGAAACGAATGTCTTTTTTCCCGGCAGAATTTCAATCGTGCCGGTACTGGTTCCGTAGGTCACAAGGCCCGGTTGCCCGGAAAGATCGTATTTTCCGGCCGGCAGAATTACCCTCACCGCGAAATACCCGGCCGGCAGCATATGCCATGACCTGAGATCAGGTTTAACCGTAGCCGCTACGGCGCCACCGGCACCGAGCCCCACCGCAAGACCGCCGAGCGCGCCGACAATGCCGTCATTGTTCTTGCGAATCTGCCGCGCGACGGCGTCTGCTGCAACTGCGGCAACGACGATCTTGGTCGCGATCGATGCGACATTCTTATTGATATAAGAGGAATAGTTATCGTTGAAATTTTTCTGCGCAATCAGGTCAAAATCTGTCAGCTGCGCGGGTGAAGGAAGCCCCACACCGTTGATACTGAGCGCAGGGGCTATTCCTCTCTCACGCTCAGAAAACTTTGGGATTGGATTTTCTGCCGTGCCGAGCATGGCGATGACACCGGCTGTAGAAAGTCCCTTGCCATCGGTCAGAATCGCCACATCAATCGCGATGCGCAGCGCCAGCGCAAACTCGCGATCACCCATGAGATTACCCCGGCTTGCCTTGACCGATGCTTTACCCGCCTGCAGCAGCACCACGAGTTCACCTGTCTGCTGGCCCTTGTTAGGGGCAATGAGCGGGGCTTCACGACCCGCACTGTAGCGCGCCATATCGGCTGTGTCACGCGCATGCTGTGCCAGCAGGTAACGCTCGTGATTCAGCCAGTTACCGTCGACACCAAAGTTTTCGAGGTTCTTGTATTGTACGCGTGCATCGTTGTACTGGCCAAGCTCTTCAGAGACCAGCGCATCGAGGTAACGCGCGATCAATACCTGCTTATAGCCCGCGTCCTCGTATTTCATTTCCTTAAGGTCTGCTTCGAGCTTGCGCAGGCTGCGCTTGGCCGCTTTCAGGTCGCCGAGCAGAACGTGGTTCAGCGCCAGGTAGTACTTGATCAGGATACGTTCGAAATTTTCCCCCTGGAAATCGGCCTCGCGGTCGCTAAGCAAAAAGCTTTTCGCCGAACCAGTAATGCTGGTCTTGATTTCCTCGGCCATCTCATCGGCGCGCGAAAAAATCTCGTTACTTGTTTTGTAGTCGCCCTTGCTGTGGTAAATAACGCCTGCCTCCATGTAATAGAGCAGACGGTCGCGCGCCGTGGCATCCTGTGCCAGGGGCGTAATGGTTGCCACGGCGGTATCAATGTCGCCGTTATAGAAAGACTCTTCAGATGCGCGGATCTTCTTCGCGTAAGATCCCGCGCAGCCGGTTGAAGCCATTAAGAGGAGCGCAAGTGCGCTCCTCTTAATGGCGCTTACCACGTCACTCCTCCTTTCTGGTTACGGGGTTTTTTACGGTACACGATGCGGTCGCTAAAAACGACCAGCTGCGTCTCGACGGAGCGCAATTCGAAGTTCAGTATCTGCTCAATGATGCGGTCGCCGCCGCTTTTGAAAATATTCTCGGTAATTTCTGCCTGTATGAAAAAATTGGGGCTGCGCATCTTGCCGGCCGAAATGCCGTTTGCGGTAGCACCCGTCTGGCTGAAGGCAATTTCAGAAAGCGCCTTGCTGCGGTCTTCTACGCGCACGGTGTAGATCTTTGCACCGAGCAGATCGCCGACGATGCGGTTATCGAATACGTTCACGGGTAACTGCTCAGAAGTCTCATTCTTGGTAGGCAGAAATGCGACGAAGATGCCATCGGCGGGCCGATGCGAATCAAAATGAAGCTTCACTTTCTGCGCAAGGCTCTGCGCCGCTTTTTCAAGCTCGCCCCGGGTCAATTCGCCCGAATCGGCCGCCATATCTTCGCCCGCATCGAGGCGCTTCGTCGTAGAACTGCACGCAGGCAGGGCAAAAAGTCCTGCCAGTAAGAGGAATCGCATTGCATTACGCATAACCCAAAATAAGTAAAAGCGAACGGGCGACAACCAAAAGGCCCCTCGGCGGGGGTTGCAAAAGGCAATTGTCACCCCACGGTTTCTAACAAAGTTAGTAAACATGGAGTTCATCATTGCGGCGCTCGACGTGCTGCTCCACCTCGAGCGGTACCTTGATGTCTGGGCTGTCAATTATGGTGTATGGATGTATGCTATCCTGTTCGCCATCATTTTTGCTGAAACGGGCCTGGTCGTTACGCCCTTTTTGCCCGGGGACTCTCTGTTATTCGCGGTCGGCGCCATCGCCGCCCGCGGAGTTCTGTCTTTGCCGGTAATTATTCTCCTTCTTGCGGTTGCTGCAGTGATCGGCGATACGCTCAATTATTCCGTCGGTCGCTATTTCGGTGACCACGTACTCAAACGCTTCTCGCGCATTGTGAAACCCGAGTACGTGCAAAAAACCCATGATTTTTACGAAAAGCACGGTTCAAAAATGATCGTTCTGGCGCGCTTCGTACCCATTATCAGGACCCTGGCCCCTTTCGTTGCGGGTATTGCCACGATGCGTTACCGTGAATTTGCCTTATATAATGTGATCGGCGGTATTTTTTGGATTTCCTCGATGACGCTGGCAGGTTTTGCTTTTGGTAACCTCGAATTCGTCCGACGCAATTTCAGCGTGGTCGTACTCGGCATCGTCATTCTATCTGTCATGCCCATGATTATCGAGTATGTGCGTATTCGTCGGCAGAAAGGCGGCGAGGCATGAAAAAATCCCAACAGCGCCTCAAGACGCACCGCGCGCTTATGGTGGCGGCCATCAAGCTGATGAGCGACGACCGCAGCTTTTCGTCGATCAGCCTGCGCGAGGTGACGCGCGAAGCCGGCGTCGTACCCGCAACATTCTACCGCCACTTCAATGAAATCGAAGATCTCGCGGTCGAACTGGTAGAATACTGCTTTCGCCCGATGGAAAACCTGGTAGCGGGTGTCCGCGCGCGGCGGCTCACAGCGCGGCAACTGGTCTATGAATCGATCGGCACCTTCATTCGCTTCGCGCGCCGGCACAGACGTTATTTCCTCTTTCTGACCAAAGAGCGGCTGGGGGGAAAAGCCAAGGTGCGCGGGCGAATACGCGAGCGCACGCGCGAAATGGCAATGATTCTCGGGCACGACCTGATCGGCTTACCCGAATGGCAGGGTGTGCCTATCTCGCTCGCGCAGGACGTCGCTGAGATGATCATGGACCAGATGATGCTGATGCTCGACGAAGCGCTCGATTTGCCCCCGGGGGAAAGTAATACCGAGGTAAAGGTCATTGCGCGCGCGCGCAAAAAAGTCTGGATTCTGCTACGGGGTGGGTTGTCTTACAAAGACCGCCATGGCAGGTTGGGAGCTCCCACAGGAACCTAAACCTGCTTTTGGCTCCTTTTTCAGGAGCCTGTTAGTGAGTACCTGATTCTGCAATACGCGCACGCACGCGACGCAGCGCGATGTCATGCTGCTTCTTGGCGTACTGCACGGGGTTACTCGTTGGGCGGTTCAGCGCTTCTTCGAGCGCCGCACGTTCATCTGCCGCTTTCAGGGTTTTGGGATCTGTCGCGCCCTCGACGAGCACGATCACCTGGTTGCCTTTGACTTCGGCAAAACCAGAATCAACGACATAAAGTTCTTCGCGCTCACCGGTCATCACGTGGACAATACCCGCTTCGAGTTCTGCGACCAGGTTCGCGTGGCCTTTGAGAACAGTGAATGCTCCCTTTTTACCCGGCAAACCGACCGATACCGCCGGCTCTTCCAGCAACTTCTTTTCCGGTGAATAGATGCTGACTGTCAGCTGTGCCGCGGTATTTTCCACTGGTTTTCCTCTTCGTTAGTCTGCGCGAAAAGCCGGGCCTTAGCCCATGCTCTTCGCTTTTTCAACAACCTCTTCGATCGCACCGCACATGTAGAATGCCTGCTCAGGGTACTTGTCGTATTTGCCTGAGAGCAGCTCTTCGAACGAGCGGATAGTGTCTTCGAGTTTCACGTATTTGCCCTGCATACCTGTGAAGGCTTCAGCAACGTGGAAAGGCTGTGAAAGGAAGCGTTCAATGCGGCGGGCACGGCCCACAAGAACCTTGTCGTCCTCTGAGAGTTCGTCCATACCGAGAATCGCGATAATGTCCTGCAGGTCTTTGTAACGCTGCAGAATACGCTGTACTTCGCGCGCAATAGAATAGTGGCGCTCACCGACAACTCCCGGCGAAAGAGCGCGGCTGGTCGAAGAAAGCGGGTCAACCGCTGGGTAAATTCCCTTTTCAGAGATTTTACGCGAAAGAACGGTTGATGCATCAATGTGGGTAAACGCCGTTGCAGGTGCCGGGTCGGTGATGTCGTCGGCAGGAACGTAAATCGCCTGAACCGAAGTGATCGATCCTTTCTTGGTTGAAGTAATACGCTCCTGCAGCTGGCCCATTTCGGTTGCCAGTGTAGGCTGGTAACCCACCGCAGAAGGCATACGGCCGAGAAGTGCTGACACTTCTGAACCCGCCTGGGTGAAGCGGAAGATGTTGTCGACGAACAGCAGAACGTCTGTACCTGCGTAATCACGCAGCCACTCAGCCTGTGTCAACGCTGTCAGCGCAACGCGCAGACGCGCTCCGGGTGGCTCGTTCATCTGGCCGTACACGAGGCAGGTTTTGTCAATAACACCTGATTCCTGCATTTCGAGAAAGAGGTCAGTACCTTCACGCGTGCGCTCGCCTACACCGGCGAATACCGAGTACCCACCGTGCTGCTTCGCGATGTTGTTGATGAGCTCCATGATGATAACGGTCTTACCAACACCAGCACCACCGAACAGACCTGTCTTACCGCCGCGGATGTACGGCTCGAGCAGGTCGATCACCTTGATACCTGTTTCAAAAATCTGTGTCTTGGGCTCGATATCTTCGAAACCAGGCGAAGGGCGGTGAATAGGACGGCGCTCTTCAACCTTTACGGGGCCCGCTTCGTCTACGGGCTCGCCCAAAACGTTAAAGATACGGCCGAGGGAGTTGAGACCTACGGGAATCGAGATTGGCGCTCCGGTATCGGTGATATCCTGGCCGCGGGCTACGCCATCGGTTGAACCGAGGGCAACCGCACGAATTGCGCCGCCACCCAGGTGCTGCTGCACTTCGCAGACGAGCTTCTGCCCCTGCACCTGCAGTTCGAGAGCGTTATAAATTTCCGGTAATTTTCCTTCGGGAAACTTTGCATCGAGTACCGACCCGATGACCTGACTTACTTTTCCGACTACTGCCATCTTGTTTTCTCCTTATTGAATTGCAGCTGCGCCGCCGACGATCTCCGCAATTTCCTGCGTGATTTTTGCCTGGCGAACACGGTTATATTCTTTGGTCAATGCCTTGATCATGTCTGATGCCGCATCGGTAGCATTCTTCATCGCAATACGGCGCGCAATCTGCTCTGACGCCATTGCATCGAGCAGCGACTGGTACAGGTTCTGGCAGATCGCCTTTGGTAAAAGAGACTGCAGAATAGACTGTGGATCCGGTTCGAAAATAAACGGCAGAGTTTTGTGCGCTTTCTCGCTCGCAGGAATCTCCACCGGAAGAATCGTATCAGATACGGGTTTCTGAACAGCCGAGCTCATATAACGAGTATAAATCAGGTCAATCTTATCAACCTGCTCAAGGCTGAAACGCTCCATGTAGTCTTCAGCAAACTTTTGCGCGTCGGCAAACGTCAGCTTATCATCCAAGTGCGTGAATGAAGCGGCAAAAGGTATCTTCAGGTAGTTGAAGGTTGAAATCGCCTTCTTGCCAATCAGGTGCACGATCACTTCTACACCCGCCTTCTTGTAATCTTCAATCTGCTGCATCGCCAGACGGAGCACGTTCGCATTATAACCGCCGCAGAGCCCGCGGTTTGCTGTCACCACGACAACGAGCGCACGACGTACGTGCGGGTGCTTACGCAGCAGCGGGTGGTCGGCAACTTCGCCCTGTGCTGCCAGTGACTTTATCAGTTCGCTGATCTTATCGGCGTACGGGCGCGAGGCCACAACCTTGTCGACTGCCTTCTTTGCTTTGGCAGTCGACACCAGCTCCATGGTGCGCGTGATCTTCTTGGTATTTTGTACCGAGCCGATCCGGTTGCGTATTTCTTTTGAGGTCGCCATGCTCTCTTCTGAATCAGGTCAGGCGACTAGCGGGGATCTCCGGATTTGTTCTGCAGGTACGAATCAGTGAAATCCTGCAGAACTGAGTTCAGCTTGCCCTCGTCTGGCAGGCCTTTCGTGTCACGGATCGTGACATAGAACTCGTTGTGCGTCTTTTCGATGAATTCAAGCAGCTTATCTTCGTAATCCCGGATATTCTTCACAGGAACTTTATCCATGAAGCCTTTAGTCGCAGCATAAATAGAAACGACCTGTTTCTCCACCGGCATTGGTTTATACTGGGGCTGCTTCAGCAGTTCAACGAGCCGCTGGCCACGGTCAATCTGGCGCTGTGTTGCCGGATCGAGTTCTGTACCCAGCTGCGCAAACGCTTCGAGTTCGCGGAACTGTGCAAGGTCGAGGCGGAGTGTCCCCGCGACCTTCTTCATCGCTTTAATTTGCGCGGAACCACCAACGCGGGAAACCGATATACCGACATCCACAGGCGGACGCACACCGGCCGCAAACAGGTTCGGCTGCAGATAGATCTGCCCGTCAGTGATCGAAATTACGTTCGTAGGGATATAGGCAGAAACCTCACCTTCCTGGGTTTCGATTACCGGAAGCGCAGTCAGTGAACCACCGCCGTATTTATCGCTGAGTTTTGCGGCACGCTCAAGCAGGCGCGAGTGCAGATAGAATACGTCACCTGGATACGCTTCGCGGCCTGGCGGCCGGCGGAGCAGAAGCGACATCTGGCGGTAGGCATTTGCCTGTTTGGTAAGGTCATCATACACACAGAGCGTTGCTTTGCCCTGGTTGTACATGAACTCTTCTGCCATTGCAGTACCAGAATAAGGTGCAAGATACTGCATAGGCGCCGGGTCAGAGGCGTTTGCTGCAACAACGATTGTATAATCGAGTGCACCGTGCTCTTTCAGTTTATCGATAACACCTGCAACCGTAGAAGATTTCTGACCGATGGCAACGTACACGCAGATCACTCCCGTGCCCTTCTGGTTGAGGATTGTATCGATAGCAATTGCTGTCTTACCTGTTGAACGGTCGCCGATGATCAGCTCGCGCTGGCCGCGACCAATTGGAATCATTGCATCGATTGCCTTGATACCTGTTTGCATTGGCTCGCCAACTGGCTTGCGGCGAGCGATTCCAGGAGCGATAATCTCAACCGGGCGTGTCGTCTTGCTGACGATCGGACCTTTACCGTCGAGTGGCTGGCCCAAGGGGTTAACCACGCGGCCGATGAGTGCATCACCGGTTGGTACTTCAAGAATACGTCCCGTGCGCTTGATGCTCATACCCTCACGAATTTTGAGGTAGTCGCCGAGAATTACCACACCGACCGAGCTCTCTTCGAGGTTAAAGGCGAGACCAGTGACACCATTTTCAAACTCAAGCATCTCACCCGCGAGGGCATTGGAAAGACCGTAGACGCGGGCGATACCATCACCGACTTCGAGCACCTGACCGACTTCGTCGATTGTCAGTGTCTGGCCGTAGTTTTGAATTTCGCTCTTCAGTACCGAGACGATTTCTGATGTATTAATTTTCATAGTTTCCCCGTCGTTTTATTCAGTAAAAGCCTTTGCGACATCGAGCGGATGCACTGCCGCCACATCGTGCCATTTAATCAGGTTGCGAGCAACCGAGCCGTCAAAAATATAATCACCTACACGAACCCTGATGCCGGCGAGCAGTTCAGGATCAATTTTTACGCTCATTGTATAATTGAGCTTTTTATCCTTTGGTAGACCAAAGGCCGCCCGGTTTTCGTCGATCTTTTTGATCACGCTGTCACGCAGCGCTTCGTCGAGCGGAGTTTCGTTTGTATTGAGAGTTTTCGCCACTGTAACGTCAATGTAAGTCCTGCCAAGCAGTTCATCGACAATGTGCCTGAACGAAACGAATAGTTCAGGCATCAGCTCCATACGGCGGCGCTCAATAAGTATCATGCAGATACTGAGCACTGCTTTCTGTACTTTACCTTCCAGCGCTTTGCGGAAGGCATTTTTCTTAATGTCCCGGCTAATGCTCGGCGATTGCACAAACACCGAAAACTTCTGGTCTGTCCGCAGCATATCGCGGACGGCGTGCAGGTCTTCTTCGGCCTGTTCAAGGTTAAGACCCTGAACCTGCGAAAGCGCGAGCGCGTAGTTGTGTGCAACCTTGTTAAAGATCATTTGCCTGATTTCAGTTGGTCGAGCTCTTTCAGAATAATATTGCGATGGTCTTCTTTAGAGACATCGCGGCTAAGAATCTTGGAGATGATCGCCACGCTAAGGTCAACGACCTCTTTCTCGAGCTCTTTAATCGCCTTGGCTTTCGCCTGCGAAATTTCGCCCACAGCGCGGTTATGAATCTCTTCTGCTTCTTTTTTGGCGTCTTCGAGAATGCGGTGCCTGATAGACTCCGCATCGCGTTTACCCTCATCGATTATACCCAGCGCCTGATCCTTTGCAGCATCAAGGTGCTTTTTATAATCTGCCATGAGAGACTCAGCCTGCTCACGGAGCTTGCGCGAGTTATCGAGATCTTCCTGTATCTTGTCGTTACGCGCATCAAGGCCCTGGATGATGGGCTTCCATGCAAATAACCACAGGACGACGAGGACCAGAATAAAGGTTACCGCGGTCCAGAAAACCAGACCGGGGGAAACTTTAAGCAGGTCGATGCTTGTTCCGGTGAGCAGTACCATGCTTTGAGCCGCTTAAGCCTGTTCGATCAAACTTTGATCTTATCGAGCATCAGGAAGGCAATAACGAGGGCGAACAGAGCCGCACCTTCGATAAGAGCCGCCGCAATGATCATGGCTGTCTGGATCTTGTTGGCTGCTTCTGGCTGACGGCTTACACCTTCAGCTGCTGCGCCACCGATACGGCCGATGCCGAGAGCTGCTCCGACGACTGCGAGGCCGGCTGCGAGTCCTGCTCCGATTGCGATAATTGAACCCATTGTTAACTCCTTTGTTCTTTTAATGCCTGTGTTGTACTTGTGATATGAATAATGACGTCAGGAACGTGAAGATATACGCCTGCAGGAAAGCCACAAAGATCTCAAGCAGGTAAATCGCAATCGCACCGGCGATACTCACGGGTGCGATAAAGTATGACTGGAACTGGAAGATGAAACCCAGCAGCACGAGAATGATCATGTGGCCGGCTGTCATGTTCGCCAAAAGACGAATCGCGAGCGCAAATGGCTTGGTAAAGAGACCGATGAACTCGATCGGCCACATGATGGGCCAGAGCAGCAAAGGAATACCGTCAGGTACAATATTCCGAATGAAGAGAACTCCCTGGTAGGCAAAGCCTGAGATCAGGATCACGATGAATGTGAATATAGCCAGGGTGGCAGTCACGCCAATGTCGCCCGTTGCAGTAATACCCGGCCAGAGCTTCTCTGCGAGAGGCAGGCTCAGCGAATCAGCATGGCCTGCATGCGCGTGCATCAGCCCGGTTGCCTGGCCGACAAAGACGTAGATCTCGCCGAGCGAAGGTATCAAGCCAAGCAGGTTTGAAATCAGGATGAAGAAGAAGAGCGTGAGCAGGTAAGGCTCGTAAGGATGAGAATGGTGCCCTAGGCTCGCGTGCGCTACATCATGACGAATGAAGTTCACGAGAACTTCTACGAAACCAGTAAAACGTGAAGGCTTCTTATAGGGATCTTTCGCAATGCGGCGCGCCGCCGGCACAAGAATCAGGATAAGAAGAGCTGCGGCAAGAAAGAGCATCACTACGCGCTTCGTGATGGATATGTCGTAACCCGCAAGCTCAAGCTTCCAGAGCGGAGCATCAGAAAGGTGGTGAGCAATGGTCTCGGCAAAACTAAAAGCGTCAGAACCTGCCGCATGCTCTGCACCCGCCGCTTCACCGGCAGCGTGAGCATCAGCAGCCGGAACTGCAGTCGCTGGAGCAGCAGGAGCTCCGGCCTTAGCAGGCGCTGGATTTGCCGACAGAGCAGTCGGGCAAAAAGAAACGAGGGCGATTGCCCCGAGGAAGATTGCGAGAACTGTGTTTCGTTTTTTCATTCTCTTAACTGTACCAACGCGACCGCTACGTGAACTAACCAGGCTGCCGCAACACCCAGTGCATAAGCCCCGATCAGGGAGCCGGCACCCGGCGAAGCCAGCAAGTACACCAATGTGCAACCTGCCAGCAATGCAAGCATGCGCAAGGTAATCGCACCGTAGTACACCCACCCCGCACCGTTTCTGGTCTTAACCAGCCAGCCGGCTAAAAGCGCCGAAAAGGCCGAAACCAGAACCCCGGTTGCAAAGAGGATTGCTTGTTGCTGCCCCATTGCACCGCCTTGTTGGTGACGGGAGACTTCGCAACGGGAAACATAGCGACAAGCAAAATGTAGTTGATATGACGAAATTTTTCGACGCGTTTTTTGCCTGGCGCGAGCCCCCGTTTACTTGCCTGCAGGCTTCTTTTCAGGTGCCGGCGGAGCTGCTTTTTCTGCTGATTCTTCTTTAACTATCCGTTTTTCATCCAGTTCATTGCGATACTTGGCGCGCAGGGAGTTTTTTTCGTTCTCATCTTTTGCCAGCTCGATCTGCAGGTAAATCGCGTGCAGGCGCGCCAGGCGGTAGTGAGAAAGGGCTTCGGCGTAACGGCGGTGCTTCTCAGCGGTCGACGCGAGCGTCAGTTGCTGGTAGCCGACCGACAGGCGGTGCTGGTTGCGTTGTACAACACCAGCCATCCGGATGGATTCAGCGCTGCCCGTATTTTCAGCCTGCATGTCGAGGTCTGCCATACGGTCGGCGCTCTGGTTGAGCATTTCAGTGGTTTTTTTGCGGAAAACTTCACTCGCCTTACCCATCGCGGCCGCAATGTTCTCGCGGTTCGTGCGCAAGGTCTTTTCTGCACCGACATATTCCATGCGGTAGATCAGCTTGAGCGCATCTTTGTACTCTGTCGCGATCTGGTCGGATGCTCCTTTATCGACAGCCTCGGGCATCGCGGCACCCAGCGCATTCAAAAGCTGAATATCGCGCATGTTGTCTTCTTTCAGTTTCAGCGCCTTATCGCGCGCGTGCACCAGGTCAAGGTAAGTCACCTCACGGGCACCGCTCTTCTCGCCTTCTTTTGCGGGGGGAGTTTCTTCTTTTTTCGCCGCCGGTTTTTCGGCGGCCTTTTTCGGCTTGACCGAGTCTTGCGCGGCGAGGACGAATGGAAAGACCGCCATGGCTAAAAGTGCGATCATTCGGTGGGCGATAGTCTGTTGCATGGTCGTCTACCCGTTCGTCCGTGTGACGGGTCAAGTAGAAAGCTCGCACCCCGGGCCTGAACACTCCGCAAGCGAGACCGAGATACTGATGCGGCAGTCACCGATAGGCGAACGCATCAGGCAGCGCACACTCTCGGCCAATGTGAAAGCGGCGGAGCGTTTTTTCACACGCCACTTGCCCGCAGGCTGGAAATTTACCACCAGTGAAAGGCAGGTCTTATTGCGCCGCGTCGCACCAGTCTATGCGCTGGCAGTAGAGCCGCAGGACTATCTGACCAGCTCGAAGTCAACGCTGCTTAAACGCGCGAAGACTAGCGGCAAGCGCAAAGACTGCATCATGGAATTCAAGGTCGAACGGCATGACGACGACGCGCTGATGCGGCAGAAATTGCGCCTCTATAAAGAGATCAGGCGCGACACTGCACGTGCCTTCGACCGGCTCGCGCTCAAAAGGCTCTGCGGTACAGTCACACCCGAAGCGTGTGCAAAACTACCGGGCCAGGCAGGCACGGCCGCGCAGGAGTTTATGTCGATCCGCGCCATACTCGAAGATAAACTGGAAGCAGTACCGCTCTACCGCATCGGCACACTCTATCTCTTTCCCCTGAAGCACCAGTGTGTCACGGCGAAACTTGACTGGTATACAATCAACAGTGAATACCCGGCAGGCGAATCCATCTTTCCGCTCGAAGCGCGCGAAGAGATCGAGGTAATCCTGCGAAACCTCGAGCAGTTGAAATTGTCAGAATAAGAACGCGCTACGCGCATTCTTATTCTGACTACAACTTCATCCGGCTATGCCCTTCGAGAGATTCCATTCTGCCGAGCCAGGCCCGTATGTGGGGAAAATCCGCCAAAGAGAAACCACCTTCATCGGCGACATGCGTG
Source organism: Turneriella sp. (assembly GCA_046346875.1). Classification (GTDB taxonomy): domain Bacteria; phylum Spirochaetota; class Leptospiria; order Turneriellales; family Turneriellaceae; genus Turneriella. The sequence goes on along the minus strand of JAXMHG010000006.1, from coordinate 147,051 downwards.
TAGGCATAGAGCGCAATGTCAGCAATCGAAGCAACATCGGCACCGAACCAGCGTTGTTCTGCGAGGTGAGACTCCATGACGCCAAGCGCACGGTAGCCCTTCGGCAGATTCGCCTCGTACTCGGCGCGGCGTTCTGCCAGCGTGTTGGTGACACTCTGGATACTGCGGTTAACGGCGATGCGCGGTTCATGGTCGTACTGCTCAAAGAACATCCACTGCAGCACGCGCGCCTGCGACAACTTGTCGATCGGCCAGAATGAACTACCCTGCGCCAGGTAATAGAGTATGGCGTTCGATTCGGGCAAATACGTGCCATCATCGAGCTGCACGACCGGCACATGCGCGTTCGGGTTCATCTGCCTGAACTCGGCGGTTTTGGTCGCTCCGTGCCGCGGGTCGGTCTCGATCCACTCATGCGGGATTTTCAGGTAATTAACGATGAGGCGAATTTTGTGGCAGTTGCCCGATGAGGACATGCCGTAGATTTTGATAGACATGCAGCAAGAGCTGCATGTCTATCAAAGTTGGAAAGCAATAATATCTGGCGATACACCTATTGGTGTATCGCCCAGCCCCCCGCACTCTCTGCGGCATCTTTCACAATCTCAGACAGCGTTGGGTGTGCGTGGCAGGTGCGTGCGACGTCTTCGGATGACGCGCCGAATTCCATCGCGAGCGTGAGCTCTGCGATGAGCTGCGAGGCCTGTGCGCCGACGCAGAACGCGCCGAGTATGCGGTCAGTCTTCTTGTCGGCCAGAATCTTCAGCTGGCCGTCGCCTTCCATCATCGCCTTGGCGCGGCCGTTGGGTTTGAAGAATGACCGGCCCACGTTGTATTCAATGCCCTTCTCTTTGAGCTCCTCTTCACCGAGGCCGACCCATGCGACCTCGGGGTGCGTGTAGACCACACCGGGAATCACGTCGTAGTTGACGTGGCCTGCCTGGCCGGCCATTACCTCGACTACGGCAACGCCCTCTTCCATCGCCTTGTGCGCGAGCATCGGGCCGTTGATGCAGTCGCCGATAGCGTACACGCCCGGCACCGACGTCTGCCAGTTATGGAAATCCACATCAACGCGGCCGCGCTCGGTGAGCTTGACGCCGACCTTGTCGAGGCCTAAACCTTCGAGGTACGGCTTGCGGCCGATCGCGCACAGCACGACATCAGCTTCGATCGCCTTGCTTTCGCCAGTGGGAGCTTTCACTGTTACCACGGCATGGTTGCCGAGCGCAGTCGAGGCACCCTTTTTCGCTTCCGCTTTTTCGACCTTGTGCTCAAACAAAAACTCGATGCCCTGCTGCTCGAGAATGCGCTGCGCAAGATTCGAGCCCTGCCGGTCAGCGGTTCCGAAGAGCCGTGGCAGTGCTTCGACGACAGTCACCTTGCTGCCGAGCCTGCGCCATACACTGCCGAGCTCCAACCCGATAACGCCGGCACCGATCACGACCATGTGCTTAGGTACCTTGGTGAGAGCAATCGCGTGGTCAGAGGTGATGATTGCCTTGCCGTCAACCGGCACCGTGGGCAGCTCAATCGGCACCGAACCCGTGGCGATGATGATCTTCTTCGCCTTGATGGTCTCTATAACCTTGCGGTCGGTGAGCGCAGTCGAACCGCCCGCAGGATCCAACACCTGCACTTCGCTTGCAGAGACGAGAGAGCCAACGCCTAGAAAGCGCTCCACCTTGTTCTTCTTCATTAAGAAGTCGACGCCCGCGCAGACCTCGGCGACGATCTTGTCCTTGCGCTTCATCATCTGCGCGACGTCCATTTTGATCTCCGCCGCCTGTATGCCGTGCTCGGCGAAGCGCTTGTGCGCGTTCTCGTAGTGTTCAGAAGAATCGAGCAGCGCCTTCGAGGGTATACAACCGACGTTGAGGCAGGTACCGCCGAGGGTCGCGCGTTTTTCGATGATCGCCACGCTCATCTTGAGCTGCGAGGCGCGTACCGCAGCGACGTAGCCCGCCGGCCCGCCGCCGATAATGGCGAGGTCAAATTCTTTCATATAGGGCCGTCGTTGCGCCGGCCGACAGGGGGGCAATTCCTACTTGACGGGCTGATTTTCAGCCCCCTTAAAGTTGCATGCTCCGCTACGCTGCTGATTGGCGCACCCTGCTCTTTGTCGCCATCTACTGCACCCTGGTTTACGTCGGTTTTGCCTTTTGGGAACAAATGGAGATCTGGCAGATAGCCCTGCTCTTCATCGCGATGTGTAATTTTTCCTTTTTTGCCGCAGTCATGGTCCACAATACCATTCACTGCCCCATCTTTAAGCAGCGCTGGATGAACAAAGTGTTCCAGCACGTGCTGTCGTTCTGCTACGGCCATGCGGTGAGCGCCTTCGTGCCGGGGCATAACTTCAGCCACCACAAGTACACGCAGCGCGAAAAAGACGTGATGCGCACGACCAAGATGCGCTGGCGCTGGAACTTTCTGAACCAGCTGTTTTTCTTTCATACTATGCTGCCTGATATCATGCGCGACGAACAACGTTTCGTCAACGCGATGCGCAAAGAGCGCCCGGCATGGTTCTGGCAATACTGGACCGAGATGGTCATTTTTATGGCGACACAGGCTGTGCTGCTGTTCCTCAACTGGAAAGCATTTATCATCCTCGTACTTATTCCTCACCACTACGGCGTGTGGGGTATTGTCGGCGTGAATTTCTGGCAGCACGACGGCTGTGACCCCGACCACAAGTACAACCACAGCCGTACATTCACGGGCAAGATACTCAACTGGTTCGCGTTCAACAACGGTTACCATGGCATGCACCACGACCAGCCAACGCTGCACTGGAGCCTGCTGCCCGAGTACCACAATAAACTCATTCACCCGCATATTCATCCGGCTCTTGAGCAGAAAAGCCTGGTGGCTTACCTTTGGAAAACTCTCGTTTGGCCAGGCAAGCGCCTCACCTACGACGGCAAGCCGGTAGTCCTGCCACCTAAAGCTAAAGACGGCGACTGGGTGTCAGAGCTGCGCGTGAACGCCAACGCACTCGACCTGGGAGCAGAGGCCTGATGCCAGCACCCGCGGCAGCCAATAACCAGAAGAAAATCTCTTATCGCGCCAAAGAGGCGACGAAATGCCCTGTTTGCGGCACAACACACTTTAAAGAAGAATTGCTTTCGGGTAGCGGGCGCCTGATTGCTGGTAAGCTCACGCAGGAGCTCCAACGCCTGTACGAAGACAACAAGAAGTGGGGGAAAATTAACCCGCTCGTTTACCACGTACAGGTCTGTCCCAAGTGCCTCTTTGCCGCATTTCCCAAGGACTTTACCAACCTGAACGCAGAAGAAATTCTCGCGCTGAAGAACACGGTTAGCCACCGCCAGAAGGTCGTCGAGACATTCTTCGGTAAATATGACATGGGTGAGAACCGCAGTATCGTGCATGGCGCAATCAGCTACATGCTGAACGTCGATTGCTACCACCTGCGTGGCAACCAGGTGGCGCCAACGCCGAAGAAGGCAGTCTCTGCCATCCGCGCGGCCTGGATTCTGGACGACCTCTTTAAAGAGGCCAACTACCGTCCCTACGACAAGCTGCGTGACTTTTACTATGTCGAAGCCGCGCGCTACTACAAGCGCGTACTTGATACCATGACCTCGGGTATTGAGCCCATGGAAGAAGCGGCTTACATCCTGGGCCCCTCGCTCGACTTTAACTGGGCATTTGACGGGGTGATTTACCTGAACTCGTACCTGACGCGCAAGTTCATCGACCAGATGGCAACGAATCCCAAGGATAAATACACCATCATGGACAGCTCGCGCCGCTACCTGTCGAAGCTATACGGCAGCGGCAAGTCATCGAAGAGCCGCCCGTCGGTCATCATCGACATGGCCAAAGAACTGTACGACGAAATGGGCAAGTTGATGGAAAAATACCGCATTGAGTATGATCCCGTTTTTGCCGAGCAGAAGGCCAAAGAAGCCGCCGAAGCCGCGGCGATTGTGGCGGCTGCAAATAAGTAGCCGTTTACACCTTCTGAATTCCCGAAAGCTCATTCAGCAAACCGCGGACGGCCTGTACGTCCGGCAGGTAATACCGCGCGAGACTTTTTTCACGCCCGACTTTAACCGTATACGCTGAAGCGGGCATCAGCCTGAAGGTGTCTTCGTCTGTCGTATCGTCGCCTATCGCGAGTACAAAATCATGATCTGCAATACCCGGCAGCGCCAGCAGGGCATTGCCCTTATTTACGCCGTTACTCCTCATTTCAACGTTGTAGCTGCCCCGCAGCACCTGCGTGTTCAGGTTTGAAGTGAACTGCAGCAGTGTTTCATAAAGCTCGAGTACCCTTTCCCTGATCAGTTCTGGTTCACCCATGGCCGCGCGGTAGTGGAATACGAGGGAGCTCTCTTTGCTTTCAACATGGCTTCCGTAGATGCGGCTGGCGAACTTCTCGAATATGGGCAGCACGCCTGGCATCCATTCGGTCTGGACGCGCAGATGCTCTGACCACTCTCTGGTACCGGACGCCCGGTAGAACACACCGTGCTCAGCGATAAGTTCAAGCGGCAGTTGGTCAAGCTGCCGCCCAAGGAAATTGCGGTTGCGCCCGCTGACGATTGCCGTACGTGCCTTGCCGCAGAGCCTGCCCAACAGTTCGAGCAGCGCCGCGTCGGGCACAGCCGCCTCTGGTGTTGCCGCAAAATCTACCAGCGTACCATCGTAATCGAGAAACACCGCCGGTGAACGCGCTGCAAAGAATTCGGCCAGCAATCGTTGCAGAGGTTCTCCGCTGAGGCGGCGCTCCCTGTCTCTTACCTCACTCACTTGCACACTGTCGAGGTACTCCATGATTTCCCCCATCCACCTGTGAATGTTCTGCTTTTGCAGGTACTGGCGCATGGGCTCATTGCGCGCCCGCTGCTCCTCTATGGTCAGGTGCAGCGCCTGCCAGATGGCCTCGGCGATTTCGCTATAGCTGTTGGGGTTGATGATGATCGCGCCCGGCAGTTCACTCGCTGCCCCTGCCATTTCACTGAGAATCAGGACACCGGTACCGTCGGTGCGCGCCGCAAGGTATTCTTTGGCAATAAGGTTCATGCCATCGCGCAGGGGCGTCACGAGCGCAATATCCGACTCGCGGTAGAGCCGGATAACCTGCTCAGTAGTCAACGTGGTAAACTGGTAGAAGATCGGCGCCCAGCCATCACGGGAGTGCATTCCATTGATATGACCTACCAGCTCATCGAGCTGTGTACGCAGGTTCTGGTATGCATCAACACCGATGCGGCTGGGCACTGCGACGACGTGCAGTTGAACCTTTCCGGCCATTTCCGGGTGCTGACGCAAAAACAACTCGAACCCTCGCAGGCGGTTTAATATACCCTTCGTGTAATCCAGCCGGTCGATGGAGAGTATCCGGATGAGCTTTCCCGGTGCATGAAGGTACTGGACATTCTGTTCGCCCGCTGGGTCGCGGGGCGGGGCCGAGTACCGGTCAAAGTCGATCCCCATGGGAAAAGCCTCAGCACGGCAGCGGCCCTTGCTGGTGATAATTTCACCAAGGGTGTGTTCTTTTCCGAGTATGCGGCGTACGCAGCGCAGAAAGTACTCACGGTATTCATGTGTATGAAGACCCACCACGTCCGCCGCAGTCAGTCCTTGCAGAATATCCGATCGCCATTTTCCAGGAAGGAGACGAAATATTTCGAAGTCGGGAAACGGTATATGCAGAAAGAAGCAAATGCGTATCTGCGGTAATCGTTCTTTCACCATCGCGGGCAATAGCATGAGATGGTAGTCGTTGATGAACAGCGTATCGTCTGCCTGCAGCACTTCCATTAGCTTGTCGCAATAGACGGTGTTCACCGCGACGTAGTGCTCCCAATACTCATCATCGAACTCCGTGAGCATCGGAAAAGAGTGAAACAACGGCCAGAGGGTCTTATTGCAGAATCCGTCGTAGAACATTTCCATTTGCTGCGCATTGAGTGGCACAGGCAAATACCGGCCGGCGAAAAAATCCGCAAAGTCCTTCAGGTCAGCCTCGGGCGCCGGGCCGGGCCAGCCTGCCCACAAGGCCGAAAAGTCGGGGTCAATGGCCTTTTTGGCAGAGATATGCGAGTAGATGCCAGTCGCAACTCCACCTGTGGATTGCCTGATGGATTCAGGCGTATCTCCCGGGCGCACCTCGAAGGGCAGTCGGTTTGAAACAATGACCAGCGCCATACTCTATCATGACTGTACGAAACAGTCTGGCAACCAATCTACATACCGGATGAATTACCGATATGCTTTTTCCGTGACACTGTGCGGCGTAACTGAAATATGTAGATTTACGTGTCTTCCGCTTCAGCACAGCCACTGCAGCTTTCTGATTTGGGTCTCATAGGCGACACTAGAACTGCCGTGCTGATTTCACGGTACGGTGGCGTTGAATGGGCCTGCTTTCCCGATTTCGATTCTCCCGCGGTGTTTGCGCGCCTTCTTGGCTTGGCGGGCGGACACTTTACCATCGCTCCCCGCGACCGATTCAGCAGCCGGCAGTTCTATGAACACGGCACGAACATACTCGTCACGGAATTCGAAACAGCGACGGGCCAGATTCGCCTGCGGGACTTTATGCCCTATGTACCCCACCGCAAGGTCGCTACCGCTGAAATACACCGCGTCGTGGAATGCGCGCAGGGGCACGTCGCGATGCGAATCGTTTTTGCGCCGCGCTTTGCCTACGGTAGCACGACTCCCGAATTTCATTTGTGCGCCGAAGGCGTGATTGCACGCACTGCCGCCGGAGAATCCATTAGCCTTGCGAGCAGTGTCGCAATGTCTGCCACCGCAACCGAAGCGTTTGCCGATTTTGAACTCCAGGTCGGCGACGAGCGGATATTTATCGCCGACTGGGCAGCCGGCGAGGTGCATCCCATACCGGGTTACCAGTCTTACCGCCGCATCTGGGAAACACGCAAGTTCTGGCGCAGCTGGATAGGGCGCCTCAACTACCATGGGCGTTACCGCGACATGGTTGAACGCTCATTGCTGACGTTGAAACTTCTATCCTATGAACCTACCGGCGCAATCGTCGCTGCTCCCACTACTTCGCTGCCCGAATGGATCGGAGGGTCGCGCAACTGGGACTACCGCTTTACCTGGATTCGGGATTCAGCTTTTATTCTGGGTGCTTTTTTTCGGGCTGGGTTCATTGAAGAGGGCACTGCCTATTTTGACTTCATCTTACAGCGGGTGTTTAATGGCGACTTGCGAATACTCTGCGACATACACGGTGCTGCCGCGGGTGAAGAGCACGAGTTACCGCACCTGGAAGGATTTGCAGGTTCTGCACCCGTACGCACCGGGAATGCCGCGGCCAACCAGGTACAGCTCGATATTTACGGCAGCCTGCTCGACGCGGCCTGGCTTTATTTCGAGCACGGGGGAGTGATAACGTCCACGGAATGGGAACGCCTTAGAGAGATCGTCCAGATCGTTCTGCGCAACTGGGAACAGCCAGATTCGGGAATCTGGGAGGCACGGTCTCAGCAGCAGCACTACACATACTCAAAAGTCTGGGCGTGGGTCGCACTGGATCGTGGCGCGCGTATCGCAGAACGTCTTGCTTCGCGCGAAGATGTATCGGCCTGGCAGCAGGCAGCAGAACAGATCCGCACGACCGTCCTCGAACGGGCGTGGAATAACGAGCAGGGCTTTTTCGCGCAATATTTTGGCTCTGATACCGTCGACGCATCGCTGCTCGTAATGCCCGAAACAGGCTTTATCACAGCCACTGACCCACGTTTCATCAGTACGCTCAGCGCAATCCACAGAAAACTCGGGCACCCGACACAGCCAGTATTTTACCGGTACGACACCGGCGAATTCGACGACGGTATCGGCGAACCTGAAGGGTATTTTCTGTTGATGTCCTTCTGGTATGTCGACGCGCTCATTGCCCAAAAGAATCTGCCTGCGGCGCGCGCTGCGATTGAGCAGTTGATTGCCATGGCAACTCCATTGGGGCTCTACAGCGAGTGCATTGATACCGAGAATAGCCATGGCCACCGCTTCCTGGGTAATTTCCCGCAAGGCTTCAGCCACCTCGGGCTTGTAAATTCGATCTTTAAGCTCGATCGCATGCGGCGTGAGCTGGAAGCCCGTTAAGCCGCCGCTTAAAAAAAACCTACAAACCTTCCGGTTCTATTCCGAAAATCTAATGGAATAGTACCATGGATAAAGCATACATGATCGGCTTTGGGGTCGCCATCGGCGTCCTCGTTCTGGGGGTTGAAGCCTCGGGCGTTGCCTGGGGGGCACTCTACGACCTTGCTTCGATGTTCATTACCTTCGGGGGAGCGACAGCGACCACGATGATGCAGAACCCGTTTGAGCTCACCATGAACATCCACAAGATCTACAAGCTGGCGTGGTTGAAGAACGAAACTGATATCAACCGTTACGTGCTGCAGATCGTATCACTCTCTGAAATCGCCCGCCGCGAAGGTATTCTCGCGCTTGAAGACCATGTCGACAAACTCGACAGCAAGTTCCTGACAAAAGCCCTGCAGATGATCATCGACGGTACCGACCCCGAGATTGCCAAGCGCGTCATGCGCATTGAAATCGAAGCCCTCGAGGCACGCCACGCGGGTAACCGCGGCTGGTTCGATACGCTCGCGACAATGGGCCCTGCTTTCGGGATGTTAGGTACCCTGATCGGTCTCGTGGGTATGCTTTCAAACCTCGGTGGAGATACCTCTGGTCTCGGTAAAGCGATGGCCGCCGCTCTTATTACAACACTCTACGGTTCATTTCTCGCCAACGTTTTCGCGATTCCTACCAACAACAAGCTGAAGGGCCGGACCGGCGATGAAGTTACGCTGATGAACATGCTGCTCGAGGGAGTGATGTCAATCCAGGCGGGCGAAAACCCGAAAGTGATCATGGACAAGCTGCTCTGCTTCGTCGACCCGAGCTCGCGCGACGCACTGATCAAGCAGCGTGAGGCTGAGGGCGGCGGCGGTTGATATGGCAAAGTGCCCTGAATGTATCCAGAAAGTCCCCGAGTACATGTCGACGTACGGGGACTTCATTACCCTGATTCTGTGCTTTTTTATCGCGATCTACCGTCCGCCGGCGCCTATCCGCGTCTCTGAAATGCGCATCATGCTCTCCCCCTTCCAGGGTTCGCGGGGTATCATGCCGGGCGGTAACACCCTATCGAAGCAGAAGCTCGAAGATATGGGATTAACTGTCGAAGCGATGCCTGCAGACGTCAAGGGTAAGGTGCAGGCGCGCGACAAATACCAGATCAGGCAGATCTTCGAAGATGAGATCAAGAAAAAGAAGATCAAGGTTGTCGACGAAGAGCGCGGCATTGTCATCAGCCTCATCGGTGACGGCTATTTTGCCCCGGGGTCGGCAAAACTGACCGAACAGGGGCGCACTATCCTGACCAAGATTTCCGACGTACTTGCCCGAATGGACTCTTTCACGCGCATCGAAGGTTACGCAGACGACGAAATGACTGCGCGGCCGGCGGGCGAATTCTATGAATCCGCCTGGGAGCTCGCAGCGCAACGCGCCATCAATGCGCTGCGCTTTCTCGAAGAGAAGAATGAAGTACCGGCTGAGAAGCTGTCAGCGGCGACTTATGGCAAAACCCGCCAGCTCACGCAATCGGGAACCCCGGAAGCGCGCGCGCTCAATCGCCGTATAGACGTGATTATTCTGTCGGGCAAAAGCCAGTCGCGTACGTATAAAGACTCCGCGTTGCCTGCGGATCGTGTACCGCAAACCGAAGCCAGCGTACCTTAAAAGCATAAGTAGAAAACGCGCAGTGCGCGTTTTCTACTTGCGCTCAAAGTTCTTCAGATACTCCTCAGCCCGCAGGTAATCTGCATTCCTGCGAAAGCTGGCTTTGTTATTCTTTTCAATAAATGCCATGAGCTGCTGCAGTTCACGCTTTGCATCGGCTAGCTCGCCGCGTTCTTTATAGAGGCCAGAGAGAAAAAAGTAGGCTTTAGACTGGTCAGGCTCGACAGACTTGTATTCCTGCATCAATTCAATCGCCTTGTCCTGGAACTGCTGCTGGCTGACAGTCAGGACATCGTTGAGCACCCGGTACTGGTTATTGCGCGTGAACGCCGCGTAGTACATCACCGCGAGCTCGTACTTCACCTTGTTCATCGTGCCATCGAGCGCGAGAGCCTTGAGAAAAGCCTGCTCTGCCTTGCGCGCGGTTTCGGGCTGCCAGTTGTGCACGCGCGAAAGGTTTGCGTAGCAGAGACCCTGCCAGTAGAATACTTCGGCAACTGCCTCGCCGAATTCAACAGCTTTGTCCAGGTTGCGGATGCACAGCTCGTAACTTTCCATCAAAGCGTACGATTCGCCGATCTTCCGGTAGACTTTCCCCGTCTTAATGCCCGCCTCAACTTTTTCGCTGATGACCTTTTCGTAGCCTGCTATTTCTTTCTCCCAGCTTTCAAGCTGGTCTTTGCTGGCCGGTCGGTTGCCGTAACGTTTTTCGAGGTGCTTCTCTTTAGCTTCCTGGTAGCAGTTCTTCACCTCGCAGCCCATCGCGAACGAGGCCAGCAGAATTGCCAGATGCCGGAAAACCATCGGGTATAATGTGACATAATACAGGCAGATTGTAAAGATAAAAATCTACCCTGCCGATTCGCCGTTGACAGACTGATGCCGAGCTCAGGCAGGAAAAACATGCAGCGCATCTATTACTCCCGCCTTGGCCTGCCGGATAACATCGAAGAAACTGGCACCGCAGATTTCACGATCCGCTGGGAGGTCAGCTATAAAGAGGGCGAACGCGACCAGATCGATGCGCACAGCTACGACGAGATACAGGAGCTACTGCTGCATAAAGTCGAGGTCATCTTAAAGGAAAAAAACTCCGACCTGGCGCGTATTGTTCAGTCTTCTGTGCACCACAAAACCAAATACGACCCGTGGGTTTCTGAAATTACCGGCGATTACAAGGCGGTGCTGTACCGCCTGACAAAATCGTAAGGGGTTTGCCCGGGGGAGTTTAGGCGATACGAGGCACACTCCCCCGTTGCAGTGTCTGACCGAACTGCTGTTATAGTATGAACAGCATCTGGATCAGGCCAACGCCGAAGCCGAGCGCAGAACCTACGAGAATCAGGATCCATTCGTCTTCCTGGAAAGCGGTGCGCAGCAGTTCTTCAAAGTCTTCAGGCGGCAGAGTGCTCAGGCGTTCGTAGAGAGTCTTTTCCAGGTCCATCGCCTGGCCAAGGTAACCTTCGACAGTCGTCGCGTACTTCGGCACTGCTTCGTTGATACGGCGGACCACCAGCTCTTTGAGCGATTCATAACGTTCTGAACCCACGGCAAAGCTCAGCACGGGTTGTGCCATACCCTCGAGTTTTGACAGCGCGCGAATCACGTTCGATTGGATCACGCTGAAGAAAGCCTCAGCCGCACGACCGTAGATGAAGTTCTCGAGCACCTGGTGTGGCGAAAGAATCTTGTTGGCGACGATGTCTGCATACTCCTTCGACACCTCTTTCTGCCGCTTGAGAAAGAGACCCTGGTATTTCACCAGGCCCATGATTTTTTTCTCGCGCAGCGGGCGGAATATCATCTTCAGCGCCAGCCAGTTGGTGTAATAACCGACGATCACCCCGACGATCGGCACAGTCCAGGGCGCCTGGTAGAAATACCACTGCGCCATCTGTATCACACCGAACGGCAGACCGAAGTAGATACCGCTGAGCGCAATAAAGGTGAACTCCTTCTTGCCGCAGCGCTGGAACATTTCGTTGAGCAGCACAACATTTTTCCCTGTCAGGTTCTTGATCACCAGGCTCTTGAGATCGAATACCTGGTAGATATTGCGTTTGATTTCGTTGATCGTCGTCTCGAGCAGAGGTCCCGTTTCTTTGTTCACCTGCTTCGCGATCTGCTCGCGCACTGCACCGGGTGTGAGATCCCACACAGTTTGGTTGGCAGTGCGCCCTACTTCGTCGACCAGCTCGCTGGTGACCTTCTTCATCGGTTCGGCCAGCTCGCGCGCCATCTCATGCGGCTTGACCTTGTCAAAAATCTCTTCGACCTTGATCAGCTTCGCGGTCATCAGCTCGACCGATTTCGAGGCCATTTTGTGCGCCTTGCGCGGTATGATACCCTGCCAGCCAATATAAGGTGGAATTCCCCAGAAATTCAGGGGGTAAAACGTCATCTTGATCGCAATCCAGTTAGTCAGCCAGCCGACGAAGGCGCTGGTTATCGGCATACTCAGGTAAACGAGCAGCTCTTTATGTGCGTGGATCCATTCAGCCATTCGGACACGTTAGTGTCCGAAGTTTACCGGTCGAGCAGTTTAGCGTCAGACGAAGGTCAGCAGGCCTTTGAGCGCCCCGCTCTGGATCAGGCTGAAGACTTCGGTGATTTCATCGGCCGTAGGTGCCGGATCTTTCAGGTCATTGCCCGACTGCACTGCCTCAAAAAGCTTGCGGGCAAATGCTGCATTGAGCGCTGTCATGTAAGCCCCCGCGGGCAGCTGCCCGTCTATGACCTGACGGAACATAGCCAGCGACGACTCTTTCGTGGTCGCCTTGAGAGAATCGAGGCTGCCCAAGCGTTCCTGCGGGGGCGGGCTATACACGCCACCGGTTATACCAGAAGGCTGAAGCAGAGCGTAGCTGGTCTTTGCCAGCGGCGATATTTCGTCGAGACCATCGTCTGAGTGCACGACGAGCGCTGCGCGCACGCCTAGCAGCCGCAGTGTCTCGGCCACGGGCATCAGTAGCGCTTTGTCGTATACACCCATCAGCTGTACCGGCGCACCAGCCGGGTTCGCGAGCGGGCCAAGAATATTGAACACCGTGCGTACTCCCAGTTCGCGCCGCACAGGCCCGGCATGCTTCATCGCCGGATGGTATAACGGAGCGAAGAAGAAGGCAAAGTTGCGCGAGGCGAGCCGTGCGGTGATAAGTTCAGGATTTTCTTCGAGAGGGTAACCGCAGGCTTCGAGCACATCGGCCGAACCCGAGGCAGACGATACCGCGCGGTTGCCGTGCTTCGCCACGGGAATTCCCAGCGCCGCGAGCGTAAGCCCAACGAGAGTCGAGATATTGATGAGGTGCGAGCGGTCGCCACCGGTGCCACAGGTATCTATGAATAGCGGCGGCAGCTCTGTACGACGGATCGGTGTCGCCATGTTGCGCATAGTGCGCGCGCAGGCTGCTACCTCTTCGGGTGTTTCACCCTTGTTCCGCAGGGCGACCAACCAGCCCGCTACCTGCGCAGGCGTCAACCGGCCATGCATGGTCTCTGCAATCAGCCAGGTAATCTCTTCTGTCAGAAGATTCTGCTGCGCGAGCAGCTTTTCGAGTATCGCCGAATAGGTCATATGAGTTTCCTGATCATGCCGGCAATCTCCGCAGGTTCAATGGTATCGACCGCGCGCGATTCAACCGGGGCATCGGAGAATAAGAAATATGCTTTTTGCTCCTCGCCGTAAACCTGCCAGCTATGGCGCCGGTGTTTTGGCATGAGAGTCAGGCTTTTTTTACCGAGAGCAGCAGCGATGTGGCGTGGAGCGGCATCGTTACAGACGACAATATGCGCGAGCGAAAGCAATGAGACTGTCGCGCTAAACTGTATACCGTCGACAAAATATACTTTCGCCGACTTGAGTTCACTGCGGTTGACCGCCGATTCGAGCTCGGCAATAAAGGCGTCGTCACCCGGGCCTGCCGCAAACAAAACAGGCAGCGAGATGCGCTTTTTCTTAAACAGGCGAAGTGTTTCCACAATCTGGAATACGGGATAACGTTTTTCTTCAAGGCTCGAGCCGATATGCCAGAGGATAAAACGACGCGGTATCTTCTGCTTAAACAGGCTAGCACGCAGTTTTGCCGATTCTTTCTTGTCGATGGCCAGGACAGGAAACTGCAGGCGCAGCTGTGGCGCGACGAGCAATGCCAGCTTGTGGTAAAATTCGAAGGAATTTAATTCTGTCTCGTGCTCACGCAGTGAGCGGGTCAAAAGAAAACCCAGCGGCTGGTTACGCACACCAACGCGAATTGGGATACGCGCAAAAAATCCCCAGGCACACGCCTGTGTATCGCGGCCAAACGTAAGTATGGCGTCGAAATTGTGGCGGCGGATGAGCTTCAGAACCGAAAAAAATCCCGCTGCCTGGCCGTTTGCCCTGAGCTGCAGCGGTATAACTTCAGCGATGTCGAGGTGCATACGCACCGCCGAGGCATTTTTCTCGTCACAGGCCAGAAAAATCTGCATCCGCGGATGTGCTTCTTTCATCGCCTGCAGAATACCGGTCTGCAGAATGATATCGCCCAGCGATTTTTTGGAAATGATCAGGATTTTTTGCATGTTGGCCTTGCGCGGCTTGTGTGCGCCGCGCTAAAAAAGAATTCCGGCGATGGACGCTGCCAAAATATTAGATAAGACGCCTACCACAACAGCCAGAAATCCCAAAGAGGCCAGTTCGGCCCGCCGCTGCGGCACCAGCGCCCCAATGCCACCCGCCTGGATCGCAATGGATGTAAGACTGCCGAAACCACAGAGCATATAGGTCGAAATCAGGAATGCCTTTGGTGACAGCACCTCGCGAATTTTACCCAGTTCGATGTAGCCCACGAATTCGTTGAGCACGATGCGCGTGCCCAGCAGGTTGCCTACCTGCACAGCCTCGCTCCACGGTACGCCGGCAACAAAAGCTACGGGTGCAAACAGCAACCCAAGCACCTGCTGTATAGTCGCCGGAATAGCAGCGAAAAAACCGTGCAGGGCACCGGATGTCTGCGCGAGCGCCGCTTCACGTGCTGCGGCCCAGATACCATTCACTAGTGCAATGAGCGCGATGAAGGCGATCAGCATGGCTGCGACGTTGGCCGCAAGCAGCAGGCCTTCTGAGGCGCCGCGCGCGGCGGCATCGATGAAATTGACGGGACGGTTTTCGTCCACGGGTGGCGGAGCAGCCTGCTGTGATCCTGCCGCACCGCCCTGCGCTGTCTCGGGCAAACCAGTCTCGGGAAATACCATCTTCGCCAGCATGATCGAACCCGGCGCAGTCATAATAACCGACGCCAGCAGGTGCTTCGCGTCAACCCCTGCCACCGCCACGTAGACTATCAGTATTCCGGCACTGCAGTGAGCCATACCTGACACCATCACCGTGAAAAGTTCTGAACGCGTAAGGCCTGCAAGGTAGGGCTTGATGGTGAGCGGCGCTTCGGTCTGCCCCATAAAAATATTCGCCGCAACGTCGAGTGTTTCAGCGCCCGAAGCGTGCATGAAACGATTGATGAACTTTGCGATCGAGCGAATCAGCGGCTGCATGACATTGAGGTAATAGAGCACGGAAAAAATCGAAGCAACAAAGATGATCGTCGGCAACACCTGGAACGCGAATACGAACGCGATACCCGCGGCTTTATCACCGAGCGCTGTGGTGAAAGATGCGCGCATCGCTTCTTCTGAACCCAAAACCCCGAAAACAAAACTTGCGCCGACGCCTGAAAACTTGAGCACCTGCGCAGCCCCTGTCTTGAGCGACTCGAAAATGGCGCCAACAACATTAAACCTTAGCAGGTAGAAAATCGCCTCGGCCCATACGACGCGCCTGACCCATACCATCGGCAGGCGCGCAGCAAGCGTGGGAGCGTACCTAGTGACGAGCCAAAGCGCGAGCACCTGGCAGGCCACTATGGCCAGGAAAACAGACTGCGTCAAAGGGAAAAAACTAAAGAGCTCTGCGATACTATCGCCGCGAATGATTAACAGGGCAAAGCTGATTTGCAGTACAAGCCCCCACAAGACGGTTCGCCAGTCGATTGCCCCGCGATTGCGCGATAGAAGTAGACACGAAATACCGACAAAGATAATTCCCAGGAGGCCAGTGAGGTTTACCATGATCACCCTTCGACCTTCACGTTATGGCGTTCGAGTTCTTCATTGGTCGGACGCAGGACAGCGATAAGGGCAATGAGCACACCGATCGGAATCAGCAGGTTCATGTGGTGCGAAAGAAAAAAAATCACAGAAATAAAAAGCGCGGCCCCCTCGAGCATTGCCCACTGGACTATCTTCATGGTAAAATATTTCTGCAGTGGCACGTATTTTTCGTCGCGCAGCATGAAACGCGGTAAGAGCTGCGAAAAACCCACCGCGATCACCGCCATCGCGGCGGCCACCGACTGGAAAACAACCGACTGCTCGCCGGGAACAGCCGCCGCCGCATTACCCGACTGTATCAGGAAATAGACAACTGCGGCAAAAATTGCCGGTGCCAGCATGAGCGCGAGATGAACGATGTAGAAGTGCGGTGGAACGCGTGCAGGTTTCATTCGGGCAGCAGCGCCGATCGTGCAGCAGACGACAACAAATTTGCACTCCCGGCCTGCCGGGGTCTTTGGATTTACAGGGTGGAAAAGCCTGCCAGACAAGCCAATGGCCTACGAGAAGATCCGCCTCCCGGAGACGGGGGAGAAGATCGCCTGGAATGGTAAATTACAGGTGCCGGACCAACCGATTATTCCGTACATTGAGGGCGACGGCACCGGACCAGATATCTGGAAGGCCAGTGTGCGCGTGCTCGATGCCGCGGTAGCCAAAGCCTACGGACAAAAACGCAAAATTTCCTGGCTAGAGGTCTTTGCGGGTGAGAAATCCAATAACCTGTACGGCGCCAATACATGGCTGCCCGAAGAGACCCTCGAATGCATTGCCGAACACAAGGTTGCGATCAAGGGACCGATGAGTACACCGGTCGGTGGCGGAATCCGCTCGGTGAATGTCGCGCTGCGGCAGAAGCTCGACCTCTATGCCTGCGTGCGACCAGTACAGTATTTTGACGGTGTTCCCTCACCGGTGCGCAGGCCTGAAGATGTCGACATGGTAATCTTTCGCGAGAATACAGAAGACATCTACGCCGGCATAGAGTACGAACCCGGCAGCGAGGGTGCAAAGAAGATTGCCCGCGTGCTTGAAGAGACGGGGCTGATAAAAAACGTGCGGTTTCCTGAGACTGTATCGTACGGTATTAAACCAGTCTCGCGCGAGGGTTCGGAGCGTATCGTGCGCGCGGCGATTGAATACGCGATTGCAAACAAACGCAAGTCTGTTACCCTGGTGCACAAGGGCAATATCATGAAGTACACCGAAGGTTACTTCTGCAAATGGGGCTACGAGACGGCGCGCAAGTACTTTGCTGCTGAAACCGTCGCCTGGGATGAATGCGGCGGCAACCCTCCCGCAGGAAAAATTCTCATCAAAGATTCTATTGCCGACGCTTTCCTGCAGCAGGTATTGTTGCGCCCGAAAGAATACGATGTCATCGCAACGCTGAACCTGAACGGCGATTACCTCTCTGACGCGCTGGCGGCGCAGGTGGGCGGCATTGGCATTGCCCCCGGAGCGAACATCAACTACCTCACCGGTTCGGCGGTTTTCGAAGCAACACACGGTACTGCACCCAAATATGCCGGGCTCGATAAAGTAAATCCTTCATCGGTGATTCTTTCGGGTGAAATGATGCTGCGCTACCTCGGCTGGACAGAAGCCGCAGACTGTATCATAAGCGCGCTGAAGAAGACTATTGCACAGAAGACCGTCACCTACGACTTTGCACGCATGATGGAAGGCGCAAAAGAGATTAAGTGTTCTGAGTTTGCGGATGCGATCATAGCTAACCTCTGATTGCCCTTTGGGCAATCAGAGATTAGACAACCCAAAATCTCTCTCCCTCATTAAACCGGGAGACACCATCTTTCATGCTCTTGCTCGTCGCGACCGGGTAAAGGTTGCGCGCTTCGAGTGTCAGCGCCTCTTTCAGCGGTAAGTGGCTGCCATTTAGTGCCGACGACAGATCAGCAACGAGTGCATCGCGCGGCTGTGCACAGATCTGTGCTGCCAGGCGTAATGCGCGTTCGAGACCCTTACCTTTTCTTACGAGCTCCCACACAAGGCCAATTTCGTACGCGCGCTGCGCACGAATGCGCTGCCCGGTAATGATGAGTGGCAGCGCCGCACCCCAGTTCAAAAGCCTCGGCAGGTAGACAGTCCCCCCGTCGACCAATGGCACCCCCCAGCGCCGGCACGCGACAGAAAACAGCGCCTGTGGTTCGGCGATGCGTATGTGCCCGTGGCAGAAGAGTTCAAGCCCGCCGGCATACGTGTAACCGTGGCTAACGGTAATAACCGGTTTCTGCTGCACGATGCGGCTGCCCCCCATGGGCCCGGGGTCGTTCTGCGCATAACGCTCGAGCGCGGCGGCGTCGGGCGAGGTGGAGTTCAGAAGACCGCCGGCCAGCGTATCGAGTGCTGTCAGATCGGCACCCGCGCAGAACGATTTGTCACCTGCGCCGTGCAGCACAGCAACGGTAAGCGAATCATCGTCCCGGAACCTGAGCCATGCTTCGAGCAGGTATTTTGCCATTTCGCCGTTACAGGCGTTGTGTACCTCGGGGCGGTTCATCGTGATCTGCAGGATGTTACCCCCGGTAGATTCAATGACTCTCGTGAGAACGGGTTTTTCTGTCATATTCTAAGGGAGATTTGGACGTGCCTGCGTCAATATTCCTTTTCATATTGAGTTATTTCGCCAGTTTTACCCATGTCAGCATTAACCATTCTCTCAGACGAAGAACAGTCGTACTTTGACGCGATCAAAGATTTTGCCAAAAAAGAAGTAGCTCCCCATGTAACGGCCATGGACGAAGCGCAGAAAATCAACCCCGACATCGTGAAGAAACTCTTCGAGATGGGCCTGATGGGCATCGAAGTGCCGCAAGAACTGGAAGGTTCCGGGGCATCTTTCTTTACGGCGATTCTCGCTGTGCAGGCGATTTCTCAGGTAGACCCATCGGTCGGCGTGATGGTCGATGTGCAAAACACCCTCGTGAACAATGCATTCATGCGCTGGGGGTCAGATGCGCTGAAGAAGAAATACCTCCCGCAGCTGGCGACCGGCAAGGTCGGGTCTTACTGCCTGTCAGAGAGCTCTTCGGGTTCCGACGCCTTTGCGCTGAAAACCAAGGCAGTCAAGAAAGGCGATAAGTACATCCTCAACGGGCAGAAACTGTGGATCACCAACGCAGGTGAAGCAGATATCTTCATTATTATCGCCAACCTCAACCCCGAAGCCGGTTACAAGGGTATCACGGCATTTGTGGTCGAGCGCGGTTTTAAAGGTTTTTCGGTTTCTAAAAAAGAAAACAAGCTTGGTATTCGTGCTTCATCCACCTGCGAGCTCGTGCTCGAAGACTGCGAAGTCCCGGTCGAAAACCTGCTCGGTGAAGAGGGCAAAGGGTACAAGGTAGCAATCGAGACGCTCAACGAAGGCCGTATCGGTATCGGCGCGCAAATGGTTGGCCTGGCCGAAGGTGCTTTGCAGCACGCGATCGATTATACCAAGACACGCCAGCAGTTTGGCAAACCGATCTCTTCTTTCCAGGGTATGCAGTTCCAGATTGCGCAGATGGCAATCGAGGTCGAGACTTCAAAGCTGATGGTCTACAATGCGGCGCGCCTCAAGGACGCTGGCAAAGATTTCGTCAAAGAAGCAGCCATGGCCAAGTTCCACTCGAGCCAGGTAGCCGAACGCGTCGCTTCGCTCGCCGTTGAGTGCTTCGGCGGTTATGGTTTCGTGAAAGAGTACCCGGTTGAAAAGCTCTACCGCGATGCCAAAATCGGCAAGATCTACGAGGGCACCAGCTTCATGCAGCTGATGACCATCGGCAAGATTCTGCTTGGGTAACGAATACCTAAGCAAACATTCCACTTGCGGTACTCACGGATCATAGTTTTCCTGGTGCTGGCGGTTTTTACTGCCAGCGCCTCGGGGTTTGCCGAATCATTCGCACACGCAGAACACAACGCGTGGTCGAAGTGCCGGCACACGCAACAACGCATTGCGCGCGGTAAACCCTGCCCATGCGGCTGTAACAAAAAGGCAAAACCTGCCCTACGCATCACGAATGATCATAGCGACTGCGATGCCGACGACGTCGTCGCTCACGCCCCGGCTTTTTCTCAACTGGATTCTCTTTTGAGCTCTGCGGCGCCGCTCGCGCCAACTCTTTCTTCTGTGCTCAGTTTCATTACCTGGCCCGAAATGCATTCGCTGCCGCGGCCACCTCTCATAAAACCTGGATAAATCCCCTTCGCCGGTCTGCCCGTGCGCATGACTGGCCCTCATTTTTTTGTCTGTAACAGCAGGCCGGGCAACGTCCCGAATAATGAAAGCTTAAGGAGATATTATGTATAATCGCTTGAAATTATTTTTGTTCACTGTATTTGTTGCTACAAGCTACCTCGCTCCCCGCACGGTTGAGGCGAGCTGCGGTATGGGCGTCTGCCCCCTGCCGGTGG
Organism: Turneriella sp.; assembly: GCA_046346875.1. Lineage (GTDB taxonomy): Bacteria > Spirochaetota > Leptospiria > Turneriellales > Turneriellaceae > Turneriella. The sequence continues at coordinate 126,723 of JAXMHG010000006.1, read as the reverse complement.
CCGGTGGCCTGAATGCGCAGGCGCTCGCTGGCACAGGCGTACTGCCCTCACAGCTGGCAGTTGAATCACGTTACGTCAGTTTCGACATCGGTGGCAAGGGTAGCTACCTGCAGAACGCCGTTTCCGGAGTTTATGAACACCGGTACTTTCGCGCCGGCGGTATCGTGCCCTTGATCTATCTTTCCAGTCCGGCCGGAGAGACTTTCGGTTTGGGCAACACGACGCTGTTTGGCGAGGTTTACCTGTTCACGCAACCGGGCACCCGTCTTTCTGTCGGCAGCCAGCTCGAGACACCAACGGGAAACCACGACAAGGGTCTCGGGGCCGATCACTTCATGGCCGTGCCCTATATCAATTTCTGGCAGATGTTCGGTGACTGGCGGTTCGCGGTGCAGACGGGATTTCAACAGACCCTCGGCCACCACACGCATGCGGCAACAACCACCGTGCTTTACGTCAATCCGCATACCGATACAGAGCTGATGGCGCGCGCCATGGCAAGCTATACCTGGCAGGCACGCTACTCAGCGGAGCTCGGTTCAGTCTGGCGCCAGGTGATGGCACACGACGCGCAGGGCGATAAGACATTCGTCGACCTGGGCCTCGCGTTTCGCGCGGCGCTTCTGGACACGTTGGCCGTGCGAGCGGGTGTCGACGTCCCGCTGGCATCGCGGACGCGCTACCTTTGGCAGGCATACGCCTCGGTCTACGCGTATTTCTGAACCTCCCGAAGAGGCAAGTTCACGCGGGCCATTTCCGATAATGATATCGGTATGAGTCCGCTTGCCCGCTATTCTCTTTACTTCGCGTGTTATGTCGCTTCAGGACTGGCAGTCCTGACGACGCACTACTACCAGACTTCGGACTACAGCCAGCAATCGCTGGACGAACAGATAACTCTCGTTGCGGCATCGCACTTCTCACTATCGCAGCTGGTCGACAACCTGCCTGCCGTCTTCAGGGAGAATCCCCATGCCGCTGCGCTCAAGATCAGCGACCTGCGGGGCGATTTTCTCGGCGCGATGTACGATTCGCGGCGCATGACCGCAGCGGAATACAAGCAGTTCCTGGCACTCAAGACGTTCACTCCCGGGGCAGCTGCGGTTGAGGGTTTCACGTCGCATATTTGGGAGAGCAAACGCCGCAAGCTGCGCATCGTTGCGCTGAGCCTGCCGCGTATGCAGTTCTCCGAATATCTTGCGCGCATGTCGCATGCAGCTTACCTGCACTACATCATACCGCTGTTCCTGCTCGCTGGAGCGCTCGGCATCTACGCGCTGCACATGTTCAGCGGCAAGGCTCTGCGCGCAGTAAAACCTCTGCCCCGCCCACCGCAATCCAGCCCCGTTCGGCCAGTTCTTACAGCGGCACCCGTAACAAGAACTCGCGCGCATGCATGGCATCTTAAGCCAGGTGTAGTAGCAGACAGCGCCATCCGCGATGCACTGCAGGCATTGCGCCAGATGACGGGGGCAACTTGCGTCAGCCTCTTTGCGCGCTCGGGCAAAAAGAAGAACTCCGCCTGGACCGGGGTCACTGAACTGCGAGGCTCCATTATCGTCAGGGGCGATTCCATGGATGCCACGGGAATCGACCGTACCGAGACCACGGCTACGGTTTCTTCGCTGAACGACAGTAAAACCTGGTGCTTTTTTGACGGCGAATACGCCGAAGCTTCATTGTGCTTTTGCCTGCAGTTTGACCGCGCCGACCAGGCCCCCGGCGACGAACTGCGGCAGCGAATCGTTGATTTTACGCGCGCACGTGCCCGCTCGCTAATCGCAGAGCACTACTACGAGAATTCCATCCTGGACGCTGACACGGGGCTTTACAGCCAGCCTTATGCTACATTCTCGCTGAAGGAGCGCCTGCTGACCGGCCGGCCTTTTGCCACTGCAATCCTGCGACTGGCATCACAGTCGGCGGGCATTGACGCACGTTCGGCGCGCACAGCTATCCGTGTCCTGCGTGAACACTTCGGCGCTGAAACGGCACCCGTTATTGCCCGGGCCGACGAATCTACCCTCGTCATTATCTTCGCACCCGAAACAGGCAATGCAGGTGCCGCGGCGACTGCACTCCGGCAGCTGTTTTCAGCCTACCGCTCGCAGGCAAAGAACCCCGTAGCTGCCATTGTAGAAGATTCGCCTTCGTGCGGCTCTGCACAGCGTGTGCTCAAGACGCTCGAAATGCTGCTCGCGCAGTCAGAGAAGAGCGGTGAAGTTGCTGCGCTGCGACAGCAAGAGCGCCTGCATATTCTCTGAAAATGGCCGCACAAACGCAACAGGCTTATACTTAAATTATGGCAGATCTCGTCTCACGGCGGATGATGAAAAACCTGCTCACGCGGCGCGCCGGGGGCGCACGCGTGGTGACAGAAAACGTCGCCGTGCTCAAAGCGATCGAGACTGTCCCCAAGATCGCCAGTGTCGAATCGGACAACTACTATAAAGAGCCGGTCACAATTGAATATTACATACCAAAAGAAAGCCGTTTTGCCTATCAGGTGAAATACCTGTACGTGCCGCTCTATGATCCCACACCACGCAACGACAACGCGCGGCTGGTCATGGATCATTTCAAGGCACTGGGCGAACCCATCGACCTGATGAAGGTCATGGACGAATTTCCGCAGTTTTTGGTGAAGATGCTCGACTACCTTTCACCGCAGATGGGTATCATCGAAAATCTCAGCCGCAGCATCCAGGATGGTCTTGGCGGGGAGCAGGATGCTTTCAGGCGCGCGCTTTATACCTGCGAAGTACTACGCAAATTTGAACCATCGATTGTTTCGCTCGAAATCGCTGGCGACTATACTACCTACAATATCAACTGGCTGGTGAGGAAACTGAACTCCCTGCAGATCGAGTTTTCTCTTGAAGACCCGACCGTCGAATTCCTGATACAGCGTTACCGGCAGTTCGCCAATGAAACAGGCGAGGTTATTCCGGAGCGTTTTGAGATACTCTCGCAGATATACCTCGACCAGGCTTTCCCAATGCACGACGAAGATTTCGCCGACCTAATGGGTCAGGACTAATCTGCGTCGCCGCTCTTGTCTGTGCGCAGTTTCTCGCGCAGGTAAAATACCGTAAAGAAGGTGATAAGCGCCAGCAGGGGGAACAGTAGTTTCTGCCAGACTTCGAGCGGTGAGCGCAAAACCAGTTCGGCTTCGCTTTCTTCGGCGCGCGCTTCCGCAATACTGCCGCCGCTAAATTTTAGCTCGATGCGACTTTCAGCCGATGGGAACGAGATGAGCCCGCGGCCGAGGTTGGGATCTTTCACGCGCGCGAGCAGCCGGTCGGCCTGGCGCACCTCAAGATTTTCCGGCTCGGCAATCAGCTGCAGTCCGGCATCCTGAGGATAAACAGATCGAAAGGCCAGCGAAGTACCCGCTGGCCTGTATGGCAAACTGAACATCACCTGCACAATGCGCTCACCCGGCTTAACGCTCTGGGCAATTCGGTAGGCACCGGCCGCGCCCGTTTTCTCTGCTGCGACCTTCAGCCACTGGATGTTCGAGGCGCCGCTGCCAACCGAAACTGAAGCCTGTTCTACAACTGCCTGCGCTGGCAGGAAAAATTCCAGGCCACCATTACCGGTGAACGTGCGATTATCCTGGTTCATAAAGAACAGGATCATGATGCCGGCGAGCTTATCCTCTGCTACGCGGCGCACCTCGACCAGCGTGCGCACGCGCAGGCGATCGGTCGAGGCAGTGCTTTCATATATATCGAGCGTGACTTCGGCTGGCGAGGGCATATTGGGAGGTATAACCTTGCTGTAGGTTACAGACCGGTATTCGGTCTGCACCATGTAGGGCCCCATGGGGTTTTCCGGTAATTCCAGAAACTCCGTCTGGCCATTGCTGCTGGTATTGGCCGCCACGGGCTGCATACCTTTCTCGAGCTTGATCAGCTGTATCTTAAGCGGCTGGGTATGCACTTTGCCGGTTGTGCCGTTCTTGACCTGCACCCGTATATCGAGCGCTTCGAGCTGGCCTGCGGGCCAGAGCAGCAGCACCAGCAGGAGCTGCAGAACCTTCGCCCCGCAAGCGTGGCAGAACCTGGCGTTGGCCAACAGCGTGGCGCCGCATTTGGTGCACTCATCTGCAGGCTTTTTCTGCGGGGCTGGCAGAGAGGCCAACCTGCCTTCAAGCGCCTCCCATTCGGCGAGTAATTCAGACTGCAGGCGCGCAAAATCCTGAGGTTCAACCTTACCCACTGACAGCTCGTACTGCAGGTCATTCAGCGACAGGCGGATCGCTGCCTGCCGGTCGCGTATTACCTGGTGTGGGTCTGCATTTAATGTTTCGTTGCGCGGCTTTCTGCTATCCGAATAAAGCAGGTAGAGGGCGGCAGCCCCCGCGATGAGAAAAAAAACAATGTAGATCATGATTTACTGTCGTCGATTTCGACTGCCTTGTTATAGATTTTGAGCGATTCCAATGGTGGTTTCTTGTGAAAATAACGCAGCGCAGAACCCGTCGAGGACAAAAACAGCAGCTCGTCCTTGATACCAATCGCAAGTTGCTCAGCCCAAAACGGCAACTCCGTTTCATTGCTGCCATTGCGGTAAGCAAGGACGCCATCCTCGATGTAGTAAAATGCCTTGTCATTGACGAACGCTGCATCGCCCCAAGCCTTTGCCGGCATACGCCTGCCGATCTGTGAATCTTTCGGGTTAAGCGTGACAAACTGCTGCGCCCCTGCCCCGCCGATAAAAACTCCCGGTATGCGACTCTCTGCCACGAGATACAGGCGATGCGCGGCAATCTCTTTCGAAATGAGCTTCATCTTATCGCTCAGTTGGTAGAGACGGTAGCTGCCTGCAGCACCGTAGATCATCCAAACCTTGTTGTCCGGGGCAGCATGAAAATAGGCGTAGGCTGGAAATTTCCGCGCAGACTTTTCCGGTTTTTTCCCCTTATTGAACAGCGAGTCTTTTTCCGTCGCGGGATTATAAATATGCACCTGGTCGTTGCGCATGTACCAAACGGTGCCGTCGTCCTTGACTGCAGGCTTGGTCACGCAGTGAGAGCTCCCCACTTCTGACACCTTGTCTTTTTCAATCTGCCATAGCCAGATCTTGCATTCTTTTGCATTCGCCGCGGCCTGCTGCAAAAACACAGCATGCAGGCCGTTGGGCGCAAAATTGACGTCAAGTATCTTGCCGGCGATACTGTTGCGTTTCTGTTTATCTTGTGCGCGGTCGATGAAAGTAACCTTCAGGTTTTCATACACTTTTTTAGGAGCCTTTTTCTCGACCAGCAAGACGCGCTGCCCATCGTGTGAGGCGCGCAGGAAAGCAAAGGAAAGATCACGCTTGGTAAGAAAAAAATCTTTGGGTAGCGAGAGTTCGTATGCATTCTTCATGTAGAGTAATGCCGCATCGAAATCTTCTTTCGCCAGCGCAACCTGCGCCTTTTCAATAAACTTCTCAGGTGTTGGCCCGCACGCAGCCAACAGCAGAAGGAATAATGACCAGAAACGGAAGACCGGGCGCTTCGTCATGGCAGGGCAAGCGCCACGACACCCGTACGCGCCATGTGGTTCACTTTAAAATGGCCGATTGCCTCGAGGAAATGGCTGACACGCCGCGGTTCAGCAACCATCTGCAGCACGATCTGAGTGTCAGACATCTCAATCACGGTGGTTTCAAACAGGCGCGAAAGCATCAAAAGCTCGGCGCGCTCTTGTTTCTTAATTTCGAGTGAAATCAGCAGGAGTTCACGTTTAACGGAAATTTCACCCGTCAGGTTCTGTATCTCAATCACGTCGATCAGCTTGAGCAGCTGCTTGGTGATCTGTTCGACCATAGCAGCGTCTTCGTGAATCACCAGGGTGATCACAGAAAAGCGCGGGTCGTTGGTGGCGCCGACACAAAGCGAATCGATATTGTAGCTGCGACGGGTAAAAAGGCCCGTCACATGGCTCAGCACACCGGCCGAGTTATTAACCTTTACGGAAAGCACGTGCTTCATTACAGGCAGGGACTCACGGCGAAACGGAACGTAAAGAGAAATGGGGTCATAAGACCCCATCAATTACGGCTCATGAGGCTCCAACTGAAGCCACCGCAGCCTCCGTTTGCAGGGTCGGTAGAAGAAGGTGGAGTGGTGTCGTTTTGCGCCTCGGCTGCGCTGTTCTTGCCATAGACGTTTTCGCAGGAGTAGAAGTTCCCGTTAGACTGAACTGTAGTCCAATAGACCTTGCCGAACTTGCCCTGGTTGTAACACGCGGCGTTGTTGGCTTCCTGGTAGATAAATGTCCTCGATGTATTATCAAAAGAAACTATCGTCTTGGCGCAGCCAAAAGAGGTCCACGCAGTCCGGGTGATGGCGTGTGAACCGGCATAATTGTCTGTATAGTTACCGATGATGTCAATATTGCGGGTCATTTGGCTCCAGCTGAAGCCCCCGCAACCACCAGTCGACGGGTTCGCAGACGAAGGCGGGCTTGCATCACCCTGTGCTTCGCTGGCAGAGTTTTTACCATACACGTTTTCACACATGTAGAAACTACCGTCGGATTGGATGGTAGTCCAGTAGACTTTACCATACTTACCCTGGTTGAAACACGCAGCGTTGATGGCCTCCTGGTAGATAAATGATTTTGCTGTGTTATCGTAAGAAATTACCGTCTTTATACAACCAAAGCTTTCCCATGCCGATGAAGTTATGCGATGGTCGCCTGCATAATTGTCAGTGTAGTTCCCCGTAAGTTGAAATACTGTAGAAACTTCCGGTGCCTGCACATAAGGTGTAGCCTCGGTTTCTACCGCCATACCGCCATTGGCACAGCCAGCGCAGAATAGCACAACGGCAAAGGCCACCATTGCCAGGCGGAGTGATACGCCTGACGCAAATCTATTGTTCTTCATAAGTTGCTCCCGAGGAGCACAACTGGGGTTGAACCGAACCGGAGGTACCGGCATGGCTCCCGCAATCTGCTCCGGAGCCCGCACGATTCGAGCAGGAAAAAATTTACTCGAATCATTTCGGTGTAACGCCGTGTCCTCGGGCGATACACACAAGAGTTCCCGACTTATGCACTTTTAGGGGTAGGTTTAAACCTACCCTCTAAAAGCGCAAACACGGTTGCGGGTCAGCGCCGGATTCTCACCGGACTTCCTCTTCAGGGTGCTGCCATTGTGTATGGCAGCACCTGCGGTAATTCATCAAATACAAGATGCAGGGTAAACCGCGATATAAGCGGCAGCTTAGGCCCTGGCAGAAAAATTGGCATGCATATTGCTGTCGAAAGGTGCTGGAGAGCTCTATGAACCGACTGAAGTATTACCCCCTTTGCGCCTGCGCGGTCTTATTTTTCACGCTGGTTTCAGGTGAAAGAATTTTTGCGCAGGAAAATCAGGCCGCCGCATTCAATGCTGAAGAGGCAGTCAAAAATCTGCGCAGCGACACCGACCTGCTTTGGCTCATGGTCGCAGGTTTTCTGGTCTTTTTCATGCAGGCGGGTTTTGCGTATGTAGAAACCGGATTTTCTCGAAAGAAGAACGTCGTAAACATCCTCATGAAGAACACCTCCGATTTTCTCGTCGGATCCCTCGGGTTTTGGACGATCGGGTTTTCGCTCATGTTCGGGCCACAGCTGGTCGCTGGCTTTGGCTTCGGAACGCCTGTACTTTTTGACAGGCTGCTCGAAGGCCCGGACGGCAAACCCATTGCCTTTAACTATGCATTCCTTTTTTTCCAGATGGTTTTTGCCGGCACTGCAGCAACCATCGTATCAGGCGCCATGGCCGAGCGGACGAAATTCATTTCGTATGTATTCTTCTCCTTAATCTGCAGCGCTATTATCTATCCCCTGTTCGGTAGTCTTGTCTGGTCAAACCTCTTCGACAACAAGAACGTGGGCTGGCTCGCCTCAAAGAATTTCATCGACTTTGCCGGTTCAACCGTCGTCCATTCTCTCGGCGGCTGGATGGGACTTGCAGGCACCATCGCGCTTGGCCCGCGCATCGGCAAGTTCGGCACCGGCCATGAAGTTAAACCAATTCTTGGCCACAACATGAGCATGTCCGTTTTGGGCATGTTCATTCTCTGGTTTGGCTGGTTTGGCTTCAACCCGGGTTCAACCGGAACCATCAAAGACGGTTCTTTCGCAATTATCGCTATAACGACTAACCTGGCAGCTTGCGCTGGCGGCGTAGCCGCCATTCTCACATCGTGGATTCTCTTTAAACGGCCCGACGTGAGTATGGTCGTAAACGGCATTCTGGGTGGCCTCGTGGCAATCACAGCCGGCTGTAGCAACGTCGATCCCAAAGGGGCTGTGGCGATAGGAGGTGTGGCAGGGGTACTGGTTGTCTACGGCGTCTTGCTACTTGACTGGCTCAAGATTGACGATCCCGTCGGTGCAGTTTCAGTACACGGCTTCGCCGGAGCCTGGGGTACTTTAGCTGTGGGATTATTTGCGAACCCCAACTATGGCGCAGGACCTGCAGGTCTGTTCTATGGCGGCGGCACGGCACAGCTGGCCGCTCAGGCGCTGGGCGTTGCCGCTGGTTTCTTGTGGGCATTCCCGGTTTCACTGGCGGTATTCACGCTCATGAAATACATCCCGTTCATAGGCTTGAGAGTACCGGCCTCTGAAGAAATCGAAGGTCTCGACATTATTGAGCATGGTATAGAGGCGTATCCTGAGGAAACGTGACTACCGCACACTGTCAGAAAGGAACTTCAGGGCGGCGGGTAGCTCAAGCGGTCGGGAAAGGTAGAAGCCCTGCATGATTTCGCAGCCATGATTGCGAAGAAAATCCCGCTGTTCCTGGGTCTCGACGCCTTCGGCAACCGCCTTCAGGCGCAGATTCTGCGCCAAGGCGATGATCGTTCTGACAATCGCAGCGTCGTCTGCATCGTGTGCCAGGTCGCTGATGAAAGAACGGTCGATTTTCAGGTGGTGAATGCGGAGCGTCCTCAGGTAGCTTAGGGATGAATAGCCTGTACCAAAATCATCAATGGCGAATTTAATACCCTCGCTAGACAACCTTTGTATCGACTGCGCCGCTAGCTGCGTGTCTTCCATGAGCATGCTCTCTGTGACCTCTAACTCAAGGCGCATCGGTAGTACGTGAAATTCTTCAAGTAACTTAAGAACCCGATCAGCAAAATTCGTCTGCCGTAACTCGAGTGCGCTGACGTTTACCGCAATGCGCAGCTGGTCATGCCCCGCTGCATCGAACTGTGGCATGTCTGACAAGACCTTGCGCAGCACCCATTCACCAAGCGCGGCAATCTGACCGGATTCTTCGGCAATGGGTATGAATTCGAGCGGTGAAAGTTCTCCGCGCACCGGGTGTCGCCAACGGATGAGCGCTTCAAAACCTTCGATCGCCCCGGTCTGCAGGTTAAGCTGTGGCTGGTACACGAGATAAAACTGGTTCTCGGCGATCGCTCTGCGAAGCGCCAGCTCAATATCGAGTCGCTGCTGCGTAATCCTGTTCAGTTCTTCCGAAAAGAACTGGTACTGGTTACGGCCTCTGCCCTTCGCATGGTACATCGCAATATCGGCATTGCGCAGCAGCGTGTCTGCATCGCTGCCGTCTTTCGGATAAACCGCAATACCCACACTGACTGAAGCATGCAGACGTATTTCCCCGATGTCGAAAGGTTCAGAAAGACGTTCACAAATTTCACGGGCAATTGTACCTGCATCTTCAGGGTGCGCCAGGTCATTGAGAAGCACAATGAATTCGTCTCCACCCTGGCGCGAAACCGTGTTGATGGCCCGCACGCATCCGGTGAGACGCTCTGCAACCTGCCGTAAGAACGCGTCCCCAGCCCGGTGCCCGTAAGAATCATTGATTTTCTTGAAGTGGTCGAGATCGAGAAACAACAGGGCGAAAACTCCGTGATGCCGATCTGCCATTGCTATCGTCTGTGCCAGACGGTCCGCGAACAGGGCGCGGTTGGGTAAACCAGTCAGTATGTCGTGCTGGCCCAGGTAGCGTATCTGTGCTTCGGCACGCTTGCGGTCCGTGATGTCGCGCGCAACAACCATGGTTGCAGGCAATCCATTGAAGAGCGTGCCAGAAGCAGACACCTCGACGTCTACCGTCGTACCGTCCAGGCGAAGGAATTTCTCTTCAACAAGCGGCACGTGCCCACCCGGTCCATTCACCAGTTTCATACGCTCGATCACCGTGGTCCGAAATTCAGGCGCCACAAGCTCGAGCACGTTTCGGCCAATAAGGTCACCGGTATCGTGCGCCTTGAGCAGACGCACAGCCGGTTCATTCAAATAAACGATGAAGCCGCTTTGGTGCACAACAATTGCATCGGCCGAAGATTCGACGAGTTGCCTGTAACGCGCTTCGCTCTGTTTCAGTTGTTCTTCAATTGTCTTGCGCTCGCTGATGTCACTGATCATTGCGAGAGCTCCCACGACTACGCCTGCTTCGTCGCGAATCGGGCTGGTGCTCGCCATGACCCAGATCTTCTTGCCTGAACGGTGAAGCAACGCAGACTCCTGACTTTCAGAAACCCCTTCTCTTCTGCGCTGCAACTGCTGTGTGGCAACGCCATGCCATTCAGCAGGAATGTATTCGAGAAAATGCGTGCCCAGCATTTCGTGGGGCTGATAACCCAGTAATTCTGCCATGCGCCGGTTCACGAAAGTGGTCGAGCCATGCTCATCAATCGTCCAGATTCCCTCAGAGGCAGTCTCTACCAGGCGGCGAAATTCCAGCTCGCGCTTTTTGAGCGCTATCTGTGCATACCTGCTTTCGGTGAGGTCATGCAGCGCTCCGATGAGGCGCACGACGCGGCCATTTTCGCTGATTGGCCTGCCCTGCGACCGCACCCAGATCTGTCTGCCCGAACGCGTGCGCAGCGCGAACTCAGCATCCCAGCCGATACCTTGTTCCATTGCCAGCTGCCCGCGTGCCATGTGTACGGCTTGTTCACTCTCATCTATGAAACTCAGCGCAGTTGCCAGATCGGGGTCAGCATCTTCTGGCAAATCCAGAATGCGCAGTGCCTCGCGCGAAAAGCGCATGCTGTTTTCCGCTATATCAAACTCCCAGCCTCCGATATGCGCCAGAGCATTGACCTGCTCCAGGTGTTCACGCGCGAGGGTCAGTTGGTGATTAAGCAGGCGCGCCTCGTAGATATAAATCGCCAGCGCCATACCGGTCACCGAGATTGCCGTCATGTACAGCCATATCGTCCCGAACATGACGCTGCGACTCTCTGCAGCGAAGTAACCCCGGCCGGCGACCAGGCCCACCATAATCTGGATAATCAATATAGCGATGGCAAGCGAAGTGGCGTGGCGGCCGAAACGCATGGCTGCCCACGAGACGAAGATGAAAAAAATGAAACCGCGGCCGTAGGCATTGAGCGCGCCGAATGACCAACCAGCGAACACGATCTGGCCAACAAAGACAAGGGCAGAGAGGCCGACCGCAGCTTCTATCCACTGCCTGCTCGTATACGTCTGTGTGGGGCGCCTGCGCCAGATCAGCAGAAGCGGCGTAAGAATGATAACTCCCAATGAGTCACCCATCCACCAGTACTGCAGGTTGTGCCAGAAATCCTGCGGCGCCAGTGCAGACAGGTAGAGGGTTATGGCCCCGAGCAGCGCCCCGACGAAGGGTGCGACGACACCACCGTAGAGAAAAATCTGGAAGTAGTCGCGAGCATGGGCAAGCGCAAGATCGATCTTGCTCACGCGGGTTAGCAAAAACCATGCAACGAGGCCCTCAAGGGTATTGATGCCCGCATAGATTAAACCCGGAACGATACGAGCACCGGCCAACTGGTTCGCAAAGAAAGCACCGATAAATACGGCTGGTATATACCGCCGGCCGCCGAGTAGCAGTGCTGCCAGTGCAATGCCCGTAGGAGGCCAAAAAACCGCGACGATGCCATTTTCTGTCAGGTAACGCAGAACAAAAACGCCGGCAAAAATATAGAAGGCCAGAAATGCTGCAAACGCCCCGAGAGAGCGCAGCACAGAAACCATCATACCCTCTCGTACTGCTGTCACGGTATTCCTTTGCTATTTTTTCCCAAGTGGCAAAATCCCATCCCAGTTCAGGGGTGCCCCGTGCTCCAGTAGTTTCCGGGCACGGCGCGAAAGGGTTTGAGCAGCACTATCATAGGTAAAACCGCTGTTAATGGCATCAAACTGCCGCACTGCCTGGGCGAAATCGCCCCTCGCATAGGCAGCAAATGCTTCATCGTACTCAACTTTACCGCGGCGCTTTTTCTCGGCGATATCGGGAGCTTCAGCCGAAAAATCTTCATATACCGTTACCGGCTGCCTGCGACCCTTAACCCTGACGGTATCGATACGCCGTACGTCTGCCAGCATTTCTGGCGGCAGGTACTGTTCGACATCACCTGAAAGCAGCATGGGTAATCCATAAAGGGTTGTGAGCATTTCCAGACGCGAGGCAAGATTTACCGCGTCGCCGATGACGGTGGTATCGAGGCGACGCCGGCTGCCGAGCGTACCCATCACCAGCGAACCGCAGTGCACACCGATGCCGACGCGGATATGGCCGAAATCGGTGCTGTACCGATTTAGAAAATCCAGGCTCTGCAGCATCTGCCGGGATGCCTTGACTGCCTGCACAGCGCCATCAGCAGCGCTGTCGTCGCGGGATCCAAAGAGCGCCAGCAGGCCATCACCAATGTACTTATCGACAAACCCGGCATTCTGGCTAATACACTGCTCCATCTTGCGCATGAACACATTGAGAAAGACCAGGCTCTCAGCTGGTGAAAGTTTCTCAGCAATCCCCGTAAAATTCCGGATATCCATGAACAAAATACCCATCTGCCGCTGTGCGGTGTCGCCGCGGCGAATCTCCACCGCCGTCGTACGGCCAAGGTTTTCGAGAAACTGTGAAGGAACGAAACGCGAAAATGAATTTCTCTCGTGCGAAAGCTGCTGGTTCAGGCGATCGGTTTCATGGTGAATATTGATAAAACGATTTGCCATGAGCAAGACGAGCGAAACGACAACAACAAAGTAGGCAAACTGGCTCAGCCTCACGCTGGAATAAAAAATCAGCGTATCCAGCATATCGAAGGCAATCATAAGGAGAGCAATCGCAATGCTGATTGCCAGTGTGCGGGCATCGGGCAATCTCAGCTTTACGGCACGCCCGATGAGATAAAAGACCAGTAATATCTGCGGCAGCGCAGTAAAATACCAGAAAGTCAGCAACGACTGGTACCAGGTGTCGCGCCCTGCGACAACCATCGCTGCAAGTACCAGGTCGACCAGCACCGCGACGCGCAGGTAAAGCGGAACACGATTACGCTCAAAGAAGAAGCTGTGCACATAGAGCAGAAAGAATCCAAGCGCGAGCATCTGGCTCGCGTACGAGGCAATGATAAGATATCGTGTGTCGGAAACGCGCGCAAATGCTTCCTGGGAAAAAGCGAGAAAATATCCGGATATCGCGAGCGAAAAAACCGCGAAATGCAGATTGTACTTTTTTTCGCGCCAGCGCAGGTAAAAGAAAAAATGGTAGAGCCCAAAAAAGACGTACGATGCCGTCAGAAAAAAGAGCAGCAGGCTGCCCGGACCGCTCTCGCGTTCGGCTGAAACTGTGTAGCCGCTGCGGAATGGTAAGCCAAGTAAAAAATTCTGTGATAGCGGCGTGATGGGTGCATAGCCTGCAATGTGAAAGAAAAGGGTGTTCTCGCCTTCGCGCAGCAGCGAACCGGGTAAAGTCACGTTGCTATATTTGGTATAGCGGTAGACCCGCAGCCTGTCGCCTTCCACGTGTATGTCGCTGTGTATCTTTTTTCCGTTCAGGTAAATATCAAAGTTCTCACCGATACCGGGCAGGTAAAGGTAGTGGTCGCTGCGCACGCCGGCAGGCAGGCTGATGGCGCAGGCAACGCTGTAGTGCAGAAGCCGGCCGTCGCGGGCCGGGCGATAGATTGCATTAAGAAGCACCGGAAATGCCTCTACCTGCCGGTACTGCCCAAGCTGGCTTACAGGCTTTTCTGAATCGGATTCGTGAAAAAAATCTGCAGTTCGACAGCCTGCGGCCTGCAGCTGCGCGGGTTCCGCGGCAAATATTGCAGCCCCGAAAAACAGTGAGATGGTCAGGCTCAGGATTTTTATGGGCATGGTATCTGCGGGTAGGATTCTACGCTGCAGACGGCTGCGCAACATGTTCTACGGATTATGGACTGGGCAGGAGGTCGTCACAAAATCTTTATTGATAATGACTTATCATTTTTAATTGACAAAGCAGCCCAATTCGAGCGTGCGCTCTTCCATGCATATGCGTTATTTTGCCCTTTTGCTCGCAGCGATGGTGTTTCCGCTTTTTGCCGCAACCCTGTCGGGCCGCGTCGAAAATGATACAGGCGCTCCGCTCGATGAAGCGCAGGTCTCGATTCCTGCACTCAACCGCCATGCACATACCGACAAAGACGGCAATTTCCAGTTCAAAGATCTGCCGCGCGGACTGTTCGTGGTGAAGGTCTCGGGCGAAGGCGCAGCGAGCAAAACGCTGACAGTCGACCTGCGCGAAAATGACCAGGACCTGAAACTAAAACTCGATCCGCTGCAGTTTCGTAGCGATACGGTCGTGATATCCGGCCACAGGCCGACCGACGAGGCAGAAATTGCGCAGGCAGTCACTGTCATTGAAGGAAAAAAACTCGACCGCCTTCGCGGGCAGAGCCTTGTTGCGACAATCGAAGATACTCCCGGAGTTGCCAATTATTCGACTGGTAACTTTGTCGCCAAACCGGTTATTCGGGGCCTGCCCTCTTTCCGCTCGCTGGTACTCGTCGACGGTATGCGCGAAGAATCGCAGCAGTTCGGCGACGAACACGGGCCAAACATCGACATTCTCGACATGGACCGAATTGAAATCATACGCGGCCCCGGCAGCCTGCTCTATGGTTCAGATGCCCTCGGCGGAGTGATCAACGTTTCTACGCCTGAACTGCCCTCTGCAGACCATTCGAAGTTGCTCGAGGGACGCGTCGTCACGAACGCACACACCAACAACCCCGGTGGCGGTCTTGCTGTCGCGCTCGCGGGCGCGCGCGACAAGATTGGCTACCGGACGACGCTGAGCTATCGCCAGGCGGGCAATACACAGACTCCTGACGGGCCAGTATCCAACAGCGGTTACCTGAACGGCAACGGCAGCACCCTGATAGGTATCCACGAAAAATGGGGCTTCCTTTCGCTGCGCTATTCGCACTTCAACTCGCGTATCAACCTGCCGCAGGCATTGACCAGCACATCAGGAAAGCTCATCGCAGACCCCGATTCTGAAGCATACCAACACGTCGTGCACCACAGGGTGCAGGCGCGCTCGCAGGTACAGACACAGCTCGCGCGCCTCGAAGTCGACCTCACCTACCAACGAAACCTGCGCCGCGAGTACGGACACAGCCACGGGGGCGGCGGTGGCGGCCATGCGCATGATGAAGCTCCTGCCCTTGAACTGGTACTCGACACCGTCAACACCGAGGCACGCGCACACCACGTACCCATTGGTCCCCTGATGGGCACTCTTGGCCTCAGCCATATTTTCCAGAATAACCGGACGCTCGGCGAAGAGCCGCTGATTCCAGGCTATTCCTCCAACAGCTATGGCGCGTTTCTTTATGAAGAACTTCGCTTCGACAGCTTCAGCCTGCTGGCAGGCGTGCGGGGCGATACTCGCGTACTGGGCGTCGAAGCCAACCAGCAGCTCGGCAACAGCCGTGAAACGATTCAGAACTCCGCCGCTACCGGATCTGTCGGCGCCGTCTGGCGCTTCACCCCGGGATTCAACTGGTACGCGAACGTTGGCCGCGGGTTTCGCGCACCCACCGTGTTTGAACTCTACAGCACGGGAGTACACCAGGGTGCCGGTACATACGACATCGGTGTCAGCACGTTGCGGCCAGAAACTTCCCTCACCACCGATACCGGATTTCGCCTGCGCGGTAAATCGCTGCGCGCTGAAATTAATGGCTTCTATAACCAGATTGAAAATTACATCTATGCCGCACCTACCGGAGTCCAGCAGGTCGTCGACGGCAATGTGTTTCCTGAATACCGCTGGTCGCAGGGCAAGGCGACCATTTACGGTGGCGAAGCCGAAGCCGAGTTTTCTCCGCTCAACTGGCTGGCCCTTTCTTCGGGTGTTGATGTCGTGATGGGACGCAACGAAACTCTGGCCGAACCGCTGGCTTTAGTACCTGCCAACCGCTACCGGTTCGGCGTTACCTTCAGCCGCGCAAGCCTTGCCGGGCTGCTGAATCCGTACCTTACAGTGAAGGCGCGGTACGTGGCGCGCAAGACCGAGCTTTCTTCATTTGAACGCACGCTGTTCTCTGATTTCGGCGATTATACGCTGGTCTCGCTTGCGGCCGGCGGTGATTTCAGCGTCGGTGGCCAAATGTGGAACCTGACCATCGGCGCCGACAACCTGCTCAACCGTCGGTACGTCGACTACCTCAGCCGCCAGAAGCAGTACGCGCTCAACCCAGGCATCAATGTCTATTTCAAGTTATCAGCGCCGTTCGACTTTTATTGATGCAAAAATTCCCGGGCAAGTTGTCAGAGGTACAGCCCCCACTCTGCCCGGGCAACCTCGCGATCATCCAGGTTTGCCTGGGCGAGAGCAACGGTCTGCGCAAATTCACGAAAATCCGCCCGTGAAAAGCCGATACGCAGCTGCTCGACGGTCAGAATTACGTGCCCGCAGGGGTAAGTGTCAGCTCGCGCAACTTTACCACATGCCAGAAGTTCACCAGTAGTGGGAGTGTTTCTTTTCATGCGCCATTTTCCGCGCACGGAGTCAGTCGTCAAACATAATTGATAATGATTCTCAATTGCAATTGAAGGTCAAAAACCTTCTAACTCCCCATCTTTCGCACCAGCTGCACCATCTCGGGTTCAACCGCACGCACGCCCTGCGTCGCTTCAAACAGGTACGCGGGGGTGATGTGACCGCCGCGCATCGCCGTGAAGACACCGGTCAGCCCCTGCTTGATGAAGCGAATCGCCGCATCGCCCGTCCGTGACCCCCAGACGCGATCGAAGGAAGTTGGCCTACCACCGCGCTGTATGTGCCCGAGTACCGAAACCCGTATGTGCTGCCCGATTTGTTTGCCAATAATTTCTGCCAGCTGAAAGGCCGGGCTTTCGACAGGGTGCGCCGCGTCGAGTGTCGCCCCTTCGGCCACCACAACGATCGCGAACCTTTTACCTCGATCACGGCCCTTGGTGAGCCGCGTGACAACCGCTTCAATATCGGGCCGCTCTTCGGGAATCAGTACGTCTTCGGCACCCGAGGCAAGCGCGACGGAAAGCGCGATCTGGCCTGACTTGCGACCCATCACCTCGACGAAAAAGATACGACCGTGCGAAAGCGCAGTATCGCGCAGCTTATCGATTGCTTCGACCGCGGTCTGCACCGCGGTATCAAAGCCGATCGTGTACTCGGTGCCGGGTATGTCATTGTCGATCGTGCCCGGAATACCGACAACCTGGCCCTTGTAGAACTCGCTGAGCGCCATCAGCCCGCGAAACGAACCATCGCCGCCGACAACGCACAACGCATCGATGCGGTGCTCGTTGAGTATCGCTGCAGCTTTCTGCAATCCTTCGCGGGTCTGGAACTGGGCGGAGCGTGCAGTGCCCAGCACCGTGCCGCCCTGGTTGATGATGAGACCCATATCGCGCGAGGTCAGCTCCCTGATGTCATTGAGCAGCAGACCTTCGTAACCATTCTGGATACCAAACACCTGGTAGTGTTCCCACAATGCTGCGCGCACCGCCGCGCGCAGGGCGGCGTTCATCCCGGGTGAATCTCCCCCCGAGGCGAGGACTGCAATACGCTTGTCTTCGTTGCGGTTACCCATGGTCTCAGTCGAAACGCGGGCGTCTTTTTTCGACGATCGATAGCAGGCCTTCCTGCACGGTGGGACTCGTCATGTAGGTAGCGAGCATGCGCGCATCTTCGTCGCGCAGCGATTCGAAGAGCGCCCGGTAGGGTTCGGTGCGCGCGCGCTTCATTCCGGTCAGCACCTGCAGCGGGCTTTTGGCCAGCTTCTCGGCAAACTTCAGCGTCTCGTCGACGACAGTGTCTTCAGGGAATATGTGGTCGACCAGCCTGATGGCAAGAGCGTCGGGACCCTTGAGCGACTTGCCACCGAACAGAATATCACGTGTGGCAGTGAGACCGACAAGATCCTGCATGTAACGCCCCACAAACGAAGGAAAATTCATTCCGAGCAGCGCTTCGGGAAAACCAAAGCGCGCAGATTTTTCCGCCATGAAACGCCAGTCTGAGAACAGGGAAAACACAGCCCCCGCGCCCATGGCGTGCCCGTTCAGACAGGCAATGATGGGTTTCGGGAAAAAGAAAAAATACAGCGCGGTTTCGTTCACCAGCCGGCAGACGTTGTGGTTATAGTCAAAGTCCTTGCCGAGAAACAGCGAAGGCTCAAAGCCATTGGAAAAATAGCCCTGGTCGTTGCCGGCAAATACCACCGCGCGCACGCTGTCGTCGTGCTCGAAGCTGCGGAGCGTATCGCGAATGCCCTCGAAGCTGTCTGCAGTCAGCGTATTGGCGGCGTTATGGTTGATGCGCACGAGCGCGGCACGCCCGTGTTTTGAAATCTCGAGTGCCATGCCGCATGGTCTCTAAGGGAGCTTATGCGGTGAAGCCAAATTTCTGCCGCCGTGTCAGAATTTTTCGTACGAGCCAGGGTTTATAACCAGCGGTTCAGTGCCGGCAGAGCCCACGTTCTGCCGCGGCGTGACGCCGCTCTTTTGTGCCATTTGCCGGATAGTATTGGCTGCCGAGTAGCTACTCGTAACCCGACCGGAAGTCGATTCAAAGCGAAAAAATTTCAGGTTCTCAAGCAACGCGGCGGTCTGTGAGCTCATTTCTTCAGCAGTCGCCGCGAGCTCTTCTGCAGCCGAGGCAGTCTGCTCGGTCGTCTGGTTAAGGCGGCCCATACTCTCGCTGATCTGCTTCGCTGCCTGGCTCTGTTCTTCTGATGCCTGACGTATCGAGAGCACACGCTGTGCCGTCTCCTGCATGCTGGCCGTAATCATAGCCATAGATGAAGCAGCGGTTTCCGATATTGCTGAGCTTTCGCGAATGAGCTGCTGTATTTGTTTGGCTGCCTGCCCGCTCGTTTCGGCGAGTTTGCCGACCTCGGTTGCGACGACCGCAAAACCACGACCGTGCTCACCTGCCCGTGCTGCTTCGATCGTCGCGTTGAGTGCGAGCAGGTTTGTCTGGGAAGCTATTTCCTGAACGATCTGTATACGCTCAGAAATTTCTTTCATGGAGTTTACGGCTTCCCGGATGTTTTCCGCGCCAATCTGGGTAACGTTGAGTGCACCGGAAGCGGCCTTGTCTGTTTCAATGGCACTCTTCGCATTACTCTGTATCAGGCCAACCATTTCCCCAAGAGCCGCACCGGTTTCTTCGACGTGAGCCGCCTGGTCCATAGCACCATTGTTGAGCATTTCAGCCGTGCTTGCCACCTGGCTTGCAGCGAGGGAGATTTCTGTCGAGCTGTCGTGCACCTGCTGCAACACACCCTTGAGCCGTTCTGCCATTATCTGCAGTGAACGCATGAAGGCACCTATTTCATCCTGTGTCTCGCTCTCAATCTTCTGGTCGAGATTTCCTGTTGCGAGGCTATCCGATACCGACATCGCATTTTCCAGCGAGACCGAAATCTGCCGCATGATTAGCCAACCAGCCAGGCCTGACAGAACCAGGCCGGCCAGTGTAAGAATCAGAATGGACCACTGTTTGAAGATCGCGAGCCGCATGCGGCTCGTCAGGTTTTCACCAATGATAATGTTGATCTTGGCCGCCAGCTGTACAAGAATGTCGATGTACTCGGTAGTAACGGCAGAATACCGCTGCGCAGCCGCCTGGCCCGCGTTTTTACCTGAAATGAGCTGGCCATGATACTCCTCAAATTTTTCTGCGGCTTTTGACTGGGCTTCAAAGAGGCGATCGAGGTCCGCTTTCCTGTCTGGCAGATGCTTGGCCACACGCCAGCGCGCCTGCTCTACCTGCGCTGTCCGGAATTGGATAATGCCGTGTTGCGCTTCGAGTGCGGCCAGGTTCTCGATCGTTCGCGCTCCCCCCTGCAGCATAACCGTACCACGGTAGCGCACCTGGCCGAGCGCTTCGCTCAGCGCTCCTGAGGTACGTGTAGCCAGTTCAATCAGGTAGTAGGTTCCCGCTTCCGGATCCAGGTCAAGCGCCGAACGCTCAGTAATTACTGACTCGAATGCAAAGAGCGCGAGCACTGTACTGTTGTGGAGTTCAACCTGCTTGTTGCGGTCGCCGGTAACGGGCAGATCTGCGAGATAGGTGAGCTTGGCTTTCATGTCTGTCCACTCCCCTTCAATGCCTAATGGGTCACGCAGTTCTGCATGGCTGGAATCAAAATCTGTAACAGCCTTGCGGACCGCGTCGCTTTCCGTGCGGATGCTGGCTGAATTGTCGATACCCCCGGCACCCTGGGTGGCGACAAAGCCCCGGCGCCGCTGCAAATGGTAAACTGCCGTCTGTATGGGAGCGAGATAACGCAGGCCGTGCCGCTCGAGGCGCGCAGCGTGAACGTCCTCCGCGCTCTTCCAGTAGAACTGCACTGCCAGGAATACCAGCGGCACCAGCAGCAGAAAGGCTGTCAGCCTGATCTTGGTGCGGAATTTCATGTTCGCCAGCAGAGACTTCATCGTTTCATTTTCGGCCTTTCGCGCGGGCTATTTGAGGCTTTAATTCATTGACGGGTCAACTTTTGGCCGGTTGCCAACAGTCTATGAAGATTATTGCATCGAACCAGGCCCCGGCAGCTGTGGGGCCATATTCGCAGGCTATCCAGGCGGGGGACTTCCTCTACTTATCGGGACAAATACCCCTGGTACCTGAAACTGGTCTGCTGGTTTCTGAAGAGATTAAGGCACAGACCGAACAAGTCATGAAGAACCTGCGTGCGGTCTGCGAGGCCGCGGGCGGCAGCCTCAGCAAAATCGTGAAATGCACGGTTTTTATGACCGACCTGGCGCAATTCCAGGCCATGAATGAGGTCTATGCGGCGCATTTTGGCGAGCACAAGCCGGCCCGCTCGACGATACAGGTAGCTGCCCTGCCCCGCGGAGCTTCCGTTGAAATTGAAGCAGTAATGTATCTGAAGTAGGTGCCCTGTGGGCACCTACTTCAGAATTTAGCCTGCACCGAGCTTTCTTAAGACTGTGTGCAGAATGCCACCGTTTTTGAGGTAAACGACCTCAACCGGGGTATCGACACGGTTCATGGTGGTGAAGGTCACTACCGAGCCGTCTTTCTTCGTTGCGGTCACCTTGATGTCGGTGCGCGGCTTCAGGTTGTTATCGTAGCCTTCGATATTGAAGACCTCTGACCCATCGAGGCCGAGTGTCTGCGCATTCTGGCCGTCTTTGAACTGCAGCGGCAGAATGCCCATACCGATCAGGTTCGAACGGTGAATGCGCTCGAAGCTTTCGGCGATCACGACTTTGATACCCTGCAGCGCCGGACCTTTTGCCGCCCAGTCGCGCGATGAACCGGTACCGTATTCCTTACCTGCCAGCACGATCAGCGGCGTGCCAGCTTCCATGTACTTCATGGCAGCGTCGAAGATGCTCATCTTTTCGCCTGATGGGATGTGCACTGTGTTACCGCCCTCGGGCACTTTTGTCCAGTCTGCAACCTTAGCCGAGACGGCGTCTGGCGCCATCATCAGGTTCTTGATGCGTGTGTTGGCAAAAGTGCCGCGCACCATGACTTCATGGTTACCGCGGCGGGCGCCGTAGGTGTTGAAGTCAACCGGCTGGACACCGCGACCTGTCAGGTAGCGTCCCGCAGGCGAATCTTTCTTAATGTTACCGGCAGGCGATATGTGGTCTGTTGTGACTGAGTCGCCGAACACCGCGAGGCAGCGGATGTCTTTCAGTGAAGGAATACCTGGCTCTTTGAGCGAGAAGTTCTCAAAGTAGTTCGGCTTCGCAATGTAGGTCGATTTCTGGTCCCACTGGTAGGTGCTGCCGGCACCGACCTTGATGTTGTTCCACATCTCGTTCGCCTTGAACACGTTGCCATATTCTTTCTTGAAGAGGTCTGACGTCACGGCCTTCGCCAGTGCATCGTTGACTTCCTGCTGGCTGGGCCAGATATCCTTCAGCATCACCTTGCCCTGGATCTTTTCTGATTCAAAGTCGATGTCCATGGTGCCAGCAAGTGCGTACGCCACAACGAGCGGAGGTGAAGCGAGGTAATTCGCCTTCACGTCGGCGTGGATACGGCCTTCGAAGTTACGGTTACCCGAAAGCACTGCGCCAACGGTCAGGTTGTTTTTGTTAATCGCTTCCGAGAGCGCCGCGTCGATGGGGCCAGAGTTACCGATACAGGTGGTGCAGCCGTAACCGACAGTATTGAAACCGATTGCGTCGAGCGACTTCTGCAGGCCGGCCGCTTCGAGGTACTTGGTAACCACGCGCGAACCCGGTGCGAGCGATGACTTGAGAGTTGCAGGCACCCTGAGGCCCGCTTTCTCTGCCTTCTGCGCCACGAGGCCCGCTGCCACGAGCACGGATGGATTTGAAGTGTTCGTGCATGAAGTGATCGCGGCGATCACGAGTGAACCGTTGCCTAGCTTTTCCGTTTTGCCATTCAGTGATACATCCACCGTTTTGTCGGGTGCATCTTTGAACACGTCAGCCATCGCCTTGCGGTAATCGGCTTTCGCATTTTTCAGCTCGATGCGGTCTTGCGGGCGCTTCGGGCCGGCAATCGACGGCACGACTTTACCCATGTCGAGCTCGAGAGTTGAGCTAAAGTCAGGTGTCGGAGCTTCTTTTGTAAGGAAGAGGCCCTGCGCCTTGGCATATTTTTCGACCAGGTCGCAGAGTTTTTCGTCGCGGCCGGTCAGCTTCATGTAACGAATCGTTTCATCGTCGATCGGGAAAAAGCCCATCGTTGCGCCGTATTCGGGTGCCATGTTCGCGATCGTTGCGCGGTCAGCAAGGCTCATGCTTGCGAGACCTTCGCCGTAGAATTCGACGAACTTACCGACAACACCATGCTTGCGCAGCATCTGCGTGACAGTGAGGACAAGGTCAGTCGCAGTCGCGCCTTCAGGCAGCTTACCGGTCAGCTTGAAGCCGACAACTTCAGGAATCAGCATGTAGATCGGCTGCTCGAGCATCACAGCTTCGGCTTCGATACCACCCACGCCCCAACCCAGCACTCCGAGGCCGTTGATCATGGTGGTGTGCGAGTCGGTACCCACGAGTGAATCGGGGTACGCCACGAGCTCGCCATTGTGCTGGCGCGTCTGCACGACTTTTGCCAGGTACTCGAGGTTCACCTGGTGCACGATACCGGTTGCCGGCGGCACGACCTGGAAGTTCGAGAAAGCACCCGAACCCCAACGCAGGAACTCATAGCGTTCGCCGTTGCGTTCGAACTCGAGCTTGTTGTTCTTGTCGAGCGAGTCGGCAGAACCCGCGAAATCCACCTGTACCGAGTGGTCAATCACGAGGTCAACGGGCAGCACCGGGTTAATTTTTTTCGGGTCAATCTTGAGCTCGGTCATCGCATCGCGCATCGCCGCAAGGTCGACCACGCCCGGAACACCGGTGAAGTCCTGCATCACCACGCGCGCGGGCTTAAACGGGATTTCCTCTTCTTTTACGGATTTCGGGTTATACTCAGCAATGGTCTTGATGTGGTTCTCATCGATGATGAACCCGTCTTCCTGGCGCAGCGCCGCTTCGAGCAGAATACGGATACTATAAGGAAGGCGGTTGATATTGGGGTATTTTTTGGCCAGTTCGGGGAGCGAATAGTACGCCACCTCGCCGGCAGCGGTCTGGAGTTTTTTACGTGTACCGAGTTTGTCGGCCCATGAGGGATTTGTCATGGGGAAAGATTTTTTTGCAGAGTGAGGGCGTCCATTGATTTGAAGGCTGCAGCTGTCCGCGGCCGCCAGCCGACCTGCAGATTTTCGCGGGATTTGCCTGCGAGAAAACGGAAGCGGCGGTCAGAACCGCGCACCAATCGTCAGGGTCGCAGCCGGGCCACCATGATCGCGGAACGTCATTTGCAGACCACCAGAATTGTAGTCCGCACTGACCGGCATCAGCCAGCCGTAACTGAGTTTTACAAAGACGTTCTGTTGTATTTCCGCACCAACTTCCGCTTCGCAGACAATGCGGACCTTTCCTGACATCGCGTCGCTCGCAGAGCTCGGATCAACGTACTGAAAAGCTCCGCCGAGTAAATTAAAGAAAAAAGGCGAGAAATGTGCCTGCAGAATCATCTCAGCCGATACCGCCGTCGTACTGCGGTATTTTATCGTACCGGATGTCGTCTCAGGCGACCAAATCGCAAATGCAACGAACCCGAAAGAGAAAAAACCGGAATTCTTGCCCAGCAATAGCCCCGCCTGAACGTCGGTCTGCGGATCACCTATTCCACCGACTGATCCGCGGACTATACATGCCAATAACATTCAGTGCCATTCATTGCGGTCGATCCCAAGTAGGCGTCCCTGAGGCGAAACTCGGATTATACATACCGAGCCTGCTGGACACCCCGGAACTACCCGAGGTGAATGCCCCGCTGGAGGATGTCTGCACCTGACGGTCAGCCAGAAATCGCGTTCTTAACCCACGGCGAGCCGGTCATGAATACCGTACATAACCTGGCCGCCCACACGAATGTCCGTATAATCTGAGCGCGTCTTGCTTTCGGAGACGGCAAATCCTGAATAGTTCTGGACGGGAATAGTCGCAGTGATTGCCGAGCGTTGTTCTGTCGAATTTGCCTCAACATACCATTGGCCTTGATAAGGCGCAAACAGTGGATTCACTATCGGCAGTCGCCTGTCAGGATCTTTTGCCTCTTGTTTTGCAGCCGTATTCTCACCTGTTTCTGCAAAGAGTGGCAGAGACACAAGCGCGGCTATGAACAGATAAGTTGCTCTTTGGGTCAGCATTACCCCTGCTCACACATATGCGTACACAGGCAACTTTTTTCTGGCTACGTGCAGAGATGGCCAGGCTAGAACGCCACAACCACTGACACGCTGCCCATCCAGATGGGTTGCGCGACTAAAAATGCATTAAAGCCCGCAACAGTCAACTCACCCTGCGCTCCGGCAACATAACTCAGCCGCGCACTCAATGCGCAGGTATCGGTAAACGGGAAACCCATCTCAACCTGGCCGGTCGGAAATATTTTTTTCTTGAGAGCATTTTCATTAGACCGGCTATCGAGAAACTTAACAACCCCTGCTGACGTGCGCAAATACAGAGATGCGAAATCAACCTGCACAAACAGCTGGCTGTTGCTCAGTAACTGGTTATTTTTCTCGTCGGACTTGTCGAGGGCTGATGGGGCATAGTACTGCATTGCGGATAGTATACCGAAAGACCATGCTTCAATATTTCTTCCCAGCGTAATACCGGCGAGATACTGGTTGTGCGGCCACGAAAAAAGGAAATTGTTTGCATCGGTAAGTCCCGGCAGAAAACCCATGTCGAGGTTGACGAACCATTCGTCGGTACGCGTGCCCAGCATTCTCAGGCCGAGCTGGAAACCTGCATCGTAAAAACCCCGGTTGCGCGAATTTGATCCCGGGTTTCCGGCAAACGCAGGGCCCGATTGGATGAGACTGTAATCCTGATCGGCCATGAATTTTCCGGATACACCGATCGAAAAATATTCTGTGACACCATAATTCAATGCAATGCCGGTGGAGGCCTCTTTTGACATCGTTTCGCGTGCCGAATCGAGCACCGGAATCGTCAACCTGCTCGACTGGGCCTTATAACCGACACCCATTTCGATGGAAAAATCACCCTCGTAAGGTCTGAAAAACGGACTACTGACGGGCAATTCGTTGCCGGCAATTGAGGACACCGGCCCAACAAACAAGAGAATCAATGCGCAGAGAAACAGGAGCTGAAGCTTTCGACTCATTCCCTCTGCAGACAAACAACTGTAAGATCGTCATTAACTTCTGCACCCTGGCGAAAACGATCAACATCTTTGCGCAGGTTCTCCACTATCTGCTCGGCAACATTTGCGCTACCCTGCTTTGACAGAGTCGCAATCACGCTTGCGTTCATGCGATCGGTTTCGTACTGCACATTTTCCCGATCCATGGCTTCGGTAATACCATCGGAATAGATCAAAAGGGTTTCGCCGGGCTTAAAATCCAACCTGTGTACCCGGTATTCCATATCGTAGCGTAACCCGAAGGCAGTGCCGCTCTGTTGCAGCAACTCAGCCGTATACTGCCCGTCAGCCTTGCGAAAGATAAAGGGGGGATTATGCCCGCAGCTGACGTAATGCATTCTACCTGTGGCGGCGTCGAGTCGTGCTATGAATGCCGTCACAAAGGTACCAGTAATCAGGTTCTGCCGCATAAAGTTATTCAGCTGGAAGGCAAGTTCGCCCAGCGTGTCGTAGAGTGGTGAAAGCAGCTGCAGCGCTGCATGAAAATTCGAAACGATGAGCGATGCGGGAATTCCCTTTCCGGCTACATCGGCAACGATGATATCGAGTTTATTGTTACCCGTGCGGTCGACGTGATTAATAAACTGGAAGTAGTCACCACCGACATCCTGCGCAGGTTCGGTATGCCCAAACAGAGAATAGCCCGGCACCTGCGGCATCGTATTCGGCAGAGACTGTCGCTGTATGTCTGCTGCAAGATGCACATCACGCTCAAACGCCTTTTTGGTAAGGGCTTCGCGGTGCAGGAGCGAAGTCTCAATCGCCATTGCCGCCTGGCTGGAGAAATTCAGCATCAGCCTGACATCTGCGTCGCTGAACGGGTGCCCGCCCGCTTTGTTCATGAGCTGCACCGTGCCTTTAATCTCGCCGCGCAGTTTCAGCGGCACGCAAAGATACGACTTGGTCTCCCCGCCCCGTGTTACATCTACTTCTCTATAATAGCGCGTATCACTCTGTATATCGCTCTGGTTTACGTACTCGCCGGTTTGCGCAACATACCCGGAAATTCCCTTACCGAGCGGCACACGGATGTTCTTGAGCAAATCTGCTTTTTCGTCGGTTGTAGCGGCGAATTCCAGCACCTGGTCTTTCTTATTGATAAGGAAGATAGAGGCAATTTCGGCGCCCGAAAGCGTGCGCATTTCCTGCAATACCAGCCGCAAGACTTCGTCATATTCAAGTGTCGAGGAGAGCACTTCATTGATCTGGAAAAGCGAGACGTAACGGATAAGCTCCGCCTGCAAATCAGCTTCGTTGGCGCTTGAGATAAACTTCCAGATTTCGTCGGTCATGCCTGAGGCAACCCTCGCACCGTGCCTGCGGTTGGCAAGCGAATTGTCCCAGGCATTGAACAGGCTTAAGCCATCAAGCGGGCCGCAAATGTTTCAGCAAGGTCTCGAACAGAGCATTGAGGGTCACGGGCTTACCGAGAAAATCGTCCATGCCTGCCGCAATACAATCAGCACGATCACTTTCAGCCGTGTTGGCGGTCATCGCAACGATAATGCAGCGGATACCGCGCTCACGCATGAGGCGAGTTGCAGTCAGGCCATCCACCTCTGGCATCTGCAGATCCATGAGCACCAGGTCATACCTGTTTGTGACAGCGGCTTCTACAGCCTGCTGGCCATTTTCTACAAATGAAGCTGTGAGCCCTATGCGATCCAGCATTGCACGGATTACTTCCCGGTTGACTTCATTATCCTCCGCAACAAGTATTTTTGCCTTTTGTAATATGCGGCGACCAGGGTCGAACGAAGTCTCAAACCGGTGGCTATTCGTTTCAGACAAATCGGCCAACGCTGCTTTAATCGTAAAAAAGAAGCGAGCACCAAAATTCTTCTCTGATTCCACTTCAATCTCACTGCCCATCAGCCTGATAATCCGACGGCTAATAGCCAACCCCAGCCCCGTTCCTCCAAATCGTCGCGAAATTGACCCGTCAATCTGTTCAAATGCGTCGAAGAGCTTTTCCGTCGATACCGGATCGATGCCTATGCCGGTATCGATAACGCTGAAAGTCAGAAGCACAGACGCGTGAAATCTCCGCGGTATATCGACCCGCAGCGCAACCAGGCCAGTATTTGTAAACTTAACAGCATTATTCAGCAGGTTCAGAATTACCTGTCTTAACCGGTTTGAATCCATTATGACGAGCGCGGGCAAATCAGACTCATACTCTTCGAGAAAGCCTATTCCTTTTGCTGCGGCCATGGGGCGGACCATACCGGAAATTTCCGTGAGGAATTCACCCAACCTGACCGGGTGAGGATCTATCTCGAATTTACCTGCTTCAAGCTTGGCGAAATCGAGAATTTCGTTGACCAGATCCAACTGATGCATTGCGCTCGCCCGTATTGTTCTTACGTGATGCGACATGCCACTCTCACCAGGCGCTGACAGCAGTACATCCGAAAGGCCTACAATAGCATTCAGCGGTGTCCGAATTTCGTGACTAATATTTGCGAGAAACTGGGACTTTGCCTTATTGGCAGACTCGGCTGAAGATTTGAGTTTCTCCAACTCACGGATGTTCTGGTCGCCAACGAGCAACCCGTAACCGTTCAGTATAATCATGACGAATCCTATCGAAGCAGCTAAATAGTACATTGTGAACCCTTTCAGGGCAAACATGTCGCGCTCGTCGACGTAAGCATCAGCCAGGATTGCGCGCAGGGCAGAGAGAATGCCGAGTACACCAAATGCAATTAAGAATAGGTATGTAGATCTGGAACGCAGGGCCTTCGGCAGCTGCAGGAGGTGCCAGGCGATAATCAAGCACTGCATCGCAAAAGCAATACTCACAATGCGAACCCTGAGAGCCAGAGGAGCCGCATGCGCAGTCGCTGCAAAAATGAGAATGGCTGCGGCAGAAACGATTAGCATCGACAGGGAAATAGTCCTTCGCAGCAGGTACTGACGGATACTGGT
Organism: Turneriella sp.; assembly: GCA_046346875.1. Taxonomy (GTDB): domain Bacteria; phylum Spirochaetota; class Leptospiria; order Turneriellales; family Turneriellaceae; genus Turneriella. The sequence goes on along the minus strand of JAXMHG010000006.1, from coordinate 97,767 downwards.
TTCAATCAGTGGCGCTACCGTGAGCATCAGCACATTGCCGAGCTGAATCGACAGGACATTAGGTACCACACCCCTAAGCCCCAGGAGCAGAGTGCCAACACAGAGACTGAAAGCCCCCATGTTCCAGTATATCCCTTTTTTCTCTGCTCGTGTGATCGCCGTAAAGGACAAAAACAGGCCTGATAATGCTATCACGCTCAGTGCGAAGTAGAGTGTCCTCAGGTCCATCTCAACCGGCCTGGCATCATACGTAGAAAACTGAAAAGCAAGCTGGCTTTACTGCTGTCGTTTGAAAAAGAATCGGCATACAGGTCGGCTTAAAGAGAGTCAGGGAAAGCTCTACTCAACGCCAACAACAAGGTATGCTTTGTGTTCACCCCAATGCAGCGGAATTACGTAGGTTGGGACGCGGGTTGGCATATCGACACCTTCGGGCTTGCCGGTAATGACTACAGGCACGCTAATTTGAAAATCGACGCCAAAAGCATCGGACGCATTTCCCGAAATTGTGTTAGCGATTTCACCAATCATATCTTTACGCGCCTCTGGCGACGTATCGGCCATTCCCGTGTACTGTGCTATGACATCGTCTACCATGCTTGTCGTGCAGGTTATGAAAATGCCTCCTTTACGTTTACCTGTAAGGCCGATAATTCCAGTCATATCACTTATGAACTGATTTCCTTCCTTAATATACGGAACACCCACCTGGATGCTCGTTCCACCCAATCTGCCAAAAAAATTTGAGACACCTTCAACGAATATTTTTAGTTCTGCTTCTTTCATTTTTCCACCTCAATTTGAATTGATAACTTCGTTGAAGGTCTCTACAATTTTAGCTTCATCGAATGGTTTAACCACGTACGCTTTCGCGCCGCCGTTCAAAGCCTGAACAATCATATCTTTGCTGTTTACAGCGGAGATAATGACCACTTTGGCATCAGGTTTTATAGCAAGTATCTGCTTCATGGCGGAAAGGCCATCCATTTCGGGCATTGTTATATCCAACGAGACAAGATCAGGCTTTAACTCACCAAATAGACGGACTGCCTCTTTACCGTTGCCGGCGGTACCGACTATCTCCAGATTTAGTTTCTGGGCGAATTTTTCCAGTATCCTGCGCACCATCATCGAATCGTCTGCAATCAATATCTTCATTTCTTCTCCTTTAAAAATATAGAATTCTTATGCCGGCGCCACTTCAACGGGCATGGTAATTGTGAACTCGGTAAACGACCCCGGTGCGTAATTTATCCGCAGATCACCACCCATCTGGCGCACCCGTTGGCGTATAATATCCATGCCCATCCCCCGGCCTGCGGTAGTCGTGACATCTTCCGCAGTAGAGAATCCCGGCTCAAAAATAAACTTCACCAGTTCTTTGGCCGTCCAGTCAGATGCCACATTCTCAGGGGCGTTTCGACGCCTTGCGGCGCTGCGACGAATTGCCTCCAGATCAAACGAAGCTCCGTCGTCGTACACGCGCAGCTCGATCATTTCACCTTTTTTCGCCAACCCGATAGCAATATTGCCGTGTTCTGCTTTGCCTGACTGCTTGCGCTTTTCGGGATGCTCGATTCCGTGCGCCACGGCATTTCGAGCTAGTTGTACAACAACGTCGCGCAGGAAATACGCATGCCGATAGGGGATTTCAACCTGATCAAAGCCAGAGGCTTCAATCTGCACGCGCTTACCGACCTGCTGCGCCAGGCGCCCTACCATGTCGGAAACTACCCGCGGTATACCGGACACAGCGGACCGCATGACTGCATTATCTTCTTCGCGAAAACTCTCAATGCGCCCCAACAAACCATGCAAACCTGCAAGCGTCTCCTGCAAATTCGCGACTTCGGTAGCAACAGGCAAAAAGTCATCCCAGCGGAGTTCTGGTTTCTCGCGCAATGCCTGGATTTTTTCTTCAAGATCATGAGTAGAACTGACAATAATACCCAGGTCCAGTAACGACGCATTGCCCTTAATCGAGTGTGCTGAGCGATAGAGCTCTTCCAGGCGGGCGGCAACCTGCTCCGGCGTATGGTCGCTCTGCAGAATGTCCATAATGATTTTGAGTTCTGACTCCGTACCAGAGAGAAAGTCCCTCAGCATCGAAGGCCCAACGTGAAGCACAGAGAGAATCATCTGCGTGTGGTTGGCGTTTTTTCGCTCTGTCTCTTCGAGCTGTTCCCGCAGTTTCTTTTCTTCGGTGATATCAGAAATTCTAACCAAATACTGATCGTTCCTGCCTGACTGCACCTGCGAGAAGCCAAAACGGAGAAACTTTACATCGGTCAGCGCGCCCATACTAATTGGCACCTGGTCTAAAGGGTTTAGCGTCATGATCATGGAAGGCTTTAGCTTTCCTGATCTGAGCAGCTTAAGGAAATTTTGCAGTTCCTGGGTTTTGTGCGGGCTCAGGAAGGTCTCCAATGCGCGGGAGAATTCTGTGGCTGGCAGCTTGTTGCCGCCAAACAACCTGCTTGTTGCGGCAGATTGCTCCGCGCCCACAATATAGTCATCACCGGCAAGTGTAAGCAGAAACAGCCCTTCATCGACAGACGCCATAACGGCGTCGGTCTCTCGCTTGGCTTCGGCGAGTTCTTCGAGAAGCCGCCCTCTGCTCTTGAGCAGGTAGTAAGACAACCCGGCGACGATGGTAGATATTACAGTAATGTTCAGAACAAAGAAGAGTGTGCTTACCTCTTTGGCAACCGACATCTGTGCCAGAGACTGCGAATCATAGATCCCCATGGCAATCGTCAGGGCGATATAAAGCCCCAGCCAATAGATGGTGTTTTTGAGCGACTCAAATGTAAATGCACCCACGAGCGAAATCAGGGCCCAGAGCATGATGGCCCCGGTAGACGCAAAACTACCCAGGGCGAATTGAAACATGAAAGGGAGCGCCAAACTGATGAGCACCTGAAAGAATCGTGCGAGTGCGAAATTTTTGAAAACGGCAAAAGCAGACAAGTTGAGGACAGTCAGCACGACATAACCGTACGGAATCACCGCCGGCAGGGTGAGACCGAAATAAAGACACAAAGATCCCCAGAGAATTCCCCCGAGGCTCATTGCAGATCCCAGGTAGACAAGAAACCGCTTCTGCAACCTTAATCCCGGCGAATCGTCTGGCAAGGCCCCAATGCTTTCAATGAACTTAAACACGTTCTCCATTCTCCAAATCAGTTCGCGCTTGGCACTACGTGCGAAAGCGTACTTGATGAACAAAACAATCCTGCTGAGGTTAAAGAGCGAAAAGACAAATAATAGTTCAGACTAAGGAAAACCTGAGTTCAACTACAGTATTCTGCAGGCCGCGAGACGAATTTTAGCCAGAGGTATATCCGGCGGGAGGAACGAGCCTATTAAGCTAACGGTCGGTTCGACGCTAATGTATACTACAATAAGCTCTCATCAATGAAAATAGCATGGATGACAAAAACTAAAGAAAACCATAGTCACACTACAGATTTCCCGAGTTTTAATCGGTAGGAATACGAATTCTAGTGTACATTTCGGCTATAGCTTGAATGTCCTACTGTCAGCAATGGCTGCCCCGCACCTCGCTTGCAAATTTTATGCCAAATTCACTTTCGTTATTGATTGTCGACGATCACCCGGTAATTGTCGAAGGCCTCTCCGCTCTGTTTGAAGCTGAAGAAACTGCCCTGGTTTTTGCTTGCACGGATTACCGGCAAACCAGTGCCGCGATCGAACAGCACCAGCCCGATGCCGTCCTTTTTGATCTCAATATGCCTAAAATGAATCTCGAGCGCGACTTTGGGCACCTTAGGCAAAAATACCCATATGTTATTTTTATTGCCTATACCGCCGACTCAGACGATTATACCGTTTTGCGGTGCAAACGACTGGGCTTTAACGGATTTATCTCAAAGCAAGAGCAATTCTCCAGGGTACGCGACAGCGTGCTCGCGATCGTCAATGGAGTGAATATTTTTCCAGAATTTAAACCTTCACCCGGCAGCCTGGCCTTACCTCTGACCGCAGCACAGCTCAATGTGCTCAGACTCATCGCACAGGGGCAGAAAACCAAAGAAATCGCAGAGGCATTGGGAATTCGTGATGTCACCGTAGACTATCACAAGCGCAATATCAAGGAAATTCTCAAAGCGAGCACAACAGCCGAGGCGGTTGCGGTAGCCAAAAATAACCGGTGGATATAATGGCACGGCCACGACAGCGCTCCGCCGCGGTAACCCGGTTGGCAGACTCCTGAGGAAATGCCCAATGGAAATTCAAGCACCCGCCTCCATTACATCGAGTGTATTGTTGATTGAAGATGAACCGACCACAGCGAAGATTGAGCAGGCGCTGCTTGAGAGCCTCGGCTGTGTAGTCCGTGTCGCACATGACGGCATGCAGGGACTAAAACAACTCGAGTCATGGCAGCCCGATCTTATAGTGCTCGATCTCAATCTACCGGATATGTCCGGACTGGAAATTCTGGCCAAAATCTGTAACAGGCAGCACGAGCGGCACCCGGATATATTAATCGTCACGGGCGACGACGACCACCAGTCGGCGGTACAGGCACTTGAACTCGGAGCGAATGATTTGCTACGCAAACCTTTTGTTCATGCCGAATTCCGCCTCAGGGTCAAAGCACTGCTGGCAATGCAGAATTACCGGAAAACGGTAAACAATCTTCAGTATAAGGCGCAGGATGACCTCCGCAAGTTAAGCAAATATTTTTCGCGTGACCTTATTGCCGCGATTCTGGATGGCACGATTTCCACCGAACCGGGAGGTCACATCGTGCGCGGAACTTTTATGATGTTTGATCTTCGTGGTTCAACGACCCTGGCAGAGCGCCTTGGACCCCAGCGTTTTTTTGTCTTTCTCAGTGAACTTTTCTCAGATCTGTCCGATCTGATTTTCTCTAATGGTGGCACAATAAACAAGTACACCGGTGACGGCTTTCTCGTGACTTTTGGACTGAGGAGCTATTCACCGCACGCAACCCGCAACGCAATCACCTGTGCAATGAAAATACGCGAACATTTCAGATTGTACAACGATTTTATCGCCAGTGAATTCGGTGAGACTATTCACTACGGCATTGGCATCGCTACCGGTGAAGTTTTTGCCGGGAATATAGGCAATGTACACCGGGTCGAGTATACGATCCTGGGTGATCCGGTCAATCTATGCGCGCGACTGGAGACACTCACGAAACGTGCAGGTGTTGACATGCTGATCGACAGCGAAACACGCCACCTGCTTGGCTCGCAGTTAGAATGCAAAAAACTGAGGGAAAGCAGTGTTAGGGGCAAATCTCAGAAGGTAGAAATCTATTTCCCCGAAATGCTTCACGAAACAATCGCCTGAGCGGGCCTGACAGAACTCCATTCAACCAGGTTTTTCATCCCTGGCCGCCACCGCGCGCTTTGCAGAATTTCAGAACGACCTCCGTCAGAATATCCAAATTTAATGGCTTCGTCAGATAATCATCAAAACCGGCCGCCAGCCCCTTCCTGATATCCTGCTCGTTGGCTGCGGCAGAGACTGCCACAACCGGTATTTTTGCAGTTTCCTTACTCTGCCTCAATGCGTTGAGCACCTGATAGCCGTCCAATTCGGGCAGGTGGATATCCAGCAAAATAAGATTGGGGTTTTCCGCAGCGGCAATTTCAATTCCTGATCTTCCGGTTTCTGTCAATAACAACCGGATTCCAGGTATACGCGAAAAAAAGCGTTCCATCAGAAAGCGGTTGTCTGCGTTGTCTTCAACGTAAAGCACCGTAGCCTGTGCTATCTGCTGCAAGCCGCCACCATCGGTCTTGATTGTCTGCTTTGGCTGAGACGGCCTTTCAGCCCGGGGTATCTCCAGTGAAAATACACTCCCCTCTCCCGGAACACTGCTTACAGTTACGCGTCCTGACATCAGCTCAACCAGACGACGCACGATGACCAGGCCGATGCCTGTACCTTCAATCTGCGACCGTTCTGCACCCAGACGCTGGAAAGGCTGGAAAAGCAGTGACAACTTTTCTGCCTCAATCCCATATCCGGAATCTTTAACATTAACCTGAATATTATCCCGATGCTGAGCATCCACCTCTATGGCAACCCATCCTCGCTCCCGATTGTACTTGATAGCATTCGAAATCAGGTTCAGCAGTACCTGCTTCAAGCGCAGGCGATCGGCCTTTACATAAGTTTCAGTATGATGGTACTGTTTGAATGTAACCTGTCTGGCAACGGCCACAGGCCGAAGGAAAGCCATAACATCGGATATAAGTTGTCCCACCTCTACAACTTCTTCAGTAAGCGCTATGGTGCCGCTTTCAATTCTCGAAAGATCCAGTATGTCATTGATTAAATTAAGCAGGTGAGAACCTGCCTTTCTGATATGGGTAATCTGATCCAATTCTTCATTATCCAAATGATTTGCCGAGTTGAGTTCGAGCAGCTGGCTAAAACCCAGAATAGAATTCAGCGGGGTGCGCAGTTCGTGACTCATACTCGAGAGAAATTCTGATTTGGCAAGATTCGCTCTCTCGGCGAGAAATTGCGCATGCCTCAAGTCGTCTATGTTTGCCTGCAATTCGGTTACATCAGATACATATCCATCCAACCGTATCGGCACCCCATTTTCATCGCAGACCTGCTTTACCCTGTTCCTGATCCATTTGATGCGTCCGTCTTTAGTGACAATTCGATACGTTTTTTCAGATTGAGAATATTTCTCCAGCTCATCTAACATCTCGACAAGCCGAGGCAGGTCGGCTTCATGTATGGTCTTGCGCGTCATATCACGGCCGCTGAGCCACTCGTCGGGCGAATAGCCAAACATCTGTTCTATCGACGGCGTAACAAAAGTTGTCGTATAATCGGGCAAGCTCGCCGACCAGACAACGTCTGTCATCTCGTCAAAAATACTCTGCAACCGTGAACTCACTGCGGCCAGCTCAAGCTGTATTTTTTTGGCAGAATCGATATCCTGCAAGACGCCGTAGACGCTCACGCAGACACCTTCCAGAAAGGTGGTGGCTGCTTTGATTTTGGCCCAGAATGATTCTCTGTGAAAATTCTTCAGAACTATCTCCGCCTCAAATGGCCTGCCCGTCTGTATGGCTGCGTTCAGATTATTCAGCATGAACTCTCGGTCAGATGACTGAATGAAACGCTCTAATGCACTGTGCAATGTAAAAGTCGAATCCGGCGGAATGTCAAGTATCTCACGCGCTACCTCAGAAAGCAGAAACTCCCCCGAGTCAGGCCTGTATTCCCATGCACCTAGTCTCGCTACGCGGCCTGTGAGTGTGAGCAACTGTTGCGCATGCGCCAACTTTTGGTTCTGCCGCGTTTCAGTGGACATATCACGGATAACGCAAAGCACTTGATTCTGCGCTGTCGGCACCATACGCGCCTCAAAATACTCGATTTCACCACTGACTGGATTACGACTATCATACTTATAAGTAATCAGAGAACGAGAAGCCAGCGCCTGGTTCAGTTTCGCCATCGAGAGTGCGGCAAAATCAGGCGGCATAGTTTCGTTAATCAGCCTGCCGATAAACTTCTCGGGTGGCATCCAGAACCGTGTATGATCGCCAGCATGACAATCGAGGTAGCGCCCCTCAGCATCGAAGAGGAAAACCAAATCGGGTAGCGCTGCAACAATTGAAGCATAACGCGCCTTGCTATCAGCGAGGGCTTTTTCAACAGCCTTGCGTTCGGTAATATCCTGATGCGTTCCGTACATCCAGAGTGGTTTGCCATCTTCTGTACGGCTGAAAACTTTACCGCGGTCGAGCACCCACACCCAGTGACCGTCGCGGTGACGCATACGCGATTCACATTCATAGAAAGACGCTTTTCCATTGAAATGCAGATCGAGCTGTTTTGAACTCTCAGCAAGATCTTCAGGGTGCGCAAACCGGAGCCAGGTGTCTATATTGATCGGGGCAAGGTCTGAAAGCTGATACCCGATAATCTCTGCCCACCGCTCATTGAAAACTGTCTCTCCGGTTTGGACATTCCATTCCCATGTGCCAACGTTTGTGCCTTCGATGATCGAAGTGAGCCTGAACCCCGTATGCCGGTACCGGTCGCGTTCTTTGCGAACTCGCAAATGCTCCATCACCTCATCGGCGAGGTCTCTCAGGGCTGTGCGCTGCTCCTGGGTCAGGCTGCGGGGTTGCCGGTCAATGACACAGAGCGTGCCGAGCGCAAAACCATCCGGATCAATCAGTGGGGCGCCGGCATAAAAGCGGATTTCGGGATCTTCCGTAACGAGGGGGTTCGCGCGAAATCGGTCGTCCCGCGTCGCATCTTCGACCTCCATGATTCCTGTACCGAGAATCGCATGCTGGCAGAATGAAATGCTGCGAGCGGTTTCTGCTGCATCAAGCCCCACGCGTGACTTGAACCACTGCCGTTCAGTGTCAATCAGACTGACAAGCGCAATCGGTACGCCGCAGATGGCCGAGGCAAGCCGGGTGAGCCTGTCAAAACTGGCTTCAGGCAGCGTATCGAGAATCTGGTAACTGCGCAGGGCCTCGAGACGCGCCTGTTCGTTTTCTGGCCAGACGGAAGACATTATTGACTACCGCTCAGCGATGAGACCGCGGGCCAATAACACGAGATGACAAACAACCGGGTGGACATAGAATGGCGGAAGTGCCATATTCAAGAGAAGATAAATCGCTCAGCTTTTCCAGCAGTTTTCACTAAACAATAGGACAGAGGTATTTGCGCTACTGCGCAAAGAGTAGCTGACACCCTTCAGATTATGCCTCATAACTGAAGGGCGCCAGTGTAACCGTGAAACCTGCTAGAGATTTAGAGTAGCACCAACGAACGGCATGATGTTGGTTGCACCCGATATAGTGAACAGGCGTGCGCCACCTTCAATACTGACCGGGCCAAGCCCTATGCCATAACCCGCGAAGCCACCGATGCCAAATGCCCCCGATGCTGAACTTACAACTGCAGAATTTGAGGAGGTATTTCCTGAAACGGTCACATCGGACAACGAGATACCATACCCTGCCGTAACGCCAGCGAAAAAGCCCATCAGGTCGACACGTGCCTGGGCATAAACCGGCAGATAACGAGTTTTGACCTCCATCGAGACAAACGAGCTTGAACCGCCTGAGCCTGTCGTAATGTCGTATTTCTGGTATTGGACGGGAATATACGCAGCTCCAAGGCCGAATCTGACAGGCAACGCCGGAATACCAAAGAGCCAGAGGTCACCACCCACTGCGAGACCACCTTTCGAACATTCTCCAGCACGGCTGACAATTTGCGATTCGCAATACGCGTTGTCGACGCCTGCTGCAAAGTTATACCCAACCCATGCGCCGGCACCTATGGCTGAGACCTGACCTACGGCCAGTAGATTGGCAAAAAGCATGATGGATAGAATTTTTTTCTTCATGATAACCTCTCATCCAAAATTACCGCAGAAGCGGAAGTCCAGTGGCCAGACTTTGCATACCGCCTCCAGTACTTTTGCTCATGGGTCACTTTTTTTATGTCCGGTTTGTCTTATAGGATGATCTACTGTTCAGGAGTAACCCATGAAAAAACCCAAGTATCCGATTTTTGCAATTTTTATCGCTGGCGTACTGACCGCCTGTGCCGGGAACAGCGACTCTACTACAGAGGCATCGACAACGACGACCAGCTCTAGTTCGACATCCTACCCGACAACGAGCGCAACGATCAGCCCGACAAGCGCAACCCTCAATGCCACGACGGGTTGTATCACGAATGTGAACACGACGATAGATTCTGCGATGCCTGCATGGGCAAAGGACAACTTCAAATGCCAGGTTGCCTATACCTCTGGTACCAACTATATCTTTAAGTCGGTTAACCTGCCGAACCATAACAGCTTCTATTACTGCGGTTCCCATGGCGCAGGTTCAACGAATTGCACGACCGGGCAAAATGCAACACTTTGGGAGGCCTTACCAGGTACGAACATCTCTGCAGGAACCAATGTCATCTCGACACAAAACCTGACCTTTACCATACCGCAGACACCCACCCTAAAATCAGGTACGCTCACAAGCTCGCAGGGTGGTCTCGTCGCGATTGGCATCACCGCGAATGGCATCACGGTCTTTAACAACGCGGCGGCCCCACCCGACACGCTTGCTGTTGAAGCCGCTACATTTGATAACTACGGTGGCCACCCGCAAAACCAAGGCGTCTTTCACCACCATGCAGCTGTGAACAAGTTGTCTTCGAACATGAATGACTCAACCCTCATCGGTGTGGCCCTCGACGGCTACCTGATCTATGCAGAAAAATGTGACAATGGCACGGCCGACACCAGCGACGATGTAACGCTGACCGCCCCCACTGCTGCTGCAACCGGCAATTCTGCAAACGACACTGGTGCCGGCAACGGTGACAGCGCGACTTCGCTCGACAAGCTGCACGGCCATACGACCAAAACCCGGCACATGACCACCGCCACCTACCACTACCACTATGCGCAGGATCCGACTGCCACGATCAAAACGCTGATGGGTTCGTATTTCCGCGGTACCATCGGTTCGGTATCAAACTGACAGAAGAAAGGCAAAAAGACACCATGCGCGCGCTGTGGCAGAACCGCATACGCTCCCCCTTGCTGCTCGCGCTGCTTCTTTTTGCTGGCTGCCGTAAACAGTACCAGGTTACTTTCGACGAAAAACAACTGGCGATCAGCAACGGCCGCCTGCTCTACCGGGGTACACCGCTTGATGGTGAAGTCACACGCGAATTCGGCGGCGTGAACGCTAGGCAGGTTACGACCTACCGCAATGGGCTGGAACATGGCCCGCAACGCACCTGGGCTGAAAACGGTATGCTGGTCGAAGAGCGGCTCTTCAGCGAAGGCAAAAAAACCGGTGTGCACCGCGGCTATTTTCCCGACGGCACAAACCGTTTTTACGCTGAATTCAAAGACGACCGCTACGTGAATGAATTCTGGTCGTGGCATACCAACGGCAAGGTGGCGGAGTTCAAGCGTTACGACAGAGAAGGCCGTGCGCTGGTGTATAAGCACTGGCGTGAATCAGGACAAATATACCGCAACGAGGTCTATGCCGAAAATCTCGAACAGGGAATGCCCGGAGTAAAATTGTGCAACAGTGTAAAAGAAACAACCGGCAAACGCTGATCGTCCTGCTGCTTCTTGCTGCTGCCTGCGCGGGCAACAAGAGGCCCGAGATGCCGCGCGAACTTACCGAATTCTACGCACCGATACCCGGCAAAGTTCCGTTTTTTAAAGGTGCAGACATGAATCCTTACTGGACGAACGACGGTAAGGCACTGCCGCCAGACCTGCGCCGCCTGTCGAACCTATCGCTCACCGACAGCGATGGCAAAGCGCTGGCAACTGCCGATCTCAGCGGCAAGTACGTTCTTGTTTCTTTTTTCTTCAGCCGCTGTTCGGGTATTTGCCCAATGGTTACGGCAAATGTGAAACGCCTGCGCGAGCAGCTGAATGACCGGCGCAATGTCGTTTTCCTTTCTATCAGTGTTGACCCTGAACACGACAAACCCGAAGAACTGCGCCAGTTTCGTGCGCGCAACAAGGTTCCGTTCGCAGACTGGCACTTTACTACAGGCAGCAAAAGCGAAATTTATGAGCTTGCCCGTTCCGTTTTCCAGGCCGACGTCACTGTACGCGGCTCAAAAGATGCGGCGGATTTTCTGCATACCGAATCGGTCTACCTGCTCGACACGGGTCTCTACCTGCGCGGCATCTACCGTACGCGGGGCCTGCCCGACCTTGAACGCCTGAACCGTGAGCTCGGGCAGCTCAGAACCGAAGGAACATAAGCCCTTTCCATTAGCAGGTTCCTTTTCCAGGAGCCTGTAAGAACTATTTTCACCCGGGCGCACAAACAGGCCATGGCCCGTGAAACAAAAGATTTATCCCTTCCTGATCTGTGCCGCGTTCTCTCTGCACCAACCTCTGGCAGCCGAAGACCTGGCTGAGCGTGTACGCCGTTCGGCAGTCGAGATGACTGAGGCGTTCCAGCGCGAAGACGCCGACACCCTGGTGCGCTACACGGCACAGGCTGTTCTCGATCGCACAGGCGGGGCCTCGGTTACAGCCGCACGCATCAGGGCGGAGTTCGAATCGAACCGGAAAGAGAACATCAGGTTAAAGAAATTCTCCATCATCAGGCCTGACCGCATCTACTACCTGCAAGGCCAGCTTTTTGCCCTGGTAGAGCGCAAGAGCGAGTGGCAAATGGAAAAAGAAACCATGAACCTGCGCTACAATGTGCTGGCAGTCTCTACCGATGGCGGGGCAACCTGGCGTTTTGCCGAGCTCACCTCGATTGATGAAAAGCTGTTCCGTGAGCTCTTTGGCTTCTTCGATGCTGAATTTTTTGGTGAGTTCTATAAATACACCAGCGAACGCTGCAACTGCGCCGTGACGTCCGGCGACAAAAAGAAATAGGCCCCCCAGGTACGCACCGGGCCCGGTTGTACTTTACACCCTATCAAATTTTCTCTTTTTGGCGGTGCAAAGAAGCAGACAACACATGAAAAACATCGCCATTATTGCCCACGTCGACCACGGCAAAACAACTCTCGTCGACAAGATTCTCGGCTTTTGCTCAACGCTCGAAGCTAAAGAAAGCACTGAACGCGTTATGGACTCGAACGACCTCGAGCGTGAACGCGGTATTACGATTCTCGCGAAGAACACCGCGGTCGATTACGAAGGCACCCGCATCAATATCGTCGATACACCGGGCCACTCAGACTTCGGTGGCGAAGTTGAGCGTGTACTCCGCATGGTCGACACCTGCCTGTTGCTCGTCGACGCGATGGAAGGCCCGATGCCTCAGACCCGTTTCGTGCTCAAGAAAGCGCTCGAACTCGGGCACAAGATTATCCTCGTCATTAACAAAGTCGATAAACCCAACTGTAACCCACAGGATGTCATCAACCAGGTCTTTGACCTCTTTGTTGAACTGAACGCCTCTGACGAGCAGACGGACTTCCCGGTTGTTTATGCCAGCGCGAAAAATAACTACGCCTTTCTCGAGTGGGCAGACTTCGAAAAACCCGAATCAAAAACGACACTCAAGCCGCTGCTCGACACCATCATGACGCATGCGCGCGACGGCGCAGGCGACCCCGCAGCGCCTTTTGCCTTCCAGGTAACCAACCTCGACTACAACGACTACCTCGGCCGTATCTGCATTGGCCGCGTCTTCAGCGGTACGGTAAAAGTCGGAGACCAGGTTGTTCTGCGCGGTGAGAATGAAAAGGGCGAACCGACAGTATCAAAGCACAAGATTACCAAGCTCTTTGACTTTCTCGGCCTCAAGCGTATTGATGTGACCGAAGCTTCATGCCCGAATATCATCGCGATTGCCGGCATTGAAGAAATGACAATCGGCGATACGCTCTGCCACGAAGCTTATGCCGATGCGCTGCCCCGCATCAAGATCGAACCACCGACCGTTTCGATGCAGTTTTCGGTCAACGACTCTCCGTTTGCCGGCAAAGAAGGCAAGTGGGTTACCTCACGCAATATTCGCGAACGCCTCGAACGCGAACTCAAGACTAACCTCGCACTGCGCGTCGAAGATCTCGGCGACTCGTTCAAGGTTGCCGGCCGCGGTGAACTGCAGCTCGCTATCCTCATCGAAAATATGCGCCGCGAAGGTTTTGAACTCGGGGTTTCAAAACCACAGGTAATCTTCAAAGAAGAAGGCGGGCAAAAGCTCGAGCCGTTCGAAGAAATCGTCATGGATATGCCCGAGCAGTACTCGGGTGGCGTTATCCAGGAGCTCAACCGCCGTAAGGGCATGATGCTGATCATGGAAACGCTTTCGACCGGTTTCGTGCGCGTGAAGTACGAAATGCCTACGCGCGGCCTGATCGGTTTCCGCAGCTTTTTTCTCACTGAAACACGTGGCGAAGGTTCGATGTCGGGCCTTTTCCTCGAGTACCGTCCTTACGCGGGCGATTTCTCAGGCCGCACACGTGGCGCCATTGTTTCGATGGAAAGCGGCGCTACCAACGCGTACGGCCTCTTCAACATCCAGGACCGCGGCGAACTTTTTGTGGGTGCGCAGACCCCGGTATACGTGGGCATGATCATCGGCCTGCACGCAAAGGATAACGACCTGGACGTGAACCCGATTCGCGAGAAAAAACTCACCAACGTACGTGCATCGGGCACAGACGAAGCACTCCGCCTTGTACCTCCCCGCAAACTTTCGCTTGAACAGTGCCTTGACTTTCTCGAAGACGACGAAGCTCTTGAGGTAACCCCCACGAGCCTCAGGCTTCGCAAGAAGATCCTGAATCCGTCGATGAGAAAGCGCAGCGCCTGATAGCGCATGTTTGAGTATTTCTCTCCGCAGAATCTCAACGCTCTGTGGCAACGCCTGACCAGCGGTCATGCGTTCGCCTCGACGGCCATGGTCGTCGGGGTGCTGCTGCTGGTACGGCTGATCGTCCTGCGCATAGCTTACCGCAATATACAGGATAAATTCCTGCGTCTGCGGTACCGGCGCACTGTCAGCTATATCATATCGTTTATTGCGATATTCCTGTTACTGCCCATCTGGCTTCCCTCAATCCGCAGTATCGCGACCTTTCTAGGTATATTCGGCGCGGGCTTCCTGATTGTGACACGCGACCTCTGGGTTTGCGTGGTGGGCTGGGCCTATATCATGATCCGCAGGCCCTTCATCATTGGCGATCGCATACAGATCGGCAATATCGCCGGTGACGTAGTTGATATCCGCCTCATGGAAACGAGCGTCATGGAGGTATCGCAGGCAGAAGGTGGACAGAGCACTGGCCGCGTGGTTTTTTTCCCGAACGCAAAGATATTTACCGAGAGTTTTGCCACTACCGGCGCCAACGTCGGGCATATCTTCCAGGAGCTGCAGGTACATCTTTCGAACCGCGCCGACTGGAAAACCGCAGCGAACCTGCTGGAAAAAATTGCCCACCGCCGTTACGAAGAAGCTCTCGCCGCCAAAGAGCAGCTGCAGATCAACAGCGAAGTGGATATGATCTCTTCATACCGTGAACCGCGAGTGCTCGCACAGATGTCAGGCAGCCACATTGTGCTGAAGCTGCAGTACATGGCGCCTACCGGCCAGGGCGTCAATATGAACGACCACATCTGGCGCGACTTTCTCTCCGCAGCTCAGAAAAATCCGCGTATCCGTTTTTCAGAATAGCCGGTAACACAGCCCGCCAGGTCGTGTTACCAGGAGCCTGTTAGTCTTTCTTTGACGGGCGGTAGAGAACGTCGATACCGTGCTCAAGGTAACCAATCCAGAGAAACTCCCCTTCAACGCGCAGTATCTGCACTTCGTTAGATGACAGCCCTTCGACTGCGGTAATACGCTCGAGTCTGCCGGTGTTACGATCGAGCACGCGCACCCCCTGCCCTGAAGTGCCGATAAATATTTCGTTTTCACGGCGCGCGAGCGCCGACGGAAAAGGTATCTCGGCTTCTAAGCGACGGAGCTTCTTTTGCTGCAGGTCATACGCGTACACACCGTCATTGTGTGCGGCGATATAGACGTAACGACCGTCCAGTAAAACCGCTTTAACATTCTCTGAACGCAGGTCATTCTCGCCCTTCGTAATCTGTATGGTTTCGCCGCTCGCCTTGTGGTGAATCAGCGCCCCCTGGTCGAGGGTACCCACGGCGACATACTCGAGGTCTGCATCGATCGCGTATACCTGGTCAGATTTCACCCACGAATCTTTACCGAGCGTGGTGACGCCCCTCTTGATACTGTCATACTGTATCAGGCCGCGGCTGAGTGTCGAACAGTAGATGAAGCGGTCATCTTTGATGATTTTCTGACCAAGGCGGAGCGTTCCTTTAGCATCATTAATGGACTCGGTCGTGCCGGTCTTTTTGCTGATACGAAAAATACCATCGTACGAAGCGACAAAGATCTCTTCGAAATCGGCATAGAGTCCCCGCAGCTGCGGTGAAGGCAGTGGAATTTTTGCCAGCTTATCCTGCGAACGTGTGTAACGGACCAGTCCACCGCCCCAGGTGGCAACATAGACGTCGTCGCCGTCAACCCGGATATCGGCAATCGAATTATCGTCGAGACCGTTCAGCTTGTCGATACGCCGCAGAGACAACCGCCGCAGCAGTGTTTTCAGCGACCGCGCCTGGCCAGGTTCAAACTTTTCTGCCAGCGCAACTGCGCGCGACAGGTAAGCTACGGCTTCTTCAGTCCGAAGTGAATCGGTGGCATATATGCGGCCAAGATCGGCATTCACCCTGAGCAGCGTTGTATCTTCAATACCGAGCCTGGCGGCGTGTTGAAGAGCCGCCCGGTAGTGTTTTTCGGCGCGGGCATACCCCCGCGCATCGTAAGCGATCATTCCGCGCAGGCGTTCTGCCCGGTAGGCGAGCGACGGCATCTCTTCAACCCTGCGCAGGCCCGAAAGTGTCTTCTCAGCGCGGGTGTGCGCATTCACACGGTATAAACACTCGGCACTGATGACGAGCAGTTCAGACTTATCGGGATGTACCGGGTAGCGGTCGAGTGTGATGTTCGCTCTTGCCAGCGCCTCGTGGCAGTTGCCCTGCTCGGCGAGCGCATTTGTCATGTAGAACCATGCCTTGCGAACTTCGGGTTCATACGGGTTCTCTTTGACGAATTGCGAAAATAGCTCCACTGCCTGTGCGTAACGCCGGGCTTCGTAATCGGCTACTGCAGCGTGGTATTTCTCCAGCTTGTTGGCCGCAACAAGCGGCAGTAACGCTGCGAAAAACAGTGGCAACAAACGACGAAAGATCATTCGCCGTCACTCAAAGCAAACGGTCGCACACGGTCAAGATTCATCTGTGCCGCATTGCGGCGGTAAAAGAAGAGCGTTACGAGGGCGATCACCAGGGTCGAAATGATGATATAAGACTTCTGCAGGGTACCGAGGTCGGCCGATTCATTCTGTTCCGCCGGCTTCTCTTCAGCGGACTCCCGAAATTTCAGGATCCGCACCTTCTCTTGGAAAAGGTAAAAATCCTTGGAAAACTTCTGCACTGCCATCTCTTTGTTCCGGAGCATGGCAAGCTTTTGCCTCAGCTCCGCCTTTTGGCGTGTAAGGCTTTCAATCTGCGTCTTGAGATCTTCTTTTTCACGCATACGAACCCGGTAAGCCATCAGACCCTTGTCACCAATGAAAAACACGTAGACAAAAGAGAGTATCAGGAGAACAAAAAGCGGCACAAACAGCCAGTGTTCACGGCTGCGCTCGATAATTTTGCCAATACGCTGCGTCAGCACGGCGTCAGGTAAAGAGGATCAACTGCGGCGACAATCAATATGCATTGGGCGGCTGTTATGTGCCACAAGGCTCAGGCTCCTTTTTCAGGAGCCCGGTCTGGAATCTAGTAGATTTTGAAACGGCCGTTGATACTGTAGAACTGGCGATGGACGATCTTTTTCGACTCAGTATCGTACAAAATAAGGCCGAGGTGATTGAAGAATTTCTTATCTACCGTGTAACGCGCGAGCAACTTGGCCCAGACATTCACTTTGAGCGCTTTTTCTTCGATCAGGTAGGCGCCCTTCTTCTCGAGGCATTTTTTGCCGGCTTTCGCCTCACCAGCGCACTTGATGTTATAGTTCGTGTTTTCGTAACCCTGTAGCATAACATCCACACCGGCGTTCGGGTTTTCGTGAACATACTGCACGTACTGCAGAAACTGCTTCAGCGTGGTCTTCTTCTTTGGCCCGGTATTCTCGTCTGCATCTTCCCGGGGCTTGAACCCGCCGTTCTTGGCAACAGCTTCTTCTTTTTTGCGGGCGAAGGCCGCCACGTCTTCATGTTTCGTCGCCGGAATACTGTCAAAGAGCACCAGCTTGTGCATTTTCTTGTCTTCGTCGAAAACGCGCCATTTTGGGTATTCGACGAAACGGCGGTATTCTTTGTCCACCAGATCACGCTCGTTAAAGGCGATGACGAACATCTTGAGCGGAATGGCGTCTTCGCTCTTATTCATGATATCGAACGTTACCTCGAGATAGTCACCTTTTCCGTCGGTAGCGTTCTTCTTCCAGAAACTGACGTTTTCAACCGAAACGCGGTCGTCACGTATGCGCCCGCCTGCCGGTTGTGAGGCAGTAGCCGGCTGCTCTGAAGATGACTTTTTGTCTGAATCCTGCGCTAACAGCGCCGAAGCCGAGAAGAAGAGGGCGAAAGTGAATTTACGTAACATGATATACCTCATTTGAATGTCGGCAATTTTCCATCTGTTATTTATCTTTTTTCTGTCTTACGCTTCTGTGCTACGATTCGCTTGAAATCCACAAGGTTGCGGACAAAAATACGGTCGCTGTAAAGCTCCACCTTGCCGATTTTAGCCCAGTGGTTGAGCTGCTCTGAAACCTGGTCGGCGCTCACCCCTGCCCAGTTGGCGACATCGTCTACAGTTACGGGAAAAGACACTTCGCGCATGCTGGCATACGTCGGCTCTTTCTCTGCGAGCATCAGAAAAACGTCGGCTATTTTCGACTGGATGTCGTCGAGCAGCAGTATCATGAGGCGCCGCTTGGCGTCATAAATACGCTTGGAGAATACCACCAGTAGCTTAAAAGCCAGCTGCGGCTGGCTCATCATCATCGAGACAAAGTTGTCCCGGTCAAAATGCAGGACTGTAACGGGTTCAATGGCTGTCGCCGTGGCTGATCGCGGCTGTTCTTCGAGAATGGCCATCTCACCGAAAATGTCACCTACCCCGAGAATATCCATCGTCTTTTCTTTATCTTTAACAACCTTGGAGATCTTCACGCGACCAGTCTGGATCAGGTAAAAACTGTTACCCGGCTCAAACTCGCAGAAAAGAATTTCACCCGTATTGTATTGCTTGCCAAATTTACTGAACAGCGCGCCGCCCGTCATTTGCGCCCCCTGAGCTGGTTTGCCTTTTGGTGTGCGATGTTTGCCTCTTTATCCTGCGGTGGCATCTGCGCGGCTTTCTCATACAGCGCCGCCGCACGATTAGTATCTTTGGCGCGCTCGTAAATTTCCGCCAGCTGGATCATGGTCTTGCGCGCAAGGGTACCGTGCGCGAAGGTCCGCAGTAATTCAGAGAATTTCTCCACCGCGCTCTTGGCATTGTTTTTCTTCACGTAGGTGCGACCCAGCTCGTAGAGTAGCTTCTCATGCAACACGGGATCTGATGCCCCCCCCAGGGAGAGAGCGTCTTCGTACGCAGCAAGAGCTTCGTCAAACTGCTGCGCGGCAAATGCGCTCAGGCCGGCATTAAACTGCTGCGTCGGGGTTTTGGCCGGTGCTGCGTCGAAATCATCGGGCATCGGCATGTCGAAATCACCTGCCGGCGGCGGAAGATCGGGTAAATCGCCAGGCATATCGCCCATGTCGGGCAAATCGGGAGTGATATCGCCGTGGTCATGGATAGCATAGTCGTCGGCGGGGTCGTCATGCATTTGCTGCGCGATCTGGCCGGTGCGCTGGGCAACGTCGTTGCTGTGCACTTCTTCATTGATATCGGGCAGGTCGATCGGGAAGGGAGCTCCTTCTTTTACCAGCTGCGCCAGGCGCCGGACACGTTCGGTCAGTGAACCTGCCGGGTAATTTTTCAGGTACGCATTAAAGACATAAAGAGCATAGTCGGTTTTGCCTGCTTTGTAGTAGTATTCACCGACGCGCACGAGCTCCATCGAAGCTTCGGAAGCACCGTGTTCCCCCAGGAACTCGCGCACTGCCTTGTGCACGCGGCGCAGCTGCGACGAAAAGACCTTGAGCATCTGCAGTACAATGCGGGTATTTTTCTGCGCGAACTGCTCAAACTCCGCCAGTTTGAAAACCAGCACCTGCGAATCGGCTAAAACCTGCGCTGTCTCTTCACGGGGATAGCGGCCCAGAGCCGACTTTACCCCGAAAAATTCGCCCTTGCGCACATCTTCTTTAATGTCGTCTTTTTGGTCGAGCGAAGTGGAGATAAGAGAGATACGTCCCTTCTGCATGACGTAGATATCTTCGCCGACGTCACCGGCGAAGTAAACGATGGAACCGGCAGAATAGTTACGCGTTAATGGCATCAGGCAGCCTCTATCGGCAGGAAGTCGAGTTCTTTCCTGAATTTGACCGCGCGCCGTACACGATTTTGCAGCCCGAGTATATCGCCGGCGATGATCTTGCGCGCCCCTTTCACCAGGATCGTCTGGTAGGGAATTTTCATTGCATCAAAGACCGGTGCGAAGGCGATGTCGCCGTAACGCGGCTGGCCTTCGGCGATCACGAGCATGATATCGGCGTAATCTGCATGCGTCAGCGCCGCCCAGGGGTTCGTCGAGTTGCCGTCGATCAGCAGCAGGTCGGCAGCTTTGCCCTCTGCTATCTCGCCCGCGTCAGGCAGGCACATGGCCCTGGCCGCGTTCACGGTCATCATATCAACCAGCGCACGATCATCAATCGCGCGACCGTAAGCGTATTGGTAGAACTCCCTCGCCGTACGGAACTCTTCAAAGATACTGAAACTTCCCGACATGGGTGAATCGGTACCCAGCGTCACGTTGATACCCATATCCATAAGTTCTTTAACGCGCGCGGTCTGCTCAAACATGTAAAGATTCGAGACCGGGCACCAGACGACGTTGCACTGGTGTTCGGCGAGCAGTTCCATGTCTTTGTCGGTGAACGCGATACCGTGAATCAATACCGTCTGCTTGCTGAGAGCTTTCTTAGCGGCCAGTGTTTCTACGCTGCGCAGCGTTTCTTCATCGTAACCCTCTGAGCAGTGCGTGATAAAGGGGATGTTCTTTTCTTTTGCTTTTGCATGCTCAGCTTCGATGCCGTCGCCCCACTTGAGCGCAAAGGAAGTAACCGAATGCGCCATGGCAAAATCAGAAATAATACGAATCGGCATGTCTTTCGCAAACAGCTCGCGAACGAAATGCGGAATGTGATCCTGCACGCGGGTAATTCCACAGAGCAGGTGGCGAAAACCACCCAGCTGGTACAGGTCAGAAGATTCAATCTGCTGCCGCTCCGCGTAGATTGGCGAACTCTTGAGATCGTTGTCCCATTCGAGCCAGTTGAGGTACGGCCTGCGGTCGCCGACGCGTGGCACATAGGTGCCGAGCAGGTGGTCGTGGCAATTGATGAGGCCGGGAAAAATCAGCATCCCGTTGACATCGATCTGCATCATGTCCGCAGATTTGCGCGAACTTTTGCTCACCTGGGAGACACGTGTCTTCTCAATCTGCACCGAACCACGTTCAATCACGTCGCGCGGAGTTACAATCGTTCCGTTGACCAGTTCCCAAGCCATTTATTATCCTGCATTTATTGCGACAGCCGCCAGCGACGGAACACCCGAACGGCTTTGCACTCGTTCTGAATGACCACCGGCATTGCGGGGGCGTCGACCTATTACATCTGAGGGGTTTATTGGATTGCCCTTGTAGGATACAACCAAAAAAAGCCTTTTCTCGCGCGGCGTACCGAGCACCGCGCCGCGCCTGACCTGCTGTCCGACCGCAACCCTAATCTCGGCTATGTCGGAATACAGGGTATGCCAGCCGTGACCGTGGTCGACAATGACGACATTGCCATATCCCCTGAGCTGGCCTGCGCTGTAGACTGTCCCCTCTGCCAGGGCTCTCACACTGGCGTCGCGCAGACGCAGAGTGACACCGTAGTGGTTGTGCTCTGCGTTGCCGGAATACGTCCTGATGACGCGACCACTCTGCCGGTAATCGGCAAAATCAGGCTGATCGGCACGTTCGGCATGGTGCCTCAAGGCTTCGGTCGCACTGCAGATGCAGGCAGTGGCCAGCAAGAGAACCGCCTTTCCTTTGAGGAGCATCTGTCTGTATATCGGCAAAAAACAGAACGATTTTGAGTTTTGCCGCCAGACGGCACCTCGGCCTGTAATACAGCCCGCCCCGCCCTCACCCTTATACCGGGCACGAACTCCTGAAAGCCTTTTTTGGTTCTCGCCGCGCCTCATTAGTTGATTCTGACCCATATTTTCCGCACAGGTGACCTATGGCTAAATACGATAATACTAACTCTGTAATCGGCGAAGGTTCGATTTTCGAAGGTCGCTTCTACATTGCCGGCAGCCTGCGCGTAGACGGCAAGTTCGAAGGAGACATCCGCACGGACGAAGCACTGGTGGTCGGCGAGACCGGTAAGGTCAAAACGAATATTTCAGCGCGCGAAGTCATTCTGGCTGGCACGCTGATCGGCGACATCGAAGCAAAAGATGAGGTACGGCTGACCGAAACCGGCAGAATGCTCGGCGACATCACGACCCCGGTGCTCAACATTTCACGTGGTGTTGTACTGAAGGGCAATGTTAACATCCATGGTGGTCATAAAAAAGACCCACGCAAAATTGTAGAAGAAAGCTACGGTCTTGTCCGTGAGCTGGACAAGAAAGGCATTCAATAAAACGGGTTGGCGTCTTGGCCAGAAAAAAAGGTCTCACACAAACGGGCGCTCCGGGTCGAAAATATGGATACAGGCCTGGCATGCTTAATTCATCGGCTCGCAAAAACCCGAAGAAAGATTTCTTCACCCTAAAGCCTGAAGAGGCCAAAAGCGCTGCGCCGCTTTCTGCGTCGCTGCCAAACCATACAACTGGCACACAAAGCGCAACTCCCCTGCGTATCAATCTCGGTTTCGCCGAGATCTCTTACCAGGGTAAGGGACAGTTTCTGTATTTCTACAAGCGTGGCGGTACGCTGAAGAGCGGTGCGCTTCGCGTTGACCGCAAAGCCGCGCTGTGGATGGTCATGGGTGTTATCTGCCTCACCGCCTCGCTCGGGCTCATGTTCTGGAAAAAACGCCAGAATGCAGTGAAGCTCGCATTTGCCGAAACCAAAACCGGCGTGGGTGGTGTGGGTCGCCTCGAATCGGGCAAGGTCATCAACGATGCCGCTGACATAACCGGCGAAATTGCCCAGTTCGAAGAAGATGAAAAGATCAAGAACCAATTGATGGGCGTCATTGAAGAACGCTCCGAAGAAAGTAAGGCCGCCGAGAAACAGGCAAACAAGGTCCAGAAACTGCAGTACAAGGTGAAACCCGGCGACACCCTGCAGTCCATTGCAAAAAAATACAAGGTAAAACCCGAGTCAATCAGCGGCTCAAGCCGGCTTGATGAGTTCCAGGATGTGTCTGTCGGACAGACGCTTTCTATTCCCACACGCGACGGAATTTACTACATCGTGAAAAAGAATGAACGCCTCGCGAACGTCCTGCAGGCACACAAGGTTTCACTCGATAAATTCATCGCTGAAAACGAGCACGTGAACGTCGACCTGCTCGATGCCGGCGAAGAAATTTTTCTGCCAGGTGCGAAGCCGATACGCCGCGCCGAGGGTTGGCTGATACCGGTTTCCAGCCGGGTCGTCACCAGTGGTTACGGCTGGCGCAGCTGGCCACGCTCTGCTTTCCACAAAGGACTAGATCTCAAGGCCTTCTATGTGCCGGTGCGTGCGGCCAAATCGGGGACCATCACCTACTCAGGCTGGCTGGGCGGTTATGGCAATGCCATCATCATACAGCACGACGATACCTATAAGACACTCTATGCGCACCTGAGCCGCCGCCATGTTGCAGTAGGCCAAAGGGTGCGTCGCGGCCAGGTTCTCGGCCGCACCGGTGACACCGGCTACTCGT
The DNA here is from genome assembly GCA_046346875.1 of Turneriella sp. Lineage (GTDB taxonomy): Bacteria > Spirochaetota > Leptospiria > Turneriellales > Turneriellaceae > Turneriella. Next base: position 74,118 of record JAXMHG010000006.1, on the reverse strand, counting down.
TTGGGCCACACCTGCATTTTGAGATTTCCAAGAACGGCGAAAACGTTAACCCGATCAAATTCCTCAAAGGTCTGCGCGGTCGTTCAAAAAAACGTTGATTAGCGTTTTTCGGTCTTCCTCGTTTTCCGGCACGCCGATAAACTTCTATGGTACTGAAGAAATCTGCCGCCAACCCGGCGGACCGCACTCTTTCTGCCTCTGAACGCCCATTCCTGATCGCAGAATTCGGACTAAACCACAACCGCGATATCGCCCTGGCGATGAAAATGGCAGATGCTGCGGCTGCAAGTGGTGTCGACGCGGTGAAGCTGCAGTCGTACACCACGCGTTTTTTTATCAACCGGCAATTTGAAAATGTGCACGGGCTCTATGATATCTTCGCGAGCCTTGAACTTGATGCGGAGTTCCATCGCGGGCTGAGGGATTACGTCGTCAGCAAAGGTATGGCATTTTTCTCGACACCGCTTACCGAAGACTGGGTTACAAGGCTCGAAGCACTCGAGGTACCAGCGTTCAAGATTGCCTCGGGCGACGTGAATAATTTCGGGCTTATTTCTGCCGCGGCGCAAACGGGAAAACCCCTGCTGGTATCAACCGGTGCAGCATCAGAAGAGGAAATCCGCCGCGCCATAAAGCGACTGGAAGATCTTGGCGGCAGCTACTGCCTGTTGCACTGTGTTTCGCTTTATCCCACCCCACTGGCAAAGGCCAATATCGGCCGCCTGGCACGAATCAGGCAGCTGCTACCCGACCCGGCAAATATACCCCTTGGTTTTTCCGACCACACCGAAGAAAGCGACGCGGCTTTCGCAGCAATCGCGGCGGGAGCTGTAGTCATTGAAAAACACTTCACACTCGACAAGACCCTGCCCGGCCCCGACCAGAAGATGTCTTCAGACCCGGCTGAAATGCGTGAACTGCGGCGCCGCATTGACCTTGCCTGGTCCATCAGGGGTACTGCGCAGAACGCTGACTGCCATGTGGAAGAGACTGCGGGCGATTACTACGGCAAACGGGCAATCTACGAATTTGAAGGCCGAAAGCTGGCCATGCGTCCGCGACACCCGGAATATCCCAGGCCGTGAAACGGCCTCGCGGTTATCTGTCGCTTAGGGGCTCTTAAGCTTCAACAAAACTGTTTTCTACTAACCGGCAGAGCGCCTCGACTGCATCGGCTTCTTTATCGCCTTCGGCGATTACAGTTATGCGGCTGTCCCGGGTCAGGGCAAGCATCATCAGGCCCATGATACTCTTACCATTGATACGCTGCTCGTCTTTTTCGACGAAGATCTCGCAGGGAAACCGGTTGGCCATTTTGACGAAGACAGCCGCCGGTCGGGCATGAACACCTGTCTCATTCTGGATCGTGACTGTTTTGGAAACCATGGCGTCTTTTAGCTCTCTGCTGCCTCGCGAATCATGCGTGCAAGCCTTTCCTGGAATTTCCTGGCCGCGTGGTGACCGCGGGACTTCAGGTTGAAATTCTTGGCCGCAGTTTCAATCAGTACAGGTACATTTCGTCCGGGACGGACCGGTATCGTCATGACGGCGATATCAACCCCAAGGATATCTTCAGTCACATCTTCGAGCCCCAGGCGATCGTATTCTTTCTTATCGTCCCAGTCTTCGAGATGAACAATTAAGTCAATAAGCTTGTCGTTACGCACAGCACCAGCACCAAAGAGGTCGCTGATATTGATGATTCCCAGGCCACGTATTTCGAGGTGATGCCCAATTGTCTCAGAGACAAAACCCTGCAGCCGCGACCCGTCGCGGCAAACGATACGCACGGCATCATCTGCAACCAGTCGGTGCCCGCGCTCGACCAGTTCAAGCGCGGTTTCGCTCTTACCAACTCCGCTTTTTCCCTGGATCAAAACACCGACACCAAAGACTTCGACCAGCGTGCCGTGCAGTAGCGTCTGCGGCGCCAGAGCGGCGTCGAGGAAGTCCGTGAAAACATTGATGAACTTGCTGGTTCGCAGGCTGGAAACAAAAACCGGAGTGCGGTTCTTCACCGCGTAAGACAGAAACTGCTCAGGCGGATAGTTGTCGTGAGTGAAGACGATCCCCGTTATAGGGTAATTAAAATAACGTTCCAGGGGCTCGCTGATGCGCTCGGGGTTCATACTGCTTACATAAGCATGCTCCCCCTGGCCAAAGACCTGCATCCGGTCGTGCGCAAAGTGTTCAAAAAAACCATTGAGCGCAAGACCGGGACGGTTGACGTCGATTTCGCGAAGCTCGCGATCGAGATCCGCATCTTCGTTGATGAGCCTGATCTTCAGCCGATCAGCGCTCCCCAGCAGCTCGCGGACCTTTACAGACTTCAGGCGGCAGGCCTCTTGATCATGATACCGCCACCATTTGCATGGAATATCACGTTCAGGCGGCCGGTCTCTTCGTTGACGAAGGCAAGGAATTCGAGGTTCGCTTCGTTCAGTACATCAAGCGCTTCGGCGACAGTAAATTTCGAAACGGGGTATACTGCCTCTGCCAGCTTCTCGAGCTTATTATCCTGCAGGCGGACAACCGTCTCGGTAAAGCCGTCGGCAGCCGGCATGACAATGCTGTAGTTTCCGTCATTGCGGGCTGTGACCAGGCCGTAACGGATTGTATCCGCGTGGTGGTACATGAGAAAACGGAACTTCTTGCTGCGCAACTGGAGGATCGCCTCGATATCATCCATTGGCTTGATCTCTGCTTCGCGCACGTCGATCTCAGTTTCTTCAGAGACTACACGCTCGTCAGTTTTGGGCAGAAAAACCTCGCGCGCGACCGCGGTCTTCTCTTCCAGTTTTTTCCGGTACTTGTCAATCTGGTTGTTAAGGACATCGAGTGCGTTATCAATAGCCGCATAGAGATCCTTGTCGCTTTTTTTCAGGTGGAAAACGGTTGCGTCGCCGTGAACGGTGATTTCAAAGAACTGGTTCTGGCGTTCGAGAGAAAAGCGCACATCGATGCCCTCGATGTGGTGCAGGCGCTCCTTCAGCTTATCGATCTTCTTTGACGCATACTGCTTGATGGCGTCAGTGGGCGGAAGGTTCTTAAAGTAGTATGCTATTTCCATAAGGCGATAATAAACCCTCACAGAAGTGATCGAGCGTTTTTTTGTTTTTTCCGAAGGTGCTGAGCGGTGCTACACTGCGGCCGGAACAGGCATGTCTTTTTTTCGCAGAAAATCCGCCACCTGCTGCAATTTTTCGTTTTGCGGTGCAAACTTCAGCGCAGCATTGAGTGTGCGCGTAGCCTTGTGCGGTTCGCGGGCCCGCACGTAACAGCGAATGAGCAGCAATGCAGCCTTAATGTTCTGGGGTTCTTCCGATAAGAGCAGCTTGAGAAAGCGTTTTGCCGATGAAATATCTTCTGCCTTGTACGCGGCGTGCCCCGCCAGCAGCAAAATTTGCGGATCGACATGGTCATCCAGCGCGCAGGCCTGTGCCAGGTATTGCGACGCCGTACGGAAGTCGCGCTGCAACAGGGCCAGTTTACCCACAATAATCAGGGCGTCCTGGTGCTGTGGTCGCACGGCGAGCGCCGAAAGCGCCAGCTGCCGTGCGCCGGCGTAATCGGCGGAGCGCATGCGACTGCGGCTCTGGTATACCATGGTTTCGGCCTCGAGGTGCCTCAGGTTGTAATGCAGGGTGAGCACAGTGAGGTCATCGCCGTTTGGCTCGTCCCCGCGGTAGAGCTTGAAAGACTGCATGAATGCTTCAATCGCCTGGGAAGGTTCAGACAGCGCAGCGCGCAGCCAGGATACGACTTTCTCCGCCCCCGGCTGTTCGTGGCTGCTATTTTGCTGCTCCGCGAAACCGTCGGTCAGCAGCACCAGCGTTTCACCCGGACGCAGCTTTCCACTCACCTCTTCATATTCGCGTACATCAAACGGCGCAATGCCCAGCGGAAACCCCGGTGTGTCGTATTGCGCCAGCAGTTCACTGCTCATGGCAGAAAAATGCAGCATCTTGGGATGTCCCGCGTTTACAAAGGTGAAGCTGTAGTCGCTGTGAATGCGCAGCAGCTGGGCGGTAAAATAGATACCCGAGGGCAGAATGGGTTTCATATGCTCATTGAGCTGTGACAACAGCTCGAGCAGGCTCAACCCCTGTGCGCTAAGCAACCTGAAGTGGTAATGCAGCGCCATGGTAATCAGCGCGGCTGGTACCCCATGCCCGGATACATCGGCGATGATCACGGTCAGCGACTCATGCGAGCGGTAATAGTCGAAATAGTCGCCGCTGACCTCGACCATTGGCTCGTACGCGGCTTTAATGTCGATTGCCCTGAAGGACGGTATATCCGAATGGATAATCTGCGACTGTACAGTACGGCCGATGCGCAGGTCGAACTGCAACTGCGAATTCATGCGCTTCTGCACCTTCTGCGCGTCTAGCATACCTGTTATCAGTCGCGCGTTGAGTATTGCCAGCGCGATCTGGGCAGCCATGGCTTCGAGGATCTCGAGATCATCGCGCTTGTAGAAGTGCGAAGTATTTTTCTCGACTGCGAGGGTGCCCAGTTTTTCTTCACGCACACTGATGGGGGCGCAGATGACGCACAATGTTTCTTCACCCGGGTCGAGGTATTCGGGGTGTTGTGCAAGATCGTAGATGAGCCGCGACTGCTGGCTGGTGAAAATCGAACCGGAAAAACCCTCGCCCACTGCGAGTGGCCTGCGCTCGGGGGTCGTTTGGCGTAAGAACGCAACCGGGTTGAGCCGACCCGCTTCTTCTATGCGTACGGTAACGTTATCAGCCTCAAAAATCTCCGAGCAGAGCTCGATCACACGATCAAAAAGAAGCTGGGTATCATTGATAGTAGACAGCTCTTTGCTGACATACATCAGAATATCAATCTTGTCTTTGGGTGTCAGACCACCAATGACGGTTTTTGCCCCGCGATACTTGACAACCCGCCGTTTACCGTACTTGAGTTCGAGCATCCTGCCCCGCTGCAGCAAAACTCATGCCACAACGAATAGCGCGCAGCAATTGTGCGCTGCTGGCCGTTACGGGCGGGACTCGATACCGAATTTTCCCAGCTCAGCTGCGATTCGCCCGGTAAGCATGGTGTACCACATACGCCAGTCAGAGAGAAAGGATTTCAGCGGATATTTAAAGGTTGCAGGTCGATTATTCTCGATGAAAAAGTGACCGAACCAGGCAAAGGCATAACCACTCACCAGTGCCGGTACAACCAGGACATAGTTACTTAATCCCAAAGCCACTGCGAAAATCACAAGTCCTAGCGTCGAACCGACGAAATGCAGCATGCGGTTTCTCGCAGAAGAGTGTTCGTGCAGGTAAAAGGGCCAGAATTCCTGCAGGGTCTGGTAGTGGTCACGCCGCCAGGCGTAGTGCCGTATTCCACCGCCGCTGCGCTCGGCCGCCAGTTGCACCTGCTCCGCGGCGCGGCGGGCCACGCCAGAGACACCTCTCGCTGCGGTGCTCTTGTTTACCTTACCTTTTTTTTTGGGTCGGGCCTTGGCTGTTCGGGTTGTCTTTTTTGCGGCCTGCTTTCTTGCTGCCATGATCCGTACCTCCCTGTAGACTATTTTACGGAATCTCTTGCCTTACGTGCCTTTTGCAGAAGTTCCTTAGAATACAGCTCACCTGCGAGTTTATCCTGAACGAGCAGCGCGGTGCGCTTCAGCTGTGCCAGCTCTTCTGCATTGGGTTCTACCTTTTCGATTCCTTTGCCGAGCAAAACCTGCATTGCCTTTTCGTTTTCGCGGCGGAGCTCAAGCGTCAGTTCGCGCGCATATTTTTCGAGCGTCGTATGGACGATAGTCTTCTGCGTGTCTGTCAGCTTGTCGTAAGCAGACTTCGCCAACAAGGTGGCTCCCGCTGCATTCGCCAGGCGCGCATTGGTGAGGTACTTTGCCTCGCGGAACCACTGCAGGCCAATGGCCCCATACGGGGGAGCATAAAACGCATCAATGCCACCAGTCTTGAGTTGCGGCAAAACCGCTTCGAAGCCGAGAAACACAGGAACCAGGCCGTATTCAGAAAGCATTGCCAGGACGAGGCGATCTCCCTTGGGAGCCCAGATCTTTACCCCCTGCATGTCAGCGACCTTCACTATCGGCTTATGCTTGCTCATCAGGTAAACAAAACCGTTTTCACCCCAGCCTGCCAGTACCAGGTTCTGCGCCAGGAACTTTTTGGAGAGATCGGGATACACTGCAGCAACGACAGCGTCTAGTTGACGGAAATTATCGAAGAAAAACGGCAGTTCAAACAAACGGGATTCAGGTACGACCGTACCGAGCGTCTGCCCGGTAAAAGATGCAATATCAATGGTACCCGTCTTCAGCTTGCGCATCACCGAGGGCTCGTCACCGGCGATACCACCATAAAATACCCGAACCTTTACTTCGCCGTTAGTCTTCGCAGAAATTTCATCGACGCACTTCTTGATAACTTTTGCCCAGATAGTATTCTCGGGAGCGAGGGTCGCGTATTTCAGCGTAATCTCGGCGCTCAGCGGCGTCAGCGTCAATAACAGCAGCGTAGCAAAAAATACGCGCACGAAAGAACTGGTGGAAAGCATAACCTAACCAACTCGGGCTCAAACTACGGTTGTACAGTAATTTTTTTTAGCAACTCTTCGGCTGCCATTTCGATAAGCGGCTCAGAATAAAAGAATCCCTGGGCATATTCGCAGCCCATTTCGGCCAAAAGGTCCCTTTCGTGGCGTGTTTCAATGCCTTCTGCTACGGCTTCGAGATGCAGGTTGCGCGTCAGCGCCAGCATTGCGCGCACAATCTCGTAGTTGCGGCTACCATGCACCAGCCCGTGCACAAACGAACGGTCAATCTTGATGGTTTCGGCGGGTATCGAGGCGAGGTGACTGAGGGAAGAAAACCCCGTACCGAAGTCATCGATCAGGATCCTGACCTGCATCTGCCTGAGTTCTTCGAGTTGCGACATACCGCCTACGACATCTGCCATAAGCACTGTTTCTGTAATCTCCAGCCGTAAAAAACGGGGAGGCAGCCTGAATTTTTCGAGCATACCCGAGAGCGTGTCACACAAATTTCCGAAAGCAAATTGTTCGTCCGAAATATTGACGCTGATGTAGAAGTCCGCGGCATAATGGTGGTGCCAGCGTTTGGCAGTCTCGATGGCGTTCTGCAGCACCCATTCGCCGAGCTGCCGCATGGCCTCGGTTTTCTCGAGTATGGGCAGGAATACCGCAGGGCTCAGTAGCCCCAGTTCGGGGTGCTGCCAGCGCACGAGAGCCTCAAAGCCGCTCAGCTTACCGGTGGCGAGCGAATAGATTGGCTGGTAATGGTTCCTGAGTTCGCCGCGTGCGACACCCTTTTGGAAATCGGAACTCAGCTTCAGGTTGCGAACCGCGACATCGTGCATCTGCGGCTCAAAGAGCCGCACCGAGACCCGACGGTCGCTTTTAGCCCGATACATCGCGTTATCGGCGTCGCGCAGCATTTCTTCGGCTGTTCGGTAACGCAGCGAAGACATTACGGCACCAATACTGGCACCGATAAAGATATCTTTGCCCTTGAAATTGTAGGGAGTTCGGAGTTTTTCGGCAATGCGCATCGCGATACGCTGCAGCGCAGCGCCGTCGCCGACAGGGTTCACGAGTACAATAAACTCGTCACCGCCCCAGCGGGCGACGCGGCAGCGATCTTCAACCGAGGCGAGTAATTCAAATCCGACCGCCTTAATAAGCAGATCGCCGACATGATGGCCGAGGCTGTCATTCACCAGCTTGAAGCGATCGAGGTCGATGAAGAGGATGCCAAAGTTGCGCTGCCCGCTATGCAGGTGAAAGTCTGCAATCGCCGAGTGGATGGCGTTGGTGATATAATGCCGGTTATAGAGTCCTGTGAGTGAGTCGTGGTCGGCCAGGTACTGCAGCTCAAACGTCTTGGTAGAGACAGCCCGGCGCAACATCTTGATCCAAAGACCAATTACCGCCACCAGCACCACAATCGCCAGCCCGATCCCCACGAACACGTTACGCATTGCCTGCAGGTCACTCATGCGGAAGCGGTTAGACTCACCGAACCATTTCTGGTAGAGTACATCGTACGTGCCGTTGGCCTTAACGCGATCAAGGCCCGAATTGAGCCATTCAAGCAGGTTCGAGTTACCCTTGCGGACAGCAAAGGCAACGTTTGAAGCCAGCACCGGCTGACCGGTGGTGATGACATTGCGAATACCGAGTTTCTGCAGGGCATAACGCCCGCCGACCTGTGTCGTGATCACGCAGTCATGTTTACCAGTAGCGAGCAGGCGCATGGCATCAAACTGGTCTTTGACCTGGATCGATGTGTAACGAATACCCAGCGTGCGCAGGTACTCAGCAGACAAAGCTCCCTCTTGCTGGATAACCTCTTTGCCCGCAAGTTCCTGCACCGACAGTATCGGCTTTGAGCCGATCCGCACGAAAATTTCTGATGCCAGTACCGAGTGAGGTTTGCTAAAGTCGGCGTAGATGCGCCGGACCGGCTGGTCGAACATGCTCACGACCTGCACACTGCCGTCGAGCAGCGATTGGCGAATCTTGCTCCAGGGCCCTGTAACAAAACTGATACGGCGCCCCTGCGCTTCACCGATTGCCCTGATGAGTTCAATCTGGAAACCCTCGAGATTTCCCTCGTCGCTGAACCACTCGTACGGCCGAAAGGCCTCGTCGGCGCCGTAAACGATTGCCGGCTGTTCGTCAGCCCAAGCCGCGTCGAACAGGAAGATCAGCGATAGGAACAGCAGGTGGATAAAACGCAGCATCGGTTATCCCTGGTAGACTGCAATGGCCGTGGTGTAAAGTGGGATTAGGGCATAAAAAAACGGGCTTGCGCCCGTTTTTTTTTGGCTATCGGCCGGGAATTAGAACTGGAAGTTTACACCGGCACGGATAACATAGCCGTTCCAGTCAAATTTTACTCCGCTCTTTTCCATCTGGCCGCCGCGGTAACCCGCTTCGAGCACCAGGTTGGTAGAAGAAGCAGAACCTTCGGTCAGCATACCCATGTTGAACTGCAGACCCAGCATACCCTGGTACATAAAACCGCTCATGCTATCGTTCGCATCAGGGTTCTTTTGGTTGTATATTGAGTAACCATAACCCAGACCCGCTGTTACGTAAGGCTGAACTGCAGGCACGTCTTCACCGCCCATCGGGATGTAGAGGCGCATATTGGCCATTGGAATGAAAGTGTGATACGTGCGCGAAGTTGTGACCGCACCACCGATACCGGCGCCGGCGACTGTAGCACCCGCAACATCAAAGCCAATTGACTGGTAATTGAGTTCCGGAACGAAAGCGAAAAAGCGCTCGAGACGCAGATCGAGAGCCAATGCAGCGTCAACGGCTGCCTTGTCGTTTGCTGCCCGAACAGATGATACCCCTGCCTTTGCTTCAAAGCCTAAAGCCATTGTCGCTGACGGCAGCGCTGCCATCACGCTCAGGGCCGCGGCGTAAATGAACGTCGATTTCTTCATTTTATCTCCTTTATAACAGGGAACTATGTTGCTCCCTTTACTCTTAATTAGACGTATGACCCGCTACTTGAGGTCGATAAAAATGTAAATCCAAAAACGCTGGGCAAATCCTTTACTTTTGCAGCGCAAAAAGACGTACTGCCGCGGCGATCGCCTCGAGCGGCCGTATGTCTGCCGCGCGGGCTGCCCCGAGTTTAGCGGCAGCGCCTGGCATACCCCAGACACTCGAGGTAGCCTCATCCTGAATCAGTGTCGGATAACCACTGTCGCGCAGATCTTTTAAGCCCTGCGCACCATCATTGCCCATGCCGGTCAGCAATACCGCAAGCGCCGCCCGGGGCTTCACTTCAATCACTGAGTTGAATAACACGTCTACCGAAGGTTTGTGCCGGTTCACAGGTGCATCGTCGCCGAGGCAAATGCGGAGCTCGTGCGCTTCGCGGCAGACCCGCATATGCCGCCCGCCCGGGGCGATATAGACCTCTCCCGTGCGCAGCACCATGCCGTGCCCGGCCTCACAGACGGACACACGCGCCACCTCGTCCATGCGGCGGGCAAAAGCGCGCGTGAAATTTTCTGGCATGTGCTGCGCGATCAGCACCGGTAAAGATTCGCTCTCGAGCAGCCGCAGAATGACTTCAAGCGCCTGTGGCCCCCCCGCGGATGCGCCGATAACGACGAGCCGGTCTTCGTTGCGCTGCATTGTGCCTTCGGGAATCACTGCGGCAGCTCCTCGTGGCGTACCCAGCAGTCACCGTTCCAGAGTTCGAAAATGACATGGCGGTGACCGGTTCCGCCCACGTGCTGCGCCGCAATTGCCATACCTTCACGCGCGAGAATTGCACGCATCATCTGCAGGTTGCGTTCACCGACCGTAATACCGGTCTTATCGACGAACTCGAACATTTTGCCGCCGCCAAAAACCTTCACGACGAAATCCTGCGGGCGCGTGCCGGCACGCAGCATCTCGCGGAAAAAAATCTCAAGGACTTCATCGACATAACGACCGCTGAGTTCGCTGTCTTCAACGTAGTCTGCTTCATACCCCTTCGGCACCAGCAGGCCACGTGATGGCAACAGGCAATGCGACATACCTCCCACTTTGAGGCGTGGGTGCCAGACACAGATCGCCACACACGAGCCGAGCAGGGTTTTTATACGCACACGGTTCTCACCCCAAAACCAGTCGCCCGGCTGCAGGTAAATTTCGCGACCGCCTTCGGGTAACGCGTGAAACTCCGATCTATTGCGGCGCATAGATTGTCGGCTTGACCGCCTTCAGGTGATCACTGATGCCGTGCAGGCTTTCAGCATGGCCGATCACCAGGAACCCGCCAGGTTTGAGGCTCTGCGCGAGCGCCTCGGAGACCTTCTTGCGTGTTTCTCTGTCGAAGTAGATCATGACGTTGCGCAGGAAAATCACATCGAAATAGCCAAAACTGCCGGGCCTGTGCTCAAGCAGGTTCATGCGCTGCAAACGAATGTTTTTCAGAAGCGCCGGGGCGATACAGAATTTTCCCTGCTCGCTGCCTGCGCCTTTCAGGCAATATTTCTTCAGCAGGTGCTGCGGTATCTCTTCGGCCATTTCGAGCGGGTACGTGGCAGCCAGCGCCTGCGAGAGTATATGCTCGCTGATGTCGGTACCAATCACCTGCCAGCCCGTCTCGCCCAGCACATCGGCGACGGTCATGGCTATGGAGTAGACTTCCTGGCCTGAAGAGCACGCGGCGCTCCAGACGCGAAAGGGTTCGCTGCGGTCGTGCGCCGTCACACGCTCGCGCAGCCAGTCGAAGTGGCGTATCTCGCGGAAAAAATAGGTCTCGTTGGTCGTGAGCAGGTTGATCATCATCTGCCGCTCGCCGCGATCATCTTCACTGCGCACGATACGCAGGTAATCGGTATAACTGTTCAGGCCGTAGTGCCGCAGGCGCTTCATAATACGCGACGACACCAGGGCTTTTTTTGAATCGGGCATGTGGATACCGGCCCAGTCGTAGATCAGCTTCTGGAAGATCGCGAATTCGGCATCGGTAAGCTCTATACTGCCCGCAACGGGTGGCATGCGGTTCATGGAATGTCCTCTCCGGCAGCGCTGTAGGCCTGCGGCTCATAGACTGCCAGACGTATCAGACGATTTCCCCTGAAACGGAAACGGATGCCGCGGCCGTAAACATCGACTTCATTGCCCACCACGCGCCACCTGCGGGAACGGTAGAACTCCCCCAGGAATCTGCCAGCCTGCTCGCTGTTAAGCCCCCTGAGCTGCGTTTCGTGCAACCCCAGCGCGGTAAAAAACTCTAGCGAGGGTGACTTGTGTTTTTCGATTTCGAGGTGTATTTCGCGAATGCGGTCATTTTTCATCACGAACTCTGCGTTGAAAGTTGCCTCGGTGTAGGTAAGCGTTTCCGGGTCGGAGTACGTGCGGTACGCGGGTTCACCGTAGCGCGCGCGCAAATCGGTCTCCGTTTCGCCGAGCAGCATACCCGCAGCGCCGGTACCCTCGATGACATGCAGCGGGGCATTGCGCAGCAGCAGTATGTCTTTTTCGCTGGGCAGTGGCCTGAAACGATCGTAGCTGGTACCCGGGCGGGTGCCAGCCATAGTGGGAAATGCCAAGGCAACGAGGGCGAATATGCCGATAGTACAGCATATGACCAAAAAGCGCGCCCTGTTCAAGGCATACGAAGATCCTGAATTCATGACTTCTTTTGATGCACGGCCGCTTCGCATACAGGCTGAATACCTGATGCCACTGACCCATTTTGAGAAATTGCGCGTCAAGGATACCATCGTTTTTTTCGGCTCAGCGCGCCTGCCGGCACCCCACCAGGCCAAAGAGGAGCGCGAGAAGCTACAGGCTGCCGGTGAATGGAACGACGTCGAGGCTGCGCATTTTAACCTGCGCCTGCGCTACTACAAGGATGCCGTGCGCCTGGCGTACAAGCTCACACAGTGGTCGAAATCGCTGCCCGCCGAAGCGCGCAGGTTTCTCATCTGTTCAGGCGGAGGTCCTGGAATTATGGAAGCCGCAAACCGCGGTGCAGCACACGCGCGCGGACTTTCTGTCGGCATGAACATCTCTCTGCCGTTCGAGCAGGAACCGAACCCTTATATCACGCAGACCCTCAACTTCGAGTTCCATTACTTCTTCATGCGCAAGTTCTGGCTGATGAACCTGGCGAAGGCGCTGGTGATTTTCCCCGGCGGCTACGGTACGCTCGACGAACTCTTTGAAGTGCTCACCCTGGTACAGACACGCAAGGTACAGAAGCGCCTGCCGATCGTCATCTTCGGTAAGGAATATTGGGATCAGGTCATCAACTTCGAAGCGATGGCCCGGTGGCGCATGATCAAGTGGGAAGATATCAAGCTCGTGCACTTTTCTGACGAGCCGCAGGATGCGTTTGAGTACCTGACGAAGAATCTTACTGAGCTTTATCTCTGAATTATCGGAGAGGCAAAGCCTCTCCGATAATTCAGAGTCTATCGAGAATCGAATAAAACATCGTATCGCTGTCGAGGTCGGGTGAGCCCACCCAGCGCGACTCAACGATTTTGAAACCAGGATGCTGCGCGATAAATGACTGCACGACATCTTCATTCTCAGTTTTAAATACGCTGCAGGTACTGTAGACCAGCCGACCGCCGGGGCGCAGGTAACCTTGCACTGCACTGAGTATCTTCAGCTGCAAAGCGGCAAACTTCGCAGGATCATCGGGCATGATACGGAAGCGCACGTCGGGATTGCGGCGGAGCGTACCTGACGACGAACACGGTGCATCGACGAGTATACGGTGGAAACCGCCGGCATTCGTAACCTCGCGGGTTGGCTCAACCTGTGTCTCGGCGTCGTAGACGAAACGCCGTATGTTATGAAAACCTGCGCGGCGCGCTCTCAGCTTCAACTCGTCGAGTTTATAGTCACGAATGTCCGAGGCATAGAGCACACCGCGGTTCTGCATCTGCGACGCAATCTGCATAGTCTTGCCACCACCGCCGGCGCAGACATCCCATACGGCCATGCCCGGGTGTGCATCGACTGCGGCACCCAGGTGCTGCGAAGCGAGGTCCTGGATCTCGAGCCAGCCTTTCTTCAGCGCTGCCAGTTCGTAAACGGGCAGCTCCCCCTCGACTCTAAATGTGACCCAACGCTCGTCGTGCCGCAGCGTTTCGACGGAAAAACCCGCCGCGCGTAGCTCGACTTCGATTTCGGGCACGCGGTCGATATAGTTGGCGCGCAGGTAGAGCGGTGGTTTGGTTGCGAGCTGTTCCAGAAATTGCGGTATCTTCGCCTGTCGGATTGAAGAATGTTCGAGCCATTTTTTCCAGGTACGTGGCAGAGTGTCTGCACCAGTAGACTGGGTGCTGCGCGCCCAGTCTACCGATGCTAAGGCGCGCCAGGCAGAGGCGGCGTCGCTAGCCGCTTCTTCGGGCAAATAACCGATGACCGTGCGCAGCCGGCGAAAGAACTCTTCGCTGTACCAACGCCGGTCGCGTTTGCCATAGCTCTTGTGCTCGCGAAAATAACCCGCAAGCCACTTATCGGCCTGCCGCGCCATGGGGTGGTCAATGTACGCCCGCCACAGCGCAACCAGGTGGCGCTCACGGTTCGCCCCACCCCGCCCTTCAGGCTCCCCTCCCTTTAAGGGGAGGGGCCTGGGGGGAGGCTTTATTGCAGCGCCCCTGAAGCCACTGCCAGCAGCGACTTGTTGAAACGGGCAACGTCTTTGATCTCGCCGCCGTCAGCGATCACTGCATGGCCCCAGAGCAGTTGCGCGTAGTCCGCGAGCAGCGGATCGCCCGGGTTCGCTTCGTAGCGCGCATTGAGCTTTTTCACCAGATCATGGTCGGGATTGATTTCGAGCGTCTTGAGGCGCGGCGCTACTTTCTCGCCGTTGCGCGCGAGAATTTTCTCGAGGTACGGCGACATGTCGAAGTCTTCGCCGACCACGCGCGACGGAGCGCTCACCAGCACAGAGCTGAACTTCACGTCCTTCACCTGGTCTTTGAGGTTCTCTTTCAGGCAACCCAGCAGGGCACCCATGGCTTTTTCTGCCTCTTTGACTTTCTCGCTGTCCTTTTCTTTCTGTTTCTCGTCAGCGAGGTCAAGCTCACCCTTGCTGGCTGACTTGAACTTCTTGCCGTTGAACTCGCCGATGTTCTGCAGCACAATTTCATCGTACGCGTCTACAAGGTAGAGGATCTCGTAACCTTTGGCGCGCAGCGATTCGGTGTGCGGGGAGTTCTCGAGCGTCAGGCGCGACTCGCCGGAAAGATAGTAGATCTCTTTCTGCTCTGCCTTCATGCGATCGATGTATTCCTGCAGCGTCGTGGTTTTTTCTTTGTCTGCAGACGAGGCAAAGAGCAGAAGCCCGGCAAGTTTGTCCTTGTTCTCGAAATCAGTCGAAGCGCCTTCTTTGATCGCCGGCCCGAATTCACGGTAGAAGTCTGCATACTTTTCGCGCTCCTTCTCGAGCAGGTCTGTCAGCGTTGAAATGATCTTGGTCGTCAGACCCTTGCGAATCGCCGTGATGTGGCGGTCTTGTTGCAGAATCTCACGCGAGATGTTGAGCGGCAGGTCAGCGCTTTCAATGACGCCGCGCACGAAACGCAGGTAACGCGGCAGCAGCTCTTCAGCGCGTTCAAGAATCAGTACCTTCTTTACGTAGAGCTGCAGGCCGCCCTTGAAGCTCGTGTAGTAGAGATCAAATGGCGCCCGCTTCGGCAGGTAAAGCAACGCGACGTATTCGATACGCCCTTCGGCGCGGTAGCTGATCACCTTGAGGGGATCTTCCCAGTCGTGCGAGATGTGCTTATAGAACTCGTTGTATTCTTCGTCTTTGACGTCGCTCTTGCTGCGGGTCCAGATCGGCTTCATCGAATTGAGCGTCGCTTCTTCGATGCTTTCTTCAGTTTTGGCGTCCTGGCCTTCGCCGACGGTCTTGTAGATGGTCTTCTTCATCAAAATCGGGTATGTGATGAAGTCAGAATACTTCTTCACGACCGACTCAATTTCGAACTCATCGCAGAAATCAGCCAGGCCGTTTTCTTTGTCAGCCGGCTTGAGGTCGAGGGTTATGGTTGTACCCGGCATCGCACGGCTGTCGTCGTCGATAGTGTACGTGCCTGCGCCGGTCGATACCCAGCGGGTCGCCGATTCTTCGTTGGCACGGCGGGTAATCATCGTGATCTTGTCGGCCACCATAAAGGCGGAGTAAAAGCCTACACCAAACTGGCCAATCAGATCGACGGCATCTTTTGAAGCCTTCGCCTTCTCGATGAGCTCTTTCGTGCCCGAACGCGCGATCGTACCGATATTCTGCACGACCTCGTCGCGGCTCATGCCGATGCCCGTGTCGGTAATCGTGAGCCGGCGCGCGGTCTTGTCGACTTCGATGCGAATGAAATTGTTGGTTTCCTGGGTTACAGACTTGTCAGTCAAACCGAGGAATTTACGCTTGTCAATCGCATCGGACGCGTTCGAGATCAGTTCGCGCAGAAAGATCTCTTTGTGCGAATAGATGGAGTGGATCATGAGATCCATCAGCTGTCTTGTTTCAGCCTGAAATTCAAAGGTTTGTGTTGTACTCATAGTCGTTTTGGAGGTGGGCCGCAGTGAGCAGCCCGCTCCCAAACTAGTGTTTGACATAGGGTGTCAATTTTGCAGCGAAATGCCGTCACCGTGCGTTTTGGCCTGCAATTTAAGCTCACCCTGCTCATCGTCGCCCTGATCACCGCCGTTTTCGTGGCGATGGGAATCTACGTGGCACGGGAGAAAAAGAATATTCTTACCGAGACTGCCTCGGCCACCGCGAAGAAGGAGCTCGCGAGTCTAACCTTCATCGCCTCGCGGGCAATTCTGGACCGCGACGACCTGGCGCTCGCCGACTCGCTGCAGAATGCGCAGGGCCTGCCGGGGTTTACGATTGGCGCAGTCTACGTACCCCCGAAAAAAAATTCGCTCATCAACCGTACGGGCAAAGAGCTCGGCGAAAAGCAGAAAGAAGTGGAGCGGGACGGTATAGAAACAGTTCGTGCGCACTGGGACACCATTGTCGCCTCTCCTGTAGCCTTAGGCCACCGAATAGAAAAAGCGTTTCTCGGAGACAAAGACATCAACGTCCAATACTTTCACCGCCCGGTCTTTCACCCCTTCGTCAAAGTTAACCCTCCTCTGCTCGGGGTGGCACAGGTCGCGGTCACCGACGAGTACATCAACAAGTCGATTCGCGCAAGCCTCATCGAGCTGCTCATCGTGGGAGGTATCTTTTTTATCGCGGCTCTTTTTGCGGCTTACCTGCTTTCCCGCTTCATCGTTAAACCGGTAAAAGTCCTGTCAAAAGGAGCGGCCGAAGTCGGCAAAGGCAACCTCGACGTCACCTTGCCCCCGCTAGGCAGCGACGAGCTGGGACAGCTGGCTAAACAGTTCAACGAGATGACCGCGAGCCTCAAGAAGGCGAGTGAAGAGGCAAAAGAACAGGCCGTCTTCAACGACCAGGTGCGACAGGCAAAAGAAATCCAGGAAGGGATGAACCCTTCGCGCTTTTTGAAGAAACCCGAGTACCAGATCAAGGGCTTCACCCGCGCCGCCAAGGGCGTCGGTGGTGACTACTACGACTTCCAGATGCTCGGCGATGGTCGTATCGCCGTGCTGATTTCGGACGTGAGCGGAAAATCCATCTCGGCGTCGCTCGTGATGGTTTTGATCAAAACCGTTGTGTCCACATACCTGAAACTTTTTAATACCATCCGCGGCGACACGATCATCCGCACGATCAACCGCGTGATGTGCGGCGAAGCGCACATCGACAAGTTTGCCACCATCCAGTTCTTCATTTTTGACCCCGCCACAAAAACACTGGAGTTTTCGAACGGTGGCCATGGCCCGCTGTTCCTCTACCGGGCCGACCGCAAGATCTGCACCGCCAGCAAACTAGAAGGCCTGCCGATGGGTATTGAAGAAGAGAACCAGTACAAGCTGGCAAAGATGCAGCTGAACAGCGGCGACATCGTGATGCTCTATACCGACGGTATTACCGAATGCTGGAATACCGCAAAAGAAGAATTCAGCCTGAAGCGCGTGCGCGAAAAGCTGACCGAATACGCGAACCTCAACCCAAAAGAAATCATCGAGAACTTCGTGCGTGACCTCGACGAGTTTGCCTCGGGCGCTGAACAACACGACGACATGACCATGGTGGTCATGAAGGTGCTCTGAGAGCCAACCCATGCGTGACGAAATCTTCAAGCGCCCCGGTTCGGGTAAAACACCCTTCGAATTCAACGCGCAGGTGGCCGAAGTTTTCGACGACATGGTCTCTCGCTCGGTGCCCTTTTACCGCGAGGTGCTGCGCATGACCGCCGAACTCGCGCATGACTTCTACCAGCCGGGCACGCAGATCTATGATCTCGGCTGTTCAACCGGGGCACTGCTGCCTCATATAGAAGAACAATTTGCCGGATTGCCTTATTTATATACGGGCATCGACAACTCAGACGACATGATTTTGAAAGCTAACCTTCATTGCCCCCGAATTAATTCGGGGGCAATGAAGGCAGAATTCAGTGTTGCCGACATTACCAGGCTGGAATTCAAGCCCGCGTCCGTCTTCGTCTCTAACTATACCTTCCAGTTCCTCAAGCCGCTCGCGAGGCAGGCACTGCTACGCCGCATCTACACCGCGCTCGCGAGTGACGGCTGCCTGCTCTTGTCGGAAAAATGCCTCGAAGACTCGGCAGATGTCTCGCGCCTGTACGCCGACCACTACCACGCGATGAAAGCGCGCAACGGCTACAGCGAGCTCGAGATTGCCGAAAAACGCGAGGCTCTCGAAAACGTGCTGATTCCCTTTCGGGTGAGCGAGAACATCGAGATGCTGCGTGAAGCCGGCTTCAACCCGGTGTCGATCTTCTTCAAGTGTTACGGATTTACTTCTTTCCTGGCATTGAAGGCGTAAATGGCGGGGCTTCAGTTTTCGCTGCCCGGTTATTTGCCCGAGAATTCGGGTGCGCTGACCGAAGAACTGGCGCGGCAGGAAGAAAAACTCGCAACCACCGGGCTGACCGAACTGCTGGCACGCATTGGAGCACTGGCAGGTTCCGGAAAAACTCCCGCACCGGGTTTCAGCATACAAGATGGCGCTGTCCGCAGTGCCCAGCTGCTCGCAGGCGCCGAGCAGATTGCGCGCGATCTTATCCCTTGGCGTAAAGGTCCGTTTGAACTCGGCGGACTGCAGATTGACGCCGAATGGCGTTCGGATATAAAATGGAACCGCCTGAAATCCCACTTGCCTGATATGGCAGGCAAAACCGTCGCCGATGTCGGCTGCAACAACGGCTACTACCTGTACCGCATCGCTGCAGCAGGTGCAAAAAATATTCTCGGCCTCGACCCAACGCTGAAGTACTGGTTGCAGTACCAACTCATCGCAGCGCATACCGGGCAAGTCGCGGACTTTCTGCCACTCGGCTGGCAGGTGCTGTGGCAGATGCCGCGGACTTTCGACACCATATTTCTCATGGGCGTGAATTACCATGACCCCGACCCACTCGAAATGTTTCATGCCTGCAGCTACGCCCTGCGCGAAGGTGGTGCCCTCATCTGCGAATCGGTGGTAGTGCAGGCGGACGCCGACCTTGAAATTTTTCCCGAAGGCAAATACGCCGGCATCGGTGGCGTGTACGCGATACCTTCGCCGCGTGCGCTCAAGCGGCAGCTCGGGTTCGTGGGATTTCAGAACGTCACGCTGCTCTACTCCGATCCGCTGCTTCCGGCCGAACAGCGCCGCAGTGAATTTTCACCACAGGCGAGCCTCGCAGATCACCTGCGCGAGGGCGACGCGTGGAGCAAAGAAGGTTATCCCCCACCGTATCGCGCGGCGTTGCTGTGCCGAGTCTGACTTTACGTGCCATGATCTGCCGTGACTGCATCCGCCGATGAAAAAAATACTCATGGCACTCGTTGCCGCAACCACACTGCTCTCGGTTTCAGTGAGCGCAAAAACCGAAAAACAGATTCGCGACGAAAACAAAGCGAAAGCTTACAAAGAAAAGAAAGCTGCAGAAAAAGCTGAGCGACAGGCAAAGCAAGAGCAGAAAAAAGCCGCGAAGAAGAAGTAAGTTGAACGGACGGGTTCCTTTTCAGGAACCCGTCAATCCCACACAAACAACCATTTGATTACCACGTATGCGCCGTAGAAGACCCAGCCCAGCGGGCCCGGTTTTGTCTCTTTGGTAAACGCTGAATACGGTTCCTGGAACGAAACGCTGATTGTCGAATAACCAATCTGGCTGTCATAGTAGCGTATTTGGCCTTTGAGAGTTTCGACACGCTCGGTAATGCGCGAGAGCTCGCGCTCGACCTCCACCGCATCTTTGACGCTGGTGCTTTTTTTCAATAGTTCTTCATACCGCGCAAGCATCTTGAGCTGCACGTCGAGCCTGATCTTGAGGTCAGTGTACTGCATCGTCACATCCTGCGCCGTTGCATTTTCGTAACGGACCTTCGCCAATGAACGGATAAAGTCGTTCATCGGGTAGAACTCCTTCGAGGGCACGCGCACCGTCACCGAGCTCGAGCCGCGCTGTGAAAGGTAACCGCCCAGCCCCTTAGCCTTGTCGATAATATGTCCGCTTAGGTCGCGCATCTCGGCCTCTTTGGCTTCGAGCGTGAAACTGGCATTGTAGACCAGCAGCTGCCCGGGTGCGGGGGCGGTGGATTGCGGGCGTTCCGGGGCATCGGTCGAAGCGGACACTTCTGCCGCAGGAGCCGGGGCTGCCCCAGCATCCATCCGTGCCGATTTGGCGCCCGTACTGCACCCAATAATGGCAAGCAGCAGGAATGGGGTAGATTTCAGAAGGTTACGCATGTGGCCTCTTTACGTTAATTTGACCGCCGGTCCATGCTTCTGGTTCAAAAAAATGCGGCCTGCCGTGCGACCGAAGGTCTCTGCTTCAGAGTTTATCGAACGGCCTGCCGTGTGACCGGAGATCTCTGCTTCAGTGCTTGTCGAACGGTTGACGGCCTGTCTCAGGGAGACATAAAGACCAACGGCCTAATCTCCCGTGCGTATCGCCGAACGCGGGTAACCCCAGGGATATAAATGGATGCACCGGCAGTAAAAACCTGCCGGGCACAGTAAACTAGGAGCGACCATGGCAACAATTTCAATGAAAAGCCTGCTTGAAGCAGGTGTACACTTCGGACACCAGACACGCCGCTGGAACCCGAAGATGAAGAAGTATATCTTCACAGCGCGTAACGGCATTCACATTCTGAACCTGCAGAAGACGATCGTACTCGCAAAAGACGCGTACGAAGCAATGCGCGACCTCGCCTCAAAGGGCGGCAAAGTACTCTTTGTCGGTACTAAAAAACAAGCACAGGCAGATATCGAAAAGGCAGCAAAGCGCTGCGGCCAGTACTACATCAACAACCGCTGGCTCGGTGGTCTTCTGACCAACTTCCGTACTGTGCGCCAGTCTATTCAGCGCCTGCGCAAGCTTGAAGAAGCCTTCGAGACCAACACAGTACACGAACTCGTCAAAACAAAGAAAGAAATTCTACAACTCGACCGCGAAATCGCGCGCCTGCGCAAAGACCTTGCGGGTATTCGCGATATGAACGATCTGCCCGATGCACTGTTCATCGTTGACCCTGAGCGCGAGTCGATTGCTGTGAAAGAAGCGAACACCCTTGGAATCCCCATCTTCGCGATGGTTGACACCAACTGTAATCCTGACCTCGTGCAGTATCCTATTCCTGCAAACGACGACGCGATCCGCGCGGTAGCGCTCTTTCTCGAGATCATGGCAAACGCGATCGAAGAAGGTAAAGAAGGCGGCGAATTCGCGCAGGTAGAAATCGAAGAAGGCGAGAGCATGGACGAGCACCAGCTGAAATCTTCAATGGAAAAGCTCGATGACCTCGAAGAAATCGAATCAAAATACGAAGAGGCGCGCACCTAAGCGCGTCAACTGACACGGAGTTACAGATAAATGGCAATTGACCAGGAAAAAATCAAGAACCTGCGCGAGATGACTTCGGCAGGTATTCTCGACTGCAAAAAAGTACTCGAAGAGACCAACGGCGACCTTGAAAAGGCAGCCGGCCTGCTGCGTGAACGCGGTATCGTTAAAGCCGTGAAGAAAATGGATCGCGAAGCTTCTGAAGGAGCTATCGTATCTTACGTACACCACAACGGCAAGATCGGCGTGCTCGTGCAGCTGAACTGCGAGACTGACTTTGTTGCGCGCAACGAGAAGTTCCTCGAACTCGGCCGGAGCATCGCGATGCACATTGCTGCAACGAACCCACAGTTCGTG
The DNA here is from genome assembly GCA_046346875.1 of Turneriella sp. Taxonomy (GTDB): domain Bacteria; phylum Spirochaetota; class Leptospiria; order Turneriellales; family Turneriellaceae; genus Turneriella. Next base: position 52,321 of record JAXMHG010000006.1, on the reverse strand, counting down.
AAAGGCGACGATGTATCGCCCGATGTTATCGAGAAAGAAAAAGAAGTCCAGCGTGCTGCTCTCATCGAAGAAGGCAAGCCGGCTGACAAAGTGGATAAGATTCTCGAAGGCAAGATCAAGAAGTTTGTTTCTGATATCTGCCTGCTTGACCAGCCGTTCGTTAAAGAGCCGGACAAGACTGTCGGCGACATCATCAAGGCGTCGATCGCGCAGCTCGGTGAAAACATCGCCGTCGGCCGTTTCGTCCGCTTCGCGCTGAAATAACTTAGCATGGATACACCGGCCGAAAGACCTGCCCACATTACTGAGGGAAGGGCTTTTCGCCGGGTCGTATTGAAGCTCTCGGGCGAAGTACTCGCCGGAGAAGACAAGCACGGAATCAACGTAAAAATTATCCGGTCGCTGGCCGAAGAGATTCGCGACATCCATCGCGAAGGTGTCGAGATGGCGATCGTCATCGGCGGTGGTAATATCTTCCGCGGTGTCAAGGCAGCGTCAGACGGCATGGACCGCGCGATCGGCGATTACATGGGTATGATGGCGACAGTCATCAACGGGCTCGCCTTACAGGATTTTCTCGAAAAAGAAGGATTAACCACCCGGTTGCAGACTGCAATCGAAATCAAATCTGTTGCCGAACCTTTTATTCGGCGCAAGGCGATTCGCCACCTTGAGAAGAAACGGATTGTTATTCTCTCAGGGGGCACTGGCAACCCCTACTTCACCACCGACACCACGGCAGCACTGCGCGCGGTAGAACTCAACGCCGATGTGATATTCAAGGCGACCAAGGTTGATGGCGTCTACGACGCAGACCCGGCGAAGAACCCAAATGCGAAACGCTACCGCCACCTCAGCTTCCAGGATGCGCTTGTGAAGCAGCTTAAGGTTATGGACTCGACGGCATTTTCCCTTTGTCTCGACAACAAGATGCCCATTCAGGTATTCGACATGAATACAGAAGGAAATCTGAAGAAAGCTATCCAGGGCAAGCCGATCGGCACGCTGATAGACGCTTTTTCGGAGAGCAGGTTTTATGAGTGAAGAAGCCAACAAAATTATTGCAGACACCAAACAAAGAATGCAGAAGACCCTTGAAGATCTCTCGCACCACATGGTGCAGATCCGCTCGGGTCGCGCGACGCCTTCGCTGGTAGAAGATATCCGCGTAGAAGTCTACGGGCAGAATATGCCCCTGAACCAGGTCGCGTCTATCACTGCACCCGAACCGCGCCTGATCACGGTCGATGTCTGGGATAAATCGCAGATGCAGGCTGTTGAGAAGGCTATCCAGAAGTCAGGCAAGAACCTCAATCCAAACAATGATGGTTCAATGATACGCATCAGCCTGGCTGAAATGACAGGCGAAACCCGCAAAGAAATGGTAAAACTGGCGAAGGCGAAATGCGAAGACCACAAAGTCGCCGTGAGGAATATTCGCCGTGACGCGAATGACAACCTGAAAAAGCTCAAGGGCAGCAGCGTTTCTGAAGACATGATCAAGGGTTTCAGCGACCAGGTGCAGAAGCTGACCGACGACTACATCAAGAAGATGGATGATCTTTTTGCCTCGAAGGAAAAAGACATCATGACTGTTTGACAGACTGGCCTGACCAGTCTGCCAAACGGAACAACATGCCCAAAGCACCCAAACACATCGCCGTCATCATGGACGGCAATGGGCGTTGGGCAGAGTCGCGCGGTCTGAAACGGGCGGAAGGCCACAGGGCAGGTACAGAAACTGTCGAACGCCTGCTCGACCACCTGATTAAAGTCAAAGTGCCATTTGTCAGCCTCTATGCCTTCTCTACGGAGAACTGGCGCAGGCCACGGACCGAGATCACGGCGATATTCAAACTACTCGATGAATTCATCATCGCCAAATTGCCCAAGATGATTAAGCAGGGTGTGCGCATCGTCACATCGGGCGACATCTCGCGTCTGCCCAAACGCAGCCGCGAACTGCTGCAAGATGCAGTAAAAAAGACCGCGCGCGGGCGCCGCCTGACCGCGAACTTCTGCCTCAACTATGGCTCGCGCGCAGAAATTCTGCGGGCCGCAGAGCTGGCACTTGCAGCCAGCAAGAACGGCAAACTTACCGAGAAGCAACTTGCCCGCGCGTTGTGGCAACCTTCCATACCCGATGTCGACCTGCTTGTGCGTACGGCCGGTGAACTGCGCCTTTCCAACTTCATGCTTTGGCAGGCCGCTTACGCGGAGCTCTACTTCACCGAAAAGAACTGGCCCGATTTTGCTGAAAACGACATCGACGCAGCAATCGCCGAATTTGGACGCCGCAAGCGCAAGTTTGGTGGCCTGTAGAAGCCTTAACCGAAAACTTCTTTTATTTTTGCCGCGGGATCGCTGGCCTGCATAAACCCGGTGCCCATCAGCACTGCATCAAAATAGTGCGGCAGGGCCAGTAGCTCTTCGCGCGTCGAGTAACCCGACTCAGCCACCAGCACGAGCTCTTCGCGGCGCGCGGCAGGAATCTTTGCTGCGAGGCTGGGGCACCGGTTCATGTCTATCTCGAGTGTGTGCAGGTTACGGTTGTTGATGCCTAGAATGCGAATATCGAGCGCCAGCGCCCGGTAAAGCTCCTCTTCGGTCAATACTTCAACGAGCGGCTCCATACCGAGTTCGCGCCCCCGGGCGGTGAATCGCTTTAGTTCGTCATCAGTCAGCGATGCGACAATGAGCAGAAAACTGCTCGCGCCGGCGTGGCGGGCTTCATCGATCTGTTTTTCATCAACGATGAAATCTTTGCGCAAGAGCGGCAGGGCGGTCAGGGTGCGCGCTTCGCGCAGGTCATCGAGCGAGCCGTGAAAATGGTTCGGTTCAGTCAGAATGCTGAGCGCAGCAGCGTAAGGTTCATAGATCCGCACCGCATCGGCTGCCGGCAGGCCTTCTTTCAGTGAACCCTTCGAAGGGCTACGCCGCTTGAGTTCGGCGATCAGCTGCGGCATGGCACCGCGACGGCGGAGCGCAGCGGTAAAATCGATAGTGCTCTTCTCAGGTGGTCTCGTCGGCAGTTGAATTTGTGCAGCACGGCCCCTGCTCTCTGCATTAATTTTCTGGAGAACGCTTGGCGCAGCGGCATTTTTGCCCCCACCGACCAATGCACCTGCTTGTACCTCGCTCATAAACCGCCGTACTGGCTGATAAGAAAAGTTGCGACACCCAGGAAAACAGAAAAGCCGCAGATGTCGGTAAAAGTCGTCGCGATCGGGCCCGACGCCAGCGCCGGGTCGACACGCACGGCACGCAATCCCAGGGGAAGCAGCGTGCCCACTGCACCCGCGACGAACATGTTGCAGATAAGACCGATGAACATGCAGGCGGCGAGCGCCGGCTTCTGCGAATAGGCCAGCACCATGCTGGCCGCGAGCGTACCGATAAAAAGCCCGTTCAGCGAGCAGACGCCGATTTCTTTCAGCACGACTTTCCAGATATTCTGCGAATTGATTTGCCCGAGCGCGAGCGATCGCACGACAACGGTAACCGACTGCATGGTGGCATTGCCGCCTTGCCCGCCGATTACGGTCATCAGGGGAGCGAGTAGTATAACCTTCGAGATCGTCTGGTCAAAGAAGGTAATGATCCACGCCGAGAGAACCTGCGTAACCAGGTTGATAGCGAGCCACGGCAGTCGTCCCCGCGCCATGCGTCCGATTGAGTGCGTGTGCGGAGCGTCCTGTGTATCCTGCGTAACGCCCCCGAGGCGCAGGATGTCTTCGGTCGCCTCTTCTTCGAGTACATCGACCACGTCGTCGACCGTGATATGCCCGAGCAAAATTCCCCGCGAATCGACGACCGGCAGGCTCAGCAGATTATAGTCTTTAAAAATTTTACCGACGCTCTCGCGGTCCTGCTCAGGGTGCACCATCACCTGTGCCGGCTGCATGATCTCGTGCGCCTTGCGCGTTGATTTTTCGAGTATCAGCTTCCGCAGCGGAATATAACCGAGAAACTTATTGTCGCGATCAACCACGAACGTAAACTGCAGGTCGTCGAGTTTTGTATGCGTTGCTGCAGCTCCTTTTGCCTTCTTGAGTGCTGCCGTATTCTGCTTCACCAGCTTTTGGAACTGGCTGATGATAGATTTCACAGTCGCCTGCCGGCTCACCGCCAGGAAGTCTGAAGTCATCATCGCGCCGGCCGAACCCTCGGGGTACTTCAGAATTTCTTTGATCTTGCCCGTGTAGTTCTTATCAAAACGGCGCAGAATAAAGTTCGTATCGCGCGCGTCGAGTTCGCGCAAGATTCCCGCGATGTCGTCTGTTTCGAGCTCTTCCAAACGGTCAAAAATCCAGGCGGTGTCTTTCGAGCGAAAAATTGCCGTACGCTCGTCAGAGCCCAGCTCGGTCAGAAACTCCGCCGCGTACTCGCTCGAAAGCTGCGTCAGGATAATCTCGCGCTCGCTCTCGTCGAATGAATCCCACAATAATGCCAGCGAAGTTGGGTGCAGTGTGTGCAGCGCGCGCTTGAGCAGCAGGAAACGCCGGTTCTTACAAAGGCGGCGTAGCAGGTTGACAATTCTCGGATAATTCTCTTTCGTCAGCAGGTGAAATTTTTTCTCCGCCGTGTTCATACAGAATTCTCAGTGGCGGAATGTCCAGATGTAACCGATCACAGCGACGCCGACAACGCCCATGCCGATTTTGACGGCTAGCAGCGGCACGATGAAGAACGCAGTTATCGACATGGTCACCGCTATCATGAGTGAAGCGAATATTTTCACCTTGAGCGGTATACGCTTCTCATCCCGAAAGGCGATGATCATAGGGCCGAAATAGCGGTGTGAAAGAATCCAGTCGTGCAGGCGCTCTGAACCGCGCGCAAAGCAGAAACCGCTGAGCAGAATGAACGGCGTTGTGGGCAATATCGGCGTCACAATACCGACGATGCCGAGCAGCAGCGAAATAACACCGATCGTGATGAAGGTATAACGAACCGCCCGTGAATCATGCAGAGCGGGCGCACGGCCGGAAACAGGCGCGGTGCCAACCGCTGGGGGTACCGGCCCGGCCTTCTTACCGGGCTGCTTCTTCGACGGTTTCAAAGATCTTAAACATCGATTCAAGCTTTGAGAGCTTGAAGAGGGTCTTCAGGGTTTGGTTGAGGTTGGCCAGGCGAATTTCGCCACCGTAGTTTTTGACGTCGCGCAGAATCGTCACGAGTGCACCGAGCGCCGACGAGTCGAGGTACTCGGTATCGTGCATATCGAAGACGACTATCGCCGGCTTTTTTTCGAGGAACTTGGCGACCTGCTCGCGAAACTTGCGCGAGATGGACATGTCGATGCGCGTCTCTTTCACCGAAAGAATGACACCCTTTTCAAAAGGCTTGTCGACAATGAGCATACCGTAAACATTGCGCGCCCGCGGACGCGTCAATTAAAAAAACCGCTGTGGAATACGAATGGCCACGGGTTTGACCTGGCGTCGACGCTCGAATCAGCGCCAATGGGCCGCAAGAATGCGGTAAACAGCGGGCGAATGCCGCAGCGCCAGGTGGCCGACACCTGAAAGCGTTTCAATATGAACCTGGCGGCGGCGCGCAAAGCGGCCGAGCAGGCTTTTCCAGTCGGAGCTGGGCTTTTCGGACGCCGGCAAAGCGCTGGCATGGCGCACCATACCATCGCCGATGAGACGGTTCCAGAGACCGCCTGACTTGCCAGAAACACCGCCAGCAATGAAGACGTAATCTGCGTGCGGCAGTAGTACCGGGTCATTGGTCGAAATGCCCTTCTGTCCCTTGCTCAGGTCTTTCAGACCCTGGCTGCGGATGCCGATCACCGAAGCGCTGATCAGCGTGATCGGGTTGGGAATAAACTGGAGCAGCTGCTCGGTCTTTTCGGCGAGCTTGGCGAGCGGCGCGCCGGCATGCGGCGTGCCGAGCAGAAAAACCTGCCGTACCTTTTTCGCCCAGGCTGAACCGCGCGCCTGTGCGTCAAAAACAGCAGAATGAATCACGAGCCCACCCATGCTGTGACCGATGAGCGTCAGGTTGCGGAGCGATTTATTCTTCTGCGTCAATTGCAGCATCAACCGGGATAACTCCGCCCCATTTTCATGAATTGCCAGACCGCTGTTGTAGCGCACATAAAGGGGCTGCACGCGAAAATCGAGCAGCAGCTGCCGGCCATAGTCGAGCTCGCCCGGCGCGGGCTGCCAACCCAGCTCGGTGTCGGCGCTGCCGTGCACGAAGATACAGGCGTGCGAGCGCGTGACGAGCGGCACACCGTCGAGCGGCCGGCCGTCTTCAGCAAAACACATCTTGCCGCGCCTCTGCTTCGGCAAGCGGTCGCCAAAGACACCGCGCAGCGCACCAGTAACGGACGTTGCGTTGACACGATGCCGCACGCGCGCGAAGAGTGAAGGCTTCTGCGACGGCATCTAGTGCAGAAGCTCCGCGATTTTCTGCCAGCCGAATGCCCCGTGGTAGATGATCCAGTTGTGGCTGTAGTTCGGCACCTCGGTCAGGCGCAGGTTCGGCAACACTTCGCGCCAGCGGCCTAAGTCGGCTTCTTCAATATGAAAGAGTGTATCGAGGTCTGCATACACGAGGTCGACGGGCACCGCTGAACTCTTGCGGGGGAGCCCGGTCGTTACGGCCCTGAGCGCGCCTTCGACATAACCCACCGGGTTCGACAGCAGGTTGAGGCCGTAGCGCAGGCCGACCGCGAGGTTAGCCAGCATGCCGCGCATTTCACCGGTCGCATGCGCAAGGTCACGCTGCATGTTCCCAAGTTGCACGCGCAGCTTGCCGGCATTAACGAGCTGCGGCAGCAGCGGGTTGATGGCGACTGCGCGCCGTAACTGCGGAAACTCCGCCGCGAAATGCATCGCCGCCAGCGCACCGTACGAATGCCCGATGACCACCGTGCCATCAAGTTCGTGGTGCGCAATCTTGTCGCGCAGCACGTTCATATTTTCGGCAAAGTCGCGCCGGCAGACCCCCGAGAGCCCGAAGAGCTCGGGCACGAGCACGTGGTAACGCTCGGCCGCGGCGGCAATGAACTCGCGGTAGAGGTGCGGGTGTGCGCCGTAGCCGTGCAGAAACAGCACGCGCGGATTTTTTGCGTCGCCGTGGTACTCGATATTCATGACGATTAAGCTCCCTCGCCTTTTACAAGAATTTCCTTAATTAACGAATAATCCTGCGGCAGAAAAAGCGGCGTGTAATGACCCGCGGGCCAGACCCCGTGTGGTGATTTCACGAGCCTGGCGCCCTTGAGGGCAGCCGCTTCTTCGCTGACAAACGCATCGGCCGAGGTATGCAGGCTGTAAATTTCTGCCTGGTGCTCGGCGTCGTGCGCGTGCAGCTCCTTGAGAAAATCAGAACCGGGGATCATCTGTTCAGCGCCGGTGGCGCGGCCGAGAGTCAGAAGGCGCATCCAGCGTGCAAGGTGTGTGCCATGAAAAGGAGTACCAATCGTGATGAAGCGGCGCACGTACGCATCACCACCCAGCTTGCGCAGGTAATGCAGACCGATGAGCCCACCCATGCTGATGCCGATGAGGTCGACCTTCTTTACCTGCGCGCGCGTGCGCATTGCGTTCACGCTCATTTCGACAATGCGTGCCGAGTCGCGTATGTCACCTGCGTTGAGGCCTTCGAGCGGCACATCCTCGGCGAGAAAACCATCGGCCTTAAGACGAGTTTTGAGGACGAGGTTCGTCGCAGTCGGCGCGAGAAATCCTTGGATGATGAGAACGGGTTGCATGGCCTTCAGTCAGCAATTTGTCGGCGTTGACAATGAAAAACGGTTATCGCGACGAGCTCACGCAATTATGCCCATTTGCCGCGCCCGGTTCAGGGCCTCAACTTTACTGCAAGCCGCAAGCTTCTCATAGATATGCCCGATGTGAACCCTGACAGTATTCGGACTGATTTCCAGGTCGTCAGCAATTGCGCGGTAATTCATACCGAGGGCAACCAGGTTGAGAATTTCTGTCTCGCGATCAGAAAGTGGACTCGCATCGGGCCAGACCTGGTCGCGCTCGTCGTCGAGTATCTTGCGTGCAACCCTTGGACTCAGGGGAGCTCCACCGAGCATTATCACCTTGAGCTCTGCAACCAGCAGCTCGTCGGGCGTATCCTTGAGAAGGTAACCATTCACCCCGAGCCGCAGCAACCGTACAATGCGGGCTTGGTCTTCAAAGACAGTAAACACGACCATTTTGGTTTGGGGATGTTTTGCGCGGACCAGCGGAATGAGTTCTTCGCCATTCATGCCCGGCAATTCCAGGTCGACGATCAGCAGGTCACAGGGAATGTGTTCGAGCCGCGGCAAAACCTCTTCGGCAGCGCTGCAGAGTGCCGTGATGCGAAAATCGCACTCGTGCGAAAAGAGATCGGTGAGTCGCTGTTGAACCACAGGCCGGTCTTCCAATATGACAATGTTTACAATCTTCGTCATATGCCTGTGTTCATTTTCAGAAGAAAATAAGCGCCTTTGCCGCGCCGGCGTACGGTAACCAGCGCACCGATGTTCTGAGCCCGTAGTGCAATGCTGCGCAACCCACCCTTGGTGGCTGACCCGCGCCAGCTGAAACCACCCAAATTCTGGTAGAACCAGAGGCATACATGCCCGCTGCGAGACCGTGTACCAAATGCGACCCTGTCTGCCCCCGAATGCCTGATAACATTAGCCGTCCATTCTGAAAGTATACGGTCGATGTGCAGCAGCGCCAAATCAGAAACGCGTGCAGGATTTTCTTCGGCCACATGGTTAACTTCGTAACGGCCGAGGGCCCGAAAGCTTTGCTCCAGCTTCCAAAGCTGGGAATTGAGGTCGTCGACGCGCTGCTCGCCCTTCAGCACATGCGCAAAATTGCGCACGTTTTCGAGCGTGCCCTTTGCCAGTTCCGCAAGATGCGTGGTTGAACGCGAGTCAGTTTTGCCTGCTAGCAAACTCATCTGCGCAAGTTGAGATCCGACTGTGTCATGCAGATCGTGAGCGAACCAGAGCTTGTCTTGTAAGAACTTGACTTCGGCCTGCTCTTTCTTGAATGCAAGTTCGCTGACGCTCTTCTTAAGTTCTTCATTCGCGACTGACAGGGCTTGCTGTGCCTCGAATTCTTTTCTGATGAGCGAGTGGAGGTATCCACCAGCCACCGCGCTGACGAATATACCGAGCACCATGCCAGCGTTGCTGGTGACAAAGCCCACAGTCGCCACTTTCTCACGGTTTATAAGCAGCATGAGATCGTAAGAAACCAGCACGCCGACAAACAAAACAGTTGCCTCAATAATGGTGAATCTTAGCAAAAAAGTTGTGCCAAAGAAGACTACAAGTTCCATCGCCCAGTACGGACTATTCGAGCCCCCAGTATATAGCGTGAGCAATGCGACGCCAACACCGGAGGCAAAGGTCAGAATATAGCCCATGGCTCTCAAGGCCGCCGCCGCCTGACCAGCTTCAAAAAACGTGAGCGCAAATATCCCCAGTGCCAGCAGCGTGAGGACCAGGCGAATACTCAGAAGCACCGTCATATTGCCAGAATTGAACACAGGATCGATTAGTGCGAACGAGGCCGCCCCAAATGTCACGAGTAGAGCTGAGCGCCTCAAACCTGGCACACGCTCAGAGTCAAAATGCTCAGCGAAGGTCGCCACTGCACATGCCTGGCCTGGTATACTCAGACGGGAAAGCGGAATTTGCCTACCGGGACGATCTGTTCCATAATGCGATCGGGTAACCCTGGAAAACCCTGGAAATTCATAGTGCATTTGCATTATTGACTTTTGACTACCAATGTGCTAGAAACCCGCCATGAAGCGAGGTCTGCGTTGGCCGATGGTCTCCCTATACGTGATGACTTTGCTGCTTGCATCATCATGTTCGTCAATCACGACAAGCAATGAATTGCTTGAAGCGAATTTTTTGGCGAAAGGCCAGGCGCCTATCGACTTGCTCTCGCCGACGGAAAACCAGCAAGTTAACACTGCAAACCCAACTTTCAGCTGGTCATCGCGCGGAGTGAACCTGTACACCATCGAAATCGCGAGCGATTCGAAGTTCGTGACGCCAGTTCTGAGCAAAGAAATAACCGGCACATCCTACACCCTGGCGAATGCTGATCTTATGAGCGGCACGGCTATTGCCACAAATACATACTATTGGCGAGTCAAGGTATCGAGACTGGCGGATAATCTAGAAAGCAAGATTGGTTCGTTTTTCTTGATTGCTATCCCGGCGAATGGCTCGGGTTACGCGGGAGCGCTGCATGTAAACGGCAGCAGCCTCGCAGACATCCAGGTGGGCAGTAAGGCAGCACCGTTTAAGACAATTAGCAATGCGATACAGGTCGCAGATGCCTTGAGGAATGGTAGGCATACCGTGAGTGTTGATTTGGTCGTTGCCGGGGGTGTCTATACCGAGGAGATATTTCTCGTACCTGGCATAAGTATTCGAGGAGGTTATGAATCCACAAACTGGACACGAAATATTTCGACTAACGCAACAATCATTCAGGCACCGATCGATACAGCTATCAGAGGCGGCGCTGGGGTCACTCAGGCTTATACGCCTACAACTGTAGTTGAAGGATTTAGCATTCGCGGCGCACCATCTGTGACAGGGTACGGTATCTACTTGAACAATAGTTCGCCGACCATAAAAAGCAACGATATTATTGGTGGCGATGGGTCTTCGAGCAGCTACGGCATTTATAATACGGCGGCTTCGCCAGTTATTTCGGGCAATGTCATCAAGAGCGGAAATTCTTCAAACTCGAGCACATATGGAATTTATAACTCTTCGTCATCACCGACGATAGTAATGAACACCATCTCCACAGGAAGCGTGTTAACCGGCAATAACCATGTGATCTACAATAATGACTCCTCCCCGATTATTTCGAATAATATCATCATCGGCGGTGCATCTAATGGTAATAGTGCCGCCGTATACAACAGCCAATCTTCTTCACCGACAATACTGAATAACACGATAATTGCGGGAATCACCTCCGGCACGACGCACTACGGAATCTATATGTATCCATTGACAGGAACACCCGTATCCGAGCCATCCATTCAGAACAACATTATTTACGTCCCGGGCAAGACAGCGGTCCGCGCTGCTATCTGGGAAAACTCGACACACGCAAATCCAACTGCCGTGAAGAATAACGCATTTTTCGATTTGGGCTCAAGCGGCAATTTTTATTCATATCGAGACGGGGATGGAGTCTGCAATGGTGGTGCCAGCAATTACTGCGCGAGTATTGGCGATTTGGAGGCTGACCTTAATAGTGAATTATCAAGCTCTGCTAGTGGCAACGTCAACGAGAGTGCCGTTTTTGCAAATTTCCCCTTCAAAATTGATATTACGCAAGATGGCCCAGATGCTGGTGGCGCATATGCTGGAACCGCCTCGAGCCTTGAAGTAGCCAATTGTGTCGACTACAACTTGAATGAATACTTCGAGTATGACCGTGACGGGATTGCCCGTCAGATCTTATCATGCAGCACAGCTACCGGTTCAGGCGTTGTTAGCTTTTCGCCTGCCCTCGCTGGGCCTTCAGCGACGAATCGAGAATTGCGCCTTTGGGGTATTAATGGTACAAACTTCACGCTCGATTTTCATCTGAACCCAACGACGGCGTGTAACATACGCGAAGGGGGTATTGATCTTTCAACTTTCTTGGCGAGTGATCGAGATGGCGCCGTTAGAACAGCGACACTAACCTGTGGGCCAACGAATTCCGGTGCCATCGGTTGGACTGTTGGCGCTTATGAGTTCTAGACATTTGAGCTGACAAGCCTTGTCGCTCTCCGCATCCCCTTCCTGATAGCATCGAGGTGCGAACCGCTTGTTCGATCATTCTTGGGGAATGAACTCTTAGGTTCAGCAGAATCGCCAGCCAGCTCATTCTGAACTCTTGGAAACCAACGGAGTCTTTGGACCTAGTTTCCGCCTGACGCGTGTCCTGGATTTCCCATTGCACTCTTGCTGTCCGCAGAAAGATTCCGAAGAGAATAGTGCATTTGCATTATTGACTTTTCCCTACCAATGTGCTATAGGTCTACCATGAAGCGAGGTCTGCCCTCATTAGTCTGCCTGGCTTTCTTGCTAGGTTCCTTGTCGCCAGCCACGGCAAACAGGCTGAAGAAGGTCCTCATTCTGGACGTTGTCAACATAGACAAGAATCCGAACTATGAGTACCTGGTCGGCTCCATAACCGACGCATTGATCGAGAAACTGAAGACGAATTTTGCCTTCAAGGAGACCCCGAAGACCGACTGGCAGAGCGCTGCGCAGAAAAACGACCTCTTCTTCGAAGACGAATCGTATACGAAAACTTTCGCAATGACTCTGGGCATCCGTATGCGGCAGGATATAGCGGTTAGCGGTGGCTTTAAAGTCGTCGTTGTAAAGGGTCAACAGCAAATGCGGGCAACGCTCTTCCTTATCGATGTACCCAATAAGAAGATCATCGATACGGTGGAGAAGAACATGCCGCTGACAGGTGACATGTTTAGTAAGGTCGACGAGCTCGCGAACCAGCTGGCAAAATCGGCTGAGACAGTTCTGCCAGGTAAGGATTTTTATGAGAAAAACAAGGACGATTTCGACGTAGCGACGTCGTCCTTGCGGCTCATCTCCGAGGCCTATTTTCTGCAATTCATGGGGCCAAAACAGCTCGATGAAACAAGCCTGTTCGTGACACCCTCGCGCCTGCCTTTGCTCTACGGTGGAGGCTTGCGGTTCCAAAGCGGCATCTGGCGCAAACTCGATTGGTACGCGCAGGGCACTTTCTTTTATTCAAATGCGATTCTGACAAGCCAGCAATCGGCAACCACAGTGCCGCAGACCATGATGGGTGCAAACGCAACCGCCGGGCTGGCATATACTATTGACTTTGGCAAGCGGTTCCACGTGACACCATGGAGTGGCGGAGGTTACTTTGTGGGTCAGACTACCATGAGCTATGTGAACTTTCCACAGATGCCCAGCCAAAAAGACGGGTCGAAGACTGCGTCATCGGTCTTACTGTTTTATGGACCGACAGCCAACGCCGGCATCGATTTTACATTCGATCTGACCCGGAGCCTGTTCGTCAACATGGGCGTCGCATCGTTGTGGTATTTCAATGGCCAGGGTGTCTCGGCTAATTTGGGCGCGAGCCTTAGCAGCGGTTGGAGGTTCTGACGATGAAAAAAACCTGCATGGGCCTACTAGTGCTCCAAATATTGCTGCGCTGCCAAAACTCTCCTGGGCTTGAGCTTGATTTCCAGGGATCAAAGCTGGAAGTAGTAATCAACGGTAACACCTACAAATCAGGCGATACGTTTGACTGGGGTTATGCGAATACCAAAGGCAGTCTCTCCATCTCTGGTACGGTGCGAAACCCAGGGCGCAGCGCGATAACGTTTTCTTCTGTGCCGCAACTGACGGTAGGTGGCACGCACGCGGGGGATATCTCGATCTCACAGCCCTCGACGCAGACACTGAGCGCCGGTGGCAGTGCCGCGTTCTCGCTGACGATTATACCACAATTCATCAGGAGCCGAACAGCCACGCTCAACATGGCGACGAATGCCGATAACCCGAACTTTGAGCTGAAACTGCGCGGCTCGGGGTACGGGGCTGTTCTGCTGAAGGACATCCGGGCAGGCGCGGGAAATTCGTCTCCCTACGCATTCATCAGCTACCAGGGGTTCGTCTATTTTGCGGCCACCGACGGCATCAATGGCTTCCAGCTCTGGCGCACCGATGGTACCCCCGAAGGCACGACTCTCTTCAAGAATTTCAGTCCCGGTGGTGTTCTCCATGCTACAGACCACAGCATGACCATTCTCAATGGTGTTCTCTACCTCAGGGGTGAAGATGCCACAAACGGAGATGAAGTCTGGAAGACCGACGGTACCGTGGCTGGTACGGTTCTTCTTGCGGACATCTATTCTGTTTCCAACAACGATTCTGATCCTACTTTTCTTGCGACGCTCGGGAGTGAGTTGATTTTTCGCGCGAGGCGAAATACGACTGAATCGTATGAGATTTTCAAGAGCAACGGTAGCGCCGGTAACTTCACGTTTGTGAAGGACATTAACCCCACCGCCAGCACCAGCAGCAACGCATCGTACTTCACAGCGATGGGTGGCAATGCGTATTTCCAGGCCAACGACGGTACCAATGGTGCCGAATTGTGGAAGACCGACGGAACTAACGGCGGTACGGTGATGGTGAGCGATCTCTATGCCGGGGCGACTGGATCATCGCCGCATAACCTCGTTGCCCTCGGGGGCTACCTCTACTTCTGCGCCGAAACTGCAGCCCAGGGTTTTGAGCTGCGTCGAACCGATGGGACTACAACTGCGCTGGTAATCGACCTGTGGCCAGGCGGTAACGACGGCTGCCATAGTACCAATCTTGGACAGGTAGGTCTCTGGAATTCAACACTCCTGTTCTCTGGCAACAACGGCAGCGGTAACAACTTTCAGCTCTACAAGAGCGATGGCAGTATCGGCAATGCAACATTGGTTAAGGACATCAACCCGACCGGTTTTTCCGCCCCCACAGGTTTCGTTCAGCTGGGAAATTACACGTATTTTTCTGCCAATGACGGCACCAACGGCGTTGAACTCTGGCGCACCGATGCCACGGCAGCTGGCACGACTCTTGCGAGCAACATTGATCTGACCAATGCATCCTCATCACCCACGGGTATGACCGTTCTGGGAGATAGCCTTATCTTCTCGGCTACGACGACGGCGTCGGGTACTGAACTCTACATTTACCTACCACCACCGTAACCAATGAAACTCAAGTCGCTGCTACTATACACCCATTGCCTGCTCGCCACGGCGTCGCTGCTACCACAAGAGGTACCGGCAGCGCCCCCTGAATGCCGCAAAGCTGCCGGCGCGCAACGCAACGCAGCCAATACCGCATGCGAAACCCGACCCGAGTCAGAAAGGTACGAATGCAAACGCGATGCATTGAGAATATACCGGGTAGAAATAGCGCGTTGTCCACTCGACCCGAACAAAGACCTGTGCGTTCAACGCACCGAAAATAATGCCGCGCTGCGGACAGAAGAATGTTACCGGCTGGAAGGTACGGCTCTCAACCGATGCACAAAAGAAGCACTGCGTCTTGAGCGTATTGAGAAGAGCCAGTGTCCCGCACCGGATACCTATACAGTAAATCGCGACCAACCGAGATTGCAAACCTATTCTTGCTACAAGGTGATTCGACGTGCGCGTGATGTTGACAGGCGACGGTGTGACCGCAAGAATAATCCCGAAAATTGTCGCCAACGGCAAGATGACACCTACAAAGCCCGGCTGGGACAGTGTGCAAAAAAAGCCCGTCTGGAAGTGGCGCGCGAGCGGAATTGTTACGAACAGGAAATCAACATATTCGAGGCAGGTATGGCAAAGTGCCAACAGGATTTTTCGCCGCAAGGAAGTACGCCCGACGCCGAGCAGTTCGTCCTGTGCAGCGACGCGGCCGTGAGTCACCTGGCCAGTCGCAGAATGAGCTGTGCGAACATCAGCGAAGCAGAATACAAGGAAAACTACAGGAAGGAGAATAAATAATGACAAAGAACGTGATCAACTTTTTGTGCGGCTGTCTCGCAGTGATGAGCGCTGCGAGCATATACGCCAACAAGGCGAAGTGTGAAAGCGAATCATTCGCCCGCCAGAAAACAGCCGAAAAGGCAGCTCAGACGGAATACGACAGCTGGCCAGGCCACGCAACGTACAAACATTTGTATGCCAATTTCGAAAAAGCACGCGATAGATACAATGAGGCCGAAAAGAGGTTTATAGAGGTAAACAATACCCATATCCGGGCGCTACAAGAATGCTCAAAAATACGCAACAAAGACGAAAATGATGCGTGCGTATCGGCCGCACTCAAACCACTGAATGCCGCGCGCGAGGAAAGAGATGCAAAGAAGAAGCTACAGGAAAATGCTGCCAGACGAGAAGTGGAATTCAGACCACAAAATGTTGCGGCCCGGGAAAAAATGGAAGCTGCAAAACAGGCCGCTTACAAGGCCGGAGCGGAAGAGCGCCGGAATTGCAAGTGAGCGAATCATAGCAACGCACGGCATTAACCTCAGCAGAAGGGCACAATATGAGCCTGGGCTTCCAGCAAACCAACTCCAGAACGGAGAATCACTCTCAAAAATAGGATATTTTTCCTTTACGTGATAACCATACCCGGCTAGGCTTGTCGTCCGCATGTACTCTGCTGTACTCCGATTTTTGCTCATTTTCGCCTTCGCTCTGAGCGCACAAGGACTGCACGCACAATCCCTAAAGAAGGTGATGATCCTTGATTTCAAAAACCTTGATAAGAACCCGGACTACAGCTACCTAGAAGACTCGATAACTGAAGCGATTCGCAATGAGCTGAAGGCGAAGTTTGATTTCAAAGAGTTTCCGCAGAAGGACTGGCGCAACCTCGCCGAGAAGAATTACTTTCTCTGGCCCGAAGAGAACCACAGCCGCGGTTTTGCGCTCAACCTCGGCATCATGGCTCGGCAGGATATTGCGGTCGGCGGCTATTACCAGGCGATTATCGAGAAAAAGTCGCGCAAGGGCGTTGCTGCCGGCAGCTATGTCATTCGTGCACATGTATACGTTCTCGATGTCGGCAAGCGCAAGGTCGTGAGTGAATTCGACATGGTGATGCCTGCCGATGCCTCGCTCTTTGGTGCGGTCGAAGAACTCGCCGCGCGCGTGGTGAAAGAAGCGAAGTCCGTGCTGCCTAATAAGGGCGATGCCGGCAAGCAGCAGTTTGACGACGGCGACGTCGGGTCGGGGGAGTTCGGGCTCATCGCGGGTACAGGCGTCTATGCGCTGCCTGCACAGTTCAGCGGCAACTACACCAGCGACGTTACTCTCTATGCGAAAGACTTTAAGTCGTCGATCGCCGCAGCAGGCTTCTACCAACACCACGACTTTCTGTTCACCAACATGCAACTGCACATCACGGGCGGGGCGCAATTTGCGTCCAATGACCTGGCCGTCGCCAACGACAGCAAGAAGATACGTGCTACACTGCTCGATATTTTCGCCGCAGGCCATATCGGTTACGAATTTGCCTTCTGGCGCTTTGCACTGACGCCGCTCGTCGGCGGCGGTTTTTCGATGGCGAACGTAAAACTCGACTACACCACCCTTTCTGCGCTGCCCGTCACGGCCACCGGCGATACCCGTTCTGGCGCAAACCTCAACATCAGCAGCCCGTTCGCCGAAGGTGGCATCAAGCTCAGCTTCAAGATCACGCAACGTCTTTTATTCAATGCTTACTCGCTCTACCGGCAGAGCTTCTATATCGGCGAATCGGCAGCACAGGTTTTCGCTGCCGGTGGGGTAAGCTTTCGGCTATAAGATTATAGAGAGGGATTTATGAAAGTAAAACTGACAACACTCGTACTTCTGGCGGCGCTCATCCACTGCCGCAAGCCCGACCGCCCGGAGCAGCTTATCTTTCGCGATGGGTTTGTCGTCGGCAATGACACAACACCACCACAGGTAGTCTCGGTCACCGGCGAAGCCGGCACCAACCAGCTGCTGGTCGAATTTACCGAACCCGTCTACACGACGTCTGCGGGCACGGGTGACATTGTGCTGGCTGACTTCGGCTACCAGGACAACAACGCTACCGGCGCAGGCAGCCTTGCCAGTATGTTCGAAGCCAATGGCGCCGATCGTGTGGTCGTCATCACCACCAACGCCAACCTTATCGCGGGCGACAACGGTGACCGGGTAACGTTCCCCGCAAACAGCATCTACGATGCAGCAGGCAATGCGCTTGCAGCAACCGATAAACTGATCGTACTCACCATTGTGCCACCCACCCTCGTCGGCGCCGAAACCATGGACACCAACCGCAACGGCAAGATCGACCACCTGAAACTGACATTCAACAAGAACCTGAACGACGCTACTTTTCCCAATTACGTCAACACCGGCACTCTGGGCGGCGTAACGGCAGCCTGGCTCGTTGCGGGCTTCAGCAATGTGCGCATCGACCCCACGATCGCCGCCGATGTCGACAATGACAATATTATCTATATTGTCTGGGATGAAGGGGCAGTAGCGGATACGGCGCTTAAGCCGGATCTCACGACTACAGCCGCTCCGGGATTGCAGGCAACCAACGGTGCGACAGTTAACCAGATCGTTTCTGGCACTGTCGTCGAAACAGACGCAGCCGCGCCCGTGCTCGTGGATGCTACGGAAAAGGCCGGCGAGAAAGATCTGGTGCTTTCTTTTTCAGAGCCAGTGTACACCAACAACAATGCAACAGGGGCGCTTGTCCTGGGTGACTTCAGCTTTACGAATAGCAATCCCACCGGTGCCACGGCAATCAGCAGTATCACCGAAGCAGATGGGAGCGATAAGAGTATCACCATACAAATGGACGCTCTATTTGTGAACGGCGACCATCTCACCGACCGAATTGCAGTCGTGAGCAGTGAGATATTTGATACGGTCGGCCTTGCTGCGGTAAACTGCCAGACGGGTACGCACTGCGCCGGCACTTACATCACCACGCGCATCACCAGCGGTGACGCACCGGTACTGCAATCGGCAGAGACCATGGACATCGACGGTAACGGCAAAATCGATCACTACAAGCTGACATTCGACGTGCCGGTCAACGATGTATCCTTTCCCGGTCATGCAGGCAATAACGCCCTGGGTACTGCTACCACTCAATGGCTGATTGCCGGCCGCAGCAACGTACGCATTGATACGCGCGACGCAGCACCACCAACGGGTCCAGGCGACAACGTCACCAATGACAACGTGATCTACCTGGCATTTGATGAATCGGTAAATGCATGCTCGGGAAATGATATTTCAGGCTGCGACAGCGGGGCCAAGCCTGACATTACGACGACGGCCACCCCGGGTCTCAGCGATTTTGACCCGACCAACTTTCCGCAACTCGCCAGCGGTGGGGTTGTGGAAACCGATAAGGCACCGGCAACGCTCATTACCCTGAAAGGCCACGGTAATGCTACCTCGCTTGTTGCCTATTTCTCAGAAGCGGTATTCACCAGCACCGGCGGCACAGGCAACCTCACCGCCGCCGACTTTACCTACCAGAACGACAATGCTGGCGGGGCAACGGCGATTGCCGGACTCAGCGAAGCCAACGGCGGAGATGGCAAAGTTACGCTGACGACGACGGGCAGTTTTGCATTGGCCGATGATAATGTCGATGATCTGGTCGCGGCGACGAATGCGATCTATGATGCTGGTGATAATGCTTTGGTCGCAACGGCTGCAGTGCGCGTTGTGCCGCTGCTCTTGAGCGCGGAGACGATGGATATCAACAGTGATGGTGTCATCGATCACTATAAGCTGACGTTTTCAATGGCTGTGGATGACTCAACATTTCCTGGTCACACCGCGAATGGGCTCGGTACTGCGACGACAGATTGGCTGGTGGAAAATCAAGGCAATATCAGGCTAGATACGCGTACAGCAGCCGCACCGAATGGTGTGGGGGATGTAGCCAATGACGCGGTTATTTTTCTTGATTTTACCGGTGCGTCTTACACAGATGCAGTGCCGCAGCTGAACACGACCTCGTCACCGGGGCTACGCTTACCGAGTTGCGCCATCACAATGATGCAACTGGGTACGGCAGATATAGTCGAGCAGGACAAGGCACCACCCGCGATTTTGGATGCGGATGCACCTACCGGAACGACATCTCTTACTCTAAGCTTTTCTGAACGCGTGTATACTACGCCGGGCAGTGGTGATACGCTGGCATTGTCGGATTTTATTTTTACCAATGCGAATAGCGTTGGCGCCGGTAGTGTGATCGGACTAAGCGATGCGGATGCCAGTGATAAAAAAGTAACGCTGACATTGAACTCTGCTTTCACGGCGGCCGACAATGGCACGGACAGCGTTTCCCCAGCCGGAAATCAGATTTTTGATGCGGTCGGAAATGCGGCGTTTGCAAATAAAGCGATTTTGGGTACCCGCCGCTATGTGACCAACGGCTCCGTGAGTACTATGGCAGAAGCCAATGGCATTCTGTATATTGGCGGCACTTTTACTCAGGTCAGCATCGCTTCAGGAAATGGCGCTCGCCTTGATGCGGCAAGCGGAATCCTCAGCGATGCTTCCGTTGTCCGGGGTACAGTTAGAGTAGTCCTTCCCGATGGCAACGGTGGTTACTATATAGGCGGGGATTTTACGCAAATCAACAGCCAAACACGCAATCGTATCGCACAGATCGATAGCGGCGGCAATCTCACCGCTTGGAATCCGAATGCGGATAACACAGTCTCTGCACTTGCTCTTTCTGGTTCAACTCTTTATGTAGGTGGGGCCTTCACTGCGATCGGAGGCCAGACTCGCAACAGAATTGCGGCTGTGGATACAACGACCGGTGCGGTTACGGCGTGGAACCCGAATGCTACCAATCCCGTCAACGCACTTGCTGTTTCCGGATCGACTATTTTTGCAGCGGGGGAGTTCACAACGATTGGTGGTCAAGCGCGCAACCGTATTGCCGGGGTCGATGCCGTGACTGGGCTAGCGACGGCGTGGAATCCAAATGCGGGAAATACTATCAATACGCTTGCTGTTTCTGGTTCGATCGTATATGCGGGGGGCAGCTTCAACACGATCGGAGGGCAAACACGCAGTCGTATTGCGGCGCTCGATATCACGACCGGGTTGGCGACGACTTGGAACCCCGGGGCTAATAGTACCGTCTATGCTCTGGCTGTTTCAGCTTCAACTGTCTATGCTGGGGGCGCTTTTACTACGATTGGCGGGCAGCCACGAAACCGCATTGCGGCGCTCGATGCCGGGTCAGGGGTGGCGACCACTTGGAATCCGAGTGCCAGTGATTTCGTCTACGCCCTTGCCGTTTCAGGGACTACGGTTTACGCTGGAGGCGACTTCGTCACGATCGGAGGGCAGTCACGAAAGTATGTTGCAGCGCTCGATACTGGGTCAGCGTCGGCGACTACTTGGAATCCAAGTGCTAACAATACCGCTTATGCTCTGGCTATTTCTGGTTCAACAGTCTATGTGGGCGGGACCTTTTTAACCTGCGGAATTGGCGGACAGCAGCGGAATAACATAGCGGCGCTCGATGTTACGACCGGTTTGCCAACGGCTTGGAATCCAAGTGCGAATAACAGCATCTTCGAGCTTATCGTTTCAGGTTCAACTGTCTATGCCGGCGGGATCTTCACGACTATCGGTGGGCAGACGCGCAATCGCATCGCGGCAATTGATATGGGAACAGGGTTAGCTACGGCTTGGAATCCAAATGCCGGTAGTACCGTGATAGCACTTGCTATTTCGGGCTCTACTGTCTATGTTGGAGGCAATTTCGCAACAATCGGAGGACAGTCGCGGCTTTATATCGCAGCGCTTGATGCCACGACCGGGTTAGCAACAGCTTGGAACCCAGGTGCTAATAGCAATGTCAATGTGTTGATCCTTTCTGGTTCGACCATCTATGCCGGGGGGCTATTTACAACAATAGGCGGGCAGACGCGCAATCGCATCGCGGCTATTGATACTGGGACCGGGTTGGCAACGGCTTGGGATCCGAATGCCAGCAGTGCGGTCAATACGCTCTTTCTTGCTGGTACTACAGTTTATATTGGGGGGGACTTCACCACGATCGGTGGGCAAACACGGAGCCGTATTGCCGCGATTGATACTGGGACAGGCTTAGCGACAGCCTGGAATCCGAATGCTAGTAGTAGCGTATCTACCCTTATTGTTTCTGGTTCGACCGTCTATGCAGGGGGGAGTTTCTCCACGATTGGTGGTCAGACACGAAGTTTTATTGCGGCACTTGATATTGCGACGGGGTTGGCGACAGCTTGGAATCCAAGTGTCAATAACGGCGTCTCGGCACTTGCTGTTTACAATTCTACTGTTTATGCGGGAGGGGCGTTTCTAACGACCGGAGGACTGGGCTATAGTCATATCGCCGGTATCAACGCCACGACCGGCAACGTATTAGAATACTAACAATGAAACTCACCGCCTTCTTCATACTTGGCCTTGCTACGGTCACATTAAACGCCCAATCGCTCAAAAAAGTGATGATCCTCGACTTCAAGAACCTCGACAAGAACCCCGACTATACCTACCTCGAAGAATCGATCACCGAAGCCGTGCGCAATGACCTGAAAGCCAAGTTTGACTTTCGCGAGATGCAGCGCGCTGACTGGCAGAAGCTTGCCGAAAAGAACCTACACCTGTGGCCAGAAGATAACTACACGCGCAGCTTTGGTCTGCATATCGGCGCCGTCGCGCGGCAGGATATTGTCGTTGGGGGGTATTACCAGGCCATCATCGAAAAGAAAGCCAGCAAAGGAGTTCGCGCTGGCAGCCTGGTGATTCGCTCCCACGTATTTGTACTTGATGTCGGCAAACGCAAGGTCGTGAGCGAATTTGACATGATAATGCCAGCCGATGCATCACTGTTCTCCAAAGTCGAAGAACTCGCGGCACGCGTGGTGGCCGAAGCGAAATCGGTACTGCCTAATAAAGGTGAGCTGGGTCAGGATGTGATCGACGCCGATGAGATTTCGCCGCATGAAATCGGCATCTTGTCTGGCGTATCTATGGTTTCAGTACCCGCGGCGTTCAGCGGTGATTTCAGCACCGATAAAAAGCTGCACAACAAAGATGTGCCGCAGACCATCGGTGTCTATGGCAGCTACCGCTACCACGATTTTATCTGGCCGCGTGTCGCGCTCGACCTGACCGGCGGTGCACAGTTTGGTTCCACGAACCTCACCGTCGCGAACGATGCGAAGAAGGTTAAGGCTGAAGCGACCGACTACTCTCTTGCCGCACATCTCGGCTACCGCCTCGACCTGTGGCGCTTTAATTTCATGCCGCTCGCCGGAGGCGGCTTCTCGCTGGCGAGCCTTAAGCTCGACTATTCGACACTCTCGAGCCTGCCCGTCGATACAGCTGGCAACCCGCTGGGCAGCGACACGATCAACACCAGCGCCCCATTTGCCGAAGGTGGCCTCAAAGTGGGATTTCGTATTACCCACCGACTGCATCTCAATGTGTAGGGTCTTTACCGTCAGCACTTTTATATCGGCTCTTCTGTGGGCCAGGTTATCGCAACCGGGGGATTAACCTTTAGGTTATAAGGGACACCATGAAACAAAACGCCAAAAGACTTTTGCCGATTCTATTGTCAGGGATGTTTGCCATGTGCGGCGAATTACCGAGCCCTGCGCAAGTTGTTTTTCAAAAAGCTGGCGGAGGTGCAGGCATACATGTTAACCCTGCAAGTGGTCTGGCTACAACCGAAGGCGGCGGCAGCGCAACATTCGCCGTTTCACTCGTGACAAAGCCTGCAGCTAATGTCACGGTAACTCTCTCCAGCGGGAATACAGCCGAAGGTCAGATTCCGCAAACTGCCGGTGCGTGCGTAACCGGGGGCACCGCAGGCACTGGAAGCTGTACACTGACTTTTACGCCTACAGACTACTTAAACCCCCAATCGGTGGCAGTGGTAGGGCAAAACGACGACGATGTGGACGGCCAAATCGCCTATACGATCAATCTGAGCGCCGCAAGCACCGACGGTAATTACGCAGGCAAAACCACGACCGTCAGCCTCACCAATTCGGACAACGACGCGGCGGGGTTTACCGCAACGCCTTCGACAACGCTTGTGACAAAAAACGACGGCGCCACTGCAACAAGCCAGATTAGGCTTTCAAGCCGCCCCACAGCAAATGTAACATTTACGATAAGAAGCGACAATACTGCGGGCGGCGATGTCACGACTCCGGCCAGCAAGACATTTACCTTCACCAACGCCAACTGGAATACTGCGCAAAATCTGGTTGTGACAGGGGGAGCGACTGCGCCGTTGGATTATAAAATCGTCATCGACGGCGCCGTCACAAGCGGCGACCCTAATTATTCGGGGGTTACAGGTACTCTATTGCACACTGGTATTAGCGTTAAGAATTTTCCTGCAGGCGATAGATTCATTTTTGTTACAAACTCCTCCTACCCCGGCGATTTAGGAGGAATCTCAGGTGCGGATACAAAATGTAACGCGGACGCGAATAAGCCAAACGGTAGCACATACAAAGCGATGCTTGTAGGCGGTACGCGCAGAGCCTGTTCAACCGTGAACTGTAGCGGCGGGGCGAGCGAACATTTGGACTGGGCACTGTATCCCAATACGACGTATATACGATCACCCGGCCTTGTCACAATCGGGACAACGAACGCCACGGTGGGTATTTTTCCATTTTCGCTGACAAATGCATTTGGTCCCTCAGGCAGCTTTACCTGGACCGGCATGACGACCGCTTGGCAGAACAATAGCACTTGTAGTGTCTGGACGAGTATCGTCGCTAGTGGAACATACGGCATTGACTCTTCGACGACAACTTCGGCGCTATCCTTCGGCACCGGCACTTGTGGCTCAGGCTCACGCCTGTACTGCGTTGAACAGTGAGTACGGAAGACATTAAGCACCAATGAACTCAAATATGCGACAGAACCTTGATCACGCGGCCACCCTCGACAACAGCACGGGATCCGCCTCTGCCACATGGAACCCAAATGCCACAAGCGGCATTGTCCACGCGATTGCGATCTCCGGTTCGACCATATACGCTGGCGGCACATTTATCAATATCGGTGGGCAAGCCCGCAGCCGCTTGGCTGCTCTGAACAATACGAATGGTACCGCGCTTGCAGGCTGGGACGCAGCCATCACCGGAAATGCTGTTTATTCGATTATGGCTTCCGGTTCAAATATCTACATAGCCGGCGACTTCACTGCTAATGGTGGGCAAGCGCGAAATCACCTCGCCTGCCTTGACTCCACCAATGCGACTGCGACGAGCTGGAATCCCGGTGCAGCCAGCTTAGCCCGTACCCTTGCCCTCGGCAATAGTAGTATTTTTGCTGGCGGTGACATTGGTATGGTGAACGGCTGGACTCGGAACAATATGGCGGCGATTTCGACAAGTACGGGTTACCCCGCAGCCTGGAACCCCAATGCGGATAATGCCATCAATGCCATCGCCATCGACGGCAGCACAGTCTACGCCGGTGGAACGTTTGCGAATATCGGCAGTGCGGCCCGCAACCGCATTGCGGCTCTGGACTCATCTGGCAATGCAACAGCCTGGAATCCTGATGCGAACAACACCATTAGCACCATCGAGGTTAGTCCTGGTTCAGCAGTTTTTGCTGGTGGCAGTTTTACTGCTATCGGGGGCTTGACTCAGAATTATATCGCAAAGCTGAATACAACAACTGGGGCCGGCATAACGGGCTGGAATCCTGCACCCAGCGGCATCGTGCGCGCCCTCAAGCGTCTGGGGTCAACCCTATACGTTGGAGGCAGCTTCGGTTCGCTCGGCGGACAGACGCGGTTTCGGTTAGGAGCCGTGGGCACATCGTCGCAAACCGCAACCTACTGGAACCCATACCTGACATTCACCGTACCGGCATCCGCATATGTGGGCACAATAGTAGTTACGGGCACAACGAATCCCGATATTTTTGCCGGCGGACTCTATGAAACGGTCGGTGGCGTCTCCAGCTCATGCAATGTCGGCCCTACTTATTCGCGCATGAATATCGGCTCATTTCAGGATCTGGATAACGATATGGCCAATAACGATGGCTGCACAGGCGGCTTCGCACCTAACCCGAGCGGAGCGAGTGCATCCGTATCCGCAATCGCTGTTTCGGGCAGCACCGTGTATTTTGGGGGCTGGTTTTCATCCTCAGCTGGCCAAACGCGCAACAATATTGCGGCCACCACGCTCGCCGGCGCCTCGACAACATGGGACCCTAACGCCAATGGATCTGTCAGCGCAATACTCGTCTCAGGCACGACCGTTTACGCGGGCGGGGCTTTCACCTCAATCGGTGGCATGCCCATCAGCCGCTTCGCCGCTATCGATGCAACATCGGGGCAGCCAGTGGGGTATTGAGCATGAGCCAAATACGCGCGCCAATAGCTCCGCTGAATGGAGCTCACGGCGGGATGCGGGCGAAAGAGGCAGTGGCCGTAACAAAAACATTGCTACGATGACGCGAAAGCGGCCCGTGAAAAAGCAATGACTGCCGCGCAAAGCAAACTCGATCCTTTCAATAAGAAATATGACCATGCCGCCGATGTGGCCGCAAAGCTAAGAGGCAGAGTAGAGCAGCTCAGAACTGAATTTGCCGAGCAAAAGAAAGCTTTCAGAACCGAAACCGTCGAATGCGTTAAGAAATCGACTCATGAAGAGCGAAAGGCGTGCGAAGCAGCTGTAAAGAGAAAAGAAGACGCTGAATATGCCAAAGTTCAATCAAAAGAAAAACTGGCGCAAGAGCTGACTAATAAAGAGAGGGCAGCACTCAACGAACGCAATAATGCCCAGAAAGCTTTCGATAAAGCCAAGAGCGACGCGCATAATGCATACAGTGCGCAGTCGAAAAAATGCGGGCTCATGTAGCAACACCAGATAGTTGAATCCACCGTAACAGGTTCGTCAACAGCGAACCTGTTACACCACCCGCTGCTCACGCAAGTCTATGCCGGTGAGGCGCTCGCCCGTTACGGTTTTCCCGGCCGTCGGCTGTTAACACGAACGGCCGACGGGTCGGCTCTGACGACTGACAGCGGACATCCGTTCAGCACGAAACGCTTCGGCGCCTTACTTTGAGAATCTCAATTTTTATTGACGGTAGCACAGAATTTAACCAGATTCATTCAGTGGATATCTACTTCTACATCATGCTGGCCATTGGATTCAGCTGCGGCGTCTACCTGTTGACACGCGGATTGGCGATGTACGTCGGTGATGCTGTCGCCGACCGTGTCACGGCGACAATCATGAAGGGTCAAAACCCGACAAACCCAAAGGCGTGAATCGCAAAACCTATGTCATACTTGGTTCCCTGATCATTGGGACACTGTTTGCATTGCTTGAAACATACAAAGAGTACAAATATATTGCGGCATCTTTGACGACGATCATAACCCTAGCTGGTTTCATCATCTCAGTCTGGAGTATTTTGCGGGACGGAAAATAGGTTTGAACAGAGAAGCCACAGAGTCCTGAAAATGCGCACGCAAGTCTACGCCGGCGAAGCACTCGCCCGCTACGGTTTTCCCGGCGGGCATCCTTTCAGTACCAAGCGCTTCGGCGCGTTCTATGATGAGTTTCTGAAACGCGACCTGCCGAAGCGCAGCATAGTGAGAACTCCCACTGATGGTGATCGCGACATTCTTGAATACTTTCATGAAAAAGCGTACATCGAACTTGTGAAGCGTTCGTCTGACCAGGGTTATGGCCTGCTCGACCGCGGCGACACGCCCGCATTTCCCGGTTGTTACGAGGCGGCGCTGACCGTCTGCGCGACCGCGCTCACTGCGGCGCATGCCATCATGCAGAACGAGACCGATACCGCGTTCGTGCCAATTGCCGGCCTGCACCACGCGCGCCGCAACACCGCAGGCGGTTTCTGCATCTTTAACGACGCGGGTATCGTGATCGAGCACCTGCTGTCGGCGCATGGTCTCACGCGCATTGCGTACGTCGACATCGATGCCCACCACGGTGACGGGGTGTATTATGAATTCGAGCAGGAGCCGCGGTTGATCTTCGCCGACATGCACCAGCAGTATATCTACCCCGGCACAGGCGATGCCGACGAAACCGGTTCGGGAGAAGCTGTGGGACTGAAGCTGAACATCCCGATGGCAGCCGGTTCGGGCGATGCGGATTTTAATCGTGCCTGGGAACGGATCGCAGCGCACTTGCGCGCGCATAAACCCGAATTCATCATCTTGCAGTGCGGCGCCGATTCAATCGCAGGCGACCCGCTGACGGGAATGGAGTATTCGCCTGCATCGTTCACGAAGGCGGCGGCCGAGCTGGCAAAGATCGCACAGCAGTACGCGGGTGGCCGCCTGCTGGCGCTCGGTGGCGGCGGGTATAATTTGTCGAATATTGCGGCCGGGTGGAATAACGTGGTTGAGGCTATGGTCGTAGCGTGATCATCTTTCCTTTTTTCCTTGTCGGGCTGTGGCGAATTATGTCTCATTGTCTGCCGCTATGCGCACGCTCCCGCTCATTTGCCTGGCCCTGATTAGCGTCGCGCCATTTACGCTTGTTGCCCAGGCCGAGAACCCGGCAAAAGAAGCGGCAACCAAATCAACTGAGAGCTCCCCAAAGAATACTGAGCGGCGCGATACGCTCGACGATTTTGAAAAGCAGCTGCAGAAGGAGCTCGAAGGTTCACCTGACCGGCCCGCAAATGGCGGCGAACAGCCGTCCGTCTTCTGGCAATTTATCCGCACGCTGATTACGCTGGCGTTTCTGCTGGGTATCTTTTACGCGATCTTCAGGCTATACAAGTTCAAGCGCGAGCTACCTGCGCAGAATTTCAGCGCAGTCACCAGCATCTATGAATACCCACTGGGCACGAACCAGCGCCTGCAGATCATTGAGATCGCCGGCAAGCTCATGATACTCGGGGTTAGCGACAATTCTATCCAGCTGATCTCCGAGGTGACCGACAAATACACCATCGACCGTATCAAACTCGACTGCGCCGAAGACAACACACAGCCAAGGGCAGACTTTTTAGCCGAGCTCTCGCGCGCGATCAAGACTAACCTGAAAGAGCGCTTCGGTAAAAAGACCGGATCGCAGTTTTCTACCTCGGTCATGCCGGGGCCCGAAGACCTCGAATCGCAACGGCAGAGCTCGCTCGAACGCCTGCGCAAACTCAAGTCAGAAAAGTTCGACTGGCGGGACAAAGCATGAGACTGGTAACTCGCATCGCGCTGCTCTCGCTGCTCTTAGGCGGAGCTTATTCCCTGGCGGCACAGCAGGTACCGATTCCGCGGGTGGATTTCAATATTTCACAGGCCAAGTCGCCGCAGCAGGTGGCTCTTTCGCTGCAGATTCTGCTGCTGCTGACAATTCTCTCGCTGGCGCCTGCGATCATACTCATGCTCACTTCGTTCACGAAGATCATCATCGTGTTCGATTTCATGAAACGCGCGCTCAGCCTGCAGAACATGCCCCCCAACCAGGTGATGGTTTCGCTCGCACTCTTTATCACCTTTTTCATCATGGCGCCGACCTTCGACGAGATGAACAAGAAGGCGATCACACCGTACCTCGACGGCCAGATCAGCAATACCGGTTTTTTTAAAGAAGCCGCGGCCCCGCTTCGCAAATTCATGATCCGGCAGATTGGCAAAGAGGGCATCAAAGAAATCGCGCTGTTTGTGAGACTGAGCAAAAGTGAGCGACCCAAGAAGATCGACGATGTGCCAATGCAGGTATTGATTCCTGCGTTCATGCTGACAGAAATCAAGAAAGCCTTTATTATCGGTATCTACCTCTTCATACCGTTCCTGATCATCGACATGGTCGTCGCGAGCGTGCTCATGTCGATGGGTATGATGATGCTGCCTCCGGTCATGATCTCGTTACCCTTCAAGATCATCCTCTTTGTACTGGTCGATGGCTGGACATTGCTGACGTACGAAATCGTCAGGAGCTACGGGTAGCGTCCGCGAGCTTACGTTTGAGTATTTGAATACTCGAGAACTCCGCATCATGCGCGACCAGCTCTGCCAGTATCGTCTCAGCTCGCGTCTTATTGCCGGTCCGCAGGTGCAGGTCGGTCAGCAATGCCAGGTTTTTCGCCATTGGCACCTCTCTCAACCTTAACCGCTCGGAAAGATCAATCGCCTTGCGGTAGTCGCGTATACGGCGAAAGCACAGCGCGGTAAAATAGACAAATTCGGCATCCGATGGCTTCAGCCAGAGGTAATCCTGCGCATAGTTCGCAGCCTTTTCATAATTCTTGCTCTGGTAGTAAATCTGCGCCAGGTTTTTGACCGCCTCGGGGTAGAATGCGTCGTGCTGCAGGTAGGCCTCAATACGCTGAATCGCCTTGGCCGTAGCTCCTTGCCGGATATCGCGTTTGACTCCCTGCAATACACCAGTGTAGTCAAATGCCCGGTGGTTATTATGCTCTTCGCGATAACGCTCGATACGCATCAGCGACAGGTCATCCATGATTTCACCGTGGGACTCAAGCGCACGGACAATTGCCTGCATATCACCGCCAGACTCTTCAACAATGCTCAGGAATAACGTCTCGTCTTCATTGATGATGCGGCCGCCATGTTCGTCGTGGCCGAGAATGATATCGTCGCGGCCGTCTGAACCAACGAGTAATATGTCACCCGGTTCCAGCTGCGTCGTGGCAATGACCAGCGTGCCTTCGACCCCGGTTGTGCCCAGCTTGCGCAGCATGCGGTCATTATCGACGAAGCTCGCCTTGCCGTTACGGTACAACACAGGAAGGGGGTGTTCGGCAAGTATGTGGTACATGAGCCCGGTCTTCTCATCGATCAGGCCAAAAAAGCCCGAAACGAGCATCGAACCGTCAAAGCTCTCGAAGACGCGGTGCAGTTCAATGAAGGCATTCTTTAGCCAGCGTTCCGGTGCAAGCTGCCGCATGGCCTCGGTCGCCTGTGTGCGTTCAATAATTGTATGGAAAACCGAACCGAGGACAAGCGCCCCGCCAGCCCCCTGGATCGATTTACCCATCGCATCGCCGTTGATGAACGCAATATAGCGCTTACCTTCGAGTTCAATGACGTGCGAAATATTGATATCACCGCCGATATCCTTGCTCCAGTGCCTAAACTCGAATTTTTTCTTCTGCCTGACGAAAGATTCAATGCCGATAAACCGGCTGTCTACCTCGTTGACTCCCAGTGGCTTAAGCAACAGCGTCGTAAGAAAATAGTCTCCATCCTGCTGCGCCTTGAGCGCCTGCACGTCTTTAAGAGTATTCTGCAGTTCCTGCGTGCGCTCTTTTACTTTTTCTTCCAGCTGCTCCGCGTACTTCTGTAATCGCATGCGCCCCGCCTTGATAGAGCGCGCCATCTTGTTGAAGCTTTTGGCCATAAAGCCGATTTCATCTTCCACCTGTACCTTGACGCGCGCGTCAAAGTTGTTATTATGTATTTCTTTAAGCCCGCCAACGAGAGCGTTAATCGGCTTCATAAGCGCGCCGCGAAAGAAGAGAGAGAATCCGATCAGAATGAACAGGTAGGCAAAAAGAATGATGCTGACCAGCGGCCACGCATGCCGCGCAATTGCCTCGCGGTATTCAAGGTAAGGATACGCGACCTCGATTACGCGGCGCTTTGCAGCATCAATGAAAGGGTACGCCACAAAGTGCGCGGGAAATTTGTCTTTAAAAAAGATTTCACCGCGGTAGAGTCGTTCACCCTCGAACCGCCACGGGGTAAGCGCGAGGGTTAGCGCCGACCTCAGTTGATCGGGTGGCATACTGAGCGATGTTTGCGCGGCGGCGGCCAACCCGGGAAAACGATCGTCCAGCGTCCGCAATACAGCTTCTTTTTTTGCGGCAATCTCGGGCAGCGTCATCTGCCGCAGCTTGGCAGCCTGGTAGAGCTGCTGGTTACGCAACGAAGAAATTGCGCGCGCGATCTCTGTTCCGCTGGTGTATCGACGCGAAAGCACCAGTTGTTTCAGGTAGGCGGCCTGGATAGCAGAATGGCGCGCAGCCTGTTCAACAAGGCGGACTGCCGCATCTTTCAGGCCTTCACCGCCGGGCAACGCATCGAGCTGTGCCATGAGGTAAGTTGCCTGCAACTGCTGCAGCAGATTTTGTTTCGATTCATATGCGGCATCAGGCTCGGAAAGCAGCGCACCATTTGCATGATCGTAAACAACCTGCGACGCAGCGCGCTGCGGCAATTGCCCGAGCACATAACCTTCGCGGGCCTGGCCATAATGCACGGCGTCGTAGCTCGTTTCGGCATCGTTCATCCAGAAATACGCTACTGCCTGGAAGATCAGCAGGACGGCGAGCAGCGTAATACCGGTGATGCGGGCGAGTACAGAAGTTCGGTCGTGGGTCACATTGATATACACAACGACAGAGAAGAAATAACCCAGAAGATTCAGAATGGTTGTTGCTGTCATGTAGCTTGAGCGTGGAACAAGATTGTCGCGGCTCAGAACCTGGAGTATACCGGGAGGAATCGTCGCCAGCAGGAACCCTGCGACGATCAGCCAGACGGCAATGCGCTGCTCCCCCTTCTCGATGAGACCACGCCATATACCGATCGCAACGAGGTGCAGAAACAACAAGAGGATCAAAACACTCACAGCCTTTTGGGCGGGTAGAGTATCAGAATCCCAAAAATGACTGTTGAACAGGTAATAGACCGGTGCGTTCGCCATTGCATAGGCAAGATAGCCAGTCACAAGCAGAATGGAAGCGTGCCCGATAATGAGAGTATACCTGACGGCCGCGGCCGATCTTACACGGGGAAACGAATGAAAAAATGCCGCCACGTGCAGGGCCGCGCACATTGCCGAATAAAAATTCAGCCAGCGTGTATAGAAGGTCGGCAGGGTATAGATGCCATGTGTGACAACGTAACTGAAGTTGAAGATACTGGTGAAAATCAGGGCAATCGCCAGTTGCGTGCTGGCGGATGATCTTTCCGGAATGCGCATGAGAAGCAGCGCCACGTATACAAGAAAAAGGAATGTGAGTAATGAGCCAATGAAGAAATAATTGGGGTACAACTCAGGCATTCCCACGTATGCCCGGCCTAATGTCCATGTAAAGTAAAGATTGTGTACAGGGTGTTTGCCAGCGAGGGGGGACAAACCGGAAAAGCCGGTAGTGGGTACCCCAGAGTGTTTTTTACTTCACGGCTTCACCGACTTTGCGTTTGCTGCTGCATGCCTCAGCATTCGGTTCCTGCCTCGGTATGGCCTGCCATCATACAACTGCTTTTCGGCGCCGGTTTTGCGGGTCTTATCCTGCTGCTTGCGCACAAAATCACCCCGCGCATGCACAAGAAAGCCGAAGCGCACCCTGACACCTTTGAGTGCGGTATACCCTACGCCGATGACGCGCGCGGCGTATTCAACGTTAAATTTTACCTCATAGCAATGGTATTTATCGTTTTTGACGTCGAGGCAATCTTCCTGATGCCCTGGGCGGTTTCGTTCCGTTCGTTCAAAGATGCCGGCATGGGGCTGGTAATGCTCATAGAACTCACCGTGTTTTTGGCCATACTTTTTGTGGGATATTATTATGTTATTAAGAAAGGTGCCCTGACTTGGGAGGACCCCAATTGATCGCTGAAAAAATCCGTAATCGTTTTACTAACCCCGAAACGTCCGCGCAAACGTCAGGCGCGGGGCCGCAGAAAGGCCAGTTTGACCAGAGTTTCATCGTCGGTGCAATCGACGACTTTGTCACCTGGGGTCAATCTTACTCGCTTTGGCCTTTTCCTTTTGCTACCGCCTGCTGCGGTATTGAATACATGGCAACGAGCGCCTCTGACTTTGACATTGCGCGTTTCGGCGCAGAACGGCCTTCCTTTTCACCCCGCCAGGCAGACATGATTCTCGTGCTGGGTACGATCACCTACAAGATGGCGCCTGTTTTGCGCAACATCTACGAGCAGCTGGCCGAGCCACGCTACGTGGTCTCGGTTGGGGCCTGCGCCTCTTCAGGCGGCATGTTCCATACCTACGCGGTTTTGCAGGGTATCGACCGCATTCTGCCCGTCGACGTCTATGTACCCGGCTGCCCGCCACGCCCCGAGGCGATTCTCGAAGCCGTGATGCAGCTCCAGAAGAAACTGCGGTCGCAGAGTATCGAAGAGCGGCGCGAAGAAATTCGCCAGAAGCTGAAGTTAATTGAAGAAAAAAATCGTCCAATTATCGTAGAATAAGCAAAAGGAGCTCAAGCGTTATGAGTCAGCCCTACTACGACATCCAGGATTCGCGCCGCATCTTCGGCAGCGAAGTGGAGCTCATGAAATTTCTCAAGACGCTGCTCATCAAAGACTACAAGATCTACGAAATGCAGAATGAGCAGGGCACCATGGTACCTTACCATGCGCACGCGTTTGCTGAAACTATCCTCGTGCTTGAGGGCATGGTACGGATGATCATCGAAGAAGATATCGTCGACCTGTACCCTGGGCAGATGGTCACCATCCAGCCATTTGCGATTCACCTGGCCGCTTTTCCCAACGAAGGCGGCGCGCGCTTCTACCTGCTCTTTGCCGAAAAGGGCAAAGAAAACATCTTCCCGAAGAAAGACTAACGTTGTAATTCTTCCAACAACCGCATTTCGGCAGGTGTCGCTCTAAACGGCTTCTTGACCGCTTCGGGAGCATCGCGCTGCAGGTTTGCCAGCAGGCGTTCGGCGTCGGAATCTTTTCCTTTCAGGCGAATGACCTCTTCGAGCAAGAGCCGCGCGTCATAGAACCGCCGCTCCGCGAGGCGCACCTCGACCAGCGGCCAGATATAGCGCGTATCGTCGCCGAAAAGCCAGTAGAGGGTCTGCGCCGACTGCGCCTGCTTTTCTCGATCGCCCAGCTGCCGGCTGATACGGTAAAGCGCGAGGTATCCCGCCTCACGGTCCGGGTGCCCATTCCGGTATTCCCAGAAGCAATCAAACGACTGGCGGAGCTTCTTCTGTTTTTCCAGCAGCTCGCACTCTTCAGCCTTTTTCCCCCCTGCTGCAGGTTCAATCGCTGCTAAAAGCTCCCTGGCCTGTGTGCGCTCTTTCAACCGCGCCAGCACTACAGCATAGCGTATGTGCGTCTGTGCATCGCCCTTATCAGCGGCAAAATACGCCGACAGGTACTCGCGCGCCTTTGGCCACTGCCCGCGTGCTTCGAAGTAGTTGCCGAGGTACGCGAGCGCACTCTTGTCTGCGTAGCCATGCGAAATGGCCCTTTCGTACATGTTCGCAGACTCGTCGCGCCGGCCAAGGGCTGCAAGAGACTGCGCAGAGAGAATTTCTGCCTCGAGCTTTGTTCTGTTCTTCGTTGCGTCTTCTGCTGCCGTCATCTGCAGCACGACGCGCAGTGAATCGAGAGTATTGAGAAACCTGCGGCGCTCGAAGTGTTCGCGCGCGCGTTCGAGAAAATCTTCAGGGGTTACGGGCTGGCCGGGCAGCGAGATACCGGCGGATAAGACGAAAAAAAGAAAATGCCGCAGCCGCGGCATTTTCAACGGCATATCAGAACCTCATGCCGAACGACAGCATCGCACCAATTGCATGGTTTCGTTCTGAACCGGGTGTCGCTTCAAAAAAGATCTGCTCGCGCAGCACGTAGCGGTTTCTGAACAGCTGCGAAGCAAAGAGCGTGATAAGAAATGAGTTGTTGCGGTAGGATGAGAACGCATTGCCCGTGGTTGCACCGCTGGTATTGAGGCCGAAATAACCCTGGCCGTTGCCGAAAGAAGTCAGGTTGGTGTTGTTGGTATTCTGGAAGTACAGGCGCTGTGTCAGCAAGAAGCCCCAGGTCGTGCCAATCTTGTCGAACTCGCGCTGCAGTTTTCCGAACTCCATACCGATCGAGAAGTCGTAGGTGCCGAAATAGTGTCCCACCGCGTCGGTGCCGGTAACCGGTTTATACTCCGTGATATAAACTTCGTCCATCACAACCTTCACGATGATATCGGTGAAGGGTCCTTTGCTGGCCGGCTGCTTTTCGTCGATTACGGAGCCGAGACTCAACCGCAGGTTGCGCCGGTACTCGAGGTCGATCTTGGCCACGTCGAACGCGGTGCTCTTCGGTTCTGCGGTCGCATCGCGGAAAAGGTAGCGCGGGTAGATGCGCAGTATGAAGAAGGTCAGGTCGTCGCGCCCGCCCATGAAAAGGCCAAACTTGGTGTCTGACAGCGTCGTGTAGTCCGTGTTCTGGATATAACTGGCATCCTGCCCGGGCACTTTGCTATCGGCGACATTGAGCTGGCTGAAGAGAATACCTGCGCCGATGAAGAAGTACTTGAAGTTGTACTGCATCTCGATCTTTTGCGAACCTGCGTAGAAGTTCGGCTGCAGAATACCGTAGTACGGTGTCTGTCCATTGAGCCTGAAGGTGAGTTCGCGTAACGGGTTAAACTCCGCGTAAGCGCCTGCCGGAGTCGTCGTGACGCCCGCTGTGCGGTACATGTTGAGCGCTGTCGATTGTTTGTCGATGGCACCGATCACAGAGCCGAAGAAACCGACCTCACCAATAACTTCGGGCCGCGCCTCGCAGTTGGGGTTCGTCGCCGGGTCGCCGGTCAGGTCGTTACGCGCATCGTAAATTTTCTGCTCGGCGAGTTTAGAATATGCATCGGGCAGCCATTTTTGTACCGGCATGTTGCGCGGATCGAGCTTGAGTACGGTCTCACCGGAAAAGACGGCATCCTTATAGAGCCCCATCTGGTACTGCGTACGCCCCAGGCTCTGCCACGATATCACCTGCTGCGGGTTACGCGCTACCGCCTTCTGATAGTTCTCGAGCGCGCGGTTTCTGTCGCCGGCCAGTTCGTAGGTATAGGCAATGTTGTGGTACGAACGCGCCGAGCGCGTGTCGTCGAGCGTGATCGCCTTCTGGAAGCGGTCAGCTGCATCGAGGTAGCGCGAATCGTTAGAGAGGTCAATCCCCTCCCAGTTGAGGCGATCAACCTCGGCCGCAAGGTCTTTACTGCTCGTTTTCTGCGCCTGCGCCCCCAGGGCGAAAGGCCCGGCGATTGCGATAAGCACGAAAACATTCGTATAGCTGCGGTTTTTCATATCTGGTTAGACGCCCTTTATCTATGAGTATCGACCTGACGCCCGGGATTTTTGAGCCTAAGTCGGCGCAGCCGGGGTGGCTCAGGGTTGCGGGGGAGTTTTTTCGGCTGCTAGCTTCTGCGACAGTGCCTGCAGCTTTTGCGAGAGCTCTTCTACGCTCTGTCTCGCCATGGGGTCAACCTGTTCGAGGTATTGCTGTATCTGCTGGCTGATCTGTGTGGCGCGGGTTTCGTATTCGCGTATTGCCTGCACCGAGCGCTC
Source organism: Turneriella sp. (assembly GCA_046346875.1). Taxonomy (GTDB): domain Bacteria; phylum Spirochaetota; class Leptospiria; order Turneriellales; family Turneriellaceae; genus Turneriella. The sequence continues at coordinate 15,421 of JAXMHG010000006.1, read as the reverse complement.
GATCAGGTCATCGAGTTTTTCACCGGTTGTCTCAATAGTCTTCGACTCACCAATACGCCGGTTGAGCGCCTGGATGTCATTTTCGAGCACCGTGAGACCGTGGCGCACCTCTTCGGTCACTGAAATCAGGGTCTGGATTCCGGTGCGCAGCGCCTTCTTGAGTGTCTCTTCCATGGCGGCAAAAAAAGTGATCTGCATGAAAAGTCTACCTTTACCCCGTCAGGCCTGAATCTCCTGCTTGGCAGCCGGCCGGTCTTCGACGACGTTAAAAACCGACAGGAGCCGGGTTACTTCGAAAATACTGCGTATCTGGGGGTTAAGCCCGCAGAGCACAATTTTCGCTCCTTCGGTCTTGCGCGCCATGCTGACAAAACTCACCAACACGCCAATGCCCGAAGAATCGACAAAAGCAAGGTCGCTCAAATCGAGTAAGAAGCGCTTCACTCCAGATTCGAGCTGTTTTACGAGGTTCACCCGAAATTCGGGTGCTGAGAACATGTTGAGATCCCCAACCAGGGTCACGAGGCAATGGCTGCCCTCATCCTTAAAATCGAAGGTCAGTCCTTTACCATTTGCAGCCATCACACGTGCCGTCTCCCGAACGGACACAATGAGTCAAGTGGTTCGGAAACAGCCACCGGCGGTACCGTCCGGATTATTTACGGTACTCTTTTTCGAACAGTTCTTTCTCGACCGCGGCACACAGTATGTGCCCGATCAATATATGGGTTTCCTGTATGCGGGGGGTCTCGTCCGAAGGCACACAGATGCAGTAGTCGACCATATCCTTCATCTTGCCGCCGCTGCGACCGGTCAGACCAACTGTCTTGATACCCAGTTTCTTGGCCGACTCAAGGGATTTCAGGACGTTCTTCGAATTGCCCGAGGTCGAAATAGCGATGTAGATATCGCCGGAGCTGCCGTTCGCCTCAATCTGGCGTGAAAAGAGCAGCTCGTAGCCATAGTCGTTACCGATAGCAGTCAGCGCCGAAGTATCGGTCGTCAGTGCAATCGACGCCAGCGCCGGCCGGTCAAAATAGAAACGGCTGACAAATTCGGCTGCAATGTGCTGCGCATCAGCCGCGCTGCCACCGTTGCCGGCGATGAGTGTCTTCTTGCCTGCGCGGTAAGCGGCGATCAGGTCGCCCGCAACCCGGTTCAGCAGTTCAATATTGGCCTCGTCAGCCAAAAAAGCTTCTTTGACGGCAATCGAGTCTTTGACCTGCCCACGGATATAATCTTTCATGTGGGGGAAATATACTAAAGGGACTTCAGATCGAAAAGCCTTTTGAACTCTTCCGGCACCGGGGCCTCGACCAATACCTCGCTGCCGTCCTCTTCGCGGAATGCCAGGCGGTAGGCGTGGAGCATCAGGCGACTGCCCTGCTCGGCACCTCCTGTGCCACTGCTCGCACCGATGGCATCCTTGCCAGCTCGCAGCCCGGCACCTCCTGTTCCATGGTATAACCTATCGCCAACGATCGGCAGGCCGTATTCGCTGAGGTGCACGCGCAGCTGGTGCGTTCGCCCGGTCACGGGTACACAGCTGATAAGCGCGAGGTCACCCCGCTGCTCGAGCAGCTCGAAGCGGCTGTAGGCAAACGACCCCTCGCTGTCGGGCATGCCGAGCTTACGCGTTGAGGCATAACGGTTCTTCTTTTTCTCTGCGCGCACCAGCTGGTCCTTGATTTCCCATGCTTTAGGGGGAGCTTTCGCGGTGACGTGTACAACTGCCAGGTACTCTTTCTGCACCAGGTGTTCCTGGAACAGGCGCGAGACAAAACTATTGCGCGCCGGGTCGGTGGTAAAGAGTATGCAACCCGAAGTCTGCGCATCGAGCCGGTGGTGGACGCCTAAGTAGGGAGAGGTGCGTGACTGGCCGGTATGCTCACCCAGCAGTGTCTCCAGCGCTGCCACCAGGTTGTGCCGCGCGTCGTCGAGCGTGGCTACGGTCGGCAGACCTGCGGGCTTGTCGACCACCAGCAGACCACCGCGCTCGTAGAGAATAGATTCCCGCTTCAGAGTCACAACAGAGGTGTCGATTTTTTTCGCCCGGTTCGCATCGTATTCGACGCGCACTTCGGTTCCCGCCCAAACGGGTTTGGATGCAATACGGCAACGGCTGCCGGCAAGATACGCCGCACCCGCCATCACGAGTTTGCGCGCCATTGCTTTCGAAACTCCACCTTCTACCTGCTCGTTGAGCAGCGTGTGTACAACCTTGTCGAAACGTTCTTTGTGCAGGTTCTGCGGCGATTTAAAGCGGTAAGTTGCCAAAATAATTACCGGGTGAGTTTCGCGTCAATCGCTGCCCAGTCGATCTTGCCGTCTGCCGTCTGGTGGTACTCGAGTAACGCAGCGATGAGGCGACCTGCAGCGACGCCCGAACCGTTGATCGTGTGCACGTACTCGTTCTTGCCTGTTTCCGGGTTCTTGTAGCGTATCTTCGCGCGCCGCGCCTGGAAGTCCTTGAAGTTAGAGCACGACGAGATCTCGAGCCAGCGGTTGAGCCCCGGCATCCAGACTTCGAGGTCGTAAGTGATCGACGAGGTGAAACCCATGTCGCCCGAGCAGAGGCTGAGCACGCGGTAGGTCAGCCCCAGACGCTTCAGTATTTCTTCAGCATCGCCGGTGAGTTTTCGCCACTCGGCCTCTGAATCCTGTGGTTTAACGAACTTAACAAGTTCAACCTTGTAGAACTGGTGCACCCGCACGAGCCCCCGCGTGTCTTTACCCGCGCTGCCCGCTTCGCGGCGAAAGCATGGGGTGAATGCAGTGAGGCAGATCGGCAGTTGCTCTGCCGAAAGAATTTCGTCTGCATATATATTCGTGAGCGGCACTTCTCCCGTCGGAATCAGCGAAAGACCGTCTTTCTCCATGCGGTAGTACTCATCCATGAACTTGGGAAACTGCCCCGTACCGTACATACACTCGTCTTTGACGAGCAGCGGAATGTTGCGCTCTTTATAACCGGCCTGCGCGTGCAGGTCGAGCATGAAGTTAGACAGCCTGCGCTCAAGGCGCGCAATCTGCTCGTTGTAGACGTAGAACCGCGTTCCTGAAATTTTTACGCCCCGCTCAAAGTCGACCAGCGACTCGGCTTCGGCGATTTCAAAGTGGGGTTTCGGCTCGAAGCTGAATTGCGGAACTTCGCCCACCGTGCGCACGACAACATTTTCCGTCTCGTCTTTGCCCACCGGCACCTTCTCGTCGAGCAGGTTCGGCAACCGGTCGAGCAGGTTCTGGAAACGCTCTTCGACTTCTGCCTCTTTTTCTTTGAGGTCCTTCAGCTTGTCGGCGACCTCTTTCATCGTTTCGCGCAGCGCATCGAACTCCGCCTGCTTACCCTGCGCCTTGAGTTCACCGAGTTTTTTCGACTGCACGTTGCGCTCGTTGGCCAGCGCTTCGGTTTCACGTATCACAGCGAGCCGCTCACGCGAGACGGTCACCAGGCTTTCCGAAGAAGCGGTGTCGCCGCGTTTCCTCAGACTCTCCACAACGCGTGCAATACCCTCTTCGGTCTTCAGCAACTGGAAATCGATCATGGGTAAACCCGCAACACAGAGACAGGGCGAAAATTATTTCAGGCAGGCAGTCAGCGTATGGTGAAGCAGCGCTGCCAAGCGGCGGGCAAATAGCCCGCCGGAGTTTCCCCTGCCCTGAACCCGGGCGCCGCGCCTTTCGGCAACACGTTCGGCGAGCGAACTGCAGAGCGCAGCGGCAGTCCCAGGCACAACCTTTTCAATATCTTCGAACGAGGTGGTAACAACGCCATAGCGCTCGTACGCCTGCGCGAGTAATCCGTAGAAAGCCGCAAGATCGGCATGCTGCTGGACAAAAAGCGCCAGCGAACGGTGCAGCGTGTGATCAGACGCCAGCCTGCCGTAAGCCCCGAGATCGGCGCTCTCTGCCCAGCGAAAAAAATCACCGCGGTGCACACCACGTTCTTTCGCCAGGCAGTCATAGGCCTGGCAGATTCCCTCACCATAGAACGAAAAATTCTGCGGGTGTGCGTGCAGCCCAATCTGCGGGTGCGGCGACCCCTCGGGATGGAGCAGACATCCTGTGCGCAAGGACGCGCCAGGTTCGCGCGCGACACGAGGTCGCTCAGAGCGAGAACCCGTACGCAAGATCCCATTGTCAATAAAACCAACAAACGGGCAAACATAGGTGTCTTCGCGCACACGCCGGGGCAACGTCACGCTTTCGCGCTGCTTCCTGAAGCGTACGATATTGTCGCTCTGCGCAAGATCGAGCGCCATGAACTGCGTGGTATTTTCTTCTACCCATTGCCTGCGCTCAGGCGCTGTCATGTCGAGGTTGTAGATGCCGCAGCAGGCGCTACACGACAGCCTGTCGCTCATGCAGACGTTTGCGGGACGTGGCACGTGCGAATCTGCCATTTATGCTGTAAGCGCACATCCTGCAGCACGTGCGGCAAGAACAAAAATCTCCGTCCATTCGATTGACACCCGGTGGCCATTGTTGTGTCACTGGCTATGATTTTAAATCGCATGAAATCCCCCATTGTATTGCTGCTGCTTGGCAGTGTCGCGGCTGCCGGCGCGCTCTTCGCGCGCAGCCTCGTGATCGACAAGCCCACGTACCTCTCAGCGCTCGAAAATTCTGTGCTCGATGAGCTGAATCTCGCGCGGACCAACCCGCAAACTTACGCGAGGATACTCGAAGACTACCGCAAGCAGTTCCAGGGCAGGCTGGTGAAACGCCCGGGTAAAATAGATCTCATGACCAGCGAAGGCACAGCTGCAGTCGACGAGGCAATACGCGAGCTGAAAGGTCGCAAGCCCATGCAGGGTTTTCGCATTTCGCGCGGCATGTCGCTCGCGGCGAAAGATCATGTCAAAGATACAGGGCCGCGCGGTTCAACCGGTCACAGCGGCAGCGACGGATCAAAGCCATTCGACCGTATGAACCGGCACGGCAAGTGGCTGCGTTCTGCCGGCGAAAACATCAGCTACGGCAACGACGAAGGCCGTGCAGTCATTATACAGCTGATTGTCGACGACGCGGTTGCAGGTCGCGGCCACCGCAAAAATATCTACAATGCATCATTTGAAGTTGTGGGCATCGCCTGCGGTCCGCACAAGGTCTACGGCACAATGTGCGTGCAGACCTTCGCAGGCGACTACCAGGAGAAATAAGCAGCTTCGGGCTTACTCGATTTTACAATAATCGAGCAGGCCCTGCTTGCCGCCCTCGCGGCCATAACCCGACTCTTTGTAGCCGCCAAACGGCGAAGCGGGATCAAACTTGTTGAAGGTGTTGATCCAGACAACACCCGCCCGCAGCGCATTTGCCATCTTCATCGCCTTCGACCCCTTGTCCGTCCAGACGCCGGCAGAGAGCCCGTATTGAGTATTGTTAGCCTTCTCGATTGCCTCTTCGGGCGTACGGAAAGTCATGACCGAAAGCACCGGCCCGAAAATTTCTTCGCGCGCGATGCGGCTTGAAGACGTTACGTTGGTAAAAAACGTCGGCTGGTACCAGAACCCCTTGTCGGGGAGCTTGCCCTGCTTTTGGTGCATGACCGCACCTTCGGCAACACCCGAATCGGCCAGCTCACAGATCTTGTTCAGCTGCATCTTCGAGTTGATTGCACCGATGTCGGTGTTCTTGTCGAGCGGGTTGCCCACGCGCAGCGTCTGCAGCCGGCGGAAGAGTTTTTTCACCACTATGTCGTGTATAGATTCCTGTACCAGCAGGCGACTGCCTGCACAGCAGACATGACCCTGGTTGAAATAGATGCCGTTGACGATACCTTCAACTGCCTGGTCGAGCGCAGCGTCTTCAAAGATGATATTGGCGGCCTTGCCACCCAGTTCGAGCGTCATCTTCTTGCCTGAACCGGCAAGCGCCTGCTGTATTCTTTTTCCCACGAGGGTTGAGCCGGTGAAAGCGACCTTGTTCACATCGCTATGCGAAACAACCGCTGCGCCGGTGGCACCCGCGCCGGTCACAATATTCACGACACCGTCGGGCAGCTCGGCTTCCTGCAGAATCTGCGCCAAAAAGAGCGAAGTGAGCGGCGTTGTTTCAGCCGGCTTGAGCACGACCGTATTGCCGCAGGCGAGCGCTGGCGCAAGTTTCCAAGCCGCCATCAGCAGAGGGAAATTCCAGGGGATCACCTGGCCTGCCACGCCGAGCGGGTTGAGTTTACGGCCGGGGAAAGCATAGTCGAGCTTGTCGGCCCAGCCAGCGTAGTAGAAAAAATGCGCTGCCGCAAGCGGCACATCGACGTCGCGCGATTCCCGAATTGGCTTACCACCGTCGAGTGACTCAAGCACCGCGAGCTCGCGGGCGTGGTCCTGGATCAGCCGCGCAATGCGGTAGATGTACTTTGCCCGTTCTTTACCGGGCATCTTTGACCAGACCTTGCTGTAGGCGGTGCGCGCCGCTTTGACCGCCGCGTCAACGTCGGCTTCGCCGCCTTCGGCGACTTCGGCGAGTTTCTGCTCGCTGGCGGGGTTGATCGTCGGAAAGTATTTGCCACTCTTGGGCGCGACGAACTTGCCATTGATGAAAAGGTTATACTTCGGCGCAATCTTCACGATCGATGACGATTCAAGGCTTTCCGAATATTCCCAGGCCTTTCCGAACTGGATGATATCGCCGGCTATTTCTTTTGCCGGCACTGCAGCGGTGGTCTTCTTTTTCGCTGGCGCTGATTTTTTCTTAGGCTTAGCTGGCATATTACCTCAGGTTCTTATTTTTGTCGGCGGGCAAATCAGGCAGGTTCAGAGCGTCTATAGCTTCGTGCAAAAACATCACGGTGAAGCGCGCCGTTTCGCGCACTGACTTTCCCTGGAAGTAGTTAGAAGCCTCAAGCCGCGTATCGATCTGGATATGATCGTCCTTGTTGAAGCACTTAGGTCCATTGGCCTGGATATCTTCATAGATAGCCTTCCAGAACTCGTGCACCTTTTTCAGAAACCCGCCGCCATCGAACATAAACTGGCGCTGCTGGCGGGTACGCATGTCTTTCAGCTGCGCCTTGGAATCTTCGCGCACTGCGCGGGGAATATCTTCGATGGTTTCGCAGAGTATCTTCATCTGGCGCTTCAGCCCTTCGAGCACGGTGAAGTGGCTGTCACGTTCGGCAGACAGCGCGAAATCCAGCTTAATTTTGCCCAGCGCCGGGTAGAACGTGTTTTCCCACGCGGTGAGCACGCTGCCGAGCACGTTAATTTCGAGTTCATCTGAATTGGGAGAGATGCGGTTCATCGGCATTTTACCGAGGCTGGGATATGACTGGCCGATGTCTTCGATGGTCTTTTTTTTGCCGAACGAAGCCTGCGGCTGCGGGGCGCCTTGCAGAAATTTCTCTGCAACACCGCCCGGTGCGATAGATTCCATCTTGTCGCGGATTTTTTTCAGTTCTATCTTGGCCTTGTTCAGCTGGTCCGGGTTACGCGAAGTACGGATAATGCCTTCGTATTGCCGTGATAGTTTTTGCAGCGTCAGGAGCTCATTCTGCTGCGCTTCGGTGAGAGACATAGTTTACTCGGATGTGTGCGGCGGCGTATGTGTAAAGCAAATTAGGCCCGCAAATCGACCCGTCGGTCAGTTTGCGAACAGAGCCCTGAATTCGGTAAAGACGATAGCCGCATCGCGTGGGCCGGGGGCCGCTTCGGGATGGTATTGAACGCTGAGCACCTTGTGTTTGTCATCGACCAGTCGGAACCCCTCGGCGCTGAGGTCGTTGGCATTGTACTCAAATTTTGTGCCCGCAGAGGTTACCTTGCGCAGCGACTCTTCATCGACGGCAAAACCATGGTTCTGAGAGGTAATGATCACCTGCTTGCGGTAGTCTGCTTTGACCGGCTGGTTACCGCCGTGGTGGCCAAACTTGAGCTTGTACGTTTTTGCACCCAGGGCATGCGAAATCATTTGGTGCCCAAGGCAGATACCGAGGCAGGGTTTGCCGGTGTCTATCAGCTGGCGGATATTACGGATACCACTTTCCACCACGGCAGGGTCACCTGGACCGTTGCTGAAGAAGTAGCCGACGTAGTCGCTGGCCTGAAAGTCTTTCTGGTTTTCGAGCGGGGTATCACCGGCAAAAACACGGGGCATGAAGCCCTGCGCAACGAGTTCGCGCAGGATGTTGTATTTAATGCCAAAATCGAGTACGGCAATCGGCTTGAGCGAAGTGGGATGGATATTTTTTTCTTTGAGATAGGCCGCGACGAATTCATTGGCCGCCTTGCCGTCGAAATCTTTAACAAGGTTAAGACCATCCATCGAAGGCTGAGCGGCCACCTTGCGCGCCAGTTCGGCCATATCGGCGCCCTCGGCAGAAAATATGCCCGCGGTCTGCGCTCCCCCTTCCCTGATTTTGCGCACGACTGCGCGCGTATCAACACCCGTTATGCCGGCTACGTTCTGCTCACGCAGAAACTGGTCTACAGTCGCCGTCGACCGGAAGTTACTGGGTATCTCGCACAGGTCGCGCACCACGACACCGGAAAGCCAGGCGCGCGGCGACTCGAAGTCTACCGGGTTAACGCCATAATTGCCAAAAGAGGGATAAGTAAAACAGACGATCTGGCCGCGGTAACTGGGGTCGGTCAGGATCTCCTGGTAGCCAGACATCGCCGTCTGAAAGACCGCTTCGCCGAATGAACCCGCTTTGGCGGGGTCTGCCCCGAACAGGGTGCCACGGAAAAAAGTGCCGTCGGAGAAGACCAAAACCCCCGGACGCACTGCACTCACACCGACAAACTGCAGAAGCGACTCGCGCAGCAAAGCACAAAGAGAAAACGCGCAAGCACCGGCGGCGCTAGGCTAATCCCAGTTGCCGCGCCAGTTCAAAGATATTGCCCACCTCTTTCTGCTTCTGTATAAGCTCGTCTTCAGAGAGGATCTTGCGAACCGCACTTTCGGGCAAATTCTGCAACTTGTGGAAATTTTCTTTATAGTAGTGAATGGGCAGCTTGCGGCAGAAGATATGGCTCTGGAAATAGAATACCTGGTGCGCTATTAAGAACCGCATCGTGTCATAGTCATCGACCGCTTCAGCGGTGATGATCGCTTCGCGGTTATCCGCCAGCCGAATACAATAATCGATGAAAGCGAGGTTGTCCAGAAACTTGGTCTGGTCTTCTTCGGGCTTGAATTTGAAGCTGATGGGATCCAGTTTAAATTCTTTGATCATTTCACCGAGGTCGAGAATCACCTGGTGGCTCTGGCTCTTGACGCCGAAGTCGTCTGCGGCGAAGGTGATACCAAATTGGAAGAAGTAGCGGCAGACATCCTTGAGCTTAATCGTTTTCTCTTCGTAGGGTTTCTCGACCAGCTCAAGGCGCACGTTGTGCGGATTGATTTTTTGCCGGGCAATGAGCTCGTTGAAACGGAATACCTTCTCTGCTGACGGGAAAGTATCGATCAGCGTCTGCGGCGAAACGTTGAATTTCAAAAGGCCTGGCGCTTCGTGGCAGGCCATGACGATTTTTTCGAGAATCAGTAGTTCGACGCGGTTGATGTCCTGGTCGTCAGGAATGTCGCGCAGGAGTTCAGCGTAGCTATTGTAGAGCTCGCCACCGACGAAAACCTCGCCGCCCTTTACTGAATAGGTCTCTTTACGGGGGTCGAAGTAAATAATCGGCTGTATGACGGCATTGGCTTCAACGTTGGCGAAGTAGTCGTTTGCGCGGTTGAGGTACGTCCAGCTCCAGCGCACCAGGTTGTCCTTGAGGTTCTTGTGCGCGGCACGCACGAGTTCATCGAAAATTTCCTGCGCGTCCGAAATATAATTACATTGGGTGCGGCCGATACCGAAATCAAAACTGCCGTCGCCATCTTTTGGCGCCTCGCCGTGGAACTTACCCATCGCGCCGTCGATATTCGGCAGGAAGCCCGGTGCATCGTCACCCGGCACGATGCCGACGTAAAAGCGTGATTCATCGCCGAGCACATAACAGTGAATCGACTGCTTCTCTTCGGAATTCACACGCTTTATGAAATCGGGTATCCTGCCCAGGAACTCGTCGATGCGCATGTCCTTGAGATTCTCGACCAGCATCAGGAACAGCGGCTTGCCGCGGTTCTTTTCAATAAATGTATTGCGAAAGTTTTTTTCGGCGTCGGCAAGGCCAAAATTTTCGACTGTCTTCTGTAAAATAGATCGCAAGGGAAGCGCCACCGTGTATACAGCTATATGCTTTGCCATAGGCTGAAAAGGCCAAAACAATGAAAAATCCCCATTGCCCGCCAGCCGCCAGCGCTAAAGGTTTTTAGCAAATTTGCCGATGTGACATAATATGTCGTGGCTCCGCACCCTTGTTCTCGCAGGTCTCGCGAACCTGCTTTTGCACCCGCTGTACCCGCAATCAGGCGCCGCGCAGGTCGTTGACATGACCGACGCCGTGGGTCCGCTCGAGCAGGAGCAGGCCGATTTGTCGATCAACCTGGCGCACTCGCTGGCACGCGAAAAGCGATATGGTGAAGCCTTGCAGGCTTACAGCGAATTCCTGCGGGTCTTTCCTGTCAACCTGCGCAGCCGTGAAGCACGCGAAAGTATGGCCCGCATCTATGAAAAGCGCCAGCGCTACGACCTTGCGATCAGGCAGTACGATGCGCTCTACCGCGAACTGGGTATCAGCCAGCAGGGGCTTGCGTACCGTCTCGAGGCGGCGCGCCTGCAGGAAATGTCGGGCGATGAAACGGCCGCCGCCGCGATCTACCGTGAGATTAACCAGCTTGATCCGGGCTCAGAAGCCGGCATAAAGGCGCGCACGAGGATGGAAGCACTCAACCTGATGCAGAAAACTGCCAACCCGGCAGAACTGGCTAATTAGAGAAGAGTTCGCCGCAGAAGCTGTAGAAGGAGTCCTGCTTAATAACCTGGCGCAGGTCTTCAAGATAGTATTTCTTGCGCGTTTCATCGATATTATAGACCGGGCAGACCCGGCCAAACTCGGCCAGCAACTTTTCACGTAACTTCGCATCAGGCTTGAAGGTATCGGTATACCCGGAAAGCAACACAATGTACTCCGCGAGAATTACCGGCATCAGCAACGGCTGTTCTTTTTCGAGCGCCACGGGGTCTTCAATACGGTAGCGCAGGACCTTGCTGGCCGCAATCAGTTCAGGGGGAAAATTCCACGTCTTCATCGCGAATTCCGATGCCTCTGCCGAATTAAACTGCCATTTCATCTGTTCGAGCTGGTGGAGTTTTTCGTCGTCGGCTGCATCGGCCGACATCTGGAAGCAGATCGTGTATTCTTCGGCAAACTGGTTCGCGAGAATGGATTTGCCGATTTGCCGCAGCAGACCGATCATAAAGACTTCGTCCTTCTGCTTTTCTTTGCCTACTTTTTCGGCGATGATCTTTGAAATCAGGGCAGTGAGCACCGAACGCATCCAGAGCTCTTTCATAATCTTGAAATTCCCCTTTTTCGGTATCATCGAAGCTGCCGACACCAGCAGCGATAGCCCCTTAACTGTTTTAAATCCCAACAGGGCTATGGCCTGCGAGAGGTTATTGATGCGGTTGCCCCGCGCATAAAAAGCCGAATTGGCGAGCTTGAGTATCTTCGTCGACAGCGCCAGGTCGGACTGGACAATGTTGCGTATCTGCTCGGCCGATACGCTGATCTGGCTTTCGTCTATCTGCATGACGCGTGCCGCGACCTGGGGCATCGGGGGCAGCTCGAGCAACTTGAGCTTGTCGGTCAACATGTCGTTCCCCATGGCATTTTCGATTTTGCTGTGTCAATAGATTCTCGAGCAAGTTACGGAACCTGTTTTTGGCCCCTTTTCAGGAGCCTGCTGCCAGGCTCCTGAAAAGGGGCTTTGCTATTTTTTCCAGGTCTCGCGCCCGTCACCGGTAATGGTTTGCGGAGATTCCTGCGGCACGGCCGGCTTCAGCAAATAGATATCGAGCAGCGATTTAAACCTGGCAAGGTACTCACGCGCCAGCGCCTGCCAGGTATTGTCAAAGCTGGATGACTCGGCGACGTAACCTTCGGCCTTGATACCCACCGCCCCGGCCAGGAAAAGCGCCCGTGGCAGGTAGAGCTGCTGGCTGACAATGATAGCGGTGCGCACACCGAAGGTCCGCCGTGCACGCGCCATGGTGTCATACGTCCGGACTCCCGCGTGGTCGAGAAAGATGTCTTCTGGTTTGACCCCGTGGCGCAGGCAGTAGTCGCGCATGGTGTGCACTTCGTCGTAGAACTTGCGGGTGTTGTCGCCGGAGAGCAGCAGCTTGGGCACAATCTGCTTCTGGTAGAGCTCGATGCCGGCCCTGAGGCGCCCCAACAGCGTGGCGGAGGGTTTCTTGTTCGGCAGTACGCTCGCCCCGGGAATCAGCGCGACCTGCGCCGGGTGCGGTGGCGGATTACCCGCTGTAGCGGCAAAAATCTGCTCACGCGCGCGGTACGCCATATACCACGGCACCGCGGCAACCGCCGACGCGGCGACGAGCAGCAGCAAAATGAGGTAGCGGAGCAATTTGCGCACGTAAAGCAATCCTCGTAAAATTTGCCCGGCAGCCTGAAAACCGTATTCTGTAGCGTAACGTGAGCCACGCGGCAGGTCGCAGCCCCATTATACTTGACCGTCGTTCTCGAGTCATGGTCATCGCATGCACGTGCGCTACGCTCTACGGCGAATACTCCTGATGGTGCCGACTTTTATCGGCATCATTACCATAACTTTTTTCCTGATCAAGTTGCGCCCGGACGCATTGACCACTGCCTCGATGGGGCCTGACGGCATGAAAGAGAGTGCCGGCCTCGACGAATTCCAGAAAAAAATGCGCGCGTACTATGGTCTCGACGACCCGATGCACGTGCAGTACCTGCGGCTCTGGAAAAATATCGTGACCCTCAATTTCTCCGAAAGCCGCATCGACCACCGTCCCGTGCTCGACAAGATTGCCGAAGCTCTGCCGGTGACCCTGTTCTTTAACCTGCTGACTGTCTTCCTCGTGTATACTATCTCGATTCCGCTCGGTATCTACATGGCGATTCATGACCAGTCGCGGCGGGAAAAAATTCTCGCTTCGGTGCTCTATGTGCTCTACGCGCTGCCGGCGTTCTGGGTTTCTCTGATGCTGCTCAAGTACCTCGCTTCGGCGGAGTACCTGGACCTCTTTCCGCTTTCCGGCCTCGTCAGCCCGTTTTTCGACAAACTGGCATGGTACCAGAAAATCGGGGATTTTCTCTGGCACCTGGTATTGCCCGTGACCGTAATGGTCTACGGTTCGTTCGCCTTTCTCAGCCGCTATATGAAATCTTCTTTTATGGAAGCGCTGCGCTCGGACTATGTGCGCACAGCCAGGGCTAAGGGCCTTTCGGGAGCTACCATCATTTATGTACACGCACTGCGCAATTCGGTGATTCCACTCGTGACGCTGCTCGGTGGCTTGTTGCCTTCTCTCATCGGCGGTTCGGTCATTCTCGAACGTATCTTCTCTATACCGGGAATGGGCAAACTCGCTTACGACAGTTTTTACGCGAACGACGATACCGTAATCATTGCAATCGTCTCAATTTCTTCGGTCCTGACGATGCTGGGTATCTTCCTGAGTGACATCGCCTACATGCTGGTCGACCCCCGCATACGTTACGGCATGCAGAGCGCCGAGGCCTGATCATGCTCAAGCACAGAATGCGCGAATATCTCAGTTTTTTTGGGCGCAGGCTGTCGCAGGGCCTTAGCTCCGAAAGGCTGACCTACACCTTCCTGTTTCTTTTTGTATTCACGGGAGCGTTTGCGCCTTTTCTCGCTTCGTCGCAGCCCCTCTTCATCTACGACAAGGCCGGTTACGAAAGTAAATCCGGCACAGCACTGAAGAGGTCACCGCTGCTCTATACGCTCTTCTACAACGACACACAGGTCGAAAAAATCGAATACCGGCGCCTGGTAGAAAAGGGCGAGATCGGGGCAATCTTCACACTCGTACCGTATTCACCTTATGAAACCGAGCTCGAAAACTACCTCAAACCGCCACGGTTTTTGGGCGCCCGGTTTGTGCACTACCTCGGTACCGATGAGAATGGCCGTGACGTCGCCGCCCGCCTCATTCGGGGCACCCGCAATTCACTGCTCGTCTCGCTGGTGGCAGTGGGCCTGGCGCTCGCGATCGGAGTTTTTGTCGGTGCGCTGGCAGGTTACTTCGGCGGCTGGGTCGATATGGTTATCAGCCGCTTCATCGAAATCGTCATCTGTTTTCCTAAGCTGATCCTGATTATCGCGGTCATGGCGCTAAAGAAACCTTCACTGCTCAACCTGATGATTGTGATCGGGCTCACCAGCTGGACCGGTATTGCACGCCTCGTGCGCGGTGAAGTCATGCGCGTGCGCAACTTCGACTACGTGCAAAGCGCGCGCGCAATGGGAGCTTCGTCATGGCGCATTATTTTTATCCACATACTGCCGGCGACCGCAGGCCCACTGTCAGTCACGGCCGCCTTTGATGTGGCCGAGGCCGTTCTGACCGAATCGGCTCTCAGCTTTCTGGGCATCGGCGTACCGATTCCCGAACCCTCGTGGGGCGATGTGCTGAAAACCGCGCAGGACTTTCCCGACATCGCCTGGTGGATGACGCTTTTCCCGGGACTGCTGATTTTTCTGACCGTGATAACTTTTAACAATTTGGGAGACAAGTTGCGCCAGAAGTTCGCACGCTAGACCATGGACTACACGAATATCGACCAGAATTTTTTCCTTAAAACCCTGCCGGCACTGGTGGCCAATGCTGCATTGGTGCTCTATGCACTGGCGCGCAGACCACCCCTCTGGCGCTACCTCACTCTTTTCGGCATCACGACACTGGCAGACATCTCTGTCGCCGGGCAGCTGGTCCCAATAGCCAGCGCAGAGGTGCAGACGGGTATCGAGTACATCTTCGTGCTCATCGGCGATCTAAGGTTCATACTGCTGCTCGCCTATATACTTTATGCGGGCAAAACGCTCGCGGACATCAATGCGCTCCGCCTGACGGGTGATGTCCTGCGGCCCGCACTGATCTTCACCCTGTTCCCGACGTTGATTGTTTCTGCTATTGGTTTTGCTAAACCTGAGCTGCTGCAGCTGCCGAGGCACAAGTTCCTGGCCTACGAGCTGGTCTTCTTCGGCCTCACCCTGCTCTGGCTGAAAGTGGTACTCCCGCAAAAACCCGTTGCCGAACCAGAGCAGCGCTTTATCCGGCAGGTTGCACTGCCCGTGCTGGGCTTCTACGGTCTCTGGTCGCTGGCCGACATCCTGATACTCCGCGGTATGCAGGTCGGCCATGCAGTGCGCATTCTGCCCAACCTGCTCTACTATTGCCTGTTCCTGTGGTGGGTGGCTTTTGCCGCCCGGCAGAAGGCCTGATTCTTCTTTTCGCCCTGAGTATCCGGGTGGATCCTTACCCATGTCCATCAGCACCGACGAAGTGAAAAAGATCGCCTCG
>JAXMHG010000005.1:0-228570 GCA_046346875.1 Turneriella sp. | reverse complement strand
CCGGGAACCACGGAAGCTGCCGATATCCACCAGGCGCTTCATATCGAGCTGAACTTTCGAGCGCAGAGCACCTTCAACAGTATAGTCAGCATCAATGATCTTCTTGATCTTGCCCACTTCATCTTCTGAAAGCTCATGAACCCGCTTAGTAAGCGGAATTCCGGCTTTAGCAACAATGTCCTGCGCAGCCTTGTCGCCGATGCCGTAAATATACGTCAACCCGATGACAACCCGCTTCTGGTTAGGAAGATCTATACCTTCAATACGTGCCATTTTTTACCTCTGCCTCTGCTTATGCCGCGGGTTCGATTTGCAAATCACCCGGATAATTCCTGCCCGGCGAATGATTTTGCACTGCGGGCAAATCTTTTTTACTGATGCTCTGACTTTCATGCGCTCACTCCAGCTAACTCAACGTCCGCGACTTTCGCGGACTCATGGCCCATAAGTTCAAATACATTGACATTCGCACCTTTGGGCATCGTGCAAATGACAGGCCCCGTACTCGTGACCGCTATTGTGTGTTCAAAATGCGCGCTCAGCTTGCCATCCTTTGTCTTTACGGTCCACTTATCGGAATCCGTATAGACATCGTAGGTGCCTGCATTGATCATTGGCTCTATAGCCAAAACCATGCCTGCGCGAATTTTAATTCCCTCTTTCCGCCGACCGAAATTTGGCACCTGCGGTTCTTCATGAATCGCCCGGCCAATCCCGTGTCCGACGAGTTGCCTTACTACACCAAAACCATTCGCTTCAGCGTGCTTCTGCACCGCCTCACCAATCGCGCCAATGCGATTGTCTACCTGTGCCTCAGCTATGCCCTTAAACAGGCACTGCTGGGTAACGGTAATCAGCTGCCGGGCCTCATTCGAAACCTCGCCCACCGGCCATGTCCATGCGGTGTCTGAGAAATAGCCATTATAGCTAACGCCCAGATCGATGCTCAGTACATCCCCTTCACGGACAACCGTCTTTTCATCCGGAATGCCGTGCACTACAGCGTCATTGACGCAGGCACAGATGCAAGCCGGAAAGCCATACAATCCCAGGAAAGCGGGCTTCGCCTTCCGGGAATATATATACTCGCGAGCCACCTCGTCGAGTTCGGCCGTAGAAACCCCCGGACGAATGTGGTCTTTCAGGCGCATATGAGTCTCAAACGCGATCATACCGGATTCCATGATCTGCGAGACTTCCTTACTTGTATAAATGCGCACCGCCACGTCATACCCCGACTACGGCCTTGACCTTATCTGCGATCTCCATTGTACTGCCAAGACCAGCGATATGACGCAATTTCTGCTTTTGCTCGTAGTAGTTGATAAGAGGCTGTGTCTTATCCTTAAAAATTTGCAAGCGATTTTTTATGGACTCCGGGTTATCGTCAGACCGGCCTTCCTGGGCAGCCCTGCCCAGTAGCCTCCGCACAAGCTCCTCGTCGGGCACCTCAAAGTTGACTACATGGTCAATATTCAATCCCAGCTTTTCCAGGATGAGGTCCAGAGCCTTAGCCTGCTCGATAGTCCTCGGAAAACCGTCGAGTACAAACCCTTTCTTGCAGTCCGGCTCCTGTATACGCTGCTCAATAATGCCGATCACAACAGAATCAGGCACAAGCTCGCCCTTGTCCATGAAAGCTTTTGCCTGCTTTCCCAAAGCTGTGCCATTAGCTACAGCCGAGCGCAGAATGTCGCCAGTAGAGATCTGGATAATACCGGCACGATCAAGAAATATCTTGGCCTGCGTGCCCTTTCCGGCTCCTGGAGGTCCGAGGAAAATGATCTGCATAGGGCCTTACCGTACCACCCTTGGGCGGCCGGCGCTTTTCTTATTGCGGTCCATGAAGCCATCATAATGCCGCATGATCAACTGGCTCTCGATCTGCTTCAGCGTATCCAGCGCGACACCCACGGTAATGAGCAGCGATGTACCACCGAACAGGTGAATCAACTGCGAATACTTCTCGAGGCTCCAAAGCTTGATAAAAATATCCGGAGCAATCGCGACGAATGCCAGGAACATCGCCCCTGAAAGCGTAATTCTGTTCAAGATGCGCTCGAGCGTCTCTTCCGTATGCGCACCCGGTCTCACACCTGGGATATAACCACCGTTCTTCTTCAACGCTTCGGCAATCTCCTTAGGGTTGTACTGGATTGTGGTGTAGAAATACGCAAAGAACAGGATAAGGAGTATATAGATAATGAAATACGTCAGCGTACCCGGAGCGAGGTACTTCTGGATGGTCTCAGCAAAACCCTGGTAGCGTGAGCCAAAATAGCTCGCTATCTGCGATGGAAAAATCATCAAAGATGACGCAAAAATAATCGGCATCACATTAGCCGCGTTTACCTTGATGGGCAGCGTTTGGCTCGCTCCCTGAACCATCCGGCGCCCGACAATACGCTTACCGTACTGAAGGGGGATCTTGCGCTGACCCTCGCTGAGCAGGATAGAAAACCCGATCATCGCGATAAAAAGGACAAGAAGAATCAGAGCAAGTACAGCGTCGGCCTGGTTGTTCTTGATGTCGCCCAGAAACTGGCCAAGAGCCGCAGGGGCACCTGCAATAATACCTGCAAAAATAATAAGAGAGGTACCGTTACCAATACCGCGCTCTGTCATCAACTCACCCATCCACATCAGAAGGATCGTCCCCGCTGTTATCGTCAGCATGGTCATCGCAGTAAAAGCAGCACCGGGACCTCCGGGAATCAGCATACCTTTTCCGCCCTGCAGTGCTTCAAAGTGCAGCGAGGTAATGTAAACAGTGATACCGTACGCCTGAAGGGCGCAAAGCAGCACGGTTCCGTAACGTGTGTACTGGTTGATCTTGCGACGGCCAAAATCGCCTTCTTTCGCGAGCCGCTGGAGCGATGGTACAGCCACCATCATGATCTGCATGATAATCGATGCCGAAATATAAGGCATGATTCCTAAAGCAAATACCGAAAGGCGCTTAAAGGCACCACCAGCAAAAAGATCGATATAATCCGTTAGGTTTCCACCCTGACCGGCGGCCGCTTTGCTGAAGTAATCCTGCAGCACTTTGAAATCGAGGCCTGGAACCGTAATGTGCGCACCAAGGCGGAACAGCAAGAGCATACCAAGGGTAAACAGAATCTTCTTACGAAGATCAGGTACCGTGAAGATTGTTACCAGTGCTCTTACCATGGGAATGGATCCTTAATCTTTTTTCAGAGCCTTCGGCTTTGATTCGATAACTTCTACCGTTGCACCAGCGGACTCTGCCAGCTTGCGAGCAGCTTCGCTGACTGCATGGACAACAATTTTCTTGCCTGACAGGGATACACCCTTTCCGTCGGTCTTGCCCAAGAGCTTCCAGGCTTCTGCCGTCTTAGGCAGCAACCCCGCTTTCTTGAGACTCAACAAATCAACTGCAGCTTCAGGCAATTTGCCTGCTGCAACAGTGCGCGCCAGGTTACCAATATTCACAGGAGTGTACTCAACACGAAACAGGTTTTGGAAACCGCGCTTTGGGATACGACGATACAGTGGCCACTGGCCGCCTTCAAATCGCGCAGGAATATTACCACCGTTACGGGCTGTCTGCCCCTTTCCACCCCGACCCGATGTCTTGCCGTGACCGCTACTCGTTCCGCGGCCAACAATTTTGCGGCGCTTATTCGCACCGGCATTAGGTTTCAGTTCGTTCATTATAATGCCTCTACTTTGACCAGAAATCCAACCTTTTTAAGCATACCTTCAAGCTGAGGCGTCACCACGTGCTCACGCGACATCCCGATGCGACGCAGCCCAAGGGCCACAAGCGTTGCCTGCTGCTTGTCTGATTTGCGCGTTGCGCTGCGTGTTTGCGTTACCCGGACCTTTTTCATACTTCTTACCTCAATTCGCCGGAGTATTTGCAGCCGGTGCTACTGCCCCGGCAAGTGCCTTGCGCTTCTCATCCCTACGCTGCTTAGAATAGTTTCCAAACAGAACCGGAAGAGGAATACCACGACGAAGCTTTGCCTCGTCTATACCACCGAGCTGGCGCAAGCCGTCCAGTGTTGCTTTAACAATGTTCAACGGATTCGATGACCCCAGTGCTTTAGTGAGAATATCATGCACACCTGCGAGCTCCACTACAGCACGAACCGAGTCACCGGCAATGATTCCGGTACCCGGCGCACCAGGCTTCAGCATAACACGCGCTGACTTGAAACGGCCGATAACCTCGTGCGGAATGGTGTTGCCTTTCTTCCGGATCTTCATGACGTTCTTCTTGGCATCTTCGATTGATTTACGAATAGCTTCCGGAACTTCCTTGGCTTTTCCAAACCCCAGACCAACGTACGACTGGCCGTCACCAACTACAGTCAGTGCGTTGAATGAGAACCGGCGGCCACCCTTGACAACCTTTGCTACGCGGGCCATACTTACAACTCGTTCCGTCAGTTCAATCGTCTGACCATCAATATCGAGCAGATTCTTCTTCACGCCCTCTTTTGGCCCGCCTTTCTTGCGGCCCGGCTTCTTGCCTGATTGTTGTTTTGATTCTTCCATAATTACCTGTTAGATACTCACACCTTTCTCGCGCAGCGTGTCTGCAAAACTCTTCACACGTCCATGATAAAGCTTTGCACCGCGATCAAAGACATAACCTGCATCGAGTTTTAGGTTCGCAGCCTGCATCTTGCCAACCAGTGTCTCGGCCAGCTTTGCTGAAAATTCCTTGTTAGTAAAAGACTTCTTGCCACCAGTCTGAACTGCCTTATCCAGTGTTGAACACGTCAGCAGGGTCTTTCCTGCGACATCATCCAACACCTGTGCATACAGATGCCGCCCTGACACGTGAAAGTAAATCCGCGCCTTTCCGCTGCGGTTACCCTTGCGAAGGTTTGCCCGCACCCGGGCTATCCGCTTCGTCTTTTGCCTGTTAAGTCTTGCCTTAGATGCCATATTTACCTGCTGTTACTTCTTGCTGCCGGCTTTACCAGCCTTCCGGCGTACCTGCTCATTCTCATAGCGGATACCTTTACCTTTGTATGGCTCTGGCTCCTTGAACCCGCGAATCTGCGCTGCGATCTGGCCAACGCGCTGCTTGTCTATACCGCTAACCTTCAGCTTGGTATTCTCCAGCACATCTACCGTAACATCTGCAGGCTCTTTGAGCACAACCTCGTGCGAGAAACCGAGGCTGAATACAACGTCCTTACCCTTCTTTTGCGCCCTGTAACCAACACCCTGGAGTATCAGAACCTGTGAATACCCCGTGCTGGTACCAACTACACAGTTGTTCACCAGGGAGCGAACCAAGCCGTGCTTTGCACGCAAGTCCTTCTCATCATTTGCACGCGATACCTTAGCCGTGCTTCCGGTCACTTCGACAGTGAGCCCCGGAAACAGAGGTGCCTGTAAAGAACCCTTGGGCCCCTTCACAGTAACACTGTCCCCTGCAGCGGTGATTGTCACCCCCGCTGGAATCTCAATCGGTTTATTGCCAATTCGTGACATGATACCTCAATAGACGCGGCAGAGAAATTCTCCACCGACATGCTGGAACTTCGCTTCTTTCTCAGACAACACACCCTTCGGGGTTGAAAAAATACTCAGACCCATATTATTACGGGTTGGCTTGATTTCTTTCCAAGGGGTATAAATGCGCCGACCCGGCTTAGAAACGCGCTCAATGGCAGAAAACACAGGCTTATTCTGGTAGTAGCGGAGCTCCACCTTAGCCATGCGAGTTGCCTCGCTCTTGTACACCACGAATGAATCCAGGAAGCCTTCGTTCTTGAGGATTCCCAGGATTTTCTCGCATGTATTATTAATACGCACTTCCACGCTCTCATGCCCGGCCGCCGAAGCGTTCCGTAGACGTGTCAACATATCTGCAATCAGGTCGTTTGTCATAATTTTCTCACCAAGATGATTTGCTCACGCCGGGGATAAGACCACGCGACGCGTTTTCACGAAAACAAATACGGCACATTTCAAAACGCCGCATATAACCATGGGCACGGCCACACAGCGGGCAGCGATTATAGCCACGAACCGTAAACTTTGGCTTCCGGCTCGCCTTTATCTGCATTGATTTTTTTGCCATCTATCGTTCCGTCCCTATTTACTTCTTCCGCAGCGGGAAATTGAATTTCTCGAGCAGCTTCGCTGAATGCTCCGGGCTCTCAGATTGGATCACCAGAGTAATATCCATACCGTGGATCTGCTCCACATCATCAAAGTTTATCTCTGGAAAGATAATCTGCTCTTTGATGCCGAGGCTGTAATTTCCGCGCGAGTCAAATGACTTCGCGCTCAATCCATTAAAATCCCGAACCCGGGGCAATGCAATGTTGATCAGTCGGTCAAAAAATTCGTACATACGATCGCCACGCAGCGTAACGCTTACGCCGATCGGCAAACCTTCGCGCAATTTGAAGTTAGAAATAGCTTCTTTTGCCCGCGTCTTTACGGGAGCCTGTCCGGTAATCGCTGCAATTTCCGCAACTACCCCATCCAGGGATTTCGGGTTCGCTACCGCGAATCCTGCCCCAACGTTCAAGACGATCTTTTTCAGAACCGGCACCTGCATTACCGAGCTCACACCCAGCTCTTGCTTAAGTTCCGGCCGAATCTTTTCGCTGTAAAGTCTGCGAAGCCGTGCGGGATTAGATTGTGTTGCTGCTGCCATAATCAGTCTAGGGTCCTCTTGCGCCCTGATGCAACCGAGTAGCGTGTCTTCTTTTCGCCTTTATCCAGACCAAAAGCTACACGACTCGGCTTCTTTTCCTTAGAATCATAATACTGTACGTTCGAAAGCGCAATCGGCATTTCGATCTCTATCACGCCACCCTTAGGGTTTTCCTGTGTCGGGCGTGCGAACCTCTTACGGAGATTCACACCCTTGATAACCACTTGCTTCTTCTCACGATCAATCCGCAGTATTTCTCCACGCGATTTCTTGTGCTTGCCAGCAATAACAATCACTTCATCTTTGACTTTGAGGCGGGTTTTAATTTTTTCCGGAGCTGCTTTCATTTTACCTCACAATACTTCCGGCGCCAGCGAGATGATTTTCATGAACTGGCGATCGCGCAACTCACGGGCAACTGGTCCGAAAATACGCGTCCCCTTCGGGTTATTCTGGTTATCAATCAGAGCGCATGCATTTTCATCAAAGCGGATATAAGAACCGTCAGGGCGGCGCAGCTCTTTCTTGGTACGAACGATAACCGCACGCTGCACCTGTTTCTTATGATCCTTCTTTCCCGATGAATCCTTCAAGCCATAAGCTGGAGTTGCTGATTTCACCGCAACAACGATGACATCCCCTACTCCGGCATAACGCTTCTTTGAGCCGCCCAGAACTTTAACGACTTGAACCTGACGGGCACCTGTGTTATCGGCTACTTTGAGCCATGAAAGCATTTGCAGCATATTAGCCTCTTATTATCCTTATACAGCTACCGGAGCTTCTTCTGCCCGGCGAGTGACGATCTTTTGCAGCACGTAGCGCTTGCGCTTTGAATACGGGCGTGACTCTTCGATCACAACGACATCGCCCTGGCGCGCTTCCTCTTTCTCGTCATGCGCCATGACTTTCTTGCTCATTCCAATGGTCTTCTTAAACCGTGGATCCTGTTTACGAAATGATACCTTAACAACAATAGTCTTGCCGTCTTTAATCTTCTGTGCCGAAACTACGGTTCCCTGAACCGTTTTCCGAATCTTCTTTACTTCGCTCATGCCTTAGCCGCCTGCGTTTTTCTTTGTTTCTGTACGGTCAGAATCCGCGCAATATCCTTCTTGAGAATGCCAATGCGGGCATTGTTCGTATACGAAGAAGTCACCAGGCTGAACCGAATCTCCTGGAGTTCTTTACGGAAGTCCAGGTGGTACCGCGAGAGCTCTGCATCGGACAGTTCCGCGAAATTGACCTTTTTTCCTGTTTTTTTCTTATCCGCTTTAGCCATGGGAGAAGTCCATTTTTTTATTTTGAAACATACCGTCAAACACGATCATTTACTTCGCCCGCTTGACAATCTTCGTCTTGATGGGCAGCTTAGAGGCCGCACGCGTCAGCGCTTCTGCCATTACTTTCTCGTCTGCCCCACCCATTTCAAACATCACCTTGCCCGGCTTAACGATCGCAACGTAGTATTCCACGCTACCCTTGCCTTTTCCCTGGCGGGTTTCGGCCGGCTTCTTTGTCACGGGACGGTCAGGAAATATCCGGATCCATACCTTGGCGCCACGGCGCACGTGGCGCATCATGGCCACGCGGGCTGCTTCAATCTGCCTGGCGGTGATACGTTCACCTGAGACAGCCTTGAGGCCGAGGTCGCCGAAAGCCACGGTATTTCCGCCTTTCGAGAACCCCTTCAGATTGAGAGTGTGTGGCTTACGCCATTTGAGTCTTTTCGGTGCCAGCATGTTTTACCTACGCTTCGCGACGCTTGATTGTGTATTTATCATCGTCGCTCTCCTTTGCCTCAAGATAGTCGCCGTTATAAATCCATACTTTCACTCCGATCTTACCGAACGTCGTGTCCGCTTCTGCGGTACCATAGTCGATAATTGCGCGCAGGGTGTGCAGGGGCACCCTTCCTTCGAGATACTGCTCCCGGCGAGCCATGTCGGCGCCGTTCAGACGACCAGAAACCATAACACGGACACCCAGAGCACCGGCACGTATCGCAGAACGCAGCGCCATCTTCATGGCACGGCGGAATGCCATACGGTCTTCAAGCTGCAACGCCACTGATTCAGCAAGAGCCTGTGCCGAACCATCGGGTTTGGCCACTTCAATTATCTTTACTTCGAGCGGCTTTGTGACCATTGTGCGGAGCGACGCCTTCAGGGCCTCGATCTTTTTGCCCTGCTGGCCAATCACCAAACCGGGTTTCGTACTATGGAGCTTGATATGAACCTTTTCAGGAAAACGCTCAATGCCGACCTTAACGATGCCGCTCTTATTAAAGCGGTCCTTTATGTGTTTACGGATTTTGAGATCTTCGTGCAGGATTTGCGCGTAGGTTTCTTTTTTATGATACCAGACACTATCCCAGGTGCGCGTGATTTTGAGGCGGAGCCCAATCGGATTTGTTTTTTGTCCCATTTTAACCTTCGTCTGAAAGAACGATCGTGAGTTTTGATGTCTTCTTCTGGATACGGTCTGCGCGTCCCCGTGCCCGTGGCATGAACCGCTTCATCAAGGGGCCACCATCCACGAAAATCTTCTTGATGAAGAGCGAACGCTCATCCACAGAAGGATTCAGAACCCTGGCATTCGCCGCAGCGCTCTGTAGCGCCTTCAGTATGATGCGTGAGCCTTTACGCGGGATATGCTTCAGAATATCCACGGCCTCGGGGTATTCATAACCCCTGATTTCGTTTGCCACAAGACGCATCTTGCGGGCTGACATTTTGACCTGATCAACAGATGCTTTTGATTCCATGGACTATCCTGTTAGCCGCCCGGGGCGGATTTCTTTTTATCAAGAGATGTATGACCCTTGAACGTACGCGTCGGGGCAAATTCGCCCAGCTTATGGCCAACAATGTTCTCATTTACGAACACCGGGATGAACTTGCTGCCGTTATGGACCAGAAAAGTCATACCGATCATCTCAGGGAATATCGTTGAGCGACGTGACCAAGTCTTGATAGGCTTCTTATCATTTGTTGCCTTGGCCTTTTCCACCTTTTTAAAAAGGTGCTGGTCTATGAAAGGACCTTTCTTGAGAGAACGTGACATTATTCACCACCCCTGGTACGTACTTTGCGTGATACTATAAAACGCTCGCTGGTCTTACGCTTATTGCGCGTTTTCTTACCGCGTGTAGGCTTACCCCAGGGTGTCACAGGGTGACGACCACCGGAAGTTTTACCTTCACCACCACCAAGCGGGTGGTCAACCGGGTTCATCGCCACACCACGCACGCGCGGCCGCTTTCCGAGCCAGCGTGAACGACCAGCCTTACCAATCGACACAAGCTCGTGCTCGTGGTTTCCAACGATACCGATAGTCGCCATGCAGCGGCTGTGAATCTTTCTTGCCTCGCCTGACGGAAGTTTTACGATAGTATATTCACCATCACGGCCCGTAATAACCGCGAACGACCCAGCCGAACGAGCGAGCTGACCACCACGACCGAGCGTGAGTTCGATATTGTGCACGTTTGCACCGATGGGAAGCGTTCCGATGGGGGCAGCGTTACCTACTTCAATCTCCACTTTTTCACCGGAGATGATTTTCTGGCCTACCTGCAAACCCTGTGGCGCGATGATATAAGCACGCGCGCCGTCAGCGTAACATACAAGGGCTATGTTCGCGCTACGATTCGGATCGTATTCAACTGTCTCAACAATTGCCGGCACATTCATTTTATTGCGGCGGAAGTCAATGATCCGGTAGCGGCGCTTATGGCCACCGCCGCGACGACGCACTGTAATGCGACCGTGATTGTTCCGGCCAGCTGTCTCTTTTAGATAAGTTAACAGCGGCTTGTACGGCTCCGTTGCCGTTACTTCCGAGGACTTCAGAACCGTTTTGTAACGGAGTGTTGGAGTATTGGGATTAAAACGTTTGATTGCCATATTACCTCTTATACTCCTTCAAAAAGGGCGATTTTATCGTTCTTGCCCAGGTACACATACGCCTTCTTGCGGCGGTTTGTGTAACCGATATTGTAGCGATTAGCTTTGCCGTCTGCCCGAGCCACAAGGGTATTCACCTTTATGGGTGTAACGCCGAAGATCTTGCGGATCGCCTGTTTCACCAGCGTCTTGTTAGCCTTCATGTCGATCTCGAAAACATAGCAGTTCTGGGCGCGCAGCGCCTCTGCTTTCTCTGAGACCAGCGGTTTTTTAATTACATCGTACAGGTTCATTTTTCCTCTAGAGTAGCGCAGAGAACTTCTTATCGAGTTCCTGCAGGGCTGCCTTGCTGATAACGAGGCCTTCGTTGTAAAAAAGCGAGGTCGCGGCGATACGTGAAGAACTCAGCGGCTTCACCCAGGGAATATTCCTCAGCGACTTTGTGTCCTTCACTTCTGCGGGCGACATGATCACTGCAATCGAGTGACGCGCTTTGTTGCTGTTAGCACGGAGCTTCTTTTTCTCGCGGCCTGTAGTCTGCAACTTTGCACCTTCGGTAATCTTGCTGATCGCCTGGAAGGCGGTCTTTGAAGATGGTTTCTCGAGATTCAGACCATCATAAATGGCCACTTTGTTCGCCTGGACCTTCGCTGCCAGTATGTGAGCAACACCAATCTGTTTCTTTTGGCGTGAAATGCTTTCTGCATAGCTGCGTGGCTGAGGACCGAAAACAATACCACCATGGCGCCACTGTGGTGAGCGGATTGACCCCTGCCGAGCATTACCAGTGCCTTTCTGCTTCCACGGCTTTTTGCCACCACCCGATACCTCACCTTTCGTTTTCGTCTTGTGAGTTCCCTGACGGGCATTCGCCTGCTCAGCTTTGATCACTTCCCAGATCAGGTGTTTATTGATCTTGAGAGATGCAATCTTGTCTGAGATTGACGCTTCGCCTGAAGCGGAGCCGGTGTTTGAATATACTTTTAACGATGCCATACGATTTCCTTAATTCTGGTAGAGAAATACCGTTGCGCCTTTAACGCCCGGAATTGCACCTTTCAGCAGCACCACGTTCTGCTCAGGCAGCACGCGAAACACTTCAACGTTCTTCACTGTTACGTTTTTAGCGCCCTTGTGACCTGGCATCCGCTTGCCTTTCTGAACTTCACCAGGAATCTTGCGGTTACCAATCGAACCCGGCGCACGGTGAAATTTTGAACCGTGAGTCATACGACCACCGCCGAAATTGTAACGCTTCACGACGCCAGCAAAACCTTTACCTTTACTGGTTCCAGTTACCAGAATCTTCTCTCCGGGAGCGAAAACTTCGCACGTCAGAGAATCTCCTGGCTGCTTGTCCGTGTCGAAGTCACGCAGCTCGATTGCCTTGCGAACGACCTTGCCGGTCTTTTCCTTAGCTATCTTCTGGTGACCAAGAGCCGCCTTATTGGCGAGGCGCTCAGGAATCTCGTCGAAGCCGATCTGTACGGCTGTGTAGCCGTCTTTTTCCTTAGTCTTCACCTGAAGAACCGGACAAGGGCCGGCTTGTACCGCGGTAACAGCTACCTGTTCCCCGGCATCACTCCAGACGCTCAGCATCCCTATTTTCTTTGCAAGCAGGCCTTTTACCATGTTGAAATCCCTTGGTGTCCCTAATAAATCTGAATCAAGACTTAATGTAAACCATCACACCCGCCGGAAGCTGTAGCTTCATGAGAGCATCGATGGTATCTTCTGTTGGCTCAAGAATGTCAATGAGCCGTGAGTGCGTTCTCATCTCGTACTGATCACGTGAATCTTTGTAGACGAATGTCGAACGCAGAACCGTGAACTTTTCGACCTTCGTCGGCAGAGGCACCGGACCCGCGATTTTTGCGCGGGTACGCTGCACTGTGCCAACGATTTCACCGGTCGACTGGTCGAGCAGCCGCTGGTCGAACGACTTGAGTTTTACGCGTATCTTCTGAGCGGCCATTTTCTGTTACTCGATGATCTTGCCGACAACACCCGCGCCGATGGTACGACCACCTTCACGGATAGCGAAGCGAAGACCTTCTTCCATAGCGATCGGGCTGATGAGCTCAGCAGTGATCGTTACGTTATCACCAGGGTTAACCATTTCAACACCTGTTGGGAGGTTAACAGTACCAGTTACGTCTGTAGTTCTGAAGTAGAACTGTGGACGATACTTATCAAAGAATGGAGTATGGCGACCGCCCTCATCCTTAGTCAGAACAAGAACTTCACCAGAAAACTTCTTGTGAGGTTTCACTGAACCTGGCTTGGCGATTACCTGACCACGCTCAACGTCTTCTTTCTTGGTACCGCGGAGCAGCAGACCAACGTTGTCCCCCGCCTGACCGAAGTCGAGCAGCTTGCGGAACATTTCGATACCGGTAACGATGGTTTTTTGTGTATCACGGATACCAACAATTTCGATTTCTTCGTTCACGTTGATCTGACCGCGCTCAACACGACCAGTACATACAGTACCACGGCCAGTGATCGAGAACACGTCTTCTACTGGCATCAGGAACGGCTTGTCTACAACGCGCACAGGATCTTTGACGTATGCATCGAGTGTTTCAGCGAGCTTTACAATTGCCCCTTCACCGAGGTCTCCTGCGTCGCCTTCAACAGCCTTCAGGGCTGAGCCAGCAACGAATGGGATTTCTCCGCCTGGGAAGCCGTATTTGCTGAGCAGATCGCGAACTTCCATTTCAACGAGCTCCTGCATTTCTGCACGGTCGCTTTCTGGCAGCATGTCGATTTTGTTCAGGAAAACAACGATCTGAGGCACGCCAACCTGACGAGCGAGCAGGATGTGCTCACGAGTCTGTGGCATAGGGCCGTCAACAGCTGAAACAACGAGAATCGCTGCATCCATCTGCGCCGCACCGGTGATCATGTTCTTCACATAGTCAGCGTGACCCGGGCAGTCAACGTGCGCATAGTGACGGTTTGCTGTTTCGTATTCCTGGTGCGACGTAGCGATAGTAATACCGCGTGCGCGCTCTTCAGGTGCGTTATCGATTTCAGCGTATGATACCGCTTTGTTTTTTCCGCCGAATTTACGTGCGAGCACTGTCGTGATCGCCGCTGTCAGCGTGGTTTTACCGTGGTCAACGTGGCCAATTGTGCCGACGTTTACGTGTGGTTTGCTTCTGTCAAATTTTTCCTTTGCCATTTACGTTCTCCTCAATATTTCGGGCTCTGCCCCACACTGCACCCTCGGCGAATCAGGAAAGATTCGCATGGGCCGTCTGCAGGACAAAGCCTCAAATCATAAAAGTTCGCACTGGTTTTGTAATCCAGGTCGGCCGATCGGTATCGCTCCGAAGGGTTCAACCACCAAGTACAGGCAGTCAGTTTTTGAAATTGTGTCAGGCTGACAATAAAATTAGGGTTTTCCGGTTAGCGGTCAAATACCCGGCCGCTATGATCGAATTCCCGGGCCTCTGCCTATTTTATGTCGCATCTGCACGATCCGCGCCGTAATTCTGCAAAAAGAAATTGCCCGGCTCGTCGTTATGAAACCTTGCGTCGACATATCGGACGGAAGGCTTGCCCGGAAAACTGTATTTAAGGGCATGCCAAGCTCCCTACCCGATCGTGGTTACATGAGGCGCGACTGAGCTGCCAGCAGGGCTCTTTGGCTGCAGTGAGGCGGAAGCAGTTCTGCGCAAGCGGTGAGGGCGGTGGGATGTATAAGAAAGTAAAGCCTTCGCGCAGTGGATCACTCTGGTGCGTGAGGCAAGGAAGGTAACCGATAAGGCTTAAAAATGAACAACAATTCACTTTTTTATTTACAGGATAAGCGGGTCTTTTTATAGGTATTAGACGCTGCACAAACGACAATCCGCCTATAACCGGACTGCAGCAGCGAGGAGGCAACATGGCAACAGAAAAGAAGAAACCCGACGTAACAGTAGCCGTCATCGGCGCGGGCTTCAGCGGGCTGGGAATGGCCAAAAAACTGCAGGACGCGGGCATCGAAGACTTCGTAATTCTCGAAGCGGCCGGCGAAGTCGGCGGGACCTGGCGTGATAGCAAGTATCCCGGTGCAGCGGTCGATGTGCCCAACCACCTGTATTCTTATTCGTTTGCTCAGAACCCCGACTGGACGCGAATGTTCTCCAATTCAGATGAAATCCAACGCTACATCGTCGATATCGCCGACCGTTTTGACCTGCGGCGCAAGATCCGCTTCAACACGAAAATCGTTGAGGCACACTTTGACGAAGTGAGTAACCTTTGGGAAGCCAAGGCGCAGGATGGCACCCTGTTCCGGGCCCGATTCGTCGTCGGCGCCATGGGACCGTTTGCTGAATCGCGCATTCCCGATGTGCCGGGCCTGAAGAAGTTCAAGGGCACCATGGCGCACACTGCCAAATGGGACCGCAACATCGATATAAGGGGCAAGCGTGTCGCAGTCGTCGGCAGCGGTGCCAGCGCAATCCAGGTGGTGCCTGCAGTACAGCCCCTCGCAAAGGAGCTCAAGGTATTCCAGCGCACACCTTCGTGGGTCGTGCCCAAGGCCGACTACGAATACAGCGAACTCGAAAAAATGGTCTATCGTTACCTGCCCTTCACACAGAAGATCCGTCGCGCGGTAATCTATGGTCTGACCGAACTGCTCGCAACCGCAATCGTGTGGGATACGCCGATGACCGACCTGCTTGAAAAAATCTCGCAGCGGCACAGGGAAAAGGCGATTAAAGATCCCGAACTCCTGCGCAAGGTCACGCCAGATTACCGCTTGGGCCGTACACGTATGCTGATATCGAACGACTGGTACCCGGCACTGGCGCAGCCCAATGTGGAGCTCATCGATCACGGCGTCGATTCCCTCACCGAAAACGGTATCGTTGCCAACGGCAAAGAATACCCCGTAGACATTATCATCTGGGCAACCGGATACAAGTCGCCATCAGAAGGTTTTCCGTTTCCACTCACCGGCGCGGGTGGCCGCGACCTGAACAGCTACTGGGCGAACGGAGCGAAGGCCTATAAGGGAGTTACCATCGCGGGATTTCCTAACCTGTTCACCCTGATGGGTCCGAACACCGGCCCGGGCCATACCTCGGTACTGGTATACGTCGAAGCACAGCAGGAATACATCGTTAAGGCGATTCAGCAGTGCCAGAAGAACCATATTGGCAGCCTGTCTGTGCGCGAAGACCGGCAGGAAGAGTTCAACCGTGAACTGGTCGAGAAGATGAAGAAAACGACCTGGGGTGACGGGGGCAACAGCTGGTACTACACCAAAGATGGCCGCAACACCACGCTCTATCCGGGTTTTGCGACAGATTACGTGCTGAGTGTACGCAACTTCGACCTCGGCGATTATAGCGTGAAAAGTATATAACTCAATACTGCACGCAATAGATGGGCGAAATCGGCAACAGGCCTAAAAGCGCGCAGGCGCCGTTACCGTTTGAGCTCCACGTCGAGGTCGTTGATGACGCACTGCCCACGACGCCGTTGCTGAGTATCGCGTTGTCTGTCCAGTCTGAACAGTTCTGACCTGACTGCACGCCATTGGCGGTACCGGTGAATGGCGTCGCTGAACCGACACTGCTACCGTTTTCGTCAAAGCCAACGGCTGCAGACAGGCTATTCGAGATGAAATTCTGCACGTTCGCGGCTACCTGCTGTGCGTTACGGTTTCGATAAGGTCCCAGCGCGGCAAGGTTTGGCGCAACAGGTAATCCGCAATTTGACACCAATTTACCCGAGAGCCCGAGAATTCTGCAGGCGGCGTCGCTTGCAGAAGTCGAGATATATGCCCTGAAATTACCAGGTACCGATGCGCCTGCTGCGAGCGTCATGCACGACGCGTCGGCGCCCGCATGGCCCCCGAGGGCACCGGTGTAGTTTCCGCTCGAGACAAAAATCGTCTTGAAAGCAATTGGTATCGCCGAACTCTGCGCTGATGCGGTACCGACATTGCCGCCATTCGCGCCGGCGACAATATAAAAATATGAGGTGCCGTTCGTCAGTCCCGTGTGCACATAGGGTGCTGTGACACCCGCAATCAGAGTGCCAGTACCGGTCGTCACGCCTGCCGAGGTACTAAAGTAGATATTATAGCTTAAAGCGCCGGAAACTGTCGGCCAAATAAGCATATTCTGCGCATTCGAGGCAAAAACCTGCAGACTACCTGGCGCAGAAATCAGAATGCCGACGCCCGATGGCGTAATATAATCTGAGGCAAGCAGGTTGCCGACTGCGCCGGTCACCGCTGTCGTTACCTTTACTCGGTAGAGCGCACCCGGGTTTAGCGCACTACCCGGAGTCAGAGTGAGAGACGTATTACCACCGCCCCATACAGGGGCATTCACCCCAACACAGTTACTGAAGCCATCTGCAGAAATCTGCACCGTGCCAGTGCACGCGCCGGCAACATTGTTATACGACACCGTGCCGATGTTAACAGCGTGATTGAATGCCAGCAAGAATGTAGTGGAAGGCGAGACACCAGTCGAACCATCGGCGGGTGTAGTGAGCGTAACGGTGAGAGCGGGCGGGGCGTCTGTCGTGAAACCGACCGAGGTGAAATCTCCGCTCAGCGTTTCTGAACCGGCACCGGTCAGTACCGTCGTTACCCGTACCCGATAGAGCGTGCTGTAATTTAACGCCACGGCTGGCGCAATGTTGAGCTGCGTGTCCGCAACCATGAAGACGTGTGAAGGGAAAGCGATGCAATTGACAAAGCCGTCGGCACTCATCTGAAAACTGCCGGTGCACGGCCCCGCGGTCGAGTTGTAGCTCAATGTACCGGTGCTCACCGGATGCGTGAAGTTGATCATCAGCGCCGTGTTTACAGAGACAGCAGTTGCGCCTTCGCTGGGAGACGCCATGGATGGCACGAGTGTACCCGGTGGAGCGGTCGTAAACCCCGTCGTCGTTGTAAAGGCGCTGCTGAGAACCCGCCCGCTCACCGCCATAAGCGTTGTGAGCACTCGAATCTTATACGTAGTGCCATTGGCGAGCGTTGCCAGAGGCGTCATGGTGAGTGAAGTCTGGCTGCTGCCCCAAACCGGCGTCGTGAGTGCGATGCAGGTGATAAAATCGTCGGCGCTTACCTGCAGATTGTTCGTGCCGCAGGGGCCGGCAGCTGAGTTATACGTGAGACTGCCTGTGTTTACGGTCTCAGAAAAATTCAGCACAAGCTGTGTATTATTCGCGACCAGCGCATCGGTATCGGCAGGATTCGTAGCAACTAAAGAAAAAACCTGGGTTAACTGCGTTTCTGCTCCCGGCTTTATTGGTTTCGGCCAGTTAAAGCCCCTGCAGGACGCGATAAAACTCAGAACAAAAAGGCAGGCAATTTTTCTGGCATGCATGGAGGATGATTCCCGGGAGCGAAAAGTTATAGCCCCTTCGGAGGATGCAGAGTCGTGTGTTTAGGTTGGCGGCACCGGTAAAGCGCTAACCTGGCGTCGCCTGCTACATACATTTCGTAATGATACGGAAAAATCCCCGTATCTGCGACATCCAAACGGGATAATATCAAATTTTCCTCCCCCTTTTTGCAAAAAAGGCCGAAAAATGGGTATGGTACGCTCTCTCTGGACGTCTGCGACGGGCATGATTGCCCAGCAGTTTCACATGGATACGATTTCGCACAACCTGTCGAACGTGAACACAACGGGATATAAGAAGAATCGCGTCGATTTTGAAGACCTGCTCTATCAACACCAGGTGCTCGCCGGTACGCCTTCGACTGCAGTCTCTGAGATTCCCGTCGGGGTGAACGTCGGTGTCGGCGTGCGTCCAGCAGCCACGCAGAAACTGTTCCAGATGGGTTCGCTGCAGTCGACCGGCCACAAGCTTGACATGGCGATTTCTTCCGACGTCGGCTTCTTTAAAATACTCATGCCCGATGGCACCTTCGGCTACCAGCGCAACGGGGATTTCAAAATCGATTCGCGCCGGCAGGTTCTGACCTCTGATGGTTATACCCTTGAACCGCCGCTCGTGATACCACCCGACGGCCTCATCGAAACACTCACCATCAACGAACAGGGCGAGGTGCGCATCCAGATCGGCGACGACCAGATTCCGCGCCAGATCGGCCAGATTGAACTCTATCGTTTCGTGAACCCGGCCGGCCTTAAAGCGATCGGCAAAAATCTGTACAAAGAATCTCCCGCCAGCGGTCCTGAAATTCCGGGCACACCTGGCCTGGGTGGCTTCGGTGGTATCCTGCAGGGTTTTCTCGAGATGTCGAACGTGAACCTCGCCGAAGAGATGGTCAACATGATCGTGGCGCAGCGTGCGTACGAAGCCAATTCGAAATCGATCCAGACTTCGGACAGCATGCTGTCGACGGCAATACAGCTCAAGCGCGGTTAATAAAGGCGGATTGATTGGCGACATGGATAAATAGCCGTATCGAAATTCGTAGAGACGCGATTAATCGCGTCTCTACAAGAGGAATTGTTATGGGTATTTTGTGCATGTCGTTCTCAATGGCCCACGCACAGAACAAGACCGAACTCCACCTGAAATCCACATTCGCTGCAACGAAGTCGCCGATCTGTCTCTCTGACATCGTTGAGACACATACCCTCTCGCCGCGTGAGGAAGAGAAGCTCACCCGGTACTGCCGCATCGAATTCAAGGGCGCGCGCATGACGCTCAACGCCAAAGAGATCGAACTGCACGCCTGGGCTGCGGGCGTCACGCCGGATAAAATCAGCGGCGGCCCGGTGACCATCAGCATGGCAACCACGCTGCAACTACCTGCAAACAAGACCGCTGCACCGGTTAAACTGCGCCGTGGTTTCGCGGTACAGCTTGTGCTCAAGAGCGAGCACATGCAGATTGCACGCGAAGCGGCGCTGCTGCAAGATGCTTTTGCCGGTGAAACAGTCGACGTACGCCCCGCCGGCACGCGCAAAACGCTGCGGGCAAAACTGGTCAGCAATACCGTTGCGGAGCTGGTGCAATGAGTGGTTTCGTAAAAGCTGCATTCGCATTGGTTGCCGTTTCAGCGGCAATCAATGCGCAGGAATCTCTCTGGCGCGACCAGAATCCCTATGTCTCACCGCCGCGCGACGGCGAAATCGTCGCGATCGAAGTCAACGAAACCTTCAATATCGTCAGCGACGGCCAGTGGAAAAGTTCGCAGCAGTTCGAGATGAAACTGGTACCGGATACGAAAAATATTCCCTTTCTCACCAGCTCACAGCAGAACAAGTCACGCAGCAAAAGTTCAAACAGCAACAACAAAACGCGCGACAGCTACCGCTTTCACCTGACGGGAATCCTGGGGGCTAAACAACCAGATGGCAATTACCCGATCAATGCACAAAAAAGCCTGAACGTCGACGGCAAGCCGGTCAATGTGCGCCTCACCGGCATCATCGACCCACGCCGTATCCGCCAGGGTACAATCGAATCGCGTTTCGTCGGCAACCTTTCGCTGACTGTGCAGTCTGAACCGCCTTTTCCCAAAGACCAAAAGCTCGACCTGAAACCGCCCGCAGGTACTGACCCGAATTCGAAACCGACGATGACTGAATTCAGCGATCAGCTGCGCAAAGAGCTGCTGATCGAGCACATGAAGCAGATTCTCGGAGGCATGAATCAATGAGAAGCGCTATCGCGATTCTCATTGCTGCCGCGAGCGCAGCGAGCGTGCAGGCACTGAATCTCACCGTGCGCGACATCACGCGCATCAGCTGGCACCGCGAGAACCAGGTTTCGGGCTACGGCGTGGTCATCGGCCTCAACGGCAGCGGCGATTCGCGCTCTGAGCTTGCGCTCGAAACACTCAAGAAAAACCTCTACAACCGGGGGATTGACCTCGGTGAAAAGACTCTGCAGGCAAAGAACATTGCGGCCGTAATGGTGACGGCGATGATTCCGACGCATGCTCGCCCGGGCGACCCGGTAGATGTCTGGGTGTCTTCGATCGGCGATGCGCGCGCCCTGAACGGCGGTATGCTCTTGCAGACTGCGCTCACCGCTGCCGACGGCCAGGTATATGCTGTGGCACAAGGCCCCATCGCGGCCCCCCTGCCCCGGCCGACAGAGAACAACAACCTGCAACTCTACAATTTTTCCGTCTACAACCGGCGCATACCACCCAACGACCGCCTCAACCAGGAACGCCATAACTCCGCCCACATACCCGGCGGAGGTATTATAGAACGCGGTGTCTCGCAGCCAACCGTACTCGTCGATGACACAAAGAAGACCAAGTCGTCGAAACTGTCACTGCACTATTTTGATTTTGTGACCGCGCGCAACGTGGTGGCCGCGATCAACAAGAAGCTGCCCGATACCGCATCGCTCGCCAATGACGGCACCATATCTCTAAACATACCCTACGCGAGCGACCACGTCGACTACCTGAGTAAAATCCTCGCGGTCAAAGTCGACGTACCGGAGCGCACCAAGGTGGTGCTCGACACGCGTACCGGTACGATAGTCTCCGGCGGCAGTGTTGCCATCTCTGCCGTCATGGTGACGCACAACGGCATGCAGATTGAAGTAAGCGGCAAGAAGGCATATGCATACGGCGACGAAAAATCGCCGGCCAACGCCGAGCTCAAAGAAGGCGCAACGGTGAAAGAGCTCGTCGACAACCTGAACAAGCTTGGTCTTACCTCGGCCGAAATTATTGATGTCATCAAGGCCATACACGCAGCTGGTGCCTTACACGGAGAACTGACTGTCCTATGAACGTAAATGCCATTAACCCCCTACTTCTACCCCAGAAAGAGACACCGCGCGTCGGCAAGACCGACAAAGAATCGGCAGTGTCTTTTCAGCAGCTGCTGAACGATCTTGTGCCGAAAAACCTCGATGCAAAGGTTTCTTCAGAAAACTTCAGCCGCACGCCGCAGCGTGAAAAAATTCTCGAACATGTCGGTGCTTCACCCGAGCGCAAAAAGATGTTTGAAGCCGCGCGCCAGTTCGAGAACTTCTTTCTCGAAAAGATGTTCCGCGAGATGCGCAAGAACATGGGCAAGAACGATATTCTGCATGGCGGTTCTGCCGAAGATATTTTCCAGGACATGCTGCTCACTGAACGTGTGAACTCCCTGACGCAGTCGTCTACGCTTGGCCTTGCAGAACAAATTTATACGCAGATGCAGAGGACAGCCTGACAAAGCAGGTGCTGCGTGTTCAGAACCAAACCTAAGCCACTCTGCCCCGGCCCGACGAAATTTTTTTTCATAGTACTGGCTTTCAGTAGCCTGTTCCCGCTGCATGCACAGGGTGAGACAGGCAACGTCGGGCGCAATGAAACACAGGATGCCGGCACTGCTGAAGCTCCGCCGGCGTCTTCTGCCCGACCTGCCGCAGGCAGCGCCACACAACCCAAACGCCCGGTAAAAAGCGCGGCTCTCAAGCGGGCCGAGAAACTCTACTTTTCCAGGAAATACGAAACGGCTGCCGCCTTGTTGCGCAAGATCACAGACGAAGAACCGGAAAACGGCCGCGCCAATTCTCTGTTAGGCGACGTCTACTACCTGCAGGGTCAATACGACAAGGCGCTAAGCCACCTGCTGCGTGCCGCCGAGCTGAATGATCAAAAAGCGCCGGACTACTTCCGCCTGGGCCAGACGTACGAAAAGCTGAACAAACCAAAAGAGGCTGTGCGGGCATACCAGAAAGCCTATGAAAGCGATGAGGCAATGAAAGAGGCCTTGTTCCAGATTGGTTTTGTTTACCTGAGTCTTGAGCGAAACAAAAAGAAGACTATCGAATTCTGGCAGCGTTTTGTCGACGAGGCTGTAACTGATCCGCAACGCGAAAAGGTTATTACCGTCCTGAAATTCCTGAATGACCCGAATTTTGTACTGCCCGACAAGAATAGCCCGATATCGCTCGAAGAAGCCCTGATGCTCGGCGGGGGAGCTGGCAACGGCGAAGTGAAAACCGGCGAAGACAAGGCTGCCGGACACGAGAAAGAAAAAGAGAAGAACGACAGTAAAGAACTTCTCGACGACGACAAACTAAACTAGAAACGGGGCCATGCCGCTCTCGAACGATCGACGCAGCCAGCACCGTGTAACTGCGGGCGCTTATATCGAATACAGGGTCACGATAGACGGGACCATGGTTAAAGACGCCATCATGAGCGATATTTCTGAAGGTGGCCTGATGGTGCTTGCTGAAAGCGCGGACATCGGTCGTGAGCTCAACAAAAATGAAATGATTTCGGGTGAAATTATCCACGACCGGACGCGCTTCCACTTCAAGTTCGCCGGCGAACTGGCGTGGATCCAGCCGCGCGAAATGCGCACGCGTAAATTTGTCGCACTGGGCATTCGTTTCACCCCGGAAGTACAGCTGCCAGCACAGATCTACGCGATTCTTATGGCTGACCACGATTTCTGATTCTTTACGTTAGCGCCTTATGAAAACAATCATACTGCGCGCCGGCAAGGCGATTGCCGGATGGGTCACCGTTCTGTGCCTGATTTTTCTGCTTACCGTGTCACTGCAGCACCTGCGTAAAGGTTCGGCAGAAGAAGTACTAATGGGGCAACGCGGGACCACCCAGTCCCTCGCTGCGCTCAAAGATAAATCATTCGGCTCACGCCTGACCGAGCTGGCAGTTGCACTGCCTGGAATGGTTCAGTGGAAGACCTTGCGCGGGACAATGGTGTTGCCACAGATTGGGCATGCGCTCGCGGCGACCGCAATGCTGAGCGCGCTGAGCCTGCTGTTTTCGGTCGTGATCGGCCTCGTGATGTTGTCTGCTGCAGAATTTTATCCGCGTTTTGCCAACCCCCTCGCCAGCCTGGCGACAGCAATCAACACGACCCCGATATTCCTGGTGGGAATTTTTTTCATCTGGTTATTCGCTTTTGCACTGCGCCTCTTACCCTCTGGGGGGGACGGCGGGCTGCGTTTTTTTGTTCTGCCGGCCCTGGCAATTGCAGCAAAATTCGGCGCGCGTTTGTTCCTGCTACTCAGGAATTACATGAACGAACTTGAGAACCGGGTTTTTATTCTGCGAGCCCGCGCTTTTGGTTTCAACGACCGGAAGATTTTCCTGCACAAGCTGGCAAACTGTGCAATGCCGTTCATAATTTTCTGGCTGATCGAAACGGCATCGCTCTTTTCAGGTGCGGTGATCGTCGAATCACTGTTCTCCATTCACGGTCTCGGCCAGCTGCTGCTCTTCGCGCTGCTGCAGTATGATATTCGCCTCATTTTTGCGAATCTGGTGGTCATCGCGACCATCGTCTACCTGACTTCGCTGCTGCAGAAGGTTATTGCGGAAACCCAGGAGCGCAGTGCATGAGCGACAGGAAGATGGCGTGGCTGAGTATCGCGGTACTCGTGGCAATTCTTCTTGCCGGTATCCTGGCGGCCACACCAACAATCAATCTGGAAAAGACCTTTCGCGCTCCGGGTAGCGAATTCTGGCTGGGTTCTACCCCGCTGGGGCAGTCGGTCGCACAACTCGTACTCACCGGAGCGGTCAGCACGGTACTACTTTCTGCAGGGGCGCTCGTTCTTGCTCTCTCTGCTGCCTTTGGCTTCACTGGCCTGTTCTATTTGCTGCCGCAGCCAGTTCGGAAGGTTTATGCCGGTTTCATCGATGCATGGCTCGCGATCCCGGGTATCTTCATTGCACTTTCGATCGGCTATTTCCTGCCGCAGAGTTTTCTTTCGGTTATGACCGCGCTCGTGCTGTCTGAATTCGCACCGCTGCAAAAGTTTCTCCTGCAGCGCCTCTCAGGTATCGGCCAGGCCGACTACATAACGATGGCAGCAGTCATGGGAGCTCCCGCAGTGCACCGGCTGCGGTGGCACGTCATGCCAAGACTGGCACGGGAAGCCGGCTTCCTGTTCATCGTTACACTACCCTCTATCGCACTTTCGCTCGCGAGCCTCGAGTTTCTGGGAGTCCAGACTGGCTCAGAGCGTATGTCACTCGGCCTGCAGATTGCGATCTACAAAGATTATATCTGGCTTTACCCGCACCTGAGCCTTGCCCCGGTCGTAGTTCTGCTCATGACGCTGTATTGCCTGGGTAGCGCTAGCCGTCTGCTGAAACAGTAAATACCCCGAATCATACCCGGTCGTCCGGTAATCCTACCATATCCGAGTACCAATCTGGAGCAATTCTGATGCACAACCTAACCGATCATCGGTAGTTCTACCTATGAAAACGCAGGAATTACGCAGCTTTTTTGGCCCCGCTTAAGATAATGACACCATTGTACATTAAAAGGTAAACAGGGATTCACTGAATGTAGCGCACGTTTAGCCCTAGCCGACCGAAAACCGCCTATGAAAAACCTAGTCATCGCTCTAATTTTCCCCTTTTTGATAAGATGTCGGAACTTTGATTGGGACGCACTACAGGGCAAACGCCCAGGGCCCGCCACGCCGATCAGCTCGTTGAATATTCCTCAGCCGGTCTATGCTCCGCCACAAGGCTTGTTTAAGGCGGCCCAAAGCGTAACCATTTCGAGCACGATTCCCAGAGTAACCCTCTGTTACACGGTCAATGGCAGCCAACCCGAATGCGACCTGCTGACCGCAACGTGCACGAACGGCTCGAAGTTTAGCGCCCCACTGGCCATCGCCACTACTTCTACATTGAAATCCGTCGCCTGCAAAGCCGGACAGGCGAACTCTCCCGTTGCAAGCGGGTTGTTCTCGATTGACCTGACTCCGCCCGCTGCAGCCAGCTCATTCACAGCCAGTGCCGGCGACAGTACTGCGTTGCTTTCATGGGTGAATCCTGGTGATGCCGATTTCAGCCGGGCGAAGCTCGTGCGCAAGGCCCCCACTCCCCCGGCAAACAGCGCAGATGGTACAGTAATCTATGAGGGTACGGGTTCTGCCTTCGCCGATCTGGGGCTGGCGAATGGCACGACCTATTATTACGCTGTGTTCGCTTATGACCTCGCCGGTCACGAGTCGGCGGCAGCAACTGCAAGCGCTTCACCGCTGGGGGGCCTTTTGAATGCGCCAACTTATGTACCCGCCGCCGGAACCTACAACCTGCCGCTGAGTGCTACGATCAGTTCGGCCAATACGGGCGATATCATCTGCTATACCACGAACGGTAGCACACCGGCTTGCGATGCTACGCCCACCTGTACAACAGGCGCGCTGGCTTCAGGCAGCGTAACGGTCGCGGCATCGCAGACATTGAAGGCAATCAGCTGCAAGACCGGCTCACCCGTTTCCGCGGTTGCACCGGCCGCTTACACTATTGATATGACAGCCCCCGTATTCAGTGGCCTGTTGCCCGCCAATGGTGCATCTGTCAGCTCCGCGCAACTCAGTTACAGCCTGTCCGAAACCTGCGTCACCGGTTCAGTCACGTGGACGCGCACTGGCGGCTCTGCCGATGCGGGGTCGCCCCACACGAGCGCGCTCACCATGAGCGAATTGCTTGCCGGCAGCCAATCGGCCATTACGCTCGTGAATACTCCCCCGCTTGTGCAGGGAGCAATCTACGACATCGGCTTCAGCTGCAGCGACGCCGCGGGAAACAACTCTCCGCCGGCGCTGATTACAGACGTGATATATGATGCATCGCCGCCGGCAGCGCTATCCGCATTTCGCGCGATCGCGGGCGATGGGCGTATTACCCTCGTTTGGAACAACCCGGGGGACCTGGATCTGGCGGGTGTGAAGATCTTGCGCAAGACGGGCGGCTGGCTGGACAGCGACTCAGGTTCCTCGGGTATGCGCGGTACACAGAACTCAGCGACGGCTGCTGCCTGGTCAAATGGTATCAACTCCTGCAATGCGCCCCGCTCCATTTACTGTGTGGAACAATAGCCATTTTTGTTGACGCCGCTCCTGTAACCGTAGTCCCTCCGCCTGTATGAAATCCCCTGTGCCCGCTGCCCGCCCTGTTACGCAGCGCATTTATGCAAGCCCTACCCTCGACCCCATGTATACCCCGGTCGACGAGGTTGCCGTTGCAGAGCGCGTAGCCCGCTTTAAGACCCGCAGCATAAAAAATGAGGCTAAGCTCGCTGGCATCAAGCTCGCCATCAGTATGATCGACCTGACCACCCTCGAAGGCAAAGACAGCCCTGGCAAGGTCATTCAACTCTGCCAGAAAGCGCTGCGCCCATCAGAATTGCCCGGTGTGCCACAGGTTGCTGCTGTCTGCGTTTTCCCAAACATGATTCCTATTGCAAAAAAGGTGCTCAAAGGTTCACAGGTGAAAATCGCCTGTGTTTCGACGGCGTTTCCCGCGGCGCAGGTGCCGCTCGATATCAAGATTGAAGACGTGCGCCGCTCGGTTGAGCTTGGCGCCGACGAAATCGACATGGTCATCTCGCGCGGACAGTTTCTCGCGGGCGAATATAACTATGTCTTCGATGAAATCGCGCAGGTTAAAGAAGCTTGCGGTAAGGCGCGGCTCAAGGTGATTCTTGAGACCGGCGAGCTCGAGACGCTCGACAATGTGCGCCGCGCGAGTTTTATAGCCATGCGCGCCGGTGCCGATTTTATCAAAACCTCGACCGGCAAAGTCACGGTCAATGCCACCATGCCGGTGACGCTTGTGATGCTCGAGTGCATCCGCGATTATTACGACGACACCGGTATTCAGATTGGCATGAAACCTGCCGGCGGTATCCGCACATCAAAAGATGCTCTCCATTACCTCGTCATGGTTAAAGAAACCCTTGGCGACGCCTGGCTCGATCCATATTGGTTCCGCTTCGGCGCGTCGTCGGTGCTCAACGACCTGTTGATGCAGTATGCAAAACAGGTAAAGGGTGGTTACCAGTCGATCGACTATTTCTCGCTGAGTTAAGTGACTCACCGCCTGAAGTTATTCTGGCAGATTGTAATCGCCGGTTTGAGTGCACGGCTGAGCCGGCGTCCGCAACGCCTGGCAATTCTTGCCGGCGCGGGCGAGCTGCCGCGCATCGCGGCAGAAACCGCGTTCAGCCGCAAGATCGACTTTGTCGTCTATCACATTGTTGAAGCAGACCTGAACCGGGATTTGGCTGCCGATACGCGTTTTGAAAGGCGCAGCGTTTCACTGGGAAATATTTCGCAGACCATACAGTATTTGCGGCAAGACAGGATCACGCAGGTAATTCTGTTAGGCAAGGTGGAAAAACAGCGGCTGCTGCAGGATGTAACGCGCGACGCTGCGGCAGAAGAAATTTATACCCGGGCTGCAGACCGCCGTGACGACACGCTGTTCCGGCAGTTCGCCGCGCTGCTTCGCGCAATCGGCATCAGAATTCTGAAACAGAAAGAGCTCTTACCTGGCTGCTTTCTGCCCCGTGGCATTCACACGAAAAAAAAACCCGAGACTAAGGCGCTCCTGGAAGATATCGAATTCGGCTATGAACTCAGCCGCAAGGTAGGCAGCCTTGACATCGGTCAAACCGCAGTGGTCTTCGAGAAGATGATTCTTGCTGTCGAGGCAATCGAAGGTACAGACGCGGCAATCAGGCGGGCGGGAGAAATTGCACTGCGCAAAGGTGGCGTGGTATGCAAAACCGCAAAGACCTCCCAGGACCCCCGCTTCGACCTGCCGGCCGTGGGCCTCAGGACGCTGGAAACCATGGCCGAATCGGGCATGCAGGCGCTCGTGATTGAAGCTGAACAGACCCTAGTCGTGAACCCAGCCATGTTCGTGGTACGCGCCGACCAGCTGGGCCTGATCGTCGTCGCACAGTGAAGGCTGCCTACCCCAGGGCTCCCGTGGGGCTTTTTTTTGCTGTACTGTGCGAGTTTATTGCGTCTAATAAGCTGACGCATATGTCACATTTCGCGAAATATGCCCTTTTGCTCTGCCTCGCGGGCATACTGCTGCCCGGGCAGGCAGGTAGCCTTTGGGCAGCCGGTAAACAGAACAAAGAAAACTCTGACCTTGCGCGCGTCGGTATTGCACGCTTTGCCAATGCCGACCAGGACGCAGACTATGAATGGGTGGAAACCAGTCTGCCCGAGGCAATCAGCAATTCGATGCATGCACGCTTCGAGTTTATCAGTCAGGACCAAAACCTCGTCGACAGCGCCTTCCGGACCCATTACCAGCAGAGCGACCGTATCGCAGTGCCCACCGCCGCGAAAATTGCGTCAGCTTCACAGACCGACATCCTTATCATTGGCAAGTTCAAGGTAGACCGCGCCAATTCAGAAATCATCATGCAGGCTGTTATCTACAATACGCAGGGCGGCAGATTCATTGGCCAGGTGGAAGAGCGGAGCGAAGTCAACAACCGGATCTTCAAACAGATCGATACGATGGCATCATCCATTGTTTCGGTAATTTACCAGTATGCGCTGCAGGCAAACAAGGGTTCGAGCTACAATAACCTGCGTATGCTTGTCCTGGTACCGTCATTCAGCACGAAAGACGAGAGGGCGCAGGCAGAAGCCGAGCTGCTTGTCCTGAAAGATGAACTCGCGCGCCAGACACCGGGCAACTACATGACTCTGTTTGAATTCTTTGAGCGCTACAATGTAGCTGAAGCCGAGCAGGAAAATGCACTGCAACTGGCTGCCAATAAAGATCGTAGCCGCATCAAAATCTGGCTTGAACACTACGGAGTCACCGATGCCTACCTGGTTTTCGTGAGTGACAACAAAGTGAATATCACCGCCGTGTCGGCAACCAAGACCGCGCAGGTTTCATACGCGGTGGGTGCAACAACAGAAGAAAAACAAAAAGCTCTTCAGAAAGCGCAGACCGAGGTGGGGAGCAAAACCGCCCTGCTAAAAGATGATGGTCCCTTTCCCGGCATACTTAACCTGCACGTCGGCGTCGGCGCGGCCAAAGGCATA
This sequence comes from Turneriella sp., assembly GCA_046346875.1. Taxonomy (GTDB): domain Bacteria; phylum Spirochaetota; class Leptospiria; order Turneriellales; family Turneriellaceae; genus Turneriella. Next base: position 199,245 of record JAXMHG010000005.1, on the reverse strand, counting down.
CTCGAATCAGGTAACCGCATTGGTGTGATGAGCGGGCCCGTCGTGCATGCTTCGGTCAGGCTTTGGCGGTACTTTCAGCCGCAGTTCCGTTTCGAAGGTTATTATGCATTCCAGCAGGGCGAACTGGCCGGCATGCTGGGAGCTTCAGCGTTCGGTGGGCTCGGTTACACGACAGGAACCAACCGCTGGTCGATCACTCCCTTTGCCGCAGGGGGAATATTTACCGCGCGCGTGAAGACGGACTTTGACCAAATTTATGTACTTTTGCCCTCGGTTTCGGCGGGCTTTCTCTTTACATGGAACATACGCCAGGGTTGGGGAGTCAGCTTCAGCGCCAGCAGCCAGTACGTTCACGATCCGATTGCCCCGGCACTCTTTTTTACCGGCACACTGGCATCGGTTGTGAGATTCTAGCAGGTTCCGGAAACCGCACAAGGCTGCAGCCGGTGCGGAAGTTTTTCCAGAACCTGCCAGCCCGCGCAAGAAATCCACCAGCCTGCCGAGCTGCCCGGGTTATCCCGGGAAATTTGCTTTTCCTTTCATCCATACCCGTACTATTGCACCGTGTCTGAGCCAAAAGCTATGCCCCTTACACAAGCCAGGCAGGCAGCGGATATCTCAGCTTTGTTCAGAAGCCAGGGCCAAAGGCTGCCGGTAAACAAAGGCGGAGTGATATTCTTTGAGGGACAGCGCTACAAAGGCGTCTATTTTCTGAGTCGCGGAACACTGAAATGGTTCCGACTCGATCATACCGGCAACGAATGCGTACTCAAGATCTACGCTGCGGGCGAAGTCGCCGGCCTGCCGCCACTGTTTGAGCGCAATACAGTAAAACACTATGTCGCTACTTTGAAGGCAATCAGCGATGCAGAGCTCTATTTCTGGTCCGAGTCAGATTTTCACGCGTTTATGCGGCAGCACCCTGAGCACCTGCTCACCTTCAACGAGCAATTGTGCCGGACCCTCAAGGATCTTGTAGAGCAAACCTCTGCCGTCTCACTGAAGAGCGTACCCGCCCGGCTATACGACTACCTCGAAAAACTCGGGGCAAGATTGACGCCGGTCAGGTTGCCCCTGCGCAAGCATGAACTTGCTGCTGCCCTCAATACCTGCCCCGAAAGCCTGAGCCGTGCATTCAGCAGGCTCTTGCGAGAAGGCCATATATTACATGAAAACGGCAATTACCGGGTCCATACCGATCAGGCCCGACACTAGGCTGCGTTTTTTCTTTTCGCCCTGTTCGACTTAGGCAAAGTGACAACGCGTCGATGAATTTCGACGCGTTTGGAGGCCGCAGCTGGCTGCCGGGTGGGTTAATAGCCATTTTCCCGGCTTCAAAAGCGGCTTTCGGGCAGAAGACCGGGCAGAATGCAATGCAGTACGAGAAAGCGCTTTCACCTTCGGGACGCAGGCGCAAATCCGTTTCTGCAGAAAACATCTACCTCTTCAAGACTGAGGTCTTGAGGGCGCTGTCCGATGAAACCCGGCAGGGGATCATCGTTTTGCTCGGTAAACACGGCAGTCTGTGCGTGAACGATTTGGCGGCTTTCTTTAACGTGGGTCGCCCGACGGTATCGCACCACCTGCATGTGCTGCGCGAAGCCAAAGTAGTACGGTCGGAGAAACAGGGGAAGGAAGTACACTACTCCCTGAACCTGCGCAACATCCGCCGGTCGATTCGAAGCCTGGACAAAGTCCTGGCAAGTATTGAATCGTGAGGGGCTGCAAAGAACCTTTCACTTTTCAAATAAGTTTTTTAAGGAGTAACGGATGAACACACTGGTTTTGATCAAACAAGTGCCTGACACCGAGGCAAAAATTAACGTAGCCGCCGGAAAAATCTCTGAGGCGGGAATCAAATGGACAATCTCACCTTACGACGAGATTGCACTTGAAGAAGCGATTCGTATGAAAGAAAAATCGGGTGGAACCGTTACAGCGCTGGCTGTCGGCGATGACTCGGTACAGAACGCACTCCGCTCGGCTTTTGCGATGGGCGCAGACACAGCAATCCACGTGAAAGTCGATGGATACCAGATGCTCGACAGCTTCGGCATCGCGAAAGCTATTGCCGGCGCGATAGAAGGCGCAGACTACAAAGTTGTTCTCGCCGGCCGCCAGGGTTCTGACTCTGACAACGGACAAGTGCCGCTTATCCTGGCAACGCTCAAAGGCTGGGGCTGCGTTTCGTTCGCGAAAAAAGTAGAAATCTCAGGCGACAAAGCGGTCATCGAATGCGAAGCCGACGGCGGCGAAGCTGTCTATGAAGCTGCTCTCCCGGTCGTCATCACAGCAAACGCAGGTCTCAACGAACCGCGCTACCCATCTCTCAAGGGTATCATGGCATCAAAGAAAAAGCCAATCGAAAGCAAGACTGCAAACATTGCGGCAGAGACTAAAATCGAAGTTATCGGTTTCGAACCACCTCCGGCACGCCCGGCGGGCCGCACTATCGACGGCGCTGACGCCGCTGAGAAAGCCAAGGCGCTCGTAAAAGCGCTGCGCGAAGAGATCAAAGCTGTTTAAGCTTTAAGGAGAAAGGAGAATACTATGGCAAAGATTCTGGCAGTCGGCGAAATCGCCGGCGGAGTTCTGAAAAAGGCATCCCGCGAGACAACCAGCGTTGGCAAAAAGCTCGGTGGTTCGGTTTCAACAGTCCTGATCGGTTCAGGCGCTGCAGCTGGTGCAGCTGAAGTGGCGAAACACGGCGCCGACACTGTATACGTTGGTGAAAGCGCTACCTACAACGGCGAAGCATATGCAAAAGCAATTGCTGACCTGGTGAAGAGCAAAGGTTACGAAATCGTAATCCTTCCCCACTCGTGGATAGGCCGCGACATCTCTTCGCGCATCGCAACCCTGCTGAACACAGGCGTGATTTCTGATGCAACGGAGATCGCGATGGACGGCGACCGCGTGAAGATCCGCAAGCCGGTCTATTCAGGTAAAGCATTCGTCAGCCTCAAAGTAAAAGCATCCCCACAGGTTGTGACTATTCGCCCCAATGCACATCCGATCGCTGAAGCAGCGGGTGCAGGCGCGGTAGAAAATATCACCGTCGATGCCGGCGCATCCAAAGCGAAACAGGTGAAGTTTGAAGCCAAAGGCGGTACGCGCGTTTCACTGACCGAAGCGGATATCGTTGTATCAGGTGGCCGCGGTATCAAGGGTCCAGAAAACTTCCCGCTGATCGAGCAACTCGCTGATATCCTCGGCGCAGGTGTTGGCGCGACCCGCGCGGTGGTCGACGCTGGCTGGTGCGACCATACCCTGCAGATCGGACAAACTGGTCAGACAGTCTCCCCAAACCTGTACATCGCAGTAGGTATTTCAGGCGCAATCCAGCACATGGCTGGTATGGGCTCATCGAAATACATCGTGGCGATCAACAAAGATCCGGATGCTCCGATCTTTAAGGTTTCGACCTACGGCGTGGTCGATGATCTTTTCAACGTGATGCCAACCCTCAAAGACGAGCTCAAGGCAGCTCTCGGTAAGTGATGTGAAGGGCTGCCGGTAAAACCGGCAGCCAGATTATTTAAGGAGAAAACATGGCGAATAAAGTAAAATTTGACCGCGACGGCGATCGCATCGTTATCGCGGGAGCAATCAGAACTCCAGTCGGCCAGGCAGGCTCAAGCCTCTCGGGCAAACACGCTTTCGAACTTGGTTCGATGGTAGTGGACGAGCTGCTCAAGCGTACCAAACTCGATAAGAGCAAGATCGACGGTGTCGTCGCAGGCGAGATTGGCCAGTCATCGAAGGCCCCTAACGCGGCCCGCGTGATCTCGGTAAAGAATGACCTTCCTCTGAACGCGAGCGCGGTGACCGTTGCCAACAACTGCGTTTCAGGCTATGAAGCGGTATTCGAAGCAGCGCGTCGTATCATCATGGGTGAAAACGACGTGGTTGTAGTCATCGGCGAAGAGTCAATGTCAAACTTCCCCATCTACCTCGATAACGTGAAGCGCAACAGCAAGACCGCGACTGTTGAAAAACTGAAAGCAAACTGGGCAGAAGTCCCGAACATGACTGACATCCAGCTGATCGACGGCGTGGCAGAAGGACTGAACGACCCAATACGGGATGCGATGATGTTCGCAACGGCAGAAATAGTTGCACAGAAGCTCAATCTGACCCGGGAAGATCTCGACAAATACGCGCACGGCTCATATAAAAAAGCCTACGACGCACTGACAGCAGGCAAGTACGACAAATACCTGCTGCCGGTAAAATACGGTGAGAAGCCAGACGAAGTGCTCGAGAAAGATGAATTCGTCATGGGCAAAACCGGCTTTATAGAAAAGCCAGAGCGCTTCGCGAAATCGCCTGTAATCTACGAGAAAATGCCTGGCGGCCTCAAGGGCCTCTATGACAGGTTCGAAAAGTGGATCGGCAAGAAGTACGAAGAAACTGCGAAACCGGTTGTAACGCTCTTCAATGCGTGCCCGCAATCAGATGGGGCAGGTGCAGTTGTCATGACCACTGAGTCAAAGGCAAAAGAACTTGGTTTGCCAATCCTGGCAAAAGTCAAAGGCTGGGGTTATGCAGGGGTTGATCCTGCAATCATGGGCCTCGGCATTGCTTACGCCATGAAGCAGGCTCTCGAAAACACCGGCCTGAAGTGGGAAGACATCAGCAAATACGAAATTCACGAAGCGTTTGCAGCAACCGCTCTTGGTTCAATGGTCGTTGCACGTGATGAGTTCAAGTATGACCTGGTTTCACGCCTGGAAAAAGGCGACGTTAACCCGAACGGTGGTACACTCGCTATCGGCCACCCACTGGGTGCAACCGGTATACGCGTGCTGATCAACCAGCTACTGGACATCGAAGCAGGCGCTAACTACGCTATGGGTTCGATCTGCGCTGGCGGTGGCGTCGGCGGAGCTCTGATTCTCGAGAAACCGTAACGCTGAAAGGCGGCTTAACCGCGGTTTTGAAAAAGGGCGGCACGTGCCGCCCTTTTTTTGTTACTTGAGATTTTCTCTCAGGAAAGACAACATGCTTGCCCATGAAGCAAGATCTGCCTTAGCATCGTACTTCATGCCGAAATGCTCTTCGTGACCAATGTTGGATTTCAGGGTGAAGCCGTGAGTTGCTCCCTCGTGGACGACTAGTTCGTACTTAACTGCAGCCTTATCGAATGCTGATTTCAGCGCTTTAACATCTTTTTCAGGCACAAACTTGTCTGCACTACCATGATGAATAAGCACCGGCACCTTGACATTCTTCGCATCTGCAATCAGCGTCGGGAACGATAGCGCCGCATGGAAAGTAACCACGCCCCTGATGTCAGCGCCCATGAGTGCAGCTTCGATCGCGGCCATGCCACCAAAACAGTAACCCACCACGGCAATGCGTGCAGGATCAACTTCGGGACGTGCTTTCAACACCTGTAGTGCCGTGGCAACGCGCGACCTGAGCAACTTGCGGTCTTTACCGTAAGTACCGCTAAGCTCCCCCGCTTCCTTGTGGTTCGCTGCGCGGATACCTTTTCCATACATATCCATCGCCAGAGCGACGTAACCGTTTTCGGCCAGCATTTTCGCCCGCATTTGTTCGTAATCATCCAGCCCGGTCCAGTCGTGAATGAGAAGGACTGCAGGCAGCTTCTTGTCCGCTTTTTTGGGAAGAGCCAGGAATCCTTCAAAGTCCTTACCATCCTGCTGGTAGACAATTTTGTCGGCCTTCAGGTGCGCATCTGCGCCATTTTTTGGCGAGCAGGCATAGATAGAAGCCAGCATCGCCAGCGCGATTATCCGTATTTTCATAGTGCGACAGGCCTAAAGCCGGCCCTGAATTCGTCAAACGGTAATGCAGGCTATCGTTATACGTGCCGTTTCGGTTCAAATCTCAGGTAACGCTCGACGAGCGTCAGGTGCCGGTCGCTTTCGCGACGCATGGGGGGCATAATCGTATCAGGAATGCTGCTGAATGTGTCGATTGTCCGCACAAAATCGCTGCGTAGATCTGAGATGATGCGGCGCGGCAATGCCAGGGGATTTCCCTTGTATACAATCTTGAGCAGCTTACGCGCCTCGCCCTTGTCGATCAGAGAGCGGCGCAGCAGGTCTTCGGTCGAAGCCGTAAATTCCGTCACCCCAAAGCGGTAGTTCCGGATCATGTCCGAAATCACGCGAAACAACCCAGCCCTGGTGATAGCGTCCATCTTGTAGAGAATCACAGCGGTCTGAAAATAGTTCTGCGTCGGTACCACCTTGTCCGACAGCGTCGTGTGGTAATGGGCCGGCGTTTGCTGCTCCAGGTGGATAAAAATACGGGCCACAGCGTCGCGCGGCTTATACCCGCTTTCACGCAGCCGCTTCAGGTTCTGCGCAATCAGCTCGCGTTCGTCTTCTGCCACTTCCCACTTTTTCAGAATGGTCAGTACTTCAAAATCTTCAAGCGCCCCGGAGACGATGTCTGCGTAGAGCGCATAAATGGTGGCGTCATACTCTGAATCATCGCCAAACAATAGTTCCTGCGCCTTGAGGGGAAAGACGCTGCGCGCATAGATAAGGGCGGCGAGCTTGAAGCCAATTTTATCAATTATTTTCTTGAACTGCAGCTTCTTCACAGCGGCTCGCCAGTTTTTGAACAGGATGCCGTCGAAGGTAACTCCATCTAGTTTCAGCTTTTCCGCCACGACCTTGTGCATGCCTTCGGGCGAACCGGAAATAAAATAGATCGGCACAGGCGGATGCGTCTCATCCCGGCCCCGCCGTAGCTCGCGCACCACGGCAGCGACCCCGGGAATATTCTTCTTTTCTTCAGCCTTTTCAAAGGGTATGCGCACAAGCTTGCGCAGCGACTCAAACCGGGTGTCGAGGTATGTCTTGTCGAGGTCGAAAGTGCATACGTACCCATCGTACTTTGAGGTGCTCCGTCGCGTCCCGTAAATCTGTTCGAGCGACTTGAGCATCTATCAGACAAAAGCGTGGATTACATGGTAGAACGCGACCGCAAACAGTGCGCTAATAGGAATCGTAATAATCCAGGCCCAGAACAATTTCACGGTAATACCCCAGCGCACGGCGCTGATTCGCTTTGCCAGCCCTACACCGATAATACTGCCTGTAATCGTGTGCGTCGTACTGACAGGAATTCCCAGTGCGCCGGTAGAAAACAGGGTTGCGGCGCCGGCAGCCTCCGATGCTACTCCCTCAAAAGACGTCAGCTTCGTGATCTTTGAGCCCATCGTTTTCACAATGCGCCAGCCGCCGAACAACGTACCGGCGCCAATCGCAGCATAACACGAAATCACCACCCAGTACGGCAGTTGCGACATGTTGGGGATTTTCTTCGTCACGATCATCGCTGCACCAATGATACCCATTACCTTCTGCGCATCGTTACCGCCGTGCCCGAGGGAAAATGCCGCCGAAGAAACCAGCTGCAGACGCCTGAACCACTTGTCGGCGTGCTGCGGATGCGAGCGCTTGCAGATATGCAGCAGGATGATCGAATTGAAATACGATACGACCATGCCGATAAAGGGCGCAAGAAAGATGAATGCCAGAATCGGCCAGATGGTCTTCATCTTTACGAGTCCAAAACCACCGTGCGCGATGGCACCGCCGGCAAAACCGCCAATCAGCGTATGAGACGAACTGGAAGGAATGCCAAAATACCACGTTATCAGGTTCCAGGTTATCGCTGCGAGCAGGCCAGCCATGATTACGTACATGGTGATCGCGCTCGTGTCTACTGTCTTCGCAACTGTATCGGCTACATGAAGCTTAAAGATATAGAATGCCAAAAAGTTGAAAAATCCCGCCCATAAGACCGCCTGTACGGGGGACAAGACTCTCGTGGAAACAATCGTGGCAATCGAGTTGGCGGCGTCGTGGAAACCATTGATAAAATCAAAGAGCAGCGCCAGCGCAACGACAACAACGAACAGGTCGACGATCATGAGTACTTGATAACGATGCTTTCTATCACGTTGGCGACATCTTCGCAGCGATCAGTCGCGGTCTCAATGGTCGCCAGCAGTTCTTTCATCTTGATCAGCTGGATCGCATTTTTTTCCTTACGGAACAACTCTTCTATCGCGCGGTTGAAGATACGATCTGCCTCATTCTCGAGACTATGAATCTTCACCAGCGCCTCGCGGATTTTTTGCCGGTCTTTCAGGGTCATCACCAGCGAGACGGCCACGACCACCTCGTCGATGCCCTGCTGCAGAATCTCTACCAGGTCAACGATCGCCGGGGGGAACGAAACGATATTGTAAAGGCGCGCTCGGGCGGCCGCACCCTGCATATAATCGGCTATGTCGTCCAGCGATGCTGCCAGGGCGTGAACGTCTTCCCGGTCGAACGGGGTAATGAACGTTTTTCCCAATGCGACAAAAATCTGGTGAGTGATTTCGTCACCCTGGCTTTCGAGGCGGTCAATCTCTTCGCTCAACTGGTCGCGGTCTTTCTGTTTGCGCGCCCGAACCATGGCGTTCAGGGATTTTCCCATCTGTACCAGGTTCGCCGTATCTTCATTAAAAAGCGGTCCGAAAGTCTGGTCCTTGGGGGATAAAAAACGAAAAAAGGATGTCAGTGACATAGAAACCTCACAGAACGCGGACCAAAAGCCTCTCGCATCGAAAAGCGTTTATTGCACCCTCAGCAGCGCAAGGATTGACGGCCTGTTTTTGATCGGGATTCTATCGGCCTATCACCGTGGCACGCACTGCAAAAATTGAACGCAAGACCAGCGAAACCCAGATTGCGCTTTCCCTGAATCTGGACGGCAACGCCCGCATGTCAGGCAATAACCCGATTCCATTCTTTGAACACATGCTGGGCCACATCGTAAAATACAGCATGTTTGACCTTGAGCTCGACCTCAAGGGCGATATTGGCATCGATTGCCACCATTCCGTGGAAGATACGGCTATCGTCTTTGGCCAGGCGCTCGTGCAGGCGCTCGGCAACAAGACCGGCATCTTCCGTTACGGTTCGTTCACGCTGCCCATGGATGAAGTTTTAACCACGGTTACCATCGATCTTTCCGGGCGCCCCTACTTCGTCTACCGCGGCGAATCCCTAAAGCCGATGGGTAAATTTGGCATCTATGATTCGGAGCTTACGCTCGAGTTCCTGCACAAGCTCTCCATATACGGAGCGATGAACCTGCATGTGCAGGTTCACTACGGCGATAACCGGCACCATATTCACGAGTCTATTTTCAAGGCGCTGGGCTTCGCGCTGCGCCAGGCGGTAGCGATCGACGCGCGGCGGGCGAATGAAGTTCCTTCAACGAAGGGGAGTCTCATAGGGTAGCCTGAGGCTGCGCCTCAGGCTACCCTATGAGCAAGAAAGCACGCATAATCCTGTTGGATTTCGGCATGGGGAATATACGCTCTCTGCAGAAGGCGTTTGAGCACCTGGGGCAAAGCGTCACCGTGTCTTCGGACCCGAAAGAGGCAGAGGCTGCTGATGTGCTCCTGCTGCCGGGTGATGGTGCTTTTGCCCGCGCGATGGAAGAGCTCAATACGCGTAACCTCGTTGAACCCATCTACAACGCGCGCGAGAAGAAGAAGATTATCTTTGGTATCTGCATCGGCTTCCAGTTGCTGTTCGAAAGCTCAACCGAGTTTGCTCTTGCAAACGGCCTCGGTTTCCTGCCAGGGCACATTACCCGGTTAGAAAAAAATACACAGGCGCCGGTGATTCCCCATATGGGCTGGACCACGACAGAGTTTTCGCCCGAAAGCCGGCTCGGTAAAGGCATAGCTCCGCACAGCATGTTTTATTACGTGCATAGTTATGCATTTTCCGGTCGTCACAAATATGCGACCGCCACGACCAGCTACGGTCAGGTATTCACCTCGGTGATCGAACACGAAAACCTGTTCGCTGCCCAGTTCCACCCGGAAAAATCTCATACGCCGGGCCTTGCGCTGCTGCGTAACTTTATCGAGCTTCTATGAAACTGATTCCCGCGCTGGATATTCTCGACGGCAAAGTCGTACGTCTCAAACAGGGTGATTACAACGCCGTTACCATCTACCACGAAAAGCCCAAAGATCTTGCATGGTACCTGGCTGACCACGGTGCCGAACGACTACACCTGGTGGACCTGCGCGGTTCAAAAGAGGGCAAAATCTGCGAGGGCAGGCTCTTCACCGAAATACGGCGCGCGGTGAATATTCCGTGCGAGGCTGGCGGTGGCATTCGCAGCGCAACGGATTTTCGTTATTACTACGACAACGGTTTTGAAGCTGGCAAAGACTTTGTCATGGTGGGTTCGCTCCCCTTTGTCGATCGTCCGGCGTTTGATGCCATTCTCGCAGAATTTGCGGGGTCGCTGCTCATGACGGTCGACGCCTGGGGCACACAGGTAAAACACTCGGGCTGGCTCAAGGACTCTGGTGTCGAGCTCGATGATTTTATTGCCGGCCTCATCAAAGAAGGCGTGCAGAATTTTTTGGTAACGCAGATTAAAAAGGACGGCATGATGGCCGGCCCTGACTACGAAATGTACGATCGCCTGCTGGCGAAATTTCCGCAGTCACGTATTATCGCATCGGGCGGTGTCAGCTCGATGGATGACCTGAAAAAACTCGCAACAATGAAACTTTATGGCGCCATCGTGGGCAAGGCCTACTACGAAGGCAAAATAACTGCCGAAATGCTGAGGAACTTCAGGCTTTCGCGAGGCTGAAGCTGAACTCGCGCATCTTTCGCTCGACTTCGCGATCGTAGCGCTTGTCAAAAATACTTTCGGCGTAAGGCTTGTGCGTGAATATCAGCATCTCGGCGCCGTGCCATTCCTGCACCTCGTTTTTCCGGTTGCGAATGCGGCCTTCGCTCAGCGCGCGCGAGATTTCACGTGCGCCATGGGGCCTGAGGTCGCGCATCAATGCGCGGAAAAATGCCTCGCGCGCGGGATCATAAAACCGGAAGGCCCGGTGAAATAATAACGCGTCGTGGAAATATTCGGGTATGTTGAAACCGCCGAACGCGTGGGTAGCAACCACGAGATTGCGGAGAAATATATCGATACGGCTAAAGATGCCGAGCCCGGGCACATCATGCCCCGGGAAAAGTTCGCGCGTGTGCGTGGCACCCCGCAGTACATGGCGCGACTGCATCCAGTCAATAAACAGCATTTTCATGGCCGGCATGAGTGGATGCCGGTGCAGGCGAAAAAAAGACAGGCGCAGCCGCATGTGCAGAATTTTCTCATTGCGGAACAGCAGGTAGAACCTGTGGTCGCGTTCGGTCAGAAATTCTGTCTCCAGGGATATCGGCCAGTAACCACGCTCGCGCACCGCCGCGATGATATGGCTGTCTTCGAGCGCCTGCCACAACTCTTCGCGGCTTAGCGTACCTAGAAAAAGTTTTTCTCGCCCGCTAAAGTGCGTTGCCGCGGGCAGCTCGTCCGCGAAGTCGATCTCTTCGAGATCCTGGAAGTCAAAACGTTTTTCAGACATAGCGCAAACTGGCAATACGACCGAATCAGTTTAACCTTCCGTGCAGAATTTCAATCGTCTGCGCATGCAGCTTCACCGTATGCGCCAGGTTGCGGGCATAACCGCCCGCCGGCAGCACGACCAGCGGTACTTCGGGCATGAAATCGCGTACACGGCGGTCGCGCTCGGCAATACCCTCGAAAGACAACTGCAATCCACCGAGCATGTCGTCCTTGTAGACATCAACCCCGGCAATGTAGAATATCAGGTCGGGCGCAAATTGCTGTCGCAGTTTAGCCAGGTTCTCATCGAGTGTTGCCAGGTATTCCTCGTCCCCGAGAAATGAAGCGAGGTGAACATCGTGGCTGCTCTCTTCTTTTTTCGGGTAGTTTTCCTTCTCGTGCATCGAAAAGGTATAGCAGTCTTCGTCTTTGCGCAAAATATGCGCTGTACCATTGCCCTGGTGTACATCGAGATCGATAATCGCAACCTTCAAACCGGGGCGTGTTTGCCTCAGGTACTTTATCGCCACGGCCGTATCGTTGAGAAAGCAGAAGCCTTCGGCATGATCGGCGAATGCGTGGTGAAAGCCGCCGCTCAGGTTAGAGACAGTGCCGTGTTTCAACGCCAGCTCTGCGGCGAGAACCGTGCCCTGCGTGGCTGTACACACCGCATCCACAATCCGCTCGTCAATCGGCACCTCTGCCCGCAGGGTCTTATCGGTCAGTTTTGCGCCAAGGAAATCACGCAGGTAACGTTCGGTGTGCACAAGCCGCAGGGTCGCTTCATCGGCCCGCTGCGGTGTGTGCCAGTGCCAGCGCGAATGCTTGAGCTCGTCGTAGAGCATCCGGTACTTTCCGGCCGAAAGTACATGCGCATAATCAGTCAGGTCGTAGACCGGAGAATAGACCAATTCGAGGCTTTTCTTTCTCACTTTTTATTACGGCAGAATTCGCGGAATTTTTCGCTGCCAAATGAAGCATCGACACTGGTCATCTCGGGCATTTTGTATGGGTGGTTCTTCATCATGTATTCTTCGATACGATCGTAGTTTTCGCGCTTCGCTTTAATAATGATTTTTGTTTCATCGTCCAGGTTGATCTTGTTCTCCCATTTATAGAGAAGCGTGGTCCCGGGAAAAAGTGTGCCGCTGATGATCAGCCCCTCTTCAAGCAGGCTGGTCACCAGGTCCTGCGCCATTTCGCTGTCATTGATCGCGGTAAAGATCAGTATCTCATTGGATGTCGACATGGTGCACCGTAGGGGTGCCCGCAATAGCGTAAAGTGAAGTTGTGGGATTACTCTCCCGGGGGGCCATTTTTACTTGTAGAGGGGTTTTTACCGCCATTTCTGACCGGGTGTCTAGTGCGCCCTCGCTGCGTATCTCTGTGCCTGCCAGTACCGCCAACCTCGGTCCCGGCTTCGATATTTGGGGTATCGCGCTCGACCTGCGCAATGACTTCATCTGCGACCGGGCCGACCGCAAAGATGGCTCCATCAAACTCAGCTTCCTGAGCGGCGACCAGACCGTGGTTGCCCCCGCCAGCCTGCCCCGCAAGGTTGAAAATGACAACCTGTTTGTCAGGGCTTACAACTACCTGCTCAAGAAGGCCGGCCAGACCCCCGTCGCGTGGGATGTCAAAATAATCGTCAATGTCCCGTTTTCGCGCGGCCTGGGTTCTTCGAGCACTGCTATCCTGGCAGGTCTGACCCTTGCCAATGAAACGCTCCGCCGCGATTACCAGATGGCCTACCGCATCGACCAGATTCTCGACTTCGCGCTCGAATTTGAGCCACACCCCGACAACCTGACTGCTGCGCTCTACGGCGGCTGGAACCTGTGCATGCCACTCGGGGGCCAGACCCCCAACATCGATGCCGAAAAGGGCGCCTCAGGGCCTGCCTTCCACCGGCTGCCCATCACGGTCAAAGCCCCTGTACGCATCGCCGGAATCATACCCGATCTCAAACTCGAAACCCGTGATTCACGCCAGCTGATCCCGGTAAGCGTCTCGCGCGCTGATCTGGTCTTCCAGACATCGCGGGTAGCCGCCCTGGTTTACCTGCTGCAGCAGGAAACCTACTCAGCCGCCGACGTCTCTGCCTGGCGCCGCGCGATGGACGACCGCATGCACACCTCGCAGCGTGCGCACCTGATTCCAGGCATGTTTGATATTTTTGAAGACTGGTACCGCGACGGGGCCTACGGCTGCTTTCTTTCCGGTGCAGGTTCTACCCTGCTCGCCTTTTGGCCAGAGAATATCGACATAGGCTCGCTTGACCTGACTCGCCGGCTGCGCGAAAAGAAGATCGCCGCGATACAGCGTGAATTCCGGGTCGACCAGAACGGCCTGATGGTTCTCGCTTAAAACGCACGACCCCCATTTATGTCTTCAGCGTTGGGCAGAATGCTCCGATAAATGAACATGCGGCATAATCCCGAACTTGTCGAAAACCTGCAGAAAAAGCTGCGGTTACTCAACCAGCAGCACGGCGTCATTGCGCTAAAGACGGGTACCGAAGTCGAAGATATGGACGGCGCAGAAATCGCAGTGATGCGCCAGATATCTGCGGCAGCCGGCCTGCCACTCGTCGTCAAAATCGGCGGCCCCGAAGCGCGCCGTGATATGCGCGAATGCCTGGCGCTTGGTGTCGATGTGCTGCTCGCCCCGATGGTCGAAAGCGTCTACTCGCTTGTCAATTTTGTCGACACGGCAAAATCCATCATGCGGGAAACGGGCAAAGAAGCCCGCCTTGCAATCAACCTCGAAACAGGTCTCGCCGTCCAGAACCTTGACGCGATGATCGCGACCAGCGCTTTCTCACAGCTGAGCCAGGTCACTATCGGCCGCGGCGACCTCAGTAAGAGTATGAACCTTTCGGTCGACGATGAAGAAGTCCTTACCGTCACCCGCAATACGCTCGTGCGACTCAACCGGCAAAACAAGATCACTTCTGTCGGTGGCGGCCTGAGCGTGCACAATATCAGCAATATGTCGGAGCTCTTGCCTGCTGCGCGTTTCAATACCAGGCACATTGTCTTCGAAAACTCCGAAGCATTCAGCCGCGACGCAGCCCGTAACCTTTCTGAAGGACTCTACTTCGAACAGGCGATGTACGAAGCATTCGCTGTGATGAATCCTGGCCGCGCCGAGTTCTACGCAGAGCGTAACAAGCAGCTCGAAGAAAGGCTTCCCGTCCTGAGAATCCGCCGCACTGCGGCGATGTGATTTTTTGCCACGGCAGCCTTTTGCCACGCAGGTGCCTGTGGCCGTAGCAGAACAAGGCACCTCCTGTGCCATTGGTCCGTCGCACAGAGGTCATCCATGACCGCGACGGCCTCAAGCACATCGTGTGCTATTATCGGTGGGGGGTACGCTGGCATTGCTACTGCCATCGAATTGCAGGCACTCGGGTTTCCCGGTAAAGTCACACTGTTTGATCCCCGCCCGGCCCACCAGAAAATTACGCAGTGGCATAAACTGGCGCGCGGCGACGAAGCCAGTAAGTATGAAGAACCTTTCACAGCGCTCGCACGCAAGTTTCGTTTTGCTTTCGTGCAGCAACAGGTCGATGTCAGGCAATTGCTGAGCGATCCCGGGAAAGCACTGGGAGCAACGTTTGGTAGCATCGTTGTCGCTCAGGGCTCGCACACACCCGCGCGCCCGCCGAATGTCATCACCTTCGACGACCTGCGCGACGATGAAAGCCGCCAGCGCGAATTGCGCACCCTTAAAGGCAGAGATATCGCGGTCGTCGGCGGCGGACCAACCGGCGTGCAATTTGCCTTCGAGTTCGCCGAACGGGGTAACCGCGTGATACTCTACGAAGCGCGCGACCGTCTGCTACCCTCTTTTGACTACTCGCTCGGTGCGATTGCGCTGCAAGCCGCAAGCGATGCAGGCATTGACGTGCGCTGCAACACGGAATTTCTCTATTATGAAAATGGTATCGTCACCAGCAAAAGCGGCCTGAACGAGCTCACCGACCGGACAGATTACGCGCTGTTTGTTCCGGGTGTACGCTCTACACCATCGGTCGTGTGCGATGTCTATGGCCGTATCGAAGGATTGCCCCACCAGAATCTCTACGCCGCCGGCGACAACAGCTACTTCAGTGGGCCGGGCCTGAATGCAAAAAGCGCGCAGGCCGCCGTGCGCAAAGGACAACACGTCGCGCGCACGATAGTTGCCGACCTCGCAGGAAAAGCTCCCACTACTTACAGCTATGCTGAACTGGGCTATTTTGTCTCGTTAGGGCCGCGCAACGCGGTGGGATATCTTCTCTCGCAGAAGACAGCATTTTCAGGCCGGGGAGCGCTGTTTATGAAAGAAGCGATTGAACGCCAATACAACCTGTACCTGGCGGGTCTGCCCGTGTATCCCTGAGACAGCGATATTACCGCCCGCCGGCGGCGAGCTCGACAATCTTTTTGCCCATCATGGCGGCAACCTGCTCTGGCAGAGATTTACTGTTGCGCAGCGCTCTCGTATGTTCCAGCGCAGCACGCGGACCCTTCGTCAGGTAAGCAAGAAACCGGGCATGCATTTCACGCAGAACATCCTGGTAGTGTTCAGTGCTTAGCGTGACTGCTTTGCCGGCGCTGACGAGCACATCGGGCATGCCAAACCTGTTCAGGCCGTGCGTGAAAAACCGCACTGCGCCGTTCTGCTCAAAGTGGTTGAAGCCTGCAACCAGGTGCGTATTGAGCAGCCTGTCGCCCCGATGGTAGTTCGAGACACCGGCGCGGGCTGCAGCGGGTGGTACAAACAGAAAAAGATCGGCGTCGATGATACCGGCAAACCGGCCCTTGTCGAGTAACGTCGCGATCGCGTATGCCAGCATCAGCGCATCAATTTTCTCCAAAGGCTTTTTCTTTGCCAGCGGAACAATGAAGCGCACAAAAGATTTCTGTGACAGCGCGCGCGATTTGTCAGCGTGCCCATAGGGTGCCATCGCAATCGTCGTGCGCGTCGCCTCGGAGATATTTCCGTTATAAGCCTCGAACCAGATTTCGGACTTTTTACCTTCGTTATTGCTGTCGCTGCAGTAACCGCGCAGCGCAGTATTTGCCGCAGAACGGGGGCCTATGCGCAAGTTAGTATGTATTCCCCGCAAAAAACGCAGGCTACGCAGCAGGTTGAGTCCCCGGTAATCAGGTTCTCCGTCATACAGTGCCCACAGCTCGGCCTTATCGGCAAAATTACCGCTCTGCGTTTTACTGCCAGGATAGCGGTTATGTAGGAATATCTCTTCAAACTGAGCATCGTCAAACTGCGCATCGAGCGGCTGTCTGCTTCGGGTAAAAAACATCAGGTACCTCAGGCTGAAGGTTTTTTGCGGCGGATCGCAGCCTTTTTCTTAGGGGGAGCTTTCTTCCTGGCGGCGGCAGAAACCCTGCGCGCAGGCTTCACAACCTCTTCTGCCTCGAGGGCCGTGTGCGCCGGCAACGCATGTTCCAGCACCAGCGGCGTTTTGTGAGCATGCGACGTTTCGGGATGTTTGCGTCTGTCTTCGCGCATACCGAGCCATGCCGGCATAAACACCATCGCGAACGCGAGGCAGCTTACCTCACCGATCACGGCCATCAGGCCAAACGACGCCATCGCCTGGTTCTTGGCCCAGAGCATGGTTCCGTAGCCGATGATCGTTGTCCACGAACAGAGAAATACTGCGGAACCCGTGCTCGCAACTGCATCGGTGATTGAGCGTTCGTGATCTGCCTTGTACCGGTAGTAGATATTGATAGCGTAATCGACGCCGATACCGATGGTAATGGGTATGGTGATAAAGTTGAAAAAGTTGAGTTTCACTTCAAAAAACTGCAGCGTCGCGATGAAAGCGAACATCCCCAGCGAAAGGAATGTGTACACGATCAGAAATTCCTTCAGCTTACGAAATCCCGACCAGATCAATCCACCCACCGCCAGAAAGCAGATGAGCGTCACAATGGGGCCCTCAGACGAAACATTAGCCAGGATATCGATGAAGATCATTGATTCGCTCGCAAACAGCACCTGACCCTTTTCGAGTGTTTTACCCGGTGCCAGCGTCACGCTGCTGCCAATTTCTTTACCGATCTGTATGATATCGAGAATGTTCGACAACACTGCGTCCTGGCTGGCGGCGACAAACACCACACGACCGATCTTACCGTCGACCTCGCGGAAAAGGCGCAGCACCATCTCGGGCAATTCTTCGGTTTTAAACGGCTCGGCCTTCAGCGCCTTGAGCGCCACCTGACCCCATTCGCGCTCCTGCGGTGAAAGCATCGAAAGATATTTGGGGAGGAAAAGCCGGCGCAGATCTTTTATGACAGCCAGCTTCTCCTGCTGGTCCTGTGGATAGAACTGGTCAAGCCAGCGCACCGAGCTGATGAAGAGCGGCTTGCCTGCAGCTTTTGCATCGGCAATTTTTTTCTCGAGCGCCTGTGCCGTGCGGTGTGCGTCTTCACGGTCGTGCGCAATCAGCATCGAGGCGTTCGACCCATTGCCCAGGATTGTATCGACGCGGCGCATGAAATACTGCTCGCTACCCGGGCCCTCAGATACCTTGATCGATAGTTTTTTGAGGCTGTATTCAAACCGGTCTTTGCTGGCATAGATGATGGTACCGGCGATGGCAATCGGTACGAGTACATAGAGAATCCATGTAAGCGGTTTGCGGTTGCGGTGAATCACCTGTGCCAGCTTGCGCGCATTGTCTCTCTGGATGAACTTGTGTATCTTCGAGACTTTCTGCGGCCGCCAGCGCTCGAATAGCACCAAAAAGCAGGGAATAATCAGCGTGAGCGCAGCCCAGCAGAGAACCATGCCGATGCCGCCAATAAAACCAAACTGTGAAAAACCGCGGAAGGTCGTTACCGACAGTATTGAATACGAAATCGAAGTAGCGAAAGCGGCCATGAACGTGGCTGAAATAGTATAGAAGATCGCCCGGTTATAAGAGCGCCGGAACGAAGTGCCGTGGCCGCGTTCTTCCAGGTAGCGGGCCATGAGTATAAGGCCAAAATTGATGCCGTTACCGACAATGATGGAAGCCAGGAAGGCTGTCTGCTGGTTCAGGTAACCAATACGGAAATAGGTGACCGCAAAGGTCAGCAGAATACCTACCAGTACTCCTGCACAGAGCATGAGCACCATGCGCAGAGAGCGGTAGTAAAGATAGATAGAGCCCAGAACAAGAAAAATGGTGAGTGCAGCTGTTTCGACGGTATCCTGGATGATACTCGCAAAATTCTGCAGCAGGGCAACGTATGTGCCCGCGAGCCCAACTTCCATCTGTGGGTGGAACTTTTTAGGGTCGAGTTTGGCAATGTCTGCCTGCAGCCGGCTGACGACTGCCTCGGAAAATTTCTGGTCCGCGGCATCGCCCGTTGGCCGAATAATCATCGCCACGTTCTCACCGGTCTTGTCCGTGAAGTAGCCCTCTTTATTGAAGCCAAACGGGTTTTCACCCTTGTACTTGTCGAAGATCTTCTTCAATACCTTCTTGAGCTGCGCATCGGGGTTACTCTCTTCGAGGTCCATGCCGAAGGCGCTCAGCCGCGTCTTTTCGAGGCGTTTGCGCAGCGTACTGCGCAGCTCTTTCAGCTCTTCGGTACCCAGGTAGTAGAAGAGCCGGTCTTTGAAAAACTGCTCGGTATCGCGCGTGTTGTAATCAAAGAACTTGACGAGATCCTTCGGGTATTTTTCGAGCAAAGCCGCATACGCCTGCGCAAATTTCTTATTCGCCTCAAAATCGGGAGAATAGATCGAAACAAAAATATTGCCGACACCGCCGGTGCGTTCAGTCGCTTCTTTGACATGCACGACGCTGCGGTCGTTTTCGGGCAGCAGCGTCGCAAAGTCGGTGCGCACGTCCTGGAAAAGCTTTACGGTGAAGAAGCTCGCGACAATGGAAACAGCGAGCACACCGAGTAAAATCTTGCCCGGTGTCCGGTAGACGGCCCCAACGAGTTTAATTTGCCCCGCAAGCAACTGCTTGCGCCAGCGGGAAAGTTTCTCTTCGGGGGTCTTCAATCTGTACCTTCTTCTATACTTTTTTGGATTCTGAACGCGCGACGATGGATTTCATGATTTCTGAAGTTCCACCGCCGATTTCGGCCAGTTTTATATCGCGATAGAGCCGGGCAACCGGGTAATCTTCTATGTAACCCGCGCCGCCAAAGACCTGTACCGCCAGGTTGGTGACTTCGCGGGCATAGGTCGATGCCATGAGCTTCAGAGATGCTGTGCGTGCAGCCAGTTCGACGCGCTCACCGTTGTGTTCAATGTGCGATGCATCACCCGCTTCATCGAGCATCCAGGCTGTCTCATGCAGTACCTGCCGTGCGGCCTCGTACTTGGTGATCATGTCAGAGATCATGAATGCTACGGCCTGGTGCTTGATGATTGGCTTGCCGAACGCCTTGCGCTCTTTCGCGTACTTGCGGCAATGGTTGATCGCCGCTGCCATCACGCCGACCGAATACGCAGCGAGCGCCAGGCGCTCGCGGTTGAACGCCGACATGATGATCGCGAAGCCACGCCCCGCCCTGCCCAAAATATCCGATTCGCTTGCTTCAACCTCGTCGAAGAAAAGTTCGCCCGTCGGTGAACCTTTTAGGCCCAGCTTGTCCATCGGTTTGCCGCGCGAGACACCTTTTGCTTGGGCATCGACTATGAAGACGGTCTGGCCAATCTTCTTGCCATCCTTCTCGGCGACTGCCAGCACATGCACGTAGTCGCAGATGGGAGCGTTGGTGATATAGGTTTTAGAACCGCTGATGTAGTATTTGCCGTTTTTGACGACAGCTTTGGTCTGTATGTTAGAAACATCCGATCCAGCGCCCGGTTCGGTCACGCCCAAGGCTCCCACCTTTTTACCTTTTATGATATCGGGGAGGTATTTTTGTTTCTGCGCCTCGGTGCCGTGCTCGCGCAGTGGCAGTCCAAAGAGACCAACCGAAGCTCCCACAGAGAAAAAGGTCGAACCGCAGGCTTCGGCGAGCGCTTCCTGCAGGTGTGTCGCGTAGTAGTAGCTGCTGTTGCTGCCGCCATATGCTTCTTCATGCATCGCGGTGGTATAACCGACCTGGTACAGTTTTTCAAAGTGCGAACGCGGCACCTCGCCTTTTTTGTCGAGCTCTGCCGTGTGCGGTGCGATCTCTTTCTGGCAGAATTCGCGAAACTTGTTGAAGGCTTCTTTTTCGTCGCCTTCGAGGTCAGAATCGATCCACAGCTCTTTCATGTTCGCTGAAATGATAGAGCGCATAACCTCTGACGTACCCGCGCCGAGCGTTGACAGTCGTGTGTCGCGGTACGCGCGCTCAACCGGGTATTCGTGGATAAAGCAGTAGCCGCCGAAGATCTGGCCGATGTCGTATGCCGCCTCGACGTTACTTTCTGTAGTGTAAAGTTTGGCGATTGACGATTCGATCGGCGCAGGCAGCCCACGGTCTTTTTTCATCGCACTCTGGTAGATCAAAAGGCGCGCGGCATCGAGCTTATAGCGGGTGCGGGCAATTTTATCCTGGATCGCCTGGAAACGGATGATCGGTTCGCCAAACTGCTCGCGCTGCTTTGCATAGAGCGTGCCCGCCTTGATGAGGCTGTTCATCGAACCCAAACCTGCGGCAACAAGTACCGTGCGTTCCCACTCGAGCGTCGCGCGGCCGACGCGCAGAAAGCCCGAGTTCTCTTCGCTGATCATATTTTCAGCGGGAACTTCCATATCTTCAAAGATGAGTTCGCTCGTCGTCGAGGTCTTCATGCCCATCTTGTTGAGTTTTTTGCCAACAGAAAAGCCCTTGAACGTCTTTTCGACAATAAAGACTGAAACACCGAACGCTCCCTTCTTCTTGTCGGTCACCGCCATGCAGACAAAGACATCACCGATGGGGCCGTTAGTGATGAACATCTTGCTACCGTTGATGATATAACGGTCGCCCTTGCGCACGGCACGTGTCTGCATGCTGCCGGCAGCGTCAGAACCCGAGCTCGGCTCGGTAAGGCCCAGGCCCGCAGTCCACTCGCCCGAGGCGAGCTTTGGTAAATATTTCTCTTTCTGTTCTTTCGTGCCCAATAGAGCAATTGGCATCGTACCGATAATCGCGTGAGCCCCGAGTGCGAGTGTCAACCCGCCGTCGGCCGAACCTTCGGCAAACGCCTCGTGCGCCACCGAGGTCATGAGGCATGAAGCGCCGCTGCCGCCGTATTCCTCTGGTACCGAGAGGCCGAGCAGACCAATGCCCGCCATCTTCTGCCACAGCGCGGGGTCCCAGGTGCCTTCGAGGTCGCGTTTTTCTGCCGACGGCCGAATTTCGCGCTCGGCGAAATCGTATACCAGCGCGCGGTATTCCATCACATCGTCGGGAAGGCGGTATTTCATCGTGCTGCGGCCTGCGGTCGCTTCTGTATTCTTAGCTGTCATGTCGCCAGAAACGAAAGCCAAATGGCGGGGGCAACGAAAAACCATTGTAGCGATCGCTACAGAGATTTGCATTACCAATCCGGGCTAAGCCCGGATTGGTAATGCCTTATATTGCGTGACACGCTGTAGACCGGGCAAAGTTTTTTGCCGATGTTGCCGCAGCGCCTGTACTACTTCGCCGACCCGATGTGCTCGTGGTGCTACGGCTTTGCACCCGTGTTCGATCAACTGCGTGCTGCTTATGCGCACGAGCTCGACATTCGCCTCGTCATGGGCGGATTGCGCCCCGGCAACCTCGCTGAACCGATGACGCCGGCACGCGCGCGCATTCTGCGCAAACACTGGCGCGAGGTCGAGCACATGACCGGGCAGCAGTTCGACGCGGCCGTGCTCGAGAGCGAGGGTTTTATCTACGATACCGAACCGGCAGCGAAAGCCGTGGTGGTCATGGAACTGATTCATCCCGAAGCGGCGTACGCGTATTACCATGCGATACAGGCGGAGTTCTATCGCGGCAAAGCTGATATTACCGATGCTGAAGTTCTCGCCGAAATCGCGGCGCAGCACGGCGCCGACAAGGCGCAGTTTCTCGAAGTGTTCGCCTCAGATACCGCGCACAAAGAAACCTGGGGCCAGTTCACCTTCAGCGCCAGCCTCGGCGTGAAGGGTTTTCCCGCGCTAGTGCTCGAAGAGGATAACCAGTTCATGCTGCTGATGCGCGGCTACCAGCCGTTCGAGCAGATTAGCCTGACGCTGGCAAAGGTGCTGCAGCATACCCCATCGTCACCGCCGCAGAATACACAGGCCGGCAGCTGCGAGATCGGCGGGAGTGCTGAGGCGCAGAGCGATCAAATAAGAGATACGGAGTCTGCAAGAGGCGCGACGGAAAGGTGATCGCGCGCAATATTCAGCACAGTCTGTTCATACGTTTCTCACCCAGGGATAACCATCGTCAGCCCGAAGGCCGAGTACCAGACTTCCGTATGCACGAAGGTCATCGCTACCAATAACGCCAGCTTTAAGCAACGCTTCGATGACAGCATGGAATTTTCTCGCATGCACATAACGTCTGAAGCGCAGCAGGAACCAAAGTGTAGCAAATGCAATAAGCACCATGACGACCATGATCAGTTGCAGAAACCCCAACTCCATGGTCTGGCCGGCGACGATTACAATTTGCTTGCGGTGCCCTACATCAGGGGAAAACACCATCAGGTAGAGGATAAACTGAAAAGCAGCGTAGACCATCGTTTCGAGAATGATGCGCGGCGTGTTCCACTTTGCCCTTAGCAGCCGAGATCTGCTGTTTGTCCCGAAGGACATGTGCAGGGCTGACAGCAGTGCAAATTTGCCATGGCCCGGGTTAGTCGGTGCAGGGATCTCCGAACGCCCTGAACCCAGCAGGAATATGCGTAATTCCCAAAATCTTGCCGCGAGGGGGGAATTTGGCTCCAACTGCTCGCCCATTCTTTTCAACAGCTGACTGTTGCTCTGTCCGGTTGTTTTGGCAATCTGCTGCAACACACTATCAAAAATGCGAAATACAAACTTATCGGGTATTTCGGTGTTCTCTACTTTGAGCTTTTGTCCCAGAAGAAGCATGGGTAAACGGAAATCGTTATTCTCCTGCGCGTGGTGAAGGAAATCGAACTTTCTGAGAATTTTCACCGTCGCCTGCTTCCAGTCTTCGACTATCCTGGCGTAATCGATAGTCTCGGCCCAACTGTGAGCACTCAGTCGGTTGAGGTCCAGCAGCTGACGACCATACAGATTATTGCAGGACTGAACCTGAGTCGCGGCCTTAAGGAGCCGTTCGGGTGAAAGCACCATGAGACGATTGGCGATATACTGTATGATGAAGAGTATGGCCAAGCCCAGAACGATAGCCAGCAGTTGCATCGGCTATCGGCCGCCATTGCACCCCTGCGGCAAGCAGATTTGTTACGAGACGAATTACCCCTGCTTTGCGTTGACCTTTTGTGGGCTCAACGTGAATAACACTTGCCCCGATCATTATGCCGAACCAGAAATCCGAACAAATTACACGTGTTAGGGTTGATACAGAACTTGCGCAACCAAGGCTGATCGAGATGATGCTCGCGCGCGA
Source organism: Turneriella sp. (assembly GCA_046346875.1). GTDB lineage: Bacteria > Spirochaetota > Leptospiria > Turneriellales > Turneriellaceae > Turneriella. The sequence goes on along the minus strand of JAXMHG010000005.1, from coordinate 175,309 downwards.
GGCGACGATTGTGCCCGAGGTGTGGTTGACCCAGGCAAATGACCGCGCCTGAAACCCATTTCGAACCTGGTGGCGCGGCTGGCGTCCAAGTAAAGAGGAGTTACACTATGAAACCTAAATTTTTCGCGATCACGCTTATTGTAACATTTGCGCTCGGCGCAGGCTTGGCTGAAGCTAAACCGCCGATGCGCGATGACAATGGCGTTGAAGTGCCCACCTCCGATACAAAAAAGAAGCCAGCCGGGTCAGAGTGCAAGTCTACGGTCGAATGCCGGCAGCACCATCGCTGTGCGCAAAGCGGCGAAAAGAAGGTCTGCACCCCACCTGCATCGCATCTTATTCCACCGACGTGAGTTGGCACAGGGTTGCTCACGCCAGAACAGTCCGCGCCACTGCCCTTGCTGAATTCAGCCCCTGGTAAAAAAGGAATTCCACTTTTTGCCTTTAGGGATACAGCGCGACTCGGATTCATTTTTAGGCTTGCGATGCAAGAAAACGAACAAGAAGAACTTTACCTAAGCGTCTACGTCTCGGCTGAGCAAGCCGAAATTGCCAAAGAGATTGACGAATATATAGAAACAAAACTCGGTCACGAAGTCATCGCCGCCAAACGTGCCCGGGCAAATGTGCCGGTCAATATCGAACAGCTTGAGCAAGATACCGAGGACTGCTCGTTCGCGGTGATCGTGATGACCGACACTACTGCCAACTTGCGCGAGCAGTTGCTGCATGAAATCGGCTATTGCCAGGGAACGTTCGGCTGCCAGAATGTACTGGTACTGCGCCCCGACAACGTACCCGCTTTTGCGAACATGACGGGTGTGATGTACGAGGTTTTTTCGGGCGAGAATATCAGGGCGGCTTTCCCACGCATTCGCACCGAAATCGACGCGGCGATCGAACGCTTTCTGAGCGATGATGACATCGATGAAGATTAGGCCGAACCAGAACCCCGAACACCTGCGCTTCAACTATGAGAGCACGGGTGAACTCACCGTTTCCGCGAAGTGCTGACAGGTCTCAACTCCCGCTGACATGCCAGTCTCAACCGACCTGCTCACCGTCCTCAAACAAACCAACGGCGGCCGTATGGCGAAGCTGAAGCTCATCGAAGTGATGGTCGCACGCGAAGGGGCGGCGCGGCGGGCCGAGACGACCGCCGAGGTTGAGCGTGTCCTGCTCTCTTATGCCGACAAAGGCCGCATTGCGATCGAAACAGAGAAAGGGGCGGAATTTATCCGCCTGCGTTAATTTCCCAGAACCGAAAAAGCCCCTCTTACGCCTGACTGGCCACTGGCTGGGACGTTTTCGCTTGCCCACGGGATTTAGTTTTATATTATGGCAATTAACTAAATATGAAAATTCTCCGAAGCAACGACCCTATGCCCTCAAAATGGGCAATTCAGCCCTTGCGGCGCACCGCCCTGCTATGGATTTCCATAGCAGGCCTCACCGTTGGCTGCAGCAAGCGGCAAGAAATACTCATCTCTGGTTCTGAAACCATGAAGGATGCGATCGCCCTCTTGGCCGAGGAGTTCAACAAGTCCCAGAAAAAATATGAGGCGAAGGTAGGCGGCGGCGGTTCAAAGGCCGGCATCGAAGACCTGACCTTAAGCCGCATCGATATCGCGATGACTTCGAACGAAATCAAAGAAACCCACCTCGAAGCGCTCGCCGACATCAGCAAATTCGAAAAAGTCGAAATTGGCTACGATGGCCTGGCGATCGTGGTGCACAACACCAACAAGGTAAAGCAGATTCACCTGAGCCAGTACGCCGGCATACTCTCGGGCAAGATCACCAACTGGAAAGAACTCGGTGGCGACGATATGGCGATTCTGCCCGTTGTGCGCAACAGCAACTCGGGCACCGAGGCGTTTGTGCGCGAGCATGTGTTGCGCCGCAAAGACCTGGGTGAAGCAGTCTACGCGGTCTTTCGCAATACCGAGTACACCGGTAGCGCAACTGTCAAACGCGACAATCGCGAGATTCTGGAATTTGTTGCGACGAACCCGGGCGCGATTGCCTACATGGGCGTTGGCGTGGCAAAGTCTGAAGGGAAGAACAGGATTCGCATTCTCGATTACGCCCTCGCCAAAGAAGGGCCGTTCATGCAGCCGACAGTAGAAAACATACAGGCAGGCAAGTACCGCCTGTCGCGGGCATTATCGCTGGTCTACGTGCCCGACAATGGTCGCAAAGATGCATTCATTGCCTACGCGCTGAGCGAAGCAGGGCAGAAAAAAATTCTGCAATACGAGTACATGCAGGCAGCGCCCAATACGGTAATAGTGATAGAAAAGCGGACAAAAGGGAACTAAAATGCTGATGCCCGCAAACCCGCTGATGTCTCACCAGAATGCGCCGAGTGCCGTTCTGCTGATTCGCGGCGGGCGCATTGCGGCGTCGATGCTCGAGGCAAAACTTTCAAAGCTTGGTCTGACAGTGCCCTATGCGACGATACTGACGGCACTGCTCGAGCATGGTTCAAAGTCGGCAACCGATCTCTGCATACTGACAATGCGTGAGCGCGCAAACATGAGTGTGCTACTCGGCAAACTCAGGAAAATACAGTATGTCTCTGAATCGCAGAACCCGCTCGATGCGCGCAGCCAGTTAATCTCGCTCACCGATAAAGGACGCGAACTCGCTGTCGAATGCAAACAGGTGACCGAAGAGGTTTCGGGCATCATCGATAATTTTCTCGCGCAGCAGCACGAGACGCCCGAGAAATTTCGCTCGGCGCTTGCCGAGTTTCTCGGTAAGTTTCACTCGTTGTACGTATAGACGAGCAGGGTTTGGCCGGTGACCAGCCCCTTTTGCGCACGGTCCGCGATCGCCGCCGCTGCCTTACCGACATAGACGGGATCTACCGTCACACCCCACGCTGCAGACAGCCGGTTGCAAAACTCTGCATGCCCGGGGTAAACACGCGCAAAGCCGCCCTGGTCGTATTCCGTGAGTAGCGTAAACCTCTGCGCTTCATTGCCCGCTAACATGCCTATAGTCTCCATGACGGAGCGTTCATTGCGCACAACAGAGACACCCACAATGCGCGTCGGCGCAGTAGTACCGAGTAAAAATCCCGCGCAGGTCGTGCCTGTGGCACAAGCGAGGTATACTTCAGAAAAACCCGCAGCCTGCGCGGCCCACGCGGCGACGCCAACAGTACCAGGCAGGCCATGCCCACCCTCGGGTATGAAGACAGAACGGGGCAGCTCCCCCTGTGCCACCAGTTTTTGCACTTCGCTGGCATCATGCGCAGCACGCAGCTGCCGGTACAGCCCGCGCGTGACAAAAACACAGTTCACCCCGGCCGCAATCGCCTCGCGAATTTCAGCGGAATGCCTGGCCGGGTCATTGAGCTCTTCGCCGCGAATGAGCGCGGTACCTGAAAATTCTCCCATAGCTACCAGTGCGGCAAACGCCCGCAGGTGGTTTGAATGTGCACCCGCCATGGTCAGCAAGTGCTGCACATTCTGTGAACGCGCCTGGTTCACGTAGCCGGCAAGTTTGTGGTGCTTATTGCCCCCGAGGTGTGGCCGGCGTTCGTCGCTCGCCAGCAGCCAAAGCGTTACACCCCAGTCATTTTGTACCTCGATCAGCATGGGAGCTTCAGCATAATGGCTTTCTGTCGCTATACGACTACCCCTTTTAAGACTTTTCGCGCTGTCTCGAACGCCGGGCATTGCCCCTAATGCACCGCACACTGAAAGCCCTGTTCCTGGTCACGCCGCTCGCGCTCGGCGCGCAGCAGACCGACGCGACCTACCAGAAGGCGCTGGCCTACTTCGAGCAGCGCAACTATGATGCCTGCCTGACAGCAATTCGCCCCGCAATCAAAGAGTCCGACGAAAATGCAGATGCCCGTGTGCTGGCTGCTCATTGCCATGCGGGCAAGAAAAACTATGCCGATGCGGTTGCGCACCTGCGCGCGGTGGCAGAAGAAGCGCCTGAACGTACAGACATCAAAGAAGACATCGTCGCCCTACTGATCGAGCAGGGCAAATTCCGCGATGCGCGGCGCGCGGGTTACCGGTTCAGCGAAGAACTGAAAGACAGCGAAAAACCCGTGCCTGCCTCGCTGACGCTGCTCGTCGCCCGCGCCGAACTGGGTTATGGTAAACCACAAAACGCACTCACTCTGGCGCGCGATGTGAAGAAGAGCGACGACGCAACTGTCAAATACGGCGGACTGATCACCGAGACCAGGGCACTCATTGCTCTCGGTAATTTTTCCGAAGCAGACATTGCCCTGAGCTTCGCCGAGTCAATGCGCGAATCTGACCTGCACCCGCTGCTGCGCGCAATGATAGAAGAAAGCAAATGGATACAGCAGAAGTACCCCGAAGACCAGCGCGCACAGATCGTTGCGGCATACGAAAAACTTGCCCGCTCCGAAGACGCGACAATACGTGCAGCAGTACAGAAAAATATTGAGCGCGTCAAGGCGGCGAAGGCAAATTGAAAGAAGGTTCTCGTACAGCTCTAATCCATTTTGGCTGCCGGCTCAACCAGTTTGAGAGTGACGGCATCAAGGCAAACCTTGCCGACAATGCGCACACGCTGACGCAGAACCTGCGCGAAGCAGACTTTGTCGTCGTCAACACCTGCACGGTCACCAACAAGGCCGACTACAAGAACCGGGCTGCCATCCGGCGTGCGCACCGCCTCAACCCGCAGGCAAAAATTGTCGTCACCGGTTGTTACGCGACAACCGACGCTGAAGAATTGCGTTCACTGCCGGGTGTCTACCGCGTCGTTTCGAACGACCAGAAGCACCGCATTGCCGAAGTCTTGCAGGGCGGTGAAGTGACCGCGCAGGCATCTAACCGTTTTTTCTTTTCTGCCAACCATGACCTCAAAAGCCGCGCTACACTAAAAATACAGGACGGCTGCAACAAGAGCTGCAGCTACTGCAAGATTCCACAGGCGCGCGGGCGCGGCGTTTCGCGCGATTTTGCAGAGACGCTCGATTCAGCCCGCGAGCTCATCGACGCTGGTTTCGGCGAACTGGTACTTACCGGCGTCAACATCGGCTGGTACGAAGACAAGGGTAAGAGCTTTCATGCGCTCGTCGAATCGCTGCTTGACCTGCCGGGTGATTTTCACCTGCGTATCAGTTCGATCGAACCGGGTGATGTCAACGAACGCTTTGCGGCTTTCTACCAGCACCCGAAGATGGCGCGTTTTCTGCATATTCCGCTGCAGTCGGGTTCAAGACTGGTGCTGAAGATCATGCGCCGCGGCTACACCCCGGATAATTTCATGCGGCGCATTGAACACGTGCGCAGTGTTTGTCCCGAGGTACATATCGGCACCGACGTCATTGTGGGTTTCCCCGCAGAAGGTGAGACGGAATTCAAAGAGACACTCGACTTTTGCCGCGCAGCCGACTTTGCCAATATCCATATTTTCCCATTTTCCAAGCGCCGCAATACGCCGATCGTCGACTGGTTGGTCAAACGTGCAGAACGCAAAAGCGCAGGCACCGCGGGAGAAGCTGAAAAACGCAGCTACAAAGAGGTCAACGGTGCCATCATCCGCGAACGCTCGGCGACTCTCTCAGTACTCAAGAAAGAAATGGCCGATGCCTACATCGCGCGCATGCAGGGCAAAAAGCTCTTTGCCGTCGCAGAACGCATCGAGAACGGCAAGGTACATTTCTTAACCGAAAACTACTTGCGCGGCGTACTGCCGGTAGCTGACTACCCAAGCCTCAGGCGCGGCCAGCGCTTCGATGTTGAGTGGGACTCTGCACTGCTCGGATCCAATGAAAGAACCGCAGCTTCTTTCATCGGATGATTAAAATTTTTTCATCATGGGCACCTGGTCGCTGCGGTGGTTGCGCGATGCTTTCACGCGCCTGACCCAATCGTAGTAGTGCAGGTCGGGAGCCGCCCTGTGTATAGAATCTTCGAAGGCATAGTTCTCGTCTTTCTTGAGCAGCAGGTGGCCCAGCTCGTGCACCCAGATCCACGCAATCGTTTCAATTTTCTGCTCGATAGTCAGGTCGCCCCGCTGCGCGCGAAATACTGCCCCGTCTGACAGGAAAGGATAAAGGCCAATCACTCCCACACCCTGGAACGGTCGGTACGCATTGTTTTCGACGAACGCGCTGGTCACACCGCCCCGCGCAATAACGTAAAGAGGCATTCCGGTATCAGCCCCGATGATGCCGGTATTGGTGAGAATAAAATCTGCCTCGCGTTCGCCCTGCAGTATGCTCGACCAATGGCCATAAGAGAACAGCACTTCTTCACCGGCATTGGCCGGGCCGAGAATGGCTTTTCCTGAATAATCAGTCTCGCCGTATATTGCGCCGAGGCGTTCGATAAAAAAGCGCGTCGCCGCTTCGGGTGTCTTGTGTTCGCCCAGGTATTTTGCAATACGCTCGGCAGGGTGCTTCGCAAGAGCGGGTTTTATCGCATCGAGCACCCGCGCGTCGCGGTCTGCCGCAAAGAAAGAAATCTGGTATGCCAGCGCGGGGTAACGCTGCGGCGAAGCTTTGAAGCGCGGCGCTACGGCCTTGAGAAAATCTTTCGCGCGGTAGACAATCGTCTCTTCGATTTTCAGATCGTAACCGAGCGTTTTTTTCACCAGGTCTTCGGTTAACCGGTAGAGATCTTCGCGCTGGCTGGTGCCTAACGCAGGCAACTGCGGCCGCTCGACGTAGTGCACCTTGAGCACGACTTTGCCGCTGCGCGGCACTTCCTTGAGTTCAGGCAGCCCTGCAATGTAGGCGTCGTATTTTGCTTCTTCTTGCTTCAGATCAACGGGCTTTGAACACGCAGCCAGTACGAGCGCAGCGGTTACGAAATATTTCATAGCCGCCGTTATGGTGTGTCTTATGTTGCGTCAACAAGCAATTTCTGCAAAAGCACTTTGACCGGTGTCTTCAGGTCTTCAGGCTGTTCTGCCTCGCCCTCGAGCTTTGCATCCCATACACCGATGCATGACGGGCAACCGGCCTCGCAGCTGCACTTGCCCACGGTTTCGGCAGCGAGTGCAAAAAGTGCTTCGTGGTTCGCAACCAGCTTGTGTGACAACCCCACCCCACCCGGATAGTTATCATGAAAGATGATCGCGTGGTCGCCAAACTGTACATCGCGGTAACTCGAAGAAACCGAGATATCGCGGCGGTCGCACAGCGCCACCAACGGCGCGAGCTGTCGCAGCAGGTAGGCAAAGCGCGTGAGCAGTGCACTCATAAAATTTGGCGGCAGGTCTGGCAGCGCTTTGGTGTCGATATCAAACCAGGCGCCCTGCGTGTGCATCTCGATTTCGGGCGTGTGTATCTGCCCCCAGCCAAGGTTTTCCGAAGTTTCAATCTTGATTTTTTTGTAAAGGTAGGCCTGCCGCCGCAGAGTCACCTCACCCCAGTGCAGGCTCAACCGGCCCTCTTCGCGTTTTTCGTCGAGGTGTAAAATACTGCGGTGCACCTTTTCGTGCGCATCAGTGTAGTAGTCCGACTTGACGAGGGTGACCTCGGCACGGCGCTCTTCCCACTTGAGTGCGTTCACAAAGTAGTGCCGGCCCGCATGCATATAGATAGCTTCATCATGAATAAAAAGTGGCGCCGAAAAATAATCGATCTCGCCTATGACCTTTTCATTGCCCGTATCGGTCTTGTCGACGATCACAAAATTGTCGGTCGCCGCAGAACGCAGCGAAACATTTGCAGCCGGGTAAGTTTCGCTGCTCCAGAAATACACTCCGCCCTTTTCGACAATGACACGCTCTGCTGTCAGCTGATCCATAAAATCATCGACCGGGTAATTGCCGAAGACATCGCCTGCGTTAAAACGCAGTTCGTACGCCGCGCACTTGAGCTGGTCCTGGTAGATGAGCAGGTTGTCGGGGTTGACGATCGCCGCTTCGCCCTGGCTCTCGAACAGGTACTCGGGGTTGCGCATCAGGTACTGGTCAAGCGCAGAAGGCGATGCCACGAGCACGGCGAGCGACGGTTCTTTCTTGCGCCCTGCGCGACCAAACTGCTGGTAGAGGGAGCTCAGGCGACCCGGGTAACCGATCGACACGACGGCATTGAGCGCTCCGATATCGATACCAAGCTCGAGCGCGTTGGTTGAAACGACACCGAGGGTCTGTCCCTCGCGCAGCGAACGTTCGACCTGCCGGCGCTCGAGCGGCAGAAACCCGCCGCGGTAACCGCGCACCTTGTGCGCGAGGCTGTCGGGCAGGCGTGCACGCAGAAACTGCGTCAGGATCTCGACCCGATTGCGCGAGCGCGCAAAAAAGATCGTGGGTATTGAATTCCTGATCAGGCCCGAACCCAAACGGGCTGCAGCCTTGTACGGCGACTCTGACACCTGTAATTTTTCATAAAACGGCGGATCATAAAACAGGAAGTACTTCTTGCCTTCGGGGGCGCCCGATTCAGTCACCGCGTTGAATTCCCTGCCCGCCAGCTGGTGGGCGAGCTCTGCCGGGTTGGCGATCGTCGCCGAGCAGAAAATGTACCGGGGTTTGGCGTTGTAGTGCTCGAGCAGGCGGTTCAACCTGCGCAGCACATTGGCAACATGCGAACCAAAAACCCCGATGTACGTGTGCATCTCGTCAATAACAATGGTCTCAAGGTTTTCAAAGAATGATTTCCAGATTGTATGGTGCGGCATAATGCCCGAGTGCAACATGTCGGGGTTCGTCAGAATGAAATCTCCCGCCTTGCGCACTGCGCGCCGCTCTTCTTCGGGTGTATCGCCATCGAACGTATTCACGTTCCAGCTCATGCCTAGCGAATCTGCATAGCCGCGGTAGGCAGCCAGCTGGTCCTGCGCCAGCGCCTTGGTCGGGAACATGAACAAATGCTTGCCCTTAGGGTTCTTCAACTTCGAGTGCAGAATCGGCAGCAGGTAGCAGAGCGTCTTGCCCGAGGCGGTCGGTGTCGTCACAACATAATCTTTCTCAGCAAGATAGAGATCCAGTGCCTCACGCTGGTGCGAATAGAGCTTCTCGATACCGCGCGAGGCGAGCGCAGCGCGTATCTCTGGTCCAAGCGAAGCTGGCAGCTCGGCATAGCGTGCTGGCTTTTCCGGGCGCTCGATCAAAGCGCGGATATTTTCGCCCTCGGTGCGTTTCAGCTCATCGAGGTATTGTTCCAGGTTCATGCCTTTGCTCCGCTACGTGTCCCCTCCCCCAACCCCTCCCCGCATGCGGGGAGGGGTGACCGAAGGTCGGGGTGGGGACTAGAGCTCTTTGAAATCATACGCCACATGAAATAATGCTCTGCCTGGCACAACCTGCGGGTGCAGGTGCATGCCTAAGACAAAACCCTCTTGCTCAGAAAGAATCTCTGCGCGGGTTTCGCCGAACAGATCGGTAATGAATCCTAATGGTTGACCGACGCGCACGCGGTCGCCAGGTTCGACCTGCGGCATAAACAGACCTGCGTGCGTGGCGCGCTGCCATACCGCCTTGCCGTAATAACCGGTTGGGTGCGATAGCGCAGGCGCTTCGGCATCGAGGCGGGCTGAAACCTGCGCGAGTACGTCGCGGCCAATCGTGTCGAGCGAAACGAGCAGTTGCAGCAAAAGCCGCGTACCCATCCGCAGTATTCTTTTTTCAAAGCGCGCGGTTTCGCCGGCCTCGACCAGGAAGACAGGTTTACCGATCTTGCCTGCCTCTTTGCGCAAACTGCCCGCAACACCGGCGCTGGTGAGCACCACCTGCCCTTCGAGCGACCTGACCCATTCGCGCATCGCTTCGTCTTTCATGTCGCCGCGCAGGTGCGGGTAGTTCCAGCGGTTATAGCTGCCCGAATGCAGGTCGACAACGTAGTCTGCCTGCGCAATAAAATTTGTCCACAGAAAGTGCGCAAGCCGCGCCCCCTCGGAGCCATCTTTTAGGCCGGGGAACATCCTATTGAGGTCGCGCCTGTCCGGCAGATAGCGCGAATGGTTGGCATAACCCATGAGATTCGCCACGGGTATCAGGCAGAGCGAACCGTTGATCGGCGCCCCCTCGAGCAGCGCGGCAAGTTCATGCAGAATTCGTACCCCGTTCAGCTCGTCGCCGTGGATGGCCGCGATGATGGCGACCTTGTGGCCGGGATTTCGGCCGTGTATAAAGAGGTAAGGCATCAGCCATGACCGCTGCGAGGCGTCTTCTTCAAAGGGTATGAAGTGCTTCTGCCACTCGCCGGGGGGGAAGTTTTTCTGGTAGACGGTCATTGCCAGCCTCGGGAATTATGTCTCTTGCGGGTGGATGGATGGCGAGGCAAGTCAAAAATCCAGCGAATTTGATTGACCGCCATGGCCCGCTCGGGCGTCTGATAAGAGAGAATACCGGGTTCACCCCGGAATATCGGAGGAACATGAAGAAAATAAAGATTATCGCAATGTTCGCGGCACTTACCGCTTTCAGCGCACCAGCTTTCTCAATCGCACAGATCGGCGTTCAGGGTAACTACATCAACGATACCTTTTCGAGCGGCACAAAAGAAACCGGCTTCGGCGTGGGTGGTTTTGCCCGCTTCACCGTCGGCCTGCCCATGCTCGTCACCTTTGGCTTTGGCCCCTATATCGACTATACCACACTCAAGAGCGACAAGACCGGCCTGGCAGACCAAAAACAGGCACGTATCGGCGGTGAGCTTGTAGTATACGCCGACATCATCGGTAACCTGATTGGCCTGACACCCTACGGGCGTTTCGGCTTTGGTTATGAAGGTAACTCGCGTTCGCTTACTGTTGGAACGACAACCGGAGATATCCTTTACTACGGAACCGGCGGCCACACCATCTTTGGTCTGACGATGAAAGTCGTACCCATGGTTTACCTGTTTGCCGAAGGTGGAGCGCAGTGGAGCTCACTGACAGCTTCAGTGCCTGACGCGCTGAAATCAAGCGGTCTGGGACTCTCTGACATCACCACCACGGGCTGGCGTGCGTCGATCGGCGCAATGCTCTGGATCTAGACCTTTTTGCTTGTGCCTGGCCATGAGGCCGGGCACAATTTCATGAAACTCTATCTTCACCCTGTAAATCCTGAAGCGAGACTTGTCAAACAGCTCGCAGCCATGCTCAAAGACGGAGCGCTGCTCGTTCTGCCGACAGATACCGTGTATGCCTTTGTGACCCTCGCGCAAAGCAAGAACAGCATCACGCAGATACAGCGCATCAAGAATCTGCCAAACCACAAAGCGCTCACCCTGTACTGCCGCGATTTTTCGCAGATGAGCGGCTATGTACGCTCGCAGGGCAACCAGCTCTTTCGACTAATGAAAGAGATTCTTCCCGGACCCTACACGCTGATTTTTGACGCGGCGAAAAACCTGCCGCACTACGCGGTGACCAAACAGAATACCGTGGGCATCCGTATCATCGAACATCCCTTAATCGCTGCGCTCTTGGCGCAGACCGACCTGCCGCTCATGGGCAGTTCGCTCGATTTACCGCCCGAAGAAATGCACGATTTCGAAGAAATCGCCGATCATTATGAGAATCGTGTCGGAGCCGTGGTGAGCTGTGGCGACGTACCGGGGCAGTATTCAACGATCCTCGATGTGCGTGACTGGCCACCGACACTGATCCGCGAAGGGCTGGGAGTCGTTCCCGACGGCGTAGTAAGAGATTAGGCGCGGTGCACCTGCAGCGGACCTGAGGCCTGGCAGGTCGGCATCAACTCGATGCTGTTGATGTTCACATGCGGCGGCTGGTTCACAGCCCAGAACACACATTCAGCAATATCCCGGGGTAACAACGGTTCTGTTCCGGTGTAGACCGCTGCGGCTTTCTCGCGATCGCCGTGAAATCTCACTTCAGAAAATTCACTGCCTCCTGCAAGACCAGGAGCGATGTGTGTCACGCGTACGCCCTGCCCTGAAAGATCTGCCCTGAGACCGCGCGCGAACTGTTCGACGAAGGCCTTGCTTGCCCCGTAAACATTACCGCCCGGGTACGCGTAGTGGCCAGCCACGGAACCCATGAGCACGATATGGCCGCTGCGGCGTTCAACCATACCTGGCACAATAAGGCGGGTGAGCAACGCGAGCGCGGTGCAGTTCGTCTCGATCATCTGCTGCCAGTCTGACCACTCGGTGCGGTGCGCGGGCTCAAGCCCGAGGGCAAGTCCTGCATTGTTGACGAGGATATCAATGCGTCCGAAATCCCCCGGAATTGCAGCAACCGCCGCACGCAGGGCATCGCCGTCGCGGACGTCGCAGGCAATCGTATGGCAGGGTACTGAGAGGCATTTGCTGAGTTCATGCAGCCGGTCTTCACGTCGCGCCAGCAGCACGAGCTGCATACCTGCCGCGGCAAAACGTTCGGCTATGGCGCGGCCAAAGCCGCTGGAAGCACCGGTGATAAAGGCAACGGGGGATTTCATGTTCCAACGGTTCTTAACACCGCACAAGGTGTCAAGAGCCGGAGGATATTACTTTTTACCGAAACCTTTGAAGCGACGCCGGCGGGGTTTGCCAGCTGCTTTGCTGCGTTCACCCTCTGCGGCTGGCCGGGCCTGGGCAGGGCCTTTCTGCGGCGGCCTTTTGTCGGCCGGGCGCTGCTGTGACGCAGCGGAGCGCGCGGGTTTTGCCCGCGGAGGTGCCTGCGGCTGGCCCACCGGTTGGCTGGTAATCACCGGCAGTGTGCCCTTGTAGTCGAAATCGTCGAGCATACGCTTTTCAATCGGTTTACCCAGCGCCTTCTCGATGTCGCGTACGGTCGCTTTATCTTCGCCGGTCACGAAAGTATAGGCATCGCCGCTTTTTGTCGCCCGAGCGGTTCTGCCGATGCGGTGGATGTAGGTTTCGCTCGTGGCAGGTATGTCGTAATTGATGATGTGCGATATGTTGTTCACGTCAATGCCGCGCGCGGCGATATCGGTCGCGACGAGTATCTGGTACTTGCCCGAGCGGAAGCCATCGAGCGAACGCTGCCGCTGGTTTTGCGACAGGTTGCCCTGCAGTGCAGCGGCGGTATAACCTGCTTTGCCCAGCTGGTCGGCGAGCCGCGTCGCTTTGTGCTTGGTGCGGGTAAAGACGAGAATGGGATCACTGCCAGCATCTTTGAGTAAGTGCAGCAACAGCGCCGTCTTCTGCTCATGCGAGACCGGGTACAGCGCATGGCTGATTGTCGCAACGGGGCCGCGTTCGAGTTCTACCTTGCGGGGATTGTCGAGTATCTCCATGCTCAGCTTGCGGATCGCATCGGGCATGGTGGCTGAAAAGAGCATTGTCTGCCGCTTCTGCGGCAGCGCCGCGACAATCTTGCGGATGCCCGGCAGAAACCCCATATCAAACATCTGGTCGGCTTCATCGAGCACGAGAATTTCCACCCCGCTCAGGTCGATGCTCCGCTGCTGCATGTGATCGAGCAGCCTGCCTGGACAGGCGACGACAATATCAACCCCGCGCCTGAGTTCGCCGAGCTGGCGGTTCATGCTCGCACCACCGTAGATCGTCATCGAGCGCAGGTTGCAGCTCTTGCCGAGAGTGAGAATAACTTCATGTATTTGTTCGGCCAGTTCGCGTGTCGGTGCAACGACCAGTGCACGCACACGTTTTCGCGGGCCTGCCAACAGGCGCTGCAGCATCGGCAGTGAAAAGGCAGCAGTTTTACCAGTACCGGTTTGCGCGAGCGCCAGCAGGTCGTGGCCTTCGAGCGCCTGCGGAATAGCTTCACGCTGTATCGGGGTGGGTTCGGAGAACCCTGCGCGCGTAATATTGTCAGTAAGCGTCGGAGAAAAATTAAACTGGGAAAAACCGGACATCTGCCTAAGACTGTTCGCAAGACAACGCGTACAGCACAACAAGGTATGGGCGTGCCAAAAAAAATCCGGGAAAACGTTTCTGCTTTCGTAAGTAGTTCTACTTATGCAGCATAACAATAATTTATTAACGCCACGGAGTTTTTACAGACTACGGTCATGGACACTTATCATGAACCTTCCCGGGCAGCCTACAAGCAGCGAAACAGCAAAAATACGCAAGATCATTGATCATACTCAGCTGCACCAGATTGCTGAGCGGCTGTTTGCCCGTTTTCCCATTCATATTGTAGAAAATAACCAAAAGAATGCCGCGCGCGCGCTTGGTTATTCGCATCCGCATCTCGAAATTTTGCACCAGCTTCCACCTGGACCGTCACGCACCTTGCTGCTGGTGAAGGACGATCACTCGATGATGCTTGAATGCAGTGTGATTGGCCGCAGCGAGCGCGGCACCGAGTTCGTAAAACCCCTCCGCTTATTCCTCAGTAAACGCGGCATACGCCACGAGAACCGCGTCGCGGTCAGCGGCAGCGACCTCGCGGGCCAGGTGCGGAACGTGATTCCGCATCCTGAATTCTACCGCGTCAATGCAGGCAGCAACCCGGTGCGCGACACACTTTTCAGTCAATACTCCACCGCGCTGAAGGGATTAATTCCCGAGACGGTGGTGAAGATTGAACTGCAAAAAAGCAACCGCCTCTCTGTACGCATGAAGAAACTGCAGGATTTCAACCTGCCAACTTTTGCGCCCGACATGATGCGGCAGCGCCAGGGCGATGAGCAGTCGGTTGTTGCGATGCCGCACAGCGAACTCGAGCAGGTACTGCGGGCCGATGGGCTGCCTGGTGATTTTATCGGGGAAATCTGTGAACCCCTGCGCTACCGGGATATCTTCATTATTGGCTACGTGCAGCTACTCAGCCAGAGAGCACCGTTTACCGTGGCACAGTACCACTCGGTGAGGCAACTGGTGCGGCGACTCGAACGCGACCTCGATCAAAAACGCTGTTTTCCGGAAAACCCCATCACCGGAAAAATACTCGATGTCAGCCACGGCGGTATTGGTTTTATCTACACCGGCCAGCGCAGCATCCTGTCGTCCGCCGGCGTTGCCGACAAGGTTGTCTTTGACGCACATTTTTCTGCAGATAATATCGCTACCTTTAGCGGCAAAATCATGAACATGACATCGCTGGAAAACGGCAGGCGCTATGGTATTGAATTCGAGCACGTCTCCGAATGTGGGCAGAAGGCTCTTGCCCAGATGATCGAAGGCGAAACCTGACCGGTCAGCAGGCCGTGGCACTGATAACGATTTGCGCCGTGTCGCGCAGTTGAATTGCAGCGTATGTCGTATCCGTTTTCCGAGATTGAGAAGAAGTGGCAGGAATACTGGGAAAAAAACCATACCTTCAGAACTCCCACTGATTTTTCTAAGCCCAAATACTATGTACTGGATATGTTCCCCTACCCCTCGGGAGCAGGTCTGCACGTCGGTCACCCTGAAGGTTACACGGCGACCGACATCATGGCGCGCAAGCGGCGCATGCAGGGCTACAATGTACTTCACCCAATGGGCTGGGATGCCTTCGGCCTGCCGGCAGAACGCTACGCGATGCAGACAGGAATTCACCCGTCGATTACGACGCGGCAGAATATCGATAACTTCCGCAGGCAGCTCAAGGCGCTGGGGTTCTCGTATGACTGGGAGCGCGAAGTCGACACGACTTCACCCGATTACTACAAGTTCACGCAATGGATTTTCCTGAAGCTCTTCAACTCATGGTATGACCCGCAGCTGAAGAAGGCAAGACCCATCAGTGAACTGCCGATACCCGAAGAACTCAAGAGCGAAACAAAGAAGAAAGAGCGTGAAGAATTCACAGCGAACCACCGCCTTGCCTATATCGCCAACATGCCGGTGAACTGGTGTGCTGAACTCGGCACCGTGCTTGCCAATGAAGAGGTCGACGAATGGGTCGGCAAAGGCTACAAGGTGGAGCGCAAACCGATGCGGCAGTGGATGCTCCGTATTACAGCCTACGCTGAGCGCCTGCTGAATGATTTGCAGCATGTCGACTGGCCTGCCGGTACGCTCGAATTGCAAAAGAACTGGATTGGCCAGTCAACCGGTGCACTTGTGCACTTCGGCATTGAAGGCAGCAGCGAGCAGCTGACCGTCTTCACTACGCGACCGGACACTTTGTACGGCGTTACATTCATGGTGCTGGCTCCTGAACATCCGCTCGTTGATAAGATTGCTGCAGAAAGCCAGCGCGGGGCGATTGAAGAATACCGCAAGACGACCGCACTCAAGACCGATCTCGACCGCCAGCTCGATGCGGCGAAAAAAGAAAAGACCGGTGTTTTGACCGGAGCACATGCGATCCACCCACTGACGAAAGAGAAAATCCCCCTGTATATCGCCGACTATGTACTGATGGGCTACGGCACTGGCGCGATTATGGCTGTGCCCGGGCACGACGAACGGGACTTCGCGTTCGCCCAACAGTTCGGCATTGCGGTTAAGCAGGTCGTCGTCCCCCTCCCAGCCTCCCCCGCAAGCGGGGGAGGTGCTGAAAGCGGAGGGGGAGAACTTCCTTATGCTGCTGAAGGCATCGCCGTGAACTCACCGATTTTCGACGGGTTGAAAACCACAGAAGCAAAAGCAAAAATCATCGAGCACCTCGAAAAAGAAAAGCTTGGTGAACGCCGCATACAGTATAAGCTGCGCGACTGGCTGTTTTCGCGCCAGCGCTACTGGGGCGAACCTGTACCTGTCAGCTTCGATGAAGATGGGGCAATGGTTGCCGAAGACGAAAAAGACCTGCCGCTGCTCTTACCCGAAAGCAAAAGTTTTCAACCAGCCGGCACGGGCGAATCACCGCTCGCCAACCTGACTGATTGGGTTAATTTTGAGAAAAATGGCCGCAAACTGCGCCGTGAAACCAACACGATGCCACAATGGGCGGGCAGCTCGTGGTACTACCTGCGCTTTGCAGACCCGGCGAACAAAGAAAGATTCGCCTCGGCAGACGCAGAAAAATACTGGTTGAACGGCGGTGTCGACCTCTACGTCGGTGGCGCCGAACACGCCGTACTGCACCTGCTCTATGCGCGTTTCTGGCACAAGGTACTTTATGACCTGGGTTACGTGACGTCGATTGAACCGTTCAAAAAGCTGGTACACCAGGGTATCATTCTCGGCGAAGACGGCACCAAGATGTCAAAATCGCGCGGCAACGTGATCAACCCTGACACCGTAGTGGCAGAATACGGCGCCGATGCCTTTCGCCTGTACGAAATGTTCATGGGCCCGCTCGAACAGATGAAGCCGTGGTCTTCGAAAAGTATCGAGGGCATCTATCGCTTTCTGGCGCGCGTGCACCGGCTCTACCTGAATGAAGGCATGCTGAACGAGAAACTGCTTGCTGCCCCGGCCGACGCCAAGGCAGTCCTGAAAGTGCTGCACCAGACCATCAAGAAAGTGAGCGACGACATCGAGACACTTTCGCTCAACACAGCGATTTCGCAGATGATGATCTTTGTCAACGAAGCATACAAATTCGAGTCCATCGGCAAAGAGGCGGCGGAGATCTTTCTCAAGCTGCTCTCACCCTTCGCCCCGCACATCACAGAAGAGTTATGGCAGGCGCTGGGTAACAGCGGCAGTATTGCCCTGGCAGAATGGCCGCAGCATAACCCGGAGCACCTGGTCGAGTCAAGCTTCGAAGCGGTCATACAGATCAACGGCAAGATTCGCGCGCGCACGCAGCTCGCTGTCGGCGTGAGCGATACGGAGTTCGAACAAGCGGCGCGGGCGATCGACACGGTGCAGGCAGCACTCGACGGCAAGAGCGTGAAGAAAGTTATTGTCGTGAAGAACAAGATGATCAATTTCGTGGTAGCCTGACATGCAGGGCTCTGCCCTGTATGTCAGGCAAAATCATGTCAAAATCTGAGCTCCGCGAACGCTTCAAGATCATGGCAAAGGAGTTCTTTGCCAGCCAAAACGCCGCGGCGCTTACCACAATGCACGAGCAGATTGCCGTAGCCCTGAAAAACTACGCGCAGAGGAATCTGCCTTACGAGCTACGCAAAGAACCACGCGTGGCAGTTTACCGGCCTATGAAGGTTGAATTACCAGCGCGGGAAATTGTCAGCGCCTCGGCTGTCTTTGAGAGGCCAGTTTATCTTTATCCTGAGATCGATGGCGAGAAAATGTGGTTCACCGATGAAAACGGTGCGCTTGCCGAACCCGAAATTGTTATAGTGCCAGGCCTTTTCGTCGATAAAGCGGGTAACCGATTAGGCAGGGGCAAGGGATACTACGACCGCTTTTTGGCTGAGTCGCAGGTACCCGTCACCCAGCGTATTTTCCTGGGCTATGATTTCCAGTTTATTGCGAGCGTACCCACAGATGAGCGGGATGAGCAGGTGACGCCTGTTCATCCCGTAAAGGCGAACTGACTATTCGGTTCGGTCCCAATCGAGGCCGCGATCGACTCGCTCGAAGATCTGCTGGGTAGTCAGGCCCATGCTGCGAAAGAAGCGCGTGTTCTCGTCGTGAATTCTCTGCAGGCGCCGGTTACTCTCCATCTGCTGGATTCGAAATTCCTCGCGCCAGTCATTCATTTTGCGACTACGAACGTATTCGAGGTGGACCATGAGGCTTGCAATACCGAAGCCTGTCACAATCGTCGCGAAGATCGCCCACAAAGCGCCTGTTGCTTCAAAAGTCATTTTGCCTTCTTGTTTGCAGGCTATACCGAAAACTGCGCCGCGTCAACATTTTTAGCTCGGGCGGAATTTCTGGTCGCTGATTGCCAGCGCCTGCGCCGAAATCGAGTACTTCTGCGCCTTCTTGCCGTCGGTACCAACCCAACGCTGCTGGAACAGTTCACCCGTGACCATAATCTCGATACCTTTGGCAAGCAACGGGTAGAAGAGTTCGGCCATCTTGCCCCATAGCTCCACCTGGATAAAGTTGGCGTGTGAGCCTTCTTTGTCGGTCTTGCGCACGGTTTCAAAAAGCAGCGTAAAACTGATTACCGTCTGTTCCTTCACTGTTTTCTTTTCAACGTCGGAAGCAATGCGCCCTGAAACCTGCACGTAGTTCCACTGCGTGCGAAAGCTCTTGCCGTTTTTTACCTCTGTGGGGGTTGCTTCGCCACCCAATTCTTCAGCTATTGTGTTCATTTTCCTTCCTTAGAGGGTTTATTCCCCCTCTACATATTAAATACCAGGAAACCGCGTTTTTTTCTCACCCTTTCGTAACTTTTTTCCTTTACGCAGCTTGCGGAAAATGCATGCTACGTTATGGCCACCCGCAGAGCGAAAACTCCCACAAAAAAGAAGCGCATCGTGATTATCGGCGCGGCGCTGGCCGGACCTACCGCCGCTGCGCGCGCGCGCGAAATTGACGAAACGGCAGAAATTGTGCTGCTCGAGCGCAACACGCGCGTCAGCTACGCGATGACGGGGCTTGCCCTGCATTTAAGCGGCGAGGTAAAATCGCTCGAAGACCTTAACCAGGAACGCGAAGATTTTTTCCGCGAAGTGTACAACGTCGACGTGCGCACCCGCACCGAAGTCATGTCGATCGACGCAAAAAAGAAACAGCTGCTGCTGCGACAAAATAGTGGCGAAGAGATTCTGGCCTACGACAAGCTCATCTTCGCAACGGGAGCTTCTTCGGTGCAGCCGATTGGTATCGACGAAGCAGACAATTTCCGTTTCTTCAGGACACTCGACGACCTCGCTGCGATCAGGGCGAGCCTCGATGCGGGTCGCAAACGTTTCGTGGTTCTCGGCGGTGGTTCAATGGGAGCCGAAGCGCTCGACGGCCTGGTGCGCGGTGGCGCAGACGTAACGCTGCTTGAAAAGAAAGCACAGTTTCTTCCAGACTATTCGCCGGAAATTGCCCTTACGGCAATGACCGCGCTGGAGCACAAGGTTCGAATAATTACCGCGGTCAAAGATATCACTTTTGAGAAGAAGAATGGCGTTATCATGGCGGTCAAAGCCGACGGCGTACGCATCGAAACAGATTTTGTCGTGTCAGCAATTGGTGTCAGGCCGCGGACTGAACTTCTGAAGAAAGCCGGCGTGAAACTTTTGCCCGATGGCTCGATACCGGTTAACGACCGCTGCCAGACGAACATCAAAGACATCTACGCCTGCAGCATCTGCGTCAGTATACCCGAGGACAAAGACTACCGCTGGATACCGCAGGCCGCGGTCTCTGACAAGACTGCGCAGGTGGCGGCAGAAAATGCCGCCGGCGGCAGTGCGCGACTGGGTCCTGTCACGCAGAGCCAGCATATTCGCCTGCCAGGCATCGAGATTGGCCGCGTGGGGTTAACCTGCGCGCAGGCTCTGCGAAAATACGGCAAGGCGAATATCGACTCAGTCTTCATTCATGGCCGCGATAAAGAAGCGTACATGCCCGGATCTGCGCACCTGGGACTCAAGCTCTATTACCATAAGAAGAAACGCGAGGTGATTGCACTTGAAGTCGTGGGCGAAGAGATCAAGTCACGCCTCGACGCTTTTGCCACTGCACTTGCGGGTAAACTGAAGCTGCACGACCTGGCGCTCATTGACCTCGCATACACACCGCCGTTTGGCACCGCGCGCGATGCCCTCAACGTAGCCGCCACCGTTGCGCTGCAGAAACTCGAAAAATTGACGACGACAGTTACTTACGAAGAGATTCGCGCGAAAAGAAAACAGTATTTTGTACTCGATGTTTCCATACAGGCCAAACACGCGGGCTTTCACGACATGCACCTGCCGCTCGAGCGGCTGCGATCGTCGCTCGAAGAGTTGCGCAGGAAATTCAAAGCCGCTCGGGCAAAAAAGGTTGTGACGCTGAGCGAGACTGGTCGCCGGGGTCATCTCGCCGTGCGTATTCTTTCAGCTAACGGTTTTGCGGCAGCGAATATCATGGGCGGCAAGCGTATCGGCTGATGGAAGCTTCGCGCGCACCACGTTTCGCTGCTGAAAACGACGCCGACCGGGTATGTTATGCTCCGGCAGATATTTTTGCCGCCGGCGAGCGCAACCACCATATCTCGAACACAGCTTACCCTATAGCGCACGAGCAGACTTTTAAACCTTACCGGGTAAAACGTGCTGAGCAGGAACCTGTCATCCTGGGGGGATTTACCCCCGGTACGGAGCTCTGCCTCTATTCGCATATTCCCTTCTGCGAAAAACGCTGCTACTTCTGTGAATACACCGTAGTCGGCCGCGACGAACTCACGCAAACCGCTGAGTACATGCAGGCACTCAACCACGAGGTGGAGCTCTACGCTGAAAAGCTGGGTCACCCTGCCCTGTCGGGCTGGGATATCGGCGGAGGAACTCCCTCGTTTGTTTCGGCGGAACTGATGGCCGACCACATCGCAGCCGTGCACAGGATGTTTTCGTTTGCGCCGGGTTTTGCCATTAGTATTGAAACGACTCCCCGCATTGCGTCACTAGAACCCGATAAGATTGTGGCCTACCGCGAAATGGGTATCGAGCGCATCAGCATGGGAGTGCAAGTCACCGAACCCGACCTGCTCAAGGCGCTCGGGCGCGACACGAATGGACTCGAGCACAATTACCGCGCCACCGAGAACATCCGCCGCGCGGGTTTCCGAAAATTCAACCTCGACCTGATGTACGGCTTCGCGGGGCAGTCGGACGAATCGTGGCGCGCAACGCTCGAGCACTCAATCGCGATGGCCCCCGACTACATCACGCTCTACCGCATGCGCTACAAACTGACACGCATCTCAGACCAGGCCGGACGAGTGACTATGGAACAGGTACTGCGCCAGGCACGCATGGCGAAAGAACTACTCGCTGCGGCGGGCTACGTCGCAAACCCGGGCAAGAACACCTACAGCCGCCTCGCAGGTGACACGGGCACGAGTGCCTACCTGACCCGCCGCGTGATCAAAGGAACTCCATACCTGGGAGTCGGTCTCGGTGCGCAGTCATTCACTTCTTCAACGATCTCGTACAATTCAGGATCAGTCGGCAAGAACCTGGCGCCGTACCTGAAAGATGTGGCGTCGAATCGCCTGCCCCTGCAAGACCTCTACCACTTGCCGCGCGCGCACATGATGGCCAAGATGATCGCCGTCAGTTTCTACTTCGGTGAAATTAATCTCGCGGCTTTCTATGCGCGCTTCGGCATCACGCTCGAAGCTGCTTATCCCCAGGCGACGCTATTTGCTCTACAGGAAGGGCTCATGCATTATACCGATTCAGTAAACGGAGCTGAACTGAATGATCTTGATCACAGGTCGCTGTCACTGACCGAAAAGGGAGCACGGCACTTCAACGGTACAATAGCCCTGTTCTTTGCGCCGTCGGTTCAACACTATCTGCTGGGGCGCAACCAGGCTGAAATCTATGCCGCAGTTTGATTTTGCCAACGTCCTTTTTGCCGGACCGTGCAACCGCACTTGCCCGTTTTGTATCGGAAAACAAGTTCCCGAATCGGTAAACACCAACAATCTCGATACCTTTCCACCGAAGAACTGGCAGGCATTCTGCGGAAAGATCAAAGAACTGGGAATCACCGAACTCATCTTCACCGGCACAACCACCGACCCACAGTTGTACCAGCATGAGCAGGCATTGATCGGCAAAGCAAGAGCAGATTTACCCGGCATCAAAATTTCTGTCCACACGAACGGAGTGCTTGCAACAAAGAAAATTGAAATCTTCAATGCATATGACCGCGCCACGATCTCATTGCCGAGCCTGAGCGAAAAGACCTACCGCAGGATGATGGGGCACGGCCAGGTGCCTGATTTGGCACGCCTTGTGGCAGAGGCAAAGATACCCATCAAGATCAGTACAATCGTCTCAGAACACAACATCGAAGAAATACCCAACCTGCTGGCACAGTTCGCGTACCTCGGTATCAAACGCGTGGCGCTGCGACGGCTGCTGGGCGATAAGCGGGAATGGAATATCTTGCCCGGCCTTACCCCCGTGCGACAATACCGTAATAATCCCGTTTACGAGGTAGCTGGCACAGAAGTTACCTGGTGGAATTTCGAGACAACGACGTCGCGCAGCATCAACCTGTTTGCCGACGGCACAATTGGCACCAGTTACCTGCTGACAGAGACGCCCGAATTCGCGAACCAGAACCAGTAGCGCAGCGCACAATCCAGAACCGGTCCCAAATACCAGAATCTGTTGACTTTTCAGCACGACCGACGTCAGATGACAATGGTGTCACCGGGCAATTCCACCAGAATGGACTTCCAGAATCCGGCTTTTCGCGCGGCACGTAAAACTATTGTGCTGGCAATTGTTTTCTCCTCTTCTTTCCTAAGCGTAAATTGCCGCAACTTCGGTGATTTCTGGAATAAGAAAACTGCAGGCGGCAATACGGTAACATTGTTGCCCAACCAGGTATCTCCCCCGGTGTTTGCACCTGCCGCTGGTACCTACAATACAGCACAAAACGTTTCGCTCAGCAGTGCCACGGGCGGTGCGACCTTCTGTTTCACAACTGACGGCGTCACCACTCCCGTATGTGATGCCGTGACTGCGACCTGCACGACCGGCACAACTTACACGGCTGCTCTTTCGGTTCCCGCAGACCAGACGATCACGGCGATCGCCTGCGTTGCTGGCATGATCAATTCACCGGTCAGCTCGGCCGCCTACGTTATCGACACAACCGCACCGGTTATTTCAGGCGTATCGCCTGCCAGCAGTGCTTACGTCACCAGTACCCAGGTAAGTTATACACTGTCAGAGAATTGCGCCACCGGTAGTGTTTCCTGGGCGCAGACAGGAGGAAGCCCTGACCCTGGGAGCCCGCGTGTGCAGGCCCTGGTCGGCGCAGAGCTTTCCGCAGGAACAAAAACCAACATTACTCTGACGAATAATCCGGCGCTCGTCGATGGTGCAACGTATAGCGTGAAGTTTGATTGTACAGATGCCGCAGGCAACGCGGCAACGCCCGTGACGATGACGGGAGTCACCTACGATGCGGCTGCACCGGTCATTAGCGGAGTTTCTCCCACCAATGGACTTTTTGTTACCAACACGCAGGTAACCTATACGCTCTCTGAAACCTGCCAGAGCGGCAGTATTACCTGGAACCGTACCGGCGGTGCGGCCGATGCGGGTTCACCGCATGCACAGGCACTGACGGGCCTTGAACTGACTGCGGGTACAAAGACCAATATGACACTCGCAAGCCCGCCTGCACTGGTCGCGGGCACGATCTACGATATCACATGGAACTGCACCGACATGGCGGGCCGTACCGCCACAGCCGTGACGACCACGGGCGTTACCTTCGATAACGTGGCACCGGTCATCAGCGGTGTGGCACCGCTCGACAGCGCTTTCATCAATACTGCGGCAGTCTCGTATACGCTGAGCGAAAACTGCGCCAGTGCATCGATTACATGGACGCGCACGGGTGGCAGTACTGACGGCGCTTCACCGCATGCGAAAGCGCTGGTGGGGGCGGAGCTCAATGCGGGAACAAAGACCAATATCATCATTGCGAATAACCCGACGCTGGTCGACGGCGCAGTGTATTCGGTTGCTTTTGCGTGCAGCGATGCCGCCGGTAATAACGCCGCGCCTGTGACGCGCACCAACATCACGTTTGACCCCAGCGCGGTGGTCATATCAGGGGTGACTCCTACCAGTAGCTCGTTTCGCAATACGACCGATGTCGCTTACAATTTTTCCGAAGCCTGCTATTCGGGCACGGTCACCTGGACGCGCACGGGTGGCGCCACAGATGGCGCGTCACCTCATGTGGTCACGCTCGTCGGTGCCGAACTCGATCCAGGACCACACGGCCCGGCGCCGCTCGCAAATAACCCGGCGCTCGTCGACGGAGCGATTTACAGCGTGCAGTTCGATTGTACGGACTTTGCGGCAAACCCGTCGACACCGATCACGGTGACGAACGTCACATACGACTTCACGTTGCCCGTAATTTCGGGAATTGCGCCCGCCGCCGCGGCTTTTATCAACACCAAGCAAGTCAGCTATACACTATCTGAAAACTGTGCCTCTGGAACTATCACCTGGACGCAGACCGGTGGAGCGCCCGACGGTCTTTCACCGCATGCCAAGCCGCTGGTGGGCGGCGAATTGACGGCTGGCACGAAAACCAACCTCGTCATCACGAATGTACCTTCACTGGTCAATGCTGCGGTTTACACCATCGCATTCAATTGCACCGATGCAGCCGGCAATGTAGCTGTGCCAGTCAGCGTGACGGGCGTAACCTATGATGATGCGCCGCCGACGGTCAGCATTCAAAACCTGCGCAACAACAGCACTGTGCACACCGGCCACGTGATTGGCCCCGCCACAGACAACGTGGGCGTCACGCAGGTTCAGTTCAACCTCGACAGCACTACCTGGAACAACGCGACCTACACCGCGCCCAACTGGAAGTTTGCATTGCCGATGGGCGCCTCAACCTGGCGCGACCGGACAGTACACACCATACAGGTACGCGCTGTCGACGCGGCGGGCAACGAGACGCTGACGCCCCTCATCAACGTGCGCAAGGGGAACAACCGCGATGTGAATGGTGATGGGTATGAAGATTTTGCCGTAAGCGGATATATGCACGACGGTAACCAGGGCGCACTTTACGTATACTATGGCGTGGCTGGTGGCTTGCCAGACGATGCCGCCGGCATTGCACCAACAGTCCAGAGTACGACAGCGGGCGATTACTTTGGTCGCAACTCTGCAATGGCGGACTTTAACGGAGACGGATTTGCTGATGTAGCAATCGCTGCCCCTGGGACCGGCGCCTCCATGCCAGGACGCGCAGTTGTACACCATGGATCACCCGCAGGTCTGAACGCATCGGCAACCACGACAATCAATGGTGTTTCAAACCTTGACTTATTTGGAACTAGCATCATCGCCGGTGATATGGATAATGATGGTTTTCCAGATCTGGCAATTGGCGCCATGGGATACAATGCGAATACACAGGTTGGCCGGGTTTATCTTTATAGAAGCACAGGTACTGCGATATCAAATACTGTCTGGAAAACACTCACCGGTGAAGGTTTGGCACATCAATTTGGCTCATCCCTTGCCATGGGTGATTTCAATCAGGACAACTCGGTCGATCTAGCCGTAGCTGCACAACGCTACAACAGCGGAACGCTCGACGGACGCGTTTATGTATTTAACACTCTCACGGCATTAGGGGCAAACACCACAGCTACGCCCGGCAATGCACTGACGACAGGCACGGGGGGCGAATATATGGGAACCTCATTGGCCAGCGGTGACTTCAATGGGGACGGTATTACCGATCTGGCCATCGGTGCCGTCTATTACGGAGCAAATGCCGGGCGGGTATACGTCCACTACGGAGCTGCCGGGACAGGCCTGAACACAACTGCGGGCGGGGTAATAACGGGTACGGCTAACCCAGGATATTTTGGCACATTTGTATCCGTGCGCGACATGAACAACGATAGTTATGACGACCTGATTTCGGGCGCGCACGGTAATGGAGTTAACGCAGGTCAGGGGTATATTTTCTATGGTCAGGTAGCAAATTTTGGCAGCTTGATGACAAATTCCGGCGGAGTCTACTCAATTACGGGTGAAAACGCAACGAGCTTTTTTGCTCGCGGAGGTAACGGCACTGATGTGAACGGCGATGGTTACGCAGATTTGATTCTCGGAGCACCTATGTTCAATGCCTCGAGAGGCAAAGCATATGTGATTTACGGCAGTGCCGCGGGCCCGTTGGAGATTAGTGCTGGTGCAACTGCAAATACGTTGTTGGATGGGCAGTCTGGCCAAACGGCAGAATTTGCCATATCTCTAAACCGATAAGAACACGCGAGAAACCAGTTTACATTAAGAGTGAATTGAATAGGTAAACGTTCGTTCTCTTGTGGATTGCTCACATACTACCGAAACGATCAAAAAACAGTTTACAGTCAATAACTACAGAGGGGGATCATCAAACCATCTAAGTACCGAACAATCTACGGGAGTCTACATATGAAGAGAAAATTTTTGATGCTTACCCTTTCTTGCTTAGCGCTTCTAATGGTCGCATACACATTGACCGGTTGCGCTGGGAGCACAGAGAGTGCAGCCCAAACTACGGAAGAGTCACAGTTTGAGCTTTCAGGAGATGCTCTATGAAATTCATGGCATTTTGCGCGCTAGCCCTCTTTGCAGTGTCAGCGACTTCTGCCCAGGATGCAGAACCTGCACCAGCACCGGGTTTTCCCGATAACGCCAGCTCAATCAAGATACGAGTTTACAAACTGGCATTATCTACTTCGGCCGAGTGCACCTCACCCACCACCGTCTTTGAAAGCGCTAGTGGCGTTGAAGCAGACCTGGTTTCAAAACCCACATTCGGAAAGGGCAAGATTCCTGATGGCACATACCGCTGCATGATGATCGAACTGGCAAAGAATATCAACGTCACTGGTGCTTCAGTTTGTACGACACCGACAAATAAGGTCATTTGCAATGACACACAGCAGAGCCAAACAATTGGGGGGACAACGGCGAATGTTACCTGTTCCGGCGACACTGGAAATGCGCAACGAGTAACGCTCTATTTCACCACACAGTCTTCGAACTCCGATGTGGATACTTATCAAACCAGAGTCCTGTTACCCCCTTTGAACGGAACGGATTCTACTTCCGGTATCAAGTTAGATGCACCGCTCGTATATCCTACTACTAAGCGCGGCGTTTTGAGAATCAAGAAGACTATTCTGAACTCGAGCTGCGCAATTAGCCCAAAATTCAGTATTTCCACTCCTTAAGCCAAAAGAAACCCGGCGCTTTGCGCCGGGTTTCTTTTGGCCATAACATCCTTGTCGCCGCGGACCACGGTTCATCCTTGAACCATGGTCCGCGCCTCTGTCATCCTTGACGGCGCGGACCACCTCCGGAGACCGCTACGCGGTCACGGTGCATCCCTGCACCATGCGCCGGCGGCCTTAACCTCCTTGTCGGCGCGGGCCCCGATCCCTCCGTGGATCATGCCCAAGATCCACCCCACCGCTATTGTTGAAAATCCCGCGAACCTGGCTGATGACGTCGTTGTCGGTGCACAGGCTTACATTGGCCCCGAGGTGAAAATCGGTCCTGGCTGCGTGATTGGCATCAAGGCGACGCTGGTGAACAAAGTCACCCTAGGGAAAAACAATCGGCTATTTACGGGCGCGACAATTGGCGAGGACGGGCAAGACCTGCACTTCAATAATCCCGAAGCGGAGATTGTCATTGGAGACAACAATATTTTTCGCGAACAGATCACTGTGCACCAGCCCACGGTGAAGGGCAACAAGACCACGATCGGTAACAACTGCTACTTCATGGCTGACGCGCACGTCGCGCACGACTGCCATGTCGGGAATAATGTGATCATGGTCAACAAGACCGGCATTGCCGGCCACGTAGAGCTCGGCGACAACGTGCTGATCTCCGGGGTATCTATGGTGCACCAGTTCGTGCGGGTGGGTGCATTTGCCGTACTGGGTGGCGTCAGCAAGGGGACGCGCGACATACTGCCGTTTACCCTGACCAATGGAAATCCCGCATTGGCGTTCGGTTTGAACGTCGTCGGCCTGAAACGTTCAGGCATGACCCCCGCCGAACGTTCAGCAATCAAGCAGGCATTCCAGGTTTTTTATCTCAAGGGCCTGTCGACCTCGAATGCAATTGATACAATCGCGAACGAGCTTCTGCCTTCGCTACCGGCGGGTTCTCCCGAATACAAGCGCATCGAATACCTCGCAGGCTGGCTGCAAAAATCAAAGCGGGGCTTCACCTTTCATTCATCAAAAAGAAAAGAAGCGGAAAGCGAAGCAGAGTAGCCTGGCCCTACCGGGCTCCTGCTAACGGCCGCTGAGAAAGCGGCGGATTGTCTCGCGGTACGTGGCAGAATCGCTGCGGTCATTCTGTGGACGCTCGCTGCCAATAAGCCACCAACATGGCAGACGAAAACCCGAATCGGGCATCTCAGAAACCTCTCGCGCGGTTAAGAATCCGTGCGTCATGTCATAGGCGGCAAAATCCTGCTCCGGCTCGTGCGCCAGGCCCATAAGTTTTAGAAGTTCCCAGTAAAAGCGGTTAGCATGCCGCTCTGACGCTTCTGCGCTGTCGGGCAGATTTTCGATAAATGCCCGCAAGAGACTGAAGACAGCCACTGCATCTTCACCCGGTTCAAAAATTTCCGAGGCTTTCAGGATTTCCGCCACGGTATTCAGGCGAAAGTATTCCTGGCGCTCGCTGAAGGGCGAAAAGACCAGCTCCAGGTTGCGCGGTACAATCGCGTGGCCGGCCTGCGAATGGTAGAGCACCTCGCACAAGGCCCCGGGGGCATAATAAAAGGCGGAGCGTTTGCGTGACTTGAGAATTCCCGGCAGGCGAAACGCCTGCAGTGCACCGGTTTCGCAAAGCGTTTCTAAAAGCAGCGATTCGTCGCCGGTTGCGCGGCGGCGCAGAATAATCGCGAGTGTACGGACCTCGCCCGCCATCAGGCGATATTGCGACCGCTGAGGTCGATGACGATACTTTTGACCTGGCGGTGTTTGAACTTGAGCAGCGTGAAGCGTGCATTGCCGTAGGCAAAACTGGCTTTCTCTTTCAGCTCACCCGCAAGCGAATGCAGCACAAACCCCGCCACTGAATGGAATTTCTCTTCGGGCAGGTTGAGCGCGAGTTCGTCGTTAAGATCGGAGAGCGACATACGCGCATCGACGCGGTAAACTTTCGGCTCGATCTGCATGACCTGCTTGCTGACGCTGTCATATTCGTCCTGGATCTCGCCGACGATTTCTTCAAGAATATCTTCGAGGGTGATCATGCCCGTGACGTCGCCGTGCTCGTTGACGGTCAGCGCCAGGTGGTGGCGGTTCAGGCGCATCTCGCGCAAAAGCGACAGTATACTCTGCGATTCGGGTACCACCAGCGGCTTGCGCAGGTGCGACTGCAGGTCAAAATTCTTGCGCTGCGACGTGGTGAGGCTCACCAGGTCTTTGACGAACAGCACACCCGGATAATGCCTGAGGCCGTCGCGGTCTTCAAAAACCGGCAGTCGTGAATGTCCCGTCTTGCGGAACACAGTCTCGATTTCCTTGAGTGAGGCATCGACAGGAATACTGACGAGATTCACTTCAGCGGTTTTGACATCCGCCGCGCGTTTTTCGTGTAGCTCGATGATCTCGAGTATCATCTGCATCTGCTCGTTGCGCGCGGTTATCTTATTCGCACGAAAGAACTGGATGAGTTTTTCGCGTAACGATTTGCGCCGCCCGAAGACCCGTCGTATGGTGGTGGTAATTTTTCTGCGTCTTGCCATTATCGTGCTATCAGGCCTTTTGCCCTGAGGCCATGCGCGGCAAGTGTACCGAGCAACTTCGCTTCGAGGCGGTGCATGCGCCCGGCTTCTTCTGTATTCTTCTCATGGTCGTACCCCATGAGGTGCAGAGCACCGTGCATCACGAGCACAGCAAGTTCGTCCGACAGGGAATGTTTTTCTGCTTTTGCCTGTCGGGCAGCCTGCGGCAGGCTGATGTAAATTTCACCCGCGGTCTCGTGCTCAAAAACCGGTATAGCTCCCTCGATGTAAGAAAATGAGAGGACATCGGTTGTACCCTGCTTGCCCCGGTACGAAGCGTTGAGCTTCGCGATCTGCGCGTCTGTGACCAACTGGATATCGAATGTTACGCCGCGCTTGAGACCCCGTGGCTTCTGCCGCCAGCGTGCCGACGCAACTGCGGTTTGAATGGCGGGTAGAAGGCGCGCAAAGGTCCGCACCTGTGTGGCAAAGCGCTGTGGGGGCTTTTTTGAAAGCAGGCGAAGAGAGATCAATTGCGGAACTGGTCCCGGGCGGTATTGAGGTCGGCAACGATGGCAAAGCGGCCACTCAGGTCGGTCATGTCGAAGAGCTCCTGGACAAACTGGGTCGGGCGCGTAAGAAACATCTTGCCCTGGTTCTGTTCGACGGTGCGCGCGATGGTGAGCAGAAGCGCAATGCCCGTGCTATTGATGTACTCGAGTTGTGAGATATCGAGTATACAGTCAAAGACGCCATTTTCAAAGATGGCCTTAACTTTTGAATTAAGATCAAAGATATTGTCAGAGGTAATTTTGCCGCTGAAAATCAGCAGGTTAACGGAGCGGTTACCAATTTTTTCCGTTTCGGTCCGGAGCTGCAGAAGATTCTTTAAACCCACTGTCGCATTCTGTTTAGCACCCTCATGGAATCAAGCTTTTTAAGCTATGGCCTGCCGCGGCCGGCGCTGCCGCTGCCCTTTCTAATTGACGTTCTGATTCAAGGGCCGGTTTTACCCGGTATGGAATCATCTGGCAAAAAAACTCCGCTGATTGACAAGCTGCTCATTCTGGGCGGTGCAGTGACATTTATTGGCCTTACTGTCACCTTCTCACCGATGCTGTGGATGGCCACGCTGCTCGCGTTGCTGCCGGTTCTTGTCATGGTAGTACTGATTACCCCGACGCTGCACCTGAATATCGCCGAAAAACAGACCGAAGACAACCGCGCGAAATAATTTCCGCCGGCAGGTGAAGGGCCTGCAAACATGCTAAAAAAGCTCAAGACCCTGCCCCTGCTCAGCAGGAGCAAATCCGGCATTGTTGACGTGCCGACCGCGCTTGCCGCGTTTCGTGCCGGCAAGATGCTCATTGTTACAGATTCAGAAGACCGCGAAAACGAGGGCGACCTCGTGCTCTCGGCAACCGATACTACGCCAGAAGCCGTTAACTTCATGGCCAAATACGGGCGTGGCCTCATCTGTGTTCCCGTTACCACCTCGCGCGCGAAAGAGCTCAACCTGCAACCGATGGTGCGCCGTAACGAAGACGTACGCCGCACCGCGTTTACCGTCTCTGTCGACGCCAAAGAAAAGACATCTACCGGTATCTCTGCACACGACCGTTTTTTCACAATACAGAAGCTCGCTGACCCAGCCTCGAAGGCGAGGGATTTCATGCGTCCTGGACACATTTTTCCGCTGGTCGCCCGCGACGGCGGTGTACTCGTGCGGGCCGGCCATACCGAAGCCGCGGTCGACCTCTGCCGGCTGACCGGAAAGGCTCCAGTGGGAGTCATCTGCGAGATCATGAACAGCGACGGCACGATGGCGCGCATGCCCGACCTGATGAAATTCGCGCGCGAACACAAGCTCCCCATTCTGACCATAGAGGCGCTCATTGAGTACCGCCGCAAGTCAGAGCAGACAGTAACCCTGTTGCAAAAGGGCAAACTCAAAACACGCTGGGGTGAATTTACCGCCTGCTATTACAACTCTTCGACAGACGACAACGTGCACGTGGCGCTTGTACTCGGCAAGGTCGACGGCAACACCCCGGTCACCGTGCGCGTACACCGCGAAGATGTCTTTGCCGATGTTTTCCACAGCCCCACGCGCAAGAACTACCTGCCCATCGACGACGCCATGGCAGCGTTGCTCAAGAGCAAAAAGGGAGTTTTCATTTTCCTGGGACAAAAGACCTCGCAGATTTTCGGCTCTGAATCTTCTGACGGCGATTCGGGGCTCAGGCAATACGGTATCGGTGCTCAGATACTCAACCAGCTTGGCGTGAAGAAAATCCGGCTGCTGACACGCAACCCGCGCAAAGTTGTTGGTCTCGAAGCTTTCGGCCTCGAGATCACGGAAACCGTCTCGCGCTAAAGCTTGCGCGCGGCGGGCGAAAGCCACACGTTCTATGATTATACATTTTTTAAGAATGATACGGTTCTCACACACCGTATTCGCCCTGCCCTTCGCGCTCGCTGCACTCGCCGTGATTGCTGCGCGCCACAGCGAAAAGGTGGCACTGACATGGCAGAAGGGAGTGCTGGTAGTCGTTGCCTTCACCGCGATGCGCAGCTTCGCGATGGCGGTAAACCGCTACGCAGACAGGAAGATCGATGCGCTGAACCCGCGCACAGCGCAACGCGAAATTCCCGCGGGAATCCTGTCACCGCGCACTGTGCTGCTTTTTGCCCTGGCCACACTCGTAACGCTGGTCGTGTGCGCCTGGCTGCTCTCGCCGCTGGCAGGATACCTCGCCCTGCCTGCCGCCGTACTCGTCGCCACTTACAGTATCGCTAAACGTTTCACCGCGCTCTGCCATTTCTGGCTGGGACTCGCTATCGGCATGGCGCCTTCGGCAGTATACATTGCCCTGCTGCAGCAGGTTTTTCCTGAGGCGCTTCTGATGTCAGCTGCCCTGGCATTCTATATTGCGGGGTTTGATATTCTCTATGCGCTGCAGGACCGCGAATTCGACCGCAAGGCCGGGCTTTATTCGATTCCGGCGCGCTACGGCGAACAGACAGCGCTCTGGATATCGCGGCTGTCTCACGTGCTGTCGCTGGTGATGATTTTCTTCGTGCAGCAACAGCTCGGCGTGAGTAGCAGCGGCATCGCCGGCCTGTGCCTGCTCGGTGCGCTGCTGGCCCTTGAGCATTGGCTTGTCGGTAAAGCCGATGCTATCCGTTATGAAAAGATACCGATTGCCTTTTTTAACGTAAACAGCGTATTCAGTGTATGCTTTCTGCTGGTAATCTGCGCCGCCCTGTGGCTTTAGCAGGTTCCGGAACCTGCTAAAGCCCGATTACCTTACTGCTGCGGGGTTTCGCCTGTGGGTTCGCTGGCCGGGTTCGCCGGGCCAGTTGCCTCAGGTTCCGCTGCTGGTTTGGTCTCTGGCTGCGCCGGGACACTGCTTTCAGCAGGCTTTGCCTCGGCTTTACCTTCACCTTGTTCGCCCGCTGGTTCGGCAAGCGGTTCGGTGATGTAGATTTCTACCCTGCGGTTTTTCTGCCGCTTCGCCTCGGTGTTGTCATTGCGCACACGCGGCTGCGACTTGCCCGCCCCCTGAACGGTGATCTTGCGCGCGGTTACACCCAGCTCGATAAGCTGCTTTCTGATCAGGTTGCCGCGCGCCTTTGATAGTTTCAGGTTATAGGTACGCCCACCCTTGCTGTCACCGTGACCATAGACAAACAATCTGCGGCTGGGGTTCTTTTTCCAGGCCTGTGCTGCTTTCTTCACGGTCGTACTGGCTCCCGCCAGGGGCTTTTCTGCATCGTTACTTCTGAAGTAGATACGGCCGATAAACTTCAGGTAGTTGCGCGCAGCGACCTGTTGTTTTTCTTCTCTCGGCGGAGCTTCCTCTTTAACCGCGGGCACTTCACTTCTGGCTGGTACTGCTTCGCCTTTACGCGTAAGCGCTATGGTCAGGTCAATAACAGGCGGCAACTCACCCGTATACTTATCGAGCAATGCGCTCACCAGTATCTTGTCTTTGAGCGGCTGGTAGCCCTTTTTCGTGGCGGCAACGTCAATAACCATTGATTCCAGCGCCAGCAGTGCTTTTTCTTCATCACCGCCAAAATCTGCGAGGTCGGTTAGAGATATCAGCGACCCGGGTTTGAATTTCGAAGCTTTTTTGTCGCGCGGAGCAACCTTTACTTTTGCTGCAGGCGACACCTTCTTGCCCTCACCATCGAGAAACGTGAGCTTCAGCGCGACAGTCTTCGGAATCTTAATGTCCCTGAGCAGAAGCAGGTCACGCTCTATTCCCTTACCGTCGTGCAGCCCGCGCGTATCGAATTCTTCGCGCGCGACTTTAAACCCCGGCGCCTGCGCCTCTGCATTGTAAACGCGCTGGTTGATGATGGTAAATTCAAAAGACGCTCCTTTAGCAGCGTCGGTTTCTATACCCGAACTCATAGGGCCGGCTGTAAGCTTTACCGCTGCAGCCAGCGGCCGCTTTGAACCCGCTATGAGCGTTTTGCCGGTAAAAAGCATCCGCGCAGTTGGCCGGGCAAAATCGGGCACCCGGGCGCGGTAAATATCAAACGCACCGCGGCCTTCAACCCGGTTTGAAGTGAAGTACACACGCTGGCCATTGGCTGTCACCGTCGGGTATTCGTCGTCAAATTCTGAATTGAAGGGTTTGCCAAGATTGAGCGGATTCGCCCAGCCTTGGGCGAGCATTTTAGTCTCTTCGGGGTTTTCGAGACGCGCGACCGACTGGGTAAAGTAGATGTCATAACCTCCCACACCGCCGGCTCGATCAGACGAATAGTAGAGAGTGATACCGTCAGAGTGGATCGCGGGCGTTACTTCAGACGCCGAGGTATTGATATTACCGGCATTCTGCGGCGGAGTCCACTTGCCGGTCGCCATATCCAGCTCGCTGAACCAGATATCGTCGCCGCCGCGACCACCCGGGCGGTCCGAAGAGAAGAACATGTAGCGACCATCCTGCGAAATGGAAGGCATACGGTCGTGGTATTCAGAATTCAACTCGGCGACCGGTTGCGGTACTGTCCATTTACCGCCGCGCCAGACGGTGTAATAGATGTTCGTCAGTTGTGGCCCCTGGCGCGTGGCAGACGAGAAAGAAGAGAAGTACATTTCGTACTCCCCCGTTGGCAGCTTGCGCAGAGAGGGATGTCCGTCGAGCGACTCGGAGTTGATCGGGAGACCAACATTGGCCGACGTCTCAAAAAGAGGATCTTCTGCCTTGCCGGCATTCTTGTTCATCGAGTACCAAAGATCAAAATCGCCTTCAGGACCGACCGCCCCCTCGCGGTTTGACTGGAAAAAGAGGAAACGCTCGTCGGGCGTGATGAAGGGCGTATACTCGCTATCCGGGGTATTAATTCCCGCGCCCAGGTTATGGATATCCGCGATTTCGCCCGGAGTTACCGGGTATTTGCCATCCGCGGCGTGGATTGTAGTGATTGCTATAATGGCAGCAACGGCCCAAGACAGAAAATTGAACATTTGTTCCCCTTTATCCCGAGTCAAAACTAAGGACGTGCTGTGGAGAAAAACTTGAGGCAGCGTTCGCGCGCAAAGCGATGATCGACTATGGGTTGTGGACGAGGAGTGCCAAAAAAATTCGAATCGGTGCCCAGCCAGCGCTGGACGTAAGCACCATCGGCATCGTATTTCTTCTGCTGCTCGGCCGGGTTAAAGATACGGAAATACGGGGCAGCATCAACGCCGATACCTGCGCTCCACTGCCAGCCACCAACGTTCGAAGCGAGTTCATAGTCAAGCAGGTACTGCGCGAAAAAATGTTCTCCCCAGCGCCAGTCGCACAGCAGGTGCTTGGTCAGAAACGAGGCAACGACCATACGCACCCGGTTATGCATGAAACCGGTCTCGACCAGTTCGCGAATG
Source organism: Turneriella sp. (assembly GCA_046346875.1). Lineage (GTDB taxonomy): Bacteria > Spirochaetota > Leptospiria > Turneriellales > Turneriellaceae > Turneriella. Next base: position 139,349 of record JAXMHG010000005.1, on the reverse strand, counting down.
CCGGCATCGACGAGGTCATACCCGGTTTCTGCATTGCGCCAGCGCCTGAAGTCGTCTTCGGTGCCGGGAAATTTTAAGCCAGCGTACTGTGCACGAAACGCCTTGCTCATCGTATCGGGATAATACCATAAAATCATTTGGTAAAATTCACGCCAGATGAGCTCTACCAGATACTTCGTGCTCAGTTCTTGTGCGACAAGCGCCAACTGCCGGACAGAGACCGTACCGAAGCGGAGATGAATGCCAAGGCGTGTTGTACCGCGAATACCGGGAATATCACGTGTCGCCGCGTAGTTCTCAATGATGGCACTGTCGAGCAGCGCCGGCGGTGCCAGTGAAGAGACGGGATAAAATCCAAGTTCTTCGAGGCGCGGCATCGCGTTGTCGCCTTCAGCCGGCTGCCAGCGGCATTGCGGCAAACCGGCCTGTACTACCGGCCGATTCTGCTCAAACGCCGCAAGCCAGCGGCGCGAGTAAGGTGTAAAAACATGGTAAGGAGTACCGTCGTCTTTGAGAACCTCGTGCGGCGCAAACACCACGTGATCTTTTGTTGAGGTGAATACAATACCGCGCTCCTGGCAGAATTTGGCCACCTTCGCATCGCGCTCGCGAGCATACGGTTCATAGTCTTCGTTGCAGTATACTGCTGCGATGCTAAATCGTTCGGCGAGCGAAGCGAATACTTCTTCGGGTTTACCGTGCAAAACCAATAACTGGCCGCCGTGCTGCAATAATGACTCGCGCAACTTTACCAGGGTTTCATATATGAAGGCGATGCGGCGGTCTTCTTTCAGCCGCAGCCGCGAAAGAATATTCTTGTCGAATATGAAGATTGGCAGAACCGGCAGGTCGCTTTTCGCTGCTGCCATCAACGCGGTATTGTCCGCAAGGCGCAGATCGCGCCGAAACCAGTGGATCGCTACACGGTCAGCGTGTGGCCCTGTGCCATTCTTTTTCATAGTAGTGCACGAGGTTTTGGGTCATGAGGGTCTGTATACCAGTTTCAACTTTTGCCATGTCCGCCGGAAAATTTACCAGGCTCGCAAGTACGTCGGAAGTCAGAAAGCGCAGGCTTTTACCGGCCGCGAGCCGTCGGGGCATCGCCAGCCTGTCACGCGAGAATGCAACAAACCCCCATTCGCCGAAACTCGGCACGTAGGTATGGTACGGCAGGGTTTGGTAACCCTGCGCTGCGACAGTATTATGTATGCACCAGAATGCGGTGCGGGCAATAAAGGGGGATGTCGACTGTGTGACAGCCACTGCCCCCGGTGCCATAACCTTCTTCAGCCGCTTAAAGAACAGGTCAGAATACAGCTTACCAATGGCAAAATTTCCGGGGTCAGGAAAATCGAGCACGATGACATCATACTGCAACCCCGGCCGCCGGATAAACAAAAAAGCATCTTCATGGTGGACGTTCACGCGAGGGTCACTGAGTGAAGCGCCGTTTAGCTGCCGCAGCCAGGCATTGTTCCTCGCGAGGTTTGTCATTGCCGGGTCGATATCCACCAGGTCGAGCCGGACCAGCGACGGATAGCGCAGGAACTCCCGCACTGCAAGGCCGTCACCGCCCCCCATCACCAGTACCCGCAGCGGCGTCCTGTCGTCCTTCCGGTTATCGAGAAACATCTGTGAGGGCACGTGCACGAGAGCTTCGTGGTAGCGGTATTCATCAAAGCTATTGAACTGCAGGTTGTTATTCAGGAAGAGAGAGAAGTGTTCGTGCCACGAGGTAATGACAATCTTCTGGTAGTGCGACTGCTCTGAATAGACAACCGGGTCGGTATGCAGCTCGTGGTCGAGAAAACTCTGCAGCGGGCGCGAGTACACCAGCGCCGAAACCAGGACCAGCAGCACCGCGCAGGCCCTGACAAGGTGGTAGCGCAAACGAATCTGCTGCTGGAAAACCCAAATCGCCACAAAGGCCACCAGCACATTGAATATACCCGCAATCAGCGACGCGCGGATGAGACCCACTTCAGGCCGCAGCAACAGCACAGGAAAACCAACAGCCGCCACAAGGCCGCCAATGTAGTCGAGCGAGAGCACGCGCGCCACGAGGTCGCGGAAATTCATACGGTCTTTGAGTATGCGCAGCAAGAGGGGTATCTCAAGACCCACCAGCGTACCAATGATTACCAGCAGCGAATAGAGCAGCCAGGCATAGTGCTCCGTCACCGTGAACGCCAGGAAAAGCAGGGGTGCGGCCAGCCCACCGATCAGGGCAAGAATGATTTCAATCTCGATAAACTTGTTCACCGCGTCGGTGACGATAAACCGGCTGAGGTACGAGCCCACGCCCATCGCAAACAGGTAGACGCCGATCGTCCGCGAAAACTGCGTCACGCTATCGCCGAGCAGGTAACTCGAAACGGTGCCCGCAACGAGTTCGTAAACGAGGCCACAGGCTGCGATCAGGAAAGCAGAAAAGAGCAACAGGGCCGCCTGCGAGCGCTGGCTGCCAAAGCGCACAGCTTCGATTTTCAACGGGGCACCTCGGAAAATGCCGCAAACGACGCTCGCACGGCGACGCAGAAAATTGGAAACAGGCCGCTTCGGCCTTTTGCGTGCGGTTTGCCTGCAAACCGCAGCGTTTCCGATTTTCTGGCGGTATTTTTCGAGGTGCCCACTTAGAATTTACCCAGCTGGTTCATCAGCTGCAATTCGCCAATATTGATGCGACTGAGCCGCGCAATCTCTTCGAGCGGAATATTATTCTCGGTCAGCGCGCGCAGTGCCTGCTTGCGGTAACCCGCGTCGTGTTTGAGCGAATCGATCAGGAAACTGACGGTGTGCTCGTCGAGGCTTTTCACCGCGAGGCTGTTGCGCGCAGGCATCTCGCGTTGCTGCAGATCGCTCTCGCGCCGGATAGCAGGTCTTATCGTGCCTGCATCACCTGTAGCAGGCTGCGATACATTCCGTGCTGCCTGTCCTGCCGCTGCAAGGCCCGGCCGGGCCTTGGAAACGAATTCATCTCCGGCAGTGTAGAATTCAGCGCGGGCTTCAATCTCTGCGCGTTCGCGCTCGGCTTTTTTTTCTGCCTTGATCTGCTCTGCGCGGCGCAAGACCTCGGTAAAATCCGTGGTCTTTGTATTAAGCGCAGGCGCCTTGGTTGCAGACTGCTGCTGAACCGGCTGCACTGTGGGCTTCGCTGCGGCAGCATTCGCTTGCGGCCGTTCGCCGAAGACTACAGGTTCGAGCGCCTTACCGATGCGGGCAAAAATGCCTGTGACGGATGTCGCTTCAGGTTCAACCCGTGCTGAAGCTTTCGCTGGTTGTGGTGCTTGCGCGCGTCGAGGTTCACTCGGTGCGGCCACGTTGACACGGCGCGAAAGCTGCATTTCATCCTGCGCGAACAGGTCTTTCATCAACTCTTCGGCGATGGTCGTGTCTGCATCGATACCCGCTTCAGGCCCGGCGGCAGAAACCTGCCGGCTGTAATCGTGCGCTGCAGCTGGCGCCACCGGCACAGGCTGCTGCTTCACGGGCCGAACGCGTGGCGTGGCTACGACCACAGCCTTCGCTGGCTCAGTGACCGGTCGTTTCGTTTCTTTTTCTTTGGCGGCTTTCACCGGGGCAGCCTTTGTGACTTTTTTCTCCACGCGCTCGGCCGCTCTTTTCTTTTCAGGGGATACCGGCTTTTGCAGCGCTGCTTTTTTGTTCAGCGCACGCTCCGCCATGGGCGACTGGTGAACCTGTGGGATTTCCGGTTGTTCTGTCGCCTGCAGCTGCGCACCGCGATCGGGTAACGCCTCGCTGCGCTCGACCAGCGACTTAAAGCGCTGGATACGGTTTTCCATGAGGGCCGCATATCCTTCCATCTCGCGGTAAAATTCCTGGATATCGGAATGGATACGTGTTTTGTAAAACTCCTTCATCTGCAGATCAACCTGGCGGGTGATCTTCAGCGAGAGCAGCACGTAGAGCAATGCGGTCATGCAGACGAAAAGCAGTATCGCTAGACCGACTTCCATAGGGCCTATGCGTTGCGTTTCTTTCGCTCTGTCAAGAATTATGTCACATCACCGGGACGATTGCCCCCGCGGGGCAATCGTTTAAATTACAGAAGTCCTTTCATCAGAATGGCCGCAACCAGCGAAAGAATTGCGTAGAACTCGGGAAAGGCCGCGAGAATCATCGTTTTGCCGAAAGCGTCATGACCTCCCCCTATCGCCTGTATACCACTCGAACAGACATTCGCCTGCTGTATTGCAGAGATGAAACAGACTAGCCCGACTGCCAGCCCTGCCCCAAAAACGACTGCAGCATGAAACATGGTGATACCGGTCTTCACATCGCCCGAGTAAAGTATGAAGGCCACGAATCCGTAAAGACCCTGTGTTGCGGGCAAGCCCGAAAGCACGAGTGCATTGCCGAATGCCTCGGGCTTCTTTTTGATCATGCCGAGCACCGATGATCCCGCCATCGACAGACCAATTGCTGACCCTATGCCCGAAAGACCCACCATCAGAGCCAGACCTGTTGTTGCCACTATTGTTTCCATATTCGTCTCCTTATGTTGCCGATGACACTCGCCGAAACGGACGGTACGGCCTGCCGCCCCCGCGAAAATTTATATTCTTATAAAACTCCACAAACGTGAGGCGCAGCGGATGCACGAATGCACCGAGCGCCCCGAGGGCAAAATTCAACCCGTGCCCGACAATCAGAATCAGTATTGTGCCCAGCAGCCACGGAGAAGCGAAATCATATCCCGTGGCATTTTTGGGCAGCAGCATGAAGGCAATCTGGTTGAACGCGTTGCCCAAAAGGCCGCCGGCTAGCGCCAGCGCAAAAAGCCTGATGTAGGAGAGGAAATCCCCCAGCAAGCCTGTGGAAAAACCATAAAAATCCCACAGGGCCGCGAGTGGTCGCAGCCAGATTTTCCTGTCGGGATTTGCCACAAAGAAAAACAGCACAAACGCAAGGGCAAGCATGACCTGCGCTGCAACTACGGGCACAGCCGTCAGGTACCAGCCAACCTGCAAAGGGCCAATCGCAAAGGCGGAGTTAAAACCGAGACCTAGAAAATCGGCGTGCGCACCAAGGATAAACGCACTGACAGCCATGAGCAGCATCGCCGCTGCCTTAATGCCATAACGCCAGCCCAGCACGAGCGTCTCGTTGAGAGATTGCAGTACGAACGCGATAAAAATCTGCGCGCAACCCACAAGCAGCGAAAGTGTCATCGCAGGAAAAACCGTTTTGCCCTGAATAGTGTAGGCGGCAAAGATGGCAGGGTCCTTATCGGCTGCAATCAGGCCCTGGCCATCCCGGACAAACAGGTTCGCGCCGAAAAAAGAATTCATCAGCACACCACTCACAATTGTCGCCGCAGATAAAATCAGCACCAGCAGGCCGATGCCGCGCAGGCTGCGCCGGCTCATGAGCACAAACGAAACGAGTAACAGCAGAAAACCATAGCCGACATCACCCATGCAAAAACCGAAAAAGAGCGTAAAAAATGGCGCAAACAGTGGCGTCGGGTCGAGCTCGCGGTAATCGGGCAGCGAGAAAATTTGTGTGACTGGTTCAAAGAGTCGGCTTAACCAGTTGTTCTTCAGGCGCACCGGCACCTGGTCATCTGCCGCCGGCTGGGAAATTTCGTACGCCAGCGAATGCGACTCAAGAAAGCGCTTCACGCGTTCGGCGCTGCTTTCCGGAAAATAGCCGGTAATACTGAAAACGTTACCTGTTTTATCTGCTTCGAGGCTGTGCTTGGCTGTTTCAAACAGGCGCCGTGTTTCGAGGTGAGCAGCAGAATTCTGCAACCGGCCGGCGCCTGAAGAAAGCGCAGCAATCTTCGCGAGCACCAGGTTCAGCTTCTTCCCGAGGTACTGCCGCTCTGCCTGCATTTCTGACAGACTGCGACCCGGCACAGCGTACTTCTGGAACGGAATAACCGGCGCATCTTCGTGGTGGGTGACCAGCACAAATCTTACGGTATTGTCTCCCCGCGAAATCACTTCAACACAGTACCCGCCAAAATCATAGCGGTCAAAAAACTTTTCCGATCCGGAAAACAGGTGTATGCCTATGCCTTTTTGTGCGAGCATCGCGATACCATCGACCGGAATTTCACCCCATTGGCTGTAGCGGGCATACTCGTCTGACAGTTCATGTATAGCGTTTTCCAGGTGCTCTTTTTCGCTGAGCAGTGCCCGTACCAGTTCGAGCTGTGCGCCGGATTCGTGCGGCATTTCGATTTTCGGCAACTCGGCGCCTTGCGGCAGCTGCTTGCGGACTTTTTCGATCAGGCCAAGGCTTTTCTTCAGTTCGTTGGCGTCCTGCGCCGCCCGCCTGATTCGCGGTGATTCGCTCTGCGCCGAGTCTAGATCAACTACTCCGAGTTCCTGCAGGCCGCGCAAGATACGCTTCTTTTCGGTATAGAAGAGCAGCAGCGAAAGGCGGTGCATTTTCTCGATCATGACCCCACCGCCTGGCGTGCACGCTCTTTGACAATCTTCTGCGCGGCGCGCGAAATATTTTCTTTATCATCGAGAAAACTGCGGATACGTCTGATAGCATTCGTGTACTGCGGAATCTGCACTTTCTCGTACAGGTTCACCTTCTGCGTGGCTTTTTTTCGCGCCTGCTGCAACACTTCAGTATTCTTGCGCACAAGATCAGTCTCAATCCGCAGACGAACCATTTCCTTTAGAATCTCTGTGCCCTTCACCACCCAGCCGCGCTGGTGAAAAAGTCCTGCTTTCAGCACATGGAAGCGAATCTCGCTGATAATGCTGACGGGCACACCCGCCACGCTGCGCTCTGAAAGGTGTATTTCGTCGATACGCAGCAGGCCGGGGTATTCAGTCCATAATTCAAGAAAATGTTCGTTGGTACGATAAAGCTCCGCCGCTTCGGCCTCAAGTTTTGCCTGCAGCGCCTGGCTCTTGATGACTTCGAGGCGTAACGCTGTTTCTTTTGCTTTCAAAATCGGCAAAGCGCGCACACGAATCGCGAGATCGCGTCGTAGCTTCTGCAGGGCCGGTTTATTCAGCTGGTACTTCATTTCGGCGCGCTTTTCCAAAACTTGTCGAGAATTGCCTGCTTGATGCCCAGTTCACTCTTGTCAAAGTAGGTCGACATGAGGCGCCAGCCGGTGTCGAGCATCTGCTCGACCGAAATATTCACGTCGATCGCCAGAAGCTCCGTCGAATATTCGCGGGCAAAATCGAGCGCGCGCACATCGTAGCGCGACAGGTCGAAGCCGTTTTCCTGCTTGGTCTTGGCATTTGCAGCATCGGCAAAAAGGCGAACGAGCGCATTCATAACCTGCGGATGATCTTCGCGGGTCTTCTTGCCGATCACAATCTGCTTGAGGCGTGACAGCGAGCGGAAGGGATCGACAATAATTTTGCCGACGGTTGTGTCGCGCCGCAGGAAGAGCTGGCCTTCGGTGATGTAACCCGTGTTATCTGGTATCGCATGAGTAATATCACCGTCATTGAGCGTCGTTACCGCAATAATGGTGATAGATCCGCCATCGGGAAACTGCGCAGCCTTCTCATAAATGCGCGCCAGGTCGCTGTAGAGCGAACCCGGCATCGAATCTTTTGACGGAATCTGGTCCATCTTGTTGGAAACGATCGAAAGCGCATCGGCGAAAAGCGTCATGTCAGAGAGCAGCACCAGCACCTTCTCTTTGCGCTCGACGGCAAAATATTCGGCTGCGGTCAGGCACATGTCGGGCACGAGCAGGCGCTCAACGGGAGGGTTGTCGGTGGTGTTGATAAACGCTGTGATGCGGCTTTCCACACCGGCATTGGCAAACACGTTGCGGTAGTAAAGGTAGTCATCGTTCGTAAGCCCGATACCTCCCAGAATGATGCGATCTGCATCGGCGCGCAGTGCAACCGTTGCCATGACCTGGTTATAAGGCTGGTCGGGATCGGCAAAGAATGGAATCTTCTGCCCCGCAACGAGGGAGTTGTTGAGGTCGATGCCCGCGATACCCGTCGCGATCATCTGGAACGGCTGCTGCCGCTTTACCGGGTTCACCGTCGGCCCGCCGATTTCCACCGGGATGCCGGTTAAAGCCGGCCCACCGTCGATCGGCTCGCCGTAGGAATTGAGGTAACGCCCCGAAAGATCGGCCCCCACGGTAAGCTGCGGTGGCACGCCCAAAAAGTGCACACGTGAATTCGTCGCAAGCCCGTCGGTGCCGGCAAAGACCTGCAGCGTCACTTCGGTGCCGCTGATCTTCACGACCTGCGCCCGCCTGCCGTCGACAATCGCCATCTCTTCGTTGCCTACACCTTCGGCGTTCAGCGTGATCGTTGCCTTGGTGATGCGGGTAAGCCGGGTATAAACTTTTTTCATTTACTTACCCCCGCTGGCCTTTTGCTCTCGAGCAGCGCCCTGAGCTCCGCCTCATATTTGGCGAACGATGAATCCTGGAATGCAGAATAGTTCATCTGTTTCATGATATTGATCAGCTTCTTGAAGTACACGCTGACGTCTTCAAAATGCGAGAAAGAAAATTCCTGTTCGCAGATATCAGCGACCAGCTTGAGCATGTACTTCTGCCGCTCCATGGGAGTATTCTGGTCAATGCTGTCAAAGGCATCCTGCTGCAGAATAATGAAGTCAATGAGCTCTCCCTTCCAGAGCGTGACGTGGTAGCTGATGGGCACGCTATCGTCGCCGAGAATCGATATCTGGTCGCTGACCTCGACGCTGCGCCGCAGGTAGTCGCGCATGCGCTCGACCAGGTCTGCCCAGCCAGGCATCAGCTCATTTGCCAGGTGCTCGCGGAATTCGGGATAGTCCAGGTATTTCGAATACGAGTCGAGTGGGTCAATCGCCGGGTAGCGCTTCGAATCCGCCCGCTTTTGCGCCAGTGCATAATAGCAGCGCGCCGCCTTGCGCGTACTTTCGGTTACCGGCTCGTTCATATTTCCGCCGGCAGGAGAAACCGTACCGATGAAAGTCACCGAACCAGTTTTGCCATTGCGCAGCACCACGTAACCCGCGCGCGCGTAAAACGCAGAAATGACAGCCGAGAGGTCCATCGGGAAAGCGTCGGGCCCCGGCAGCTCTTCGAGCCGGTTCGACATTTCTCGCAATGCCTGCGCCCAACGAGAGGTTGAATCGGCAAGCAGCAGCACTTTGAGACCCATCGCGCGGTAGTACTCGGCGATAGTCATACCCGTGTATACTGAAGCTTCGCGCGCCGCAACCGGCATGTTCGAGGTATTGCAGACAATCGTCGTGCGCTCCATCAGCTTGCGCCCGGTGCGCGGGTCGTCGAGCAGAGGGAACTCCTTGAAAATTTCAACAACCTCGTTCGCGCGTTCGCCGCAAGCAGTAATGATGATCAGGTCTGCGTTGGCATTCTTGCTCATCGCGTGCTGTAATACTGTTTTGCCACAGCCGAATGGCCCGGGAATAAACCCGCTGCCACCTTCGGGCATCGGGTTCAGCGTATCGACCGCGCGGATACCGGTTTCGAGCAGGCGAAACGGCCTGGGCTTTTCGCGGTAGCAGGTAATCGCGCGCTTTACCGGCCACTTTTGCCGCATGGTCACTTTAATTTTTTCACCAGCGGAGTTCGTAAGGTACGCGATGGTATCGTCGACGCGGTATTTTCCTGCACTGACGATACTTTCTACTTTGTGGCTTCCAGCCAGCGCAAACGGCACCATAATCTTGTGCGAGAGAAATCCCTCGGGCACCTCGCCCAGCCAGTCACCCGATTCGACAGCAGCTCCCGCAGAGACCAGCGGAGTAAAATCGTATAACGCCTGGGTATCCAGCGGGTCTACCTGCTGTCCCCTGCTCAGGTAGAGGCCTGTCAGGCGGTCGAGGTCATTCTGCAGGCCGTCGTATTTGCGCGACAGTATGCCCGGCCCAAGCGATATTTCGAGCATATGCCCCGTAAACTCAACGTTATCTCCGCTGCGAATACCCCGCGTGGATTCAAAGACCTGTGCCTGCGCGACGTTACCCGCAACGCGAATCACCTCTGCCATCAGCCTGACGCCACCCAACTCGATATAGCAGATTTCGTTCTGGCCAACCGGCCCATCGGCCTCGATACTCACAAGGTTAGAGAGCACACCCGTGACTTTTCCCCGTGTCTGCGTTTTATTTTCCATATCAATTCATCTCCGCTTTGGAAGGCTGCCCGGCCGTGCGAATAATTTCCTGCACAGTCTCTGACAGTGCGCGTGCGCCTTTTTCCGGGGTTAGCTCATGCCACCTGTGCCGCAGACTGAGCTCGAGAAAATAGTAGAGTACATAGTTCAGGGTAAAAATGCTGTCACCCACCAGCGTTGCGCAGTGATCGAGCAACAGGTCATCGAGCAGGTGTTCGAGTTCAACGAGCCGGCCTTCGTTGAGATATGCGGCCATTTGCGGAATGTACTCGTACACGCCAGCCAGGCCAAAGTCGGCCTGGGGTGAGCTTGCCAGCGCAGCTGGTAAGTCATAGTCGCCTACGGTAATCCGCGCTACCTTAAAGCCCTGCATGCGCGCGTTGAGCGCGAGCAGGATGTTTTTCAGATCACGCTTAAACAGGAACATAGCGGAAATAAAATCCTGCGGGTAGCAGGTGCCTGCTTCGTAGTACAGATCAACCAGCCGGTTCTCGCGCTCGCGCACCGCCCAGTTTGACTGCCGCTCTTCCTGCAGGAATTCAGCGAGGTAACCGGGGATCTCTGCTTCATCTTCATAAGCATCAATCAGCATGTCGTCGAGGTCCTCAAAAGAGAACACGGCGGGTGTGTTAAACCGGTCTGCCATTTTCGGCAGAATGCCGTCGCGCTTGCGCATCAGCTTCAGCAGGTTTTTGTTGTCGTTACGGTACAGCAGAAAACGAAAGGTGTGGAGAGATTCATGATCAAGGTTTGACTCGATTAAATAGCGCACTTCATCAATTTCATCCGCAGCGAGCGAAGCCACATCGGGCAAGGCGTTGACTAGAAAATGAAAATTGGTTTCAGCCATTTTTTTCGCGGAACAGGGCAGCAACTGCAGGCTTCAGGTATGGCTCAAGAAACTCCATCAGCGCTGCCTCGCTAAAGTCAAGCTCGTAGCCAGCTTCTTTCTGGACGACTGTGAATCCCGACCGGGCTGTGCCAGACTTGATCTCGAGTCCATTCAACCCGCTACCGAGCCTCGCCGACAACTGGGCAGTTATCTGTTCGCGAAGCGCCTCGGGAACCACGAGCGAAAAGGAGCCTCCGCCACCGGTTCGGAGCAGCTGTGTAATTACCTCACTGATAAAGGTGACATCAGATGCTGCTGTAGCAACCGGCTGCGCAACAGCCCTGGCAGTAATCAACCTGCCGATGTCACTTTTGAGCTGGCTGAGTCCGCGCGACCCGAGCAGCCGCAGATCAGATTCCGCGGTCTTGAGCAGCTTGTCCGCTTCGGCCTTTGCCCGCCGCAATATTTCTTCTGCCTCACTGCGGGCCTTGCCGGTAATCTCTTCAGCGCGCGCCTCGGCCGCCGACACTATCTGGCGCGCACGGTCTTCGGCCTTGCTAATACCCTCCTGGTAGATACGGTCAACCATACGCTCAAGGGTATTCTCCATGGCTCGCCTTTCTGTATCTCAGCATCGTGGACAAGTAATTTTTGTCCGGCTGTAAGGGAAGACACCAGGTGCGGCTGCTCTCTAAAGGCTGAGCCTGTAACTTGCAGGTGTTTTCTAAATCAGGGTTTTTCCGCGCGCTTCAGGTATTTCATTAGCACAGCCTCATAATCGGCAGTCGCCACCCAGTAGTCGAGTTCAGCAGAAACCATGCGGAGCGCAACTTCTGCTGCGGCCTGTTCGCGCAGATTCACGATCAGTAGCGTTGAGTCACCGAGATCAAACCTCGATTTTTCTGCCTTGGCCAGATTTTCAGCAACTACCAGCTCTTGCCGGATAATATCCAGACGTTGCAGAGAGTTTTCGAGCGCGATCAGCGCGTCATTGGCCTCAATGACAATCTTGTCTTTTTGGTAGCTATGCTTCTGGCGGAGAATTTCAATTTTCTGCTCGGTGCCGCCAATTTTGCCGTCTTGCTTACGCGTCTGCAGTGGCACGTTGAAGACAACACCAAATTCAGCCTCCCAGGGATCGCGGCGCAGTGCTCCCTGCGCTTGCTGGTCCTGGACGGAACGCGAACCTGCAACAATCAGATCAATCTGCGACCCGCGCTGGTTCTCATGAAAACGCAGTGCGTTCTGCTCAAGTTCGATTTCGCTTTCTATGCGCTTGAGCTCAGGCCGGTGCTTCAGTGCAAAGGCCTTGTCTGCTTCAAAAATTTCTTTTGCCAGATGCTTTTCCACGGGAAACTCGGGCGGCAACTGGCCGGTCACTGGTACAATCATCTTGCCATCGGCCTCGCGAAAATACAGCGAGAGGTAAAGCGCTGATTTCTGCAGCAACCTGTCGGCAGCGACAATCTGTTCTTTCCGGGCGAGTATTGCGCGTTCGTTCTCTTTCTCTTCGATCGCCGGTATGTCACCCAGCTTCACGCGGCGTTGCAGCTGATCTTTGCGGAGCTCCGCAATTTTCAGCAGATCCTGCACTATGCGCTTTCTTTTTCCTGCCGCTACCCAGTTCCAGTAACCTGCAGCCGCGTCACGGTAGACGCCAAGCCGCTGTTCGTCCAGGACGTTACCGGCAATGTTTTTGTTGATCTGGCTCTGCTGCAGTTCAAGGCGGTCGCTGTCTATGCTACGATCGCGCCAAAGCGGTATGCGGCCACCAAAACGAATCTCGCCACCTGAAGTCGTGCGCCGTGGCGTGTAATAATCCGGAAAATCACCATTACTTACGCGGTACCCGGCGAAAAAAGAAGTCCCCCAGATAGGTGTGGGCTTCACAATGTTCATTTCAGCGCTGTTAGTATTATAGTAGCCTGTTGTGTTGTTGACCGAACCTCTGAGTGCCAGGTCGAACGCCCCCTGCGCTGCCAGTATGTCAAATTCTGCCTTGCGGATTTCACGCGTTGCAAGCAAAATTACCGGAAAGGTTTTTTCAATATTGCCGAGCACATCTTCAAGCACAACCGTCTTAGCCTGTTCAGCGGGTCTTGCCTGCGCAAGGATTCCCGCTGCAGCAAACAGGCAGGCGATAATAAAGAGCAAGCGCCCATGCATCATTTCTGGCTCCGCATATCCACGGGAATCTCTGGTGGAAAATCATTGAACTTACGCCATAACTCGTAGCCGATAGAAACCCTATTCAGAAAGACCCAGCCACGCGCCCGGATACCCTGGCGCAGCATCAAGGTATCGGGCCACGGTTCGTCTGGTTTTTCATCAGGTATGAGCAGCACGCGAAATTTTCCATGCCCGTCGTCGGCATTGTCGACGAACTTCACGCGCGCGGGGAAAGTACCAAATGCGCCTTCGGGCCAACCGGAAATCTGCAATGCCGGCCAACCCTGGAACATGATGCGCGCCTCACGGCCATCGCGTACAAGGGTGATATCGTTACCTTCTAGCCAAAGTTCGACGGCACGCCGGCCCGATTCGGGTATGAGAATGCAGAGGCCCTTACCTTCCCGCACAAATTCCGCTTCGTGCGAGACCAGCAGCCGGGTAATAATACCGTCTTTGGGAGCCAAAACTTCCTGCGTCTTTTGCCGTGACAGGCGCTGCTCAACGCGCGGCAGGTCTTCGTTGCTGCGCGCAAGCTCAGAGCGAGCGCTCTGTACGGTTGCGCGCGCATCGTTGATCGCGGCATCTGCATCACGGGCAAGGCGGCGGGCATCGCGCTGCATCGCCTTCTTTTCTTCTTCGGCTGCCTTCAGGCCGGCTACAGCGCGCTGCTCTTCAGTGCGCGTACGTTTCAGCTCGAGCTCTGCTAGCTCGACATTGCGCTGCGAAGTCAGCCCCTGTTCCATCAAAGATTTTTGCCGTTCGTAATTGAGCTTTGCTGTCTCCAGTGCGGCCTCTGCTGCCGCAACCGTCTGCTGTGATTGCCTGACCCGCTCGCTCGCCATCGCCACCCGGTTTTCCGCAGCACTGACGGCTTCGCTGCGCGCGAGTTGCAGTGAGGTAACACGCGACTCAATCGATTCAACCCGGTTGCGTGCCGCACGCATACGATCAGTCAACGCCGCGCGCTCCTGCTCGAGGCGTTCGGTCAACTGCGGGTCAAGGTCTGAGATTGTTACGAGCCTATCGCCTTTTTTGACCAACGATCCTTCATGTACATGCCAGTGTACAATGCGCCCGGAAACGGGCGCCTCTATAGTTTGCTGTCTGTCTGTCGGTGAGAACGCTACAACCCTGCCTTCACCGTAAGACGTCTGCTGCCATGGCAGGAACAAAATTGTCAAGAGCACAATTCCGGCCGCGATGAATACCCAGCGGAAATTCATGCGCTGCCAATGCGGATGCAGATAATCCGTGAAGCTGCGGCTCGCCTGACCTTCGTAGGCTTCAAGCTCTCGGTGTGTCTGCTCCGGTCCAAGCTGGTGCAGCTTGACCAGTGAAACACTGATGCGGTAGAAATTCTCAAAGTATTTGCCGAAGCGCGAAATCGTGTTTAGCATGTGTGAGACAATGATCTCGGCAGCAACCAACTGGCCTAGACTCATCTCTTTGCGCAAAACGAGTAAACCACCCAGGATCAGGACGATGCCATTGCCGAGAACAAACAGTGCCGCGAGGCTAATGTGCTGCCTAAAGAGTACTCGGAACAGCAGGCTGCGTTTCTCAAGATAATCCCGGCCAAGGCTCTCTGCGTCTTCTTCACTGGGCTTTTTGCGCCCGATATTGCCCTGCAACCATGCGAGCATCCTATACTTGCTGTCAGATTCGGCAAAGCTCGGAAGAAATCCTTCCTTAAAGAGGGTATAGCCAATCAGGTAGCCGCCAATCAGAATCAGGACCAGATTATAATAGATAAAATACGGGTGATAAAGGGAGATCACGGCCATTCCAATCACGATTCCAATAAGTGCAGTGGATCCGTCGGTCAATAGCGAGACGAGATTTTTCTGCAGGGTAAAAACCTCCATGAAATAGTTCATTTTATCGCGCTCATCAGCCTTCGTAACCCGCGAACTATCAGCTGAGGCAATCAGCACCCGCGCGTACAGGCGGCGCTGGAGTATTTCAATAAACCAGAATTGCAGCAGCCGGATCACTGCGCTCGCTACAAGAAAGACCAATACGAGAATTGTCAGCACCACGACTGGCTGTACCAGGGTACCGAAAGAAACAGAGTTAATGAGATTGCCGACAGCAATGGGCACGATCAACGCCAATAACCCCTGCACTATACCAAAACCAATAATCCGGATGAATTCGCGCCGCTCTAGCTGGAGCAGCCGGCGCAACTCGAATATTAATGTCTCCGCTTTGGCCGCCATATTGTGTTCCTCAATATACTAAATCATGATCTATTCTTCACCTTTTCCTGGCCTGTAAAGGATTATGAGCGCCTTGCACAGCCAGTTCCGGCACGCTGTCGGCATTTAGCTGAAATCCTTGAGTCTTTTTTTTGCCTTCTAGAAAAAAGTGCACCGCTTTTTTCACGAAATTCATCAAGTAAAATATCCAGCCGCCGACATTAATGGTAAGACTGGGCAGTCTTTCTGCGCAAGCAGTGGGACGGCGAGACAGGAGGTCTCGCGCCAACGAAGGTTTGTTAAACGCAAACTACAGTGGCCCGGGCAGAAAAGGTTTCACGGAGGAAACACAATGATTATCAATCACAACATGTCCGCAATCAATACGCACCGCGTATTGAAATTCCAGAACTGGAATCTGGATAAAGACATGGAGAAGTTGTCCAGCGGTATGCGAATTAACCGCGGTGGTGACGATGCATCCGGTCTCGCGGTATCTGAAAAGATGCGTACACAGGTCCACGGCCTGCGCCGCGCTGAACAGAACACCGAAGACGGTATGAGCTTCATCCAGACGACTGAAGGCTACCTGCAGGAAACTGCGGAGCTCGTTCAGCGTATCCGCGTTCTCGCAGTACAGGCAGCGAACGGTATCTATACCGACGAAGACCGCCAGCAGATCCAGGTAGAAATCTCTGAACTCATCGACGAGATCGATCGTATTGCCTCTCAGGCAGAGTTCAACAAGATGAAACTGCTCACTGGTTCTTTCGCACGTCTGAACCCAACCGCATCAATGTGGTTCCACATGGGCGCCAACATGCACCAGCGCGAGCGCGTGTTCATCGAAACGATGACATCTGCAGCGCTGAAGCTGAGAAACCCGACAGTGTTGACATTCGTCTCGATTTCAACACCGGGCAAGGCAAACTCTGTTATCGGTCTCTCGGACGAAGCGCTGCGCATCATCAGCAAGCAGCGTGCTGACCTCGGCGCGTACTACAACCGCCTCGAGCATGCAGCAAAAGGCCTCATGAACGCTTACGAGAACATCCAGGCGTCAGAAAGCCGCATCCGCGACACAGATATGGCAGAAACCATGTCGAGCTACACACGTTACCAGATTCTCACACAAGCTGGTACCGCGATGCTCGCGCAGGCGAACCAACGCCCGCAGAGCGTATTGCAGCTGCTCCGCTAAGCGGATTAAGGTACCCAACCGAAAGGTTGGGTACTTTTTTCATGCGACCCATGGCCGCATGAAAAAAGTACATCGCCGTACGACTCTGAAGCCTGAACCCAAAAGTTCGGGCTTTTTTTATGCGCAAATCAGCATTTTTGGACGTAACTCATATATGGAAATCTACGTCGGTGATGAACGCCTGCAATTCGAACTGACGGAGACCCTCCCCTTTTCCGGAATCATGCAGAAACTGCAGGCCTGGGCAGAGAGCCAGAACCTGTATATTGTTGACTACCGAGTTGCGGCGAAACCAGGATTTGAGAATAAAGAAGAACTCACTTCTGACGAGATTGCCGTCATCAACCTGCAACTGGGTGACCAGCGCGAACTCATTGAATCGAACCTGCGCGAACTGATCGACTACACTGACCGCGCGGGTTTTCACCTGGCTGGCGTGATACAGTCGGGTAAGATCCTAAGTACACAGGAAGAGCAGGATCTCACCACAGGTGGAGTTTTTCTCGCGGAATCGCTGCAGACCCTGCAGACATACCTGCGACCAGACAACCCCGAATCGCTGGCGCGCGCAGTGAAAGAGCTCAATAGCCATCCCGACCTGATTGAAAAGATCAATGCCCTGGCGCTCATCCAGAACCAACTGAAGATCTGGCTACGGCAGACCGAATTTTCGCGTGTCAGTCCCGAAGAGGCTACAGAACGCGTGGCGCGATTCCGCGAGCAGGTTCCCGGCATGCAGGAAGAGCTCGAAAAAATTGCCGCCCGTTTTACCCAGGGCCGCGAGCAGGAAGCCCTGCAAATGCTCGAAACGATTTCGCAGACACTGGTCGATGCGGTAGTTCTCATGCGGATCGCCAACGATAAGAGCCAGGGCGCAGGAGAAAAACTTGTCGACCTCTTGGGCCAGCTCACCGGAGCGATTGATTCACGCGATCTCGTAACCGCTGCCGACATCGTCGACTTCGACCTGCGCGGCCTGCTCAAAGAGCTTTAACCTCACGGTAGTAAAACCCTCGCTACACTGTTGTTCTATGCGCCGGGAATACGTCGCCTCAGTGATCGTCGCCGACCTGCGCAACTTCAAAACGGTCGACATGCTCGGCAAAAAACAACTGCCTCAGCTTCTGCATGCTGTCGGTCATGTCAGACACAAATAGATCTACCCGCGCGTCCGCTTGCCTACGCAACAGGTCACGCTCACCCAACAGTTGCTTGAGTTCGCGCGCGGTCTCTTCAGCGCTGTCGATCAGTTTGAAACGCGGGAACATTCTCGATATGGTCGGAGCAATGAGTGGATAATGAGTGCAACCCAGGATCAGGTACTCGGCGCCCTGCCCTGCCAGCGGGTCCAGGTAGTCGTGCAATATGAGCTCCGCCGCTTTACTGCCTGCATAGCCCTCTTCGATCAGAGGCACGAGCAGCGGGCATGCCTGGCTAATGAGCTTTTGCCGGCCGTGGTTAAGCTCCAGCGCCGCGTGGTAAGAATTACTGGCAATCGTACCTTTGGTTGCAATCAGGCCTGCGACAGAACCTGGGGCTGAGCGCTGCGTCAGTGTCCTGACTGCCGGGTCGATGACTCCCAGCACCGGGATATCGGTCATCTCACGAATCGCGTCGAGCGCATAAGACGATGCCGTATTGCAGGCAACCACGATGGCCTTGATATCGTGCGAGAGCAGAAAGCGCACAATCTCCCGGGAATAGCGTATGATTGTGGGCGCAGATTTGTTTCCATAAGGAACACGCGCCGTATCGCCGAAGTAGACAAGATTTTCGCCGGGCAACTGCCGGTGGATTTCGCGCAGCACGGTCAGGCCACCCAGGCCTGAATCAAAAACACCGATGCTCTTTTCGTTCTGCGCCATGGGGCTGCCGCGACCTACGCGGCGATTAGCTGCCTCAGGGCGCCTTGTCGAGACCAAAGACTGCGTGCACGAGGCGCAGCGCGTCTTTGCCGCGGTCTTTCGCGATCACGCAGGAGATTTTGATCTCGCTGGTCGAGATCATCTCGATGTTGATGTTATTGTCAGCCAGCGCCTTGAACATGCCTGCGGCAACACCGGTATGCGACTTCATGCCGACACCGACCGCCGATACGATGGCGATGTTTTCGTCAGCAGAGATCGAACCCGCGCCCCACTTCTTGATCAGTTGCTCGAGTGTCTGGCGCGCCTCGCCTACTGCCGCAACGGGCAGGGTGAAGGCAATCGTGTTCGTTTTGTCTTTGCCGGTCGACTGGACGATGACGTCGATGTTGATCTTTTTGTCAGCCAGTACCTGGAAGATTTCTGCAGCGATGCCTGGCTTATCGGGAATATCGGCGACTGTCATGCGCGCGTCGTCTGATTTGAGGGTGACTCCGGTGACTGTAATTTTTTCCATAATCTCGTTCTCGCTGACTACCTTTGTTCCTTCGTTATAATTAAAACTCGATTTGACATGGATTATCACGCCGTATTTTTTTGCAAATTCGACCGACCGGCTGTGCAGCACACCGGCGCCGAGCGATGCCAGCTCGAGCATCTCGTCGTAGCTGATCTGTTTCAGCTTGCGTGCACCTTCGACCTTGTTCGGGTCAGTCGTGTAGACCCCGTCCACATCGGTATAAATTTCGCACTCTTTGGCCTTGAGCGCCGCAGCCAGCGCCACGGCCGTCGTATCAGAGCCACCGCGACCGAGCGTCGTGATGTTCTGGTCCTGGTCGATACCCTGGAAGCCTGCAACGATACAGACATGCCCCTGGTCGAGGTGCGAACTGAGCCTCTTGGTATCGATACTCTCTATGCGTGCATTGGAAAAGTTACCGTCGGTAACAATATTGACCTGGCCGCCGGTAAAGCTCCGAGCGGGCACCTGAACTTCGTGCAGGGCCATCGCCAGGAGCGCGATCGAAATCTGCTCTCCTGTAGAAAGCAGCATATCCATTTCGCGCTTCGGCGGGTTGGTCGATATTTTACCTGCAAGATCGATCAGTTCATCAGTGGTATCCCCCATCGCCGAGACCACTACGACGAGCTGGTAGCCCTTTTCGTAGTAGCTCTTGATGCGGTTCGCGACGCGGCGAATACGCTCCGGGTCACCGACCGAAGTGCCACCGAATTTTTGTACGAGTATCTTGCTCATGGCTTTGGATGAATTTGCGCCAGTCTGTCAGGGCGAGACAGGGTGTCAGCCGTAGATGATCTTCACCTTCTCCATGGCTGATCCTGCCCTCTGGCGGGCATCGTCGGTATTCTTGCCGGTAGCCAGGACAACCCCGAGGCGCCGCTCGCCGTCTATTTCGGGCTTCGAGAACAGGCGGAGCGACACCTGAGGATCGGACAACGCTGCCTCAAGGCCAGTATAGCTGAGGTTCTGCGACTTACCCTCGCCGAGAACCACATACGACGCCGAGGGAGCCAGGATCTGGATTTCGGGCAGCGGCAGGCCCAGCAGGGCGCGCGCGTGCAGCGCAAATTCAGAATAGTTCTGCGAAATCATAGTGACCATGCCGGTATCGTGCGGCCGGGGGGAAACTTCGCTAAACCAAACGGTATCCCCTTTAATAAACAGCTCTACGCCAAAGATGCCAAAGCCCCCTAAGGCACCAGTCACTGCCTCTGCGATGCGCTTTGATTCTGAAAGAGCCGCTGCACTCATCGGATGTGGCTGCCACGACTCGTGGTAGTCGCCGTGCACCTGGCGGTGGCCAATCGGCTCGCAGAAGGAAGTCCCTACGGTGTGGCGCACTGTCAAAAGAGTTATCTCATAATCAAAATCGATGAAACCCTCGGCGATCATGCGGCCCGACTTGCCCCGGCCGCCTTCGAGCGCGTACTGGAAAGCGGGCTCGATATCGGCCGGTGTTTTTACCACGCTCTGGCCTTTGCCAGACGAACTCATGATCGGCTTCAGGACAAAGGGAAATCCGAGCTTATCTGCGGCCGTCTTAAGCTCTGCAAGTGATTCCACGAAGAAATAGGGCGAAGTTCTGATCTTCAGCTCTTCAGCCGCAAGACGGCGAATGCCTTCGCGGTTCATGGTGAGCTGCGCGGCGCGAGCCGTCGGCACAACACGAACTCCTGCAGATTCAAACTCCGCCAGCACTTCGGTGGCGATTGCCTCGATTTCGGGCACAATGAAATGCGGATTTACTTCTTTGATCAACGCGCGCAATTTGTCGCCGTCGAGCATTGGTATCGTATAGGCACGGTGCGCAACCTGCTGCGCTGGTGCACCTTCGTACCGGTCGACAGCGATGACCTCGCAGCCCAGGCGCATCAGCTCGATCACGACCTCGCGCCCCAGCTCTCCCGAGCCGAGCAGCATCACGCGCGTGGCGCCCTGTTTTTGCGGAGTTCCTATGCTGAGTGGCATACGGGCGAGTTCGGTAGCCGAGTGGCGGTGCAAATCAAATTGAAATAAACTGCGCCTGGATTTGCTCGTGCTATGCGGTTGACGTGGCAATGGGGGCAGTCACAAGTAACTATGGTCAAAACCTCTGCCTACCGTTGGATAATTCTCATCCTGTTCATGCTGCCAGCCGCGATGAGCCAAATGCTTTGGCTCAATTTTGCTCCGCTCCTGACCGCCATGCAACAGAAGTACAAAGTTGATGAGCTCACTTCTAACCTGCTGATCATGGTCTTCCCGCTCGTCTATGTGCTGGTCTCGATACCGGCAGGCTTTCTCACTGACAGGCGCGGCTACCGGTATGCTATTACGCTCGGCAGTGTCATCATGTCGGTATTTGCGGCGCTGAGAATCTACAACGGCCCATTCTGGTTTGTTGTGGCCTGCCAAACGGGTATTGCCATTGGTCAGCCTTTCATCATGAATGCAATTTCCAAACTCGTTGCTGACTGGTTTGAACCTGAACATAACGCGCTGGCTACGGGTCTGGGTACGCTCGGCATGTTTATCGGTATGGCGCTTGGCCTTGGCCTCGCGGTACCGTTCACGCAGGCATTCGGCTTCTCAGGCTCCATGCTCGCGTACGCAATCATGTCCGTCGCCAGCACGGTTCTCTTTGTCTTGTTTGCGCGCGAAAACCGCGGCTTGCGCGACAGTGCTACCGCAGAGATGGCACGCGATCTGAAACTCCTCATGAAATCCCGCAACCTGGTGCGCCTCTTTGCCATCGCCTTCCTGGCGCTGGGGTATTTCAACGGTTTCACGAGCTGGCTCGAGCAGATACTGGCGCCCAACGGTGTCAGCGCAGAATCTGCCGGCAATGCTGGTGCATCGCTAATCGTCGGCGGTATTCTGGGTGCGGCGATTATTCCGGCAATCTCAGATGCAGCAAAGCGCCGCAAGCCGTTCCTGGTTGCCTGCTGCATCATGGCGGGTGCATTGACGTGGCCGCTCAGCCGCTCGGGCGACGGTATCCAGCTCTACGCGATGAGCTCCTTGCTTGGCTTTTTCTTTTTACCCGGTTATGCGCTGTTGCTCTCTGCAACTGAAGAATTTGCGGGCAAAGACAAGGCAGGATCAGCGACCGGGCTTCTTATGCTCTTCGGCAATTTTGGCGGGGTCGTTGTCAGTATACTGATGGATGCTGTTAAAGCGGGCCCACGCGACTGGCGTAATGCGGTGTACCTGCTGCTCGGCACGATTGGATTATCTTTGCTGCTGGCGCTGATTACCGGCGAATCCTTCCACGGCAGAAGTAGCCAGCACTCCTAGGTATCAGAAGAGGCAGAGGGCAGGATGTCCGTGAGGGCGCATGCACAGGAAGTGCATCCAATGCGCGCCCGAAGGACACGAAGTCCGTGGGGGCGTATGCACACGAGGTGCATCAAGTGCGCGCCCGAATGGAGTCGAACCATTGACCTTCAGATTCGTAGTCTGACACTCTATCCAGCTGAGCTACGGGCGCTGCTTCAGCGATCGTAGCTCTGTTGACAGTGCTACGGGCGCTTGGGTGAGGGCCAAAAACGGCCCTGAAACAGGGCGTCAACTGACTTCACATTTTCCACACACTTACGGCATTCCAGTGCGGTGTATTGGGGAAAAAATCCACCAGGTGGATTTTCACAGGGGCAAACCCGGCGCTGATGAGGCCTCGGGCGTCTTTAACAAATGCGGCAGTATTGTTCGAAACCAGGACCAGCTCTTTCGGCCTGGCCTGCGCGATCAAGCGCGCTAATTCCTTCGCCATGCCAAAGCGCGCAGGGTCGCAGACGATGAAATCCGCCCGGTTGGGCCAGCCGTACTGTTCGGGCGCAGTCATGACCTGGCCCGCGTCGGCGCAGAGGTAATGCGCGTGGAATACAGCGTTCTGCTGCACGTTGTAGTGCGCCAGCGCAATGCCGACGGGGTTATCGTCGCAGCCAAAAATTGCCCCCGCAAGCGAATGCAGCGGCAGCGAGTAGTTACCGCTGCCGCTGTAGAGGTCAAAAAAAACTCCACCCCCAACTTGCCCGAGACGTTCGGTTATCAGGCTGCGCACACGATTGCTCTGCGACCGGTTCACCTGTTGAAAACAACCCGGGCGCGTATGCATCGTTGCACCTGCCAGGCGCTGCCAGATAAAAGTAGGATTGTCTTCGGCGAAGGCGATCAGCGCCCGCGGACGAGATGGCAACGCGGTAAATTCTGGCAGGGCTGATTCAAGCGCCGCCCGCCGCTGCGGCGCACCGTACAGCACGAGCAGTACACAGCCCTCTTCCGCAAGGTGTGTCAGCTCAATACCAAAACCAAAATTATCCTGAGGCCAGTTACCCTCTTTACAGGATGAAAGCTCCGCGATGACGCGGCGTATCGGCGCTGCGGCAACCGGGCAATCATCGATCGCCACCAGGCGTCGCTCACCACGCGCATAAAAACCAAAGTTCAACCTGCCATGGTAGAAGTTTGCATGCAGGTGCACACGGCTACGGAATTCGAGGTTGCCGCCATTGCCATGGATTTCCATTTTTGTTGCGGCGACTTCTGGTAACGCAGCAACAGCGCGCCTGAAGAGCAGCTCTTTCCAGCGCAGCTGTTCCGCGTAAGGGGTGGCGGGCCACAGGCAACTGCCACACTCCCCTGCGAGGCGACAATCGCCTCTGGGACTCGCGATACGCCGCGCATTCCATTGTCCTGTGCGCGGCTGGTCAGTGAGTTCAACCTCGGGCTGCTCACCCGGAAAGGTGAACGGCACGTAGATACGGCCGTAGCCCATGTGCTGCCCAACGCCCACACCCGATGGGTGCAGTTCATGAATCGTTAGCTGCAGGCGGTCACCGACCATGTTTCTGGTTACAAGCCTTGGTGGTCGTGTCGATTTTCAGGACGCCGAAGCTCCCACCGCACCGCATACCGCAAGCGCGTGAAAAAGTTTATGCGGGCGCTTCGTCAACCGGTTATGACTGGCAAAGACCGGCAGCGCTACTTTGAGTAGCGGCGGATTGCGGAAGTGATGGATCATCTGGCTCATGACCGGCACCGCCCCGTCGAAATCCATCAGCTGCTCAATCGGAAAACCAGCCGCGGCGCTCTGGTAGCGACTCAGATATGTGCGGAATTCTTCGTACGGGGCCAACAGGTAGCGATTGCTCACGCTGTTTACCGCCTTCGTCGCCATGCGTTTCCAGAAACTGTTGAGCTTACGGTAGCGCGCAATAAACTGCGCATCGGGAAAAGCAGCGAAATCGGTCAGGCTACCGGTGATAAAGACATAACGCAGCGACTCGGGTAGCTCTGCCCTGTTCAGTTCTTCGAGCGCTGCGCTGCCGGGCGCAAGTTCAACAAAAGCTTCACTGGAAAAAAAGCGATCGACCTCGGCCTCGGCTTCTGTCGTCACGCGGAACATCCGCATCAGCGCGCGCCGCAGCATACCGGGATTATTCTCGCTGCGGTTGTCGGCCCTGCCCATGAGCCGGCTAATGCGACCGAGCAGGCGCTGCGCATCTTTTTGCGTCGCTTCGCGCAGCAGGGCAAGCGGGCTGCCATAGTGTGGAGTACCGAGAGTAATGAGGGCAAACACCTCTTGCGCACCATAAAGCTGTACCAGCGCACGGGCGGCAAGACCACCCATACTGTGCCCCGCAATGACAACCTTTTCGCAGCTATTGAGTTCGCGTATCTGCCGGATGCCCCTGGCCAGTTCTTCGGCCTGCTGGCGGTACGACAGATTATAGTTGCTCGAAAAATTCCACGTGTAAAAATCACCCGGGGTAACCGGCAGCGGGTTTTTCACCGGCCGCATACTGATTTCGCCACCGTAACGCAGGTCGTAATCGTCGACGAAAGTCCTTACGGTCTTACGCCAGGTACGGCTGCTCGAAAACAGGCCGTGCACAAGCAACAGGGGATAGCGCAGGTTCTGCTCCGCAGAGCGGGTTAACATGCAGGCAGACAACGCAGGCGCGGCAGGGCAAAAAGCGTTTTCCAAATTGGCCTCGCTGAACCCCTGCACCGGCGACCAGCAGGCGCAGGGAAAAAAGACTTACGCCGTGTCTGCATGCTCCATAGCGACAAACAGCTTACACTACATTCAAGAGGAATTATGTCTGAAAAACACCACGACATCAACCACGAGTTCCCGGAACACCGCGACCTCATCATCAAACTGAAGACCTCCAACCATCACTTTCAGCACCTGTCTGACGAGTACAGCAAGGTTACGGGTGAAATCGAGGGCCTCGAACACCGGGGCAGCCCAGAATCAGACGCGTTCATGGAAGAGTTAAAGAAAAAACGCCTGCGGCTGAAAGACCAGCTCTACGACATTCTGCAGCAGAGCAAATAGACGAAATTCTGCCACAGGGCATTACACGAAAAGCCGCCGGGCACCCCCGGAGGCTTTTTTTGTTTTCGCACTATGCAATTTGTTCGTGTTTACCGCATGGCTCAGTCCGCAACCGGCAATCCGTACCTGCTCGCAACTTCACTCGGAAAAAAATACCTAATGGCTCTTTCGGGCCTGTTTCTCATCAGCTTTTTACCTGTCCACCTGGCCGGCAACCTGCTGCTGCTCAAGCAGGATGGCGGAGCAGCCTTCGACGTCTACTCGCAGTTCATGTCGACTTCACCCCTGATCAGGGTACTCGAGGTGACTCTCGTGGCCGGTTTCCTGGTCCACATTATTGACGGTATTCTGCTCACTCTGAAGAACCGGGCAGCCCGGCCCGTTGGCTATAAAGGCGGTTCAGGTGGCAAACCCCTGTCAGTATTTTCCAAGTACATGAGCCTGACAGGCACCATCATCCTTATCTACCTTATCATTCATATCAACTCATTCACGCTGAAACACCGCGTTTACGAGCCAGGCAATGTGGCTTTCTACCATACGGTCAAGAGCGCCTTTGAAACCGGCTGGGGCGGCCTCTATCCCTGGTTCTATGTTCTGGCAATGTTCCTGATGGCGTTGCACCTGAATCACGGCTTCCAGAGTGCATTCCAGTCGCTGGGCCTGAACCATAAAAAATACACTCCGCTCATCAAGAAGGTGGGGCTGCTCTACTCGATTGTCATCCCGCTTGGATTCGCCGCAATCCCCGTGTATTTCCAGCTGCGATATCTGAATATTCTATAAGGAAACCATAACATGAAATTGGACGCAAAAATTCCACAAGGGCCACTCGAAACCAAGTGGCGCGATTACAAAGCAAAACTGAAGCTGGTAAACCCGGCCAACAAACGTAAACTCGACGTCATCGTCGTGGGTACGGGGCTCGCTGGTTCGGCAGCCGCCGCTTCGCTCGGCGAACTCGGCTACAATGTACATTGCTTCTCTTTCCACGACAGCCCGCGCCGCGCCCACTCGATTGCTGCGCAGGGTGGTATCAACGCTGCAAAGAACTACCATAACGACGGTGACTCCGTCTACCGCCTGTTCTATGACACGGTTAAGGGCGGTGACTACCGCGCGCGTGAAGGCAACGTCTACCGCCTCGCAGAACTTTCGGTAAACATCATCGACCAGGCAGTGGCGCAGGGCGTTCCCTTTGCGCGTGAATACGGCGGCATGCTCGATAACCGTTCATTCGGGGGAGCTCAGGTTTCAAGGACCTTTTACGCGAAAGGCCAGACTGGCCAGCAGCTGCTGCTCGGTGCATACAGCGCGCTGAACCGGCAGATCCACGAAGGCACTGTAAAGATGTATAACCGCCATGAGATGCTCGACCTCGTGGTAGTAAACGGTCATGCGAAAGGCATCATCACGCGTAACCTGGTCACCGGCGAAATCAAGCGCCACGCCGCGCACGCAGTGATTCTTGCAACCGGTGGTTACGGTAACGTCTACTTCCTATCAACCAACGCTATGCTCTCGAACGTGACGGCCTCGTGGCGCGCACACAAGCGGGGTGCTTACTTTGCCAACCCATGCTACACGCAGATCCACCCGACCTGCATTCCTCAGAGCGGCGATTACCAGTCAAAATTAACCCTGATGAGTGAGTCGCTGCGTAACGACGGCCGCGTTTGGGTACCAAAAGACAAGGCTGTAGCGGAAAAGCTGCAGCGCGGCGAGATCACTGCAAACGACATTGCAGAAGGTGACCGTGATTACTTTCTTGAACGCCGCTATCCTTCATTCGGCAACCTGGTTCCACGCGACGTGGCTTCGCGCGCAGCTAAAGAACGCTGCGACCATGGTTTTGGCGTGAATGCAACCGGTCTTTCGGTCTTTCTCGACTTCAAGTCATCTATTGAGCGCCTCGGTGAAAAGACCATCGCGGAACGTTACGGTAACCTGTTCGAGATGTACGAAAAAATCTCGGGCGAAAACCCATACAAAATGCCGATGAAAATTTACCCCGCTGTGCACTACACCATGGGTGGCCTCTGGGTAGACTACAACCTGATGTCGACCATTCCCGGTCTGTACGTCGGTGGCGAAGCCAACTTCTCAGACCACGGTGCAAACCGCCTGGGAGCTTCGGCGCTCATGCAAGGTCTTGCCGACGGCTACTTTGTACTTCCTGCTACAATTGGTGACTACCTCGCAGGTGTTGGCTTTGACCGCCCATCGACTGCCGGTAAAGAATTCGACGAGGCAGAAGAGAACGTAAAATCGCAGACATCTTCAATGCTGGCGACCAAGGGTAAGAAAACTGTCGATGAACTGCACCGCCGCCTCGGCCACGTCATGTGGGAATACGTCGGCATGGCACGTACCGAAGCAGGCCTCAAAAAGGCCATCGGCGAAATACAGCAGATCAAAGAAGATTTCAAGAAAGACGTTAATGTTCCGGGCAGCGCAGGCTCGCTCAATGACTCGCTTGAAAAAGCGGGCCGCGTGAAAGACTTCATCGAACTCGGCGAACTGATGGCACGCGATGCGCTCAACCGTAACGAGTCATGCGGTGGTCACTTCCGTGAAGAGTACCAGACTGAAGATGGCGAAGCGAAACGCGATGACGCCAACTACGCATACGTGGCAGCCTGGGAATACAAGGGTGATAACACGCCGCAAGAGCTGCATAAAGAAGAGCTCAAATTCGACGTTGTTCACCCAAGCCAGCGAAGTTACAAATAAGTCGTGCATGGGCGAGGCAGATACCTCGCCCAAATTGATTCAAAAACCGTATTCGCCGAACTTGATGCTCCTGATGCGACCGTTTTCGAAGCGCACGAATGTCATAAACTTCCCGCTACCAAAGTTATAGGTATATTCGTCGACAAGCACTGATTGTTTTTGGCACTCCCAGTACGAAGATACTACGGTATAAGAACTCTGGCTCACGACTGTCGTGTCATTGACGATTCTTCTGTCGTCATGCTCGTGCGCTGGTACCGACGGGCTGGCATGCGACGACTGCCCCGCAAGAACCGGCACCTCTTTGTCCCGCCCCGGCGCATCAGGGGGCACAGCGCTGCGCGAGGTATCGACGTAGGTTCCTGTCTGCCGCGTTTCCCTGAAACTTCCTACCAGCACGTTTGAAAACCTGCGGTGAGTAACGCGCTCATCGAGAAAGGCCACTTTGTCCTGCGGCTCACCGCAATAGCGCAAAACCTCGAGCCGCGATCGGCCCGCACCGAGCAGTTTGCCGTCACAGCGAATCTGCTCGTCATTATTTGCGCTGAGTGTCGCAAAAACCAGCGCAGGTATAACCAGAAGGCGCGTTATCATAGGGGTACGATGCAGACCCCGGATAACGCCCGGGCAATCCATTTTTTTATCGGCTATCCTTCAGCTGAGGGTAAAAACGCCGCTCACGCCCTCGAATTTCGTCTTTCTGCCAAACCAGAATGATTTCGCCACACCGCGGTAGCGGATGCAGTATTCGCCTGCTTCCGCTTCTTTAGTATCCCAGGTTATTATCACCTTCGATTCAGCGCCGCGTGTGCGCTGCCAGTGAAAGGTCAGTTGCGGGTCACGGTCGCCAAGAACATGTGAGAATCCGCCAGCTGACTTCTTCTCGACTACGGCAAAGTCAGACATGGTCAAGAGATCATTGCGCGGGTGAGCCCCGACAAATTCTACGGATATTTTTGCACCTTTGCGATAGTTGGCCTCGGCATCGACTAACACGTCGCCAAACTTCTTACCCCGAGGAGCGGCATCGTACACGACCCCCGGCTGCAGCGTCAGCTGAGTGAGTTTATAGTCTTTCGGGTACAAACCCTGCGCGACCGCTGAACCAGTGGCGATTGCCTCCCCGAGGCGCTTGAACTCCTGTAAAAAACCGTCGAGCGTGTGCGGGCCAAAATGGGTCGAAGCACCTTCGTATTCCTGGGCGGTGTATTCTTCAGGTGTGGTCACGTACGAAGAATACGCGTTGGAATGCGACGCGACCACGGCGTGCGTGACCCCTGCCTGCGAAAGGGCCTGCACCACGGTTTCGCGAACGCGGCGGCCGGCCATAGTGGTGATTTCTGTCGGTTGCGCTGCCAGCGCAAGTTGCCCGATACGCACAACCTGTACAGGCAGTACCTGCGGCGTCCAGGGATTACCATCCCAGGTGGCAAGGCCGGTGGGCACGAGAATTTTTTTGGGCGCCTGCCCCTTAATATAGTCTTCAGAGAGAGTTTTTGGCCAGACGGCGCCAAAAGCCGAATCAATGACGGAGGTCAGAGCCTTCTGGTGGCCCTGCAGCGAATCGACGGTCGCTCCGTCATGGAATATTTTTACCTGCGATTCGTTGTCTTCGGTACTGCCCGCAAGAAAGCTCGCGCCCATCGCGGCGGGTACCGTATCGACGTCGAGCGCGTCGATGTGTAACTTCGAAAAATCGACGTAACGGTGCCGCGCGTCGACCGGCCCACTCAGGACCTCGCTGGCAGATCTGTAGAGCTCCACCGCAGCATCATACTG
The DNA here is from genome assembly GCA_046346875.1 of Turneriella sp. Classification (GTDB taxonomy): domain Bacteria; phylum Spirochaetota; class Leptospiria; order Turneriellales; family Turneriellaceae; genus Turneriella. Next base: position 109,615 of record JAXMHG010000005.1, on the reverse strand, counting down.
CTTACGCGCGATGATCTCCATATGTTCGTAGTCGTGTATGCCGTCAGCAACACCCCAGAGGTTCGGCGAAACGTCGCCCGCAGGTGCCAGGGCAAAGGCGCCCACAAAAGTTTTTTCTTTCCTGGTGTCGGTGCTTTGGTCCCGCTCAAACCAGTAAGCGGCAAGCCCCTTGTGGTCTCCACCGATCAGGCGGTTCGCAGGCCCGATCGATGTGGGATGCACGCCGAGCCAGTTCACCATACCCAGCGGCCGGCCATCGAGTGCATCAAAGCGCAGCAAGGTCATCTCTTTGTCGAGATCACTGCTATACTTGTCGCGCTCTGCCTGCGGGTTCATGGAATATGGACGTGTGGCCCGGTTAAAGCCGTAACCTTCGACCGGCCCGCGCGCCATGCGAATAGTACCTGGCTCGAGGTTGCGGTGTGCGCGGCGAATCGACTGGTAGATGCCCTCGACGATCGCCTCGAAATTCTGCGGTATAAAACCTTTTGTCGTAACGTTATAAAGAAAATGGTGGGAGTATCCCCCCGGGCCACTGTGCGTGTGCGTGGCACTGAGCAGAATATTCCGGTCATCGTACCAGTCGCGCAGTTCAGCGTCATTTTTCACTTTTTCGACGACGGCCTGCTTAACTGCCTGGTAGATCATGCAGAGGTCTGCGGTAACATAAACAACCCTGCGCTGTTCGTCGGCGATGATAAAGGCGCGCGACCAGAGGCGCATGTAAATTCCCTGAGTCGTCTGCGCGACTTCGGCAAAGCCCATCATGCCCACTTCGGCTGCAGGGCCAGTCACGTCATAGATGCCGCAACCGATGAGATAGGTGCCGTTCTTGCTGTCGATTTGCATAAGCTAAGGATAAATAATACCAGCTTGACGGCGTGTCTTTTTTTTATATCCCCTCAGCGGCGGCGCATGGCAACTGAGCTATGTGCCCCGCAGGGGCACATAGCTCAGTTGGTTAGAGCGGCGGACTCATAATCCGTTGGTCCCAGGTTCAAGTCCTGGTGTGCCCACATCCCCTCCCTGAGTAGTCGCCCTGACTCGCCCCCGCACACTTGCCCATGCCCGGTACACCGCACGCAACTCTACCCGAAATTATTTATGTCTTCGATGGCTACTGTGGCTGGTGCTGGGGTATATCCGAAGTGGTGACTCGACTGGCACGAGACTTCTCCGACCGGTTTCGCTTCAGCGCCCTGAGCGGGGGATTAATAACGGGTGAACGCATCGGTCCGCTGGGAGATTTCAGCGCATACATCGAGAAAGCCATCCCGCGGGTGGCGCAGATGACCGGCGCTGTGTTCAGCGAAGCGTATGTCGCGCGCATTCGCGACCGCACTACCCAGCAGGATTCACGGGTACCCGCGGCTGTATTTGCCGCAGTGCTCGCGGCAAAACCAGGTACAGACACGGTTCAGCTGGCACATGATATTCTTGTGCTCAACTTCACAAAAGGCCGCGACATGTCCCGTTACGACGAGTATGCGGGGCTTCTCACAGCCTACGGCCTCGATGCAAAGCAGACACTCTCAGAGCTGGCCGAAAACAGGTACCTGCCCGGCGCAGAGCAGCAGTTTACATTCGCCCGCGACATCGGCGCGGAGGCTTTTCCCACTATCGTCTACGGTCGCAACGGGCAGTATTTTCCCCTCTGCCAGGGTTACCAGAGTTATGAAAACCTCGCGCATGCACTCGATGTGCTGCACAAAGAACCGCCAGAGCTATGACGTCGCAGCTGCTGCGTAACCAGGCGATAAGGGCTGCGCGCAACTACTTTAACGAGCACGGCCTGCTCGAGGTACGCACGCCCAAATGCGTTTCCGCCGGAGCGATGGAACCCTACATCGACACGTTTGCACTGCAGAGCAGCATCAGCGGTTTTGTCGGCTATCTGGCGAGCTCCCCCGAATTTGCCATGAAAAAGATTTTTGCGGCTGAGCTGCAGCATAACCCCGGGGCGCGCGGAATCTACGAAATCGCGCCGGTATTTCGCGACGACCGCGCGGGCAAGCTACACCAGCCTGAATTTACCATGGTAGAATGGTACGTGCAAGATATCCAGCGACAGGATATTATCACCATGGCAGTGGAGCTCATAAGGTACGTCGCGGCAACCGTGGGAAAAACTATCGCTCCCCCCCAGGTGACAAATGTCGATCTGCGCGAGGTTCTTGTTGAGCAGAGTTTTTCTCCGGATTTCAACCAGCCTCAGCCTTACACCCGATTGTACGGCACACGTTTCGGCAGGGTACCACAGCATTTCAATCATCTCGATGGCGAGATCGCCTGCTTCAACCTGTTGTTTGACGAAGTCGTACAGCCCGTAATTCGCGAGATGCCGGGTATCGTTGCGGTGGAAGGTTTTCCTGATTGCCTTGCGGCGCTCGCCCGCTCCGATGGAAAGACCGCGGCACGCACTGAACTTTTCATTTCGGGCGTAGAACTCGCCAATGCGTATTCAGAAGAATTTGACGCCAACGTAATACGCCAGCGCTGGAGTGCCTACAACGAAATCAGGCAGCTGCGCGGCGTACCCGAACATCCGGTAGATGAAGAGCTGCTTGAAACCGCGAGTGCAATGCGGAGTGCCAGTGGTATTGCGCTGGGTCTTGAACGCCTTTTGCTGATGCTGCCGGCCTAGGGCAAATTGAGCAGCTTCTTGCCGTAGGGGTGGCTGCCATCGAGCTCGGTGAGCAGAAGCCCCGCTTCACGCATGCCCGCCGCATCCTGTCGCGCTTCGTGTATACGCCCCAGTAATACGAGGTAACGCTCGACCTGCCAGTTCCGCAGCGTCAGGCGGTCGGCAAAATTGAGCGCCTTCTCGAGATTTCCATTGCGAAAGTACAAAAGCGCGCAGGAATACATAAGAAAATCGCGTTCGGGACGAATGCGCACCATGCACTCCGCGATAAAAGCCGCATCGATGAGGTTCTTGTTATGCAGGTGTATACGCAGCAGCGCCCGCCAGGCTTTCATGTTGTCGGCGTCTTCGTGCAATACGCGCCGCAGAATGCCAAGACGGCCGGCATTCTCTTTTGCCTGGCCGAACTGGCGCCAGAGTTCGGTGACAGCCTGTTGGTCTACCTTTGACTGCCGGCCCGTGTATTGTACGCGCAACAACGAAACGTCATCAACAATTTCACCGGATTGTTTCAGCGCCATGTAAATACGCGGTAAATCCCCCTCACCCGCTTTCACGATCTGCAGTATGCGGTCCTCGTCATCGTTGATAATCGGCTGGCCATCGCCATCATAACCGACAATGATATCATCCCGACCGTCAGAACCAAGAATGACGACATCACCCGGGTGCAGCAGCAGCGTATCTACCCAGAGCCTGCCTTTGACCGCGTTGTTGCCAAGTTTCCTCAGGCCCTCGTGGTTAGAAATGAACTGCGCATCACGTCCCCGCAACAGGATTCCATGCGGGTGCTCCGCATTCACCATTACCGTATAACCCGAATTGTCATGGATCAGGAGACAGGCCATCGAAGCCATCATGCTGCCATTAAAACTGGAGAACAGGCGGTGCAGTTCGAGGAACGAATTCTTTAGCCAGCGCTCGGGTGAAAGGCTGCGCAGCCCTTCGGTAATATGCGTACGCTCGATCAGCGAACGCAAAGCTGATCCCAGCACGAGCACGCCGCCCGCCCCCTGCAATGACTTTCCCATGGCGTCGGCATTGAGCAGCAGCGTGTACTTTTCACCCTGCAGGCGCAGGGCGTAACCCGCATTCATGTCACCGCCGATTTCTTTGCTGTGGCCCATGAATTCAAAGACCTTGAACTGCTTAACCAGGGAATCGATGACGACCGTTTCACTTTCGGGGCGAATTTCGGTCAGCGATTCAATCAGGTTTGAAGTCAGGTAGTAGTCACCGTCCTGCCGCGACTTGAGCTGCTTGAGTTCGTTGTAAGCCTCTGAAAGAGTGCGGGTCTTCTCATCGACGAGTTCGGTCAGGTAGTTACGGATCGTATTGATCTCGTAAGTTGCGGCGTCAAAATTTACCGCAAGTTCAACCATCTCGCGGTCGTTGGAGAGCATGGGCAAATGGCCCCGCCCGCCCATCGCCACGCTGTAGGTCGCCGCGTTCAGCTGCTTCAGCGAATAACTCCAGGTAAAAAAGTAAACAAATGCCAGCGAGCCGCAGATCATGAAGGTAATTGCAGCAAACTGGATCGCTTCTGAGACCACATGGTTGTTCCTGCTCTGCAGGAAGGCAACGAGCGCAAAGGTCGCAACGGCACCGACAAAAAAGAGATAAAGCAGTCGGTAAGACCCGGGGCCGCCAGAAACGAGGTCATTGGAAGATTCGCCATAAGCCGCAAGATGCTGCTTGACCTGCATGCGCAGAAATGCCAGAGCGAAATCCGTAATCGAATAGACGAGGCCGATAAGAATCACGTACAGAAACAGGTCAACGGTCAGAAAAAGGGGCAGGTTTGTTGTACCTGAAGCAGCATAACTCTGCCAGTAAAACAAAACCTCCTGCAGCGTGTACGCAGCTACCGCAAGCCAGGTAAATGCCGCCGGGGCTCTGACCAGATCCCGGAGCAGCTGCCGCAGTTCGTCTGCAGGCGCTTCGCCACCGAGCAGGCGCACCGAGCGCGACAGACGGCGGATCACCGGCAGAACCGAGGGCAATCCCAACCGTGCGAGGCCGCCGCCAGAAACGACAAAAACCGCAGCACTGAGCACGAACACCGGCCAACAGCTACTGAGCTCTGCGCCGTAGAGCTGTGACATCGGCTGCGATTGCCAGCCGGAAATGAAAAGGTAACCGTAGTAATTGAGCACCGGAACAACCGGTAGGGTCAGCAGTACGAGAAATGCGCCCGGGGTAAGCAACCGCACCATCCGGGTGTAGAATGCCAGCAATCGCCGGGGAACGTAGGCTTCGGCTAGACCTTGGATAGGCGCAGATGGCATGCTACTCTTCATTTCCTGCCCGGTAATGAGCCACCAACGGCAAGCTTTTTCTGCCGCTTATGCCGTTGGGGCCTGACTAGTACCGTAAAGGATCAGGCGAACTTTTCAGCGATCTCAAGGTTGGTTTCCATGATCGCTACCAGATCGTAGTCTTTCGGAGTAAAGATGTGCTGCACACCCATCGCTTTGAGGCGGGCAAAGTCCGACTCGGGAATAATACCGCCAACGACCAGTGGTATCTCCTTGTCTGCTTTGTGCTGTGCCAGCGTCTTCATCAGCGCATCGACCAGCTCGAGGTGAGAACCAGACAAGATCGACATTGAAACCAGGTCTGCGTTCTCTTCGACCGCAGCGCGCCCGATTTCTTCTGGCGTGAGGCGAATACCGGAATAGATAACGTCAAACCCAACGTGCCGCGCAGCAACGGCAATCATCTCAGCCCCATTGGAATGGCCGTCAAGGCCGGGTTTGCCAATCACGAACCGCGGGCGGTGGCCATGCTTTTCTTTGAATGCTTCAATCTTCTTGCGGACCGTTGCGACACGATCTTCTGACAGTGAAAGTTTCTGCCCTTCGACGCCGGTGAGCGGGCGGTATTCGCCGAAAACCTTACGCAGTGTATTTGCCCACTCGCCCGTAGTGACCATCGCCTTCGCGCAGCGGATGGATGCCGGCATCAGGTTAACATTGCCACGGGCATCGTCTTCGAGCTGCTTGAGCGCTGCTTCTGCTTCTGCAGCGTTACGGCTCTCGCGCACCTTTTTCAGGTTATCAAGGGTTTCATCTGCGGCAGAGTGCTCAATTTTGAATATGCCCGAATCTGCTCCGCCGAGAAGCGGCGATGGCAGACCGTCGGCGTAAATATTGCGGCCCACGACCTTGAGCTCGCCTGTCATGATGCGGCTCATGCGCTCAGCCTGGCTTTTGACCAGCTGTGACTTCATGTAACCCGACTTGATGGCTTCAACAGCACCGCCCTGCGCAAGCACTTTATCGATCTCGGCCTTCGCCTCGGTAATGAGTGAGTTTACTTTTGACTGGATCACCGGCGAGCCGTCGAACAGGTCTGGATACTCGAGCAGGTCCGTTTCGTATGCCAGTATCTGCTGCAGGCGCAGAGACCACTGCTGGTCCCACGGGCGTGGCAGCGAAAGCGCTTCGTTCCACGCGGGCAGCTGCAGCGCACGGCAGCGCGCCTTCTGTGAAATCGTCACACCGAGCGCTTCGATCAGGATACGCCAGGCGTTGTTCTCGGGCTGCTCTTCAGTGAGGCCGAGAGAGTTCACCTGTACGCCGTAGCGGAAGCGGCGGAATTTCTCGGTCTTCACGCCATAGCGGTCACGCGTGATTTCATCCCACATCTCGCCGAAAGCGCGCAGTTTACACATCTCTTCGACAAAGCGCATACCCGAGTTAACGAAGAACGAGATGCGGCCGACAGCCTGCTCGAACTCGGCCTCGCTGAAGCAATTACGAGCCTTAATAGCGTCGAGAATTCCGATCGCTGTCACGAGGGCAAACGAGAGCTCCTGCACCGGCGTCGCACCGGCTTCCTGCAGGTGGTAGGAGCAGATGTTCGATGGGTTCCATTTTGGAATCGCGCGCACGCAGTATTCGTACATGTCGACGATCAGGCGAATCGATGACTCGGGTGGAAAAATGTACGTGCCGCGCGCGAGGTACTCTTTAATAATATCGTTCTGGGTCGTGCCCTGCAGCAGCGCCGGGTCAACGCCACGTTCTTCGGCAAGGGCAATGTAGAGCGACAGCAGCCACATTGCTGTACCGTTGATTGTCATCGAGGTGTTCATCTTCTCGATGGGAATCTGGTCAAAGAGTATACGGAAATCGGCGAGCGAATTGATGGGAACTCCCACTTTGCCGACTTCAGGCCGCGCCATGGCGTGGTCTGAATCGTAACCGCACTGGGTCGCAAGGTCGAAGGCGATCGAAAGACCCGTCTGGCCCCGCGCCAGGCCCGTGCGGTAGAGCTCGTTGGTGGCACGCGCATTCGAGTGCCCGCCATAGGTGCGGAAAATCCACGGTTCTTCGCGTACCGGGTTACCTTCTTTATTGTAGATCTTGTGCGCTGCGCGTTCCATACCGTTAAACCCGGATTGCGAAACGCTGTGTCAAACGTAGCTTAAGAATGGTATGCCCACAGGGCATACCATTCTTAAGCCAATTGCATTTTGAGAAAGCGCATCATATTGATATACGCACGCCGGCCCTCGTCGGTGCGGCGGAAAAAATGCGGAATGCCGTGCGGCAGCCAGTCGTAGTAATTGACCTCGAGAAAAGTACCCACCTGCTCTTTGAGCTGCTCGACCCGGCTTTTCGGACACATCGGGTCAATCTGCACGAAGTGCCCCTGCACGGGTTTGCAGACTGCGCGGGCGCTGTCTGCCGGCATACCGCTGCCCGTCATGCCCAGACTGTGGTGGAACACCACCGGGGCCTTCACATCGTCACGCAGCGCCGCGTGCAGCGCAAAGCCACCGGTCAGGCACTGGCCGATGAGCCCGATGCGCGCGGCATCTACACCCGGCATAGTCTTTACCTGGTCGATGATTTCAAAGACTTCGCGCACACCGGGATTATCCGCCTCGTTGGTGACAAATGCCATGTTGAAGAACATCCGCAGGCAATAGCGGGCGGCACCTTCTTCGCTAAACAGATCGGGCACAAAAACATGAAAGCCGTCGAGAGCCATCAGGCGCGCCGAATCGAGCTGCACCTCGCCCACCCCGGTGAGGTCTGGCAAAAAGATCACCGCGGGCAAATTTTCATCGCCGCCACGGAAAATATGAACATTGATATCGCGGTTGCTGAGGCTGAACTTGCGGACTTCTTTCATAGTTGCCCAAAGCGGACGCTCAGACAGCGCGTCGATTGCTAGTTAGCGGTTTACATGTCTGCTTACGGCAGCATGTTAGGTAGCGCCCAGCCGATTTCATGCGGTATCGCCGGGGCACGCTCGATATTGTGCTCTATCATCTCGTGAAACACAGTTCCCATGATAAAGCCATCAGCCATGCGTATCGCCTCGGTGGCGTGCGACTTGTCTCTTATGCCGAAGCCGACAACCACCGGGACCTTGGTCGCCTTGCGCACACCCTTGATCAGCGGCTTCAGCGGTTTGAGCGTAAAGTTTTTCTGCCCCGTCACACCCTTGTATGACACAAGGTAGATGAAGCCATTGGCTTCGCGCGCGACTTCCTGCACGCGCTTCAGGCTGGTTGTGGGAGTGATGAAGTCAATCCAGGCGACGCGGCTCAGGATATCTGCCAGTCCTTCTTTTTCAATAATGTATTTCTTCTCGTCGAACGGGATATCGGGAATAATCACGCCCTGCACATTGCACTCGTACAGCTTCTCGAGCAGGTTTTTGAAGCCAGCCTGGTAGAAGATGTTGGCATAACTCATGATCGTGAAGGGAAACGCGGGATATTTCTTGTGTAACTTCTGCAACATCGACAGCACATCAGATATGTGGAACTCGTGTTTGAGCGAACGTTTGAATGCGCGCTCTAATGCAGGGCCGTCAGCCACCGGGTCAGTGAACGGCAAGCCGATTTCGACCGTCGCTGCACCACCTTCAATCATCTTCGAAATGATTTCGAACGTGATCTTGCTGTCCGGGTCACCATACGCAATGTAAGGAATAAACAGGTATCCCTTTTGCTTCTTGCGCTCGGTCATCAGGCGCGTGAACGGATGCATAGTGTACTCAGGGCCGAAGCCAAGCGGCGACAAGCAAAAAAAGTGGCACTCACTCCGGATGTTGTGCAATGCACTATTTTTCTGGAGCCAGGTAGGCGTCGAACACCCAGCCCGATACCATCTGTGCATCGAGGGTGAAAACCCAGCGGCCACGCTTGCCCGAAACGAGCACCGCCGGACCAGAGTAGCGCAGCAGTAGCCGCTCGCCGTCTTCGAGCCGGCGCAGAACTTCAGAATCGGTTGTCGGACCCGAACGCAGCTGCAGCTTCTGCGCCGAAACCAGCCGTACCTGCCGGGGGAAAATTTCGGCGAGCGCCGCAAAGTCTGCACTGCTGCCTGAAAGGTCTGCGTCGGACTCAAGGATACTGCGGATCAGCGCGAGCGTCTCGTTGCCCGGCGGTTTTTCGATAACCAAAGCTGCAGCGAGTATTTCGCCCAGCCGCTTGCGGTTCTCCGGAATCTGTATCAGACGCTGCAGGGTTTCGCGGCGAAAGATCGGCCGGTCGTCGAGCGCCCGCAGGTTAGAAAGTAATGATTCAAGACTTGCCTGTGCATTACTGCTGAACTCAGCGGCAATGTAGTAGCTCATCAGCAGCGGGCTTGCCTCGCCCGCGCCCAGCCGCTTCTGCGTATAAGATTTTAGTTCTGCAAGCCGGCGCTGTGTAAAAAGCCGCTCGGCCTTCTCCGTGGGAGTTTCCCCGAACCGGTAACAGACAAACAGTATACTGCCGGCGACGAGCAGCGATAGCAGCAATAACCTGAGCAGCCTGCTGCCCAGGCTGTGACGCGGCGGCGGTATGATAACCGGCATTTAGCCGGCCTTTGCCCCGCTTTTAGGTTCTTCGGTTTCGGTAGTCTCGCCCGTCTTGCTGAACTTGCTGATGGACTTCTGGATGGATCCAATCTGCCCGAGCAGGTGGTCGAGTTTGCGCGCGCGTTCGTTCGGGTCGAGCACAGAAACCATGTTATCCTGGATTGACTGTGAAATATTCGAAACAAGGCCTGAAATGCTCTGCAGCACCCTGTCGGCTTCCTGCTGGCCCTTGTCGGCCAGGCCCTTCAGGAATGCGCGTTGCTCCTGCTCGTGCGCCTCGGATGGGTTAATCAGCATCTCGAGCAGGGTTTTACGCTCCTCAGAGGTACTCTGCGTCATGCCGACGCCTGCCAGGACGAGTTTTTTCAGAACTTCGAGAACTCCCCCTTTGCTTTCACGAATCAGGAGCTTGAGCATCTGGTTCTGCAGCACAGGGTTGGCCACGTGGTCATTTTCATTCAGCTTGAGGAATGTCTGGCCAAGCACCTTGCGGGTAATGTCTTCGCCGTTGGTGTTATCGACAACCTTGATGTCGATGCCATCGCGGACATACTGCGCGACCTCGTCGAGGGTAATCGTCCTCGAGGTTTCGGGATCATAGAGCCGGCGGTTTGCGTAGCGTTTAATGAGTTTCATTTATTCCTTAGTGCAGTGCGGCGTGCAAAATGCCCGAAACTGCTAATTTCTGGTGCAATGCACGATTTTTGAGACGCTGCGTCAAGGTTTAAGCGCCCTGATACAATTTATCCCATGGGGTACCCCCGAGCAGGCTTCACACCTCATTCGGTTTGACGCTATGTCTGAAAAACCTAGTCTGGACAATGCACGGCAAAAAGACCAACAAGGCCGCGAAGAAGCGTTTTCGCGTTACCGCTACAGGTAAGATTAAGCGTACCAAAGCGGGAAAAAACCACATCCTGACAAAAAAAACTGCTAAGCGCAAGAACGACCTCGCAAAGGCCGGTTACGTGCACGAAGCCGATATGGGTCGCGTTGAGCGCCTGCTCGGCATCAAGTAAGGGAACACCATGCGCTCGACAAACGGAACCATACACAAAAACCGCAGAAAAAAGATCCTTAAACGGACGAAAGGCTTTCGCGCCGGCCGCCGTCGCCTTTACCGCACAGCGAAAGACGCTGCGCTCAAGGCGGACATGTGGGCGTTTCGCGACCGTAAGCAAAGGAAGCGCCATTTCCGCGCACTGTGGATTTCACGTATTAACGCTGCATGCCGCGAAGAAGGTATCAGCTACAGCAAGTTCATCGCTGGCGTTCTGAAGGCAAAAGTTGGCCTGAACCGCAAGAGCCTGAGCGAACTGGCGCTGAACGATCCAGCTGCATTCAAAGAAGTTGTGCGCGTCGCGAAAGCGGCGTAACAGCATCCCCAACGCGGCCCGCAAGGGCCGCCTGCTATTTTCTTTTTCGTTAATTTCCTCCTTACAGATTGATTTGGCTGGAGCTTACGGGCGATAGAGAGCGCCGGTAGGCTCCGGTTTTTTTAATCTTTCAGCAGTTGTGCTTTGATTTCGGGCAGCATCGACCCCATGCGCTCGTCTAATGCCTCGGGGCTGAATTCCGGGTTGCGCACGATACTGCGCACCTGGATCTTGAACATTTCGCCGAAGGCTTCTGCGAGTGTCATGTTGAGACTCTGCAGGTATTCGGGCCGCATGAGCTCGCGTGAGAACACCACCACCATGTGCGCCAGTATCGCCGGGTTCACGTCGTGCACAAAACCACGCTCGATACCTTCAATAAAAAACTTGTGGAGCTCTTTCTCCCAGACTGCATAGGTCTCGCGTACTTTCTCCCACAGGTGTGGCAGGTTCGTCCGCAGGTCGGCCAGCAGCAGAAAACCGATACCGTTGATCTGCTGCAAAATGGCGCCGAACGTGGTCAGCAGCCGCTCTTCGTAGCGCAGGTTCTGGTCGTAGAGGAAATAGCGCGACGAAAGAATCTGGTCGACCACGTACTCAATGAACAGTTCAAAAAGTTCGTCGCGTGAGCGAAAATGCCGGTAAAAGGTAGCTTTGCTAATTTCGAGAAACTGCACGATATCGTCCATGCTGTGGACGCTCATGCCCTTTTCGATAAAGAAGGGTAGCAGCCGCGCCAGATATTCGCTGCGAACCTTCGGGTCGAGGTCGCGTTCTTTGTCGAGTGTCTTACGTCCCATTACTGCCTGACCTGCAGGCCCTCTGACAGCGCACGGCGGTAAACAAGGTATGCAGGCACCATGGCAACAAGCACACTCATGACGATCAGTATGGCAACAAAAAATAACTCCTGCCCCGTGAGCGGGAAAACACCCAGCGAAACAGAAAAATAGCGCAGCAATATCGAATGCAGAGTTGCGGCCGCAAGAGCGAGCAGGCCATAGCCCGCCGCGATACCCGCCAGCGCGAGCAAGAGGCTTTCGGCAACCAGTAACGAGGCAATGCCGCCAGGATGTGCACCCAGCGCACGCAAGATCGCCATTTCACGGTAGCGCTCTGCAAGCGAGGCATAAAGAGCGATAAAAAGCCCGCAGAGCGCGGTCAGCATGACGAGGTAAGAAACGAGCTTCAGGATATTCTCGGCATACCCCATCATGCTCCAGATTTCGCTCAACACAACGCCCGGCAGAATCGCCGTCAGGGGCTCGGCGGTGTCTTCGTTGATCGCGCGCATCAGCGGCAGTATATCGACGGGCTGCTTCACGCCGATCATGAAGCTCGTGATCTTTTCAATCTTCACCGGGTCAGCCTGGTGGTCGTGCTGCCCCTTGCCTTCGGCGTGTTCTGCGCCATGCTCATCGTGCATCAGCTCTGCGCTTTCGAGCGAAATATAGATGCCTTTATCGAACGGCGTCCCGGTAGGTTCAAAAATACCCTCAACCGTAAACGGGCTTTCTTCATGATCATGGATGCCCTGCACATCGCTGATGCCATGCGTCAGAACAAGGGGGGCTCCCACTTTATAGCCAAGTTCGCGCGCGGCCGTGCTGCCCAGCACGGCCTTGAAGCGAGCGAGCGAATAGCTGCCCTCGGCCAGCTTGAGCTGCTGCCCGTTGCGGTAGCGGTAGTATTTCATCAAAAAGGGGCTGGTACCCACGACGCGAAAACCCCTGTGGCTGTCGCCGATCGAGAGCGGCAGCGCCCAGGCCACAGCCGGGTGTTTGCGGTACTTCATGTAGCTTGCGTAGGAGACATTACTCGTGGGTGAACCGAGATGGAAGAGAGAAAACAGCAACAAGGGAATCTGCCCCGAACGCGCGCCCGCGACAATGTGTGTGCCGCTGACGGTGTGCGTGAAGCTGGCGCGTGCGCCATCGCGAAGTTTTTCGACCGAGGCAAAAAGAAAAACACTGAGCGCAACGGAGAGTGCGGTCAGAAAGACGATCACACGCCGGTTGATGAGCGAGGCAAAAACCAGGCGGATCATGCGCTTTTCCTTGCCCGCGGGCGGGACTTTTGCACTGCCCTGTTCACTTCTGCCAAATCGATCACCTGGTCGAAGCGTTTGCGGTAGCGCAGGTCGTGCGAGACCACCACGATGGTGCGGCTGTTTGTTTCTGCCTCGCCAAAGAGTAACTCGAGAAACAACTTCGCATTGGTATCGTCGAGCGCGGACGTTGGTTCATCGGCAAGAATGAGTTCTGCATTCAGCGCCAGCGCCCGGGCCGCCGCAGCACGCTGCTGCTGGCCATGGCTGAGTTCACTCGCCCGCTGCCGTGCCACGTGCGCAATCTGCAGGTGATCGAGTATTGCAGCAATGCGGGCATGGTCTTTCTTTTGCCCGGCGACACGCAACGCGAGCAAAATATTCTCTGTCACCGTCAGGTAAGGTATCAGGTTGAACTGCTGAAAGATCACTGCGATGTGCTGCGCGCGGAAGCGGTCGCGCTTTGCCGGCGACAGCGCTGACAAATCCTGCCCCAGCACACGAAGGTTGCCGGTGGAGCCCGAGAGCACACCGGAGATAAGGTTCATCAGCGTGCTTTTGCCGCAACCGCTGTCGCCACAGATAAGCGTATGGCTGCCGGCGTTCACCCGCAACCGCGAGATTTCAAGAATGCTATTCGCTGCGTAGGCGAATGCCAGGTTTTCTGCTTCGATGACCGCGCGTTTCATTTTCCCGTGTAAGGCTTTACCGATTCACCTGCCACCTGGAACGAAACCACGCCAAACTGCGAGCGAATCGACTTCACCTTCAGATCGCCGGTCAGCATGATGGGCATGCCGAAGGCCACGGGGGCTTTCTTTTTTCCTTTCATGACCACGAAAATCATCTGGTTCGCCGGTGGCGGCGGCACGTGTATGCAGGCCTGAGGGTCGGGCACGAGCAGAAAGCGCCCCACCGACTCGTAATCCATGTCATCAAGCGGCACCATGAAACCGGGAATCTTCACAGCCTTGCCATTCAGCTTCGTGAGCATGTCAGACATCTTGCCGGTCTTGAGGTTAAAGCCGCGCAGGGTCTTCCAGCTGATTTCAGTGGGCTCGCCCGCAGCAGGGTCCGTGTTGCCGCTGAGGGATGCAGTGGCGAAAAAAGTAATTAATACAAAGGGGAAGAAACGCTTCATGGATGACACTGCTGTGTCACCGGCATTGTTTTCGCTTACGTCAAGCGTTTTCAGGTATGGGCCTCATGGCCTTAAAACTACTTCTTCGCGGGAGCTTTTTTCTCATCTTTCTCCGCTTCGATACGGGCCTTGTAGGCTTCAATACCGGTCTTGGCCTTTGCCGCCATGGCGTCGTCTTTTACCGCCAGCGCAACCCGGCGCATGCCCTCAAGCAGCTTGACCGCCATGATCATGTCGCCGGTAGCCTTAGTTGAAATCTCGAATTTATCGCGGTAGCGGTTCGAGGCGTCGAGCAGGTCATCAATCACCATGCGCACCATTTCTTTGCGGTCGTAGAAGAACTCTTCACGAGGGTCGCGCTTTGACTGCACCTCGCGGAAATCGATCATGTTCTTACCCAGGTTTGCGCTTTTTGCATAGAGCTCGGGAAACGACCAGATCCACTTGGTGTTAGGGCCGTACGCCTGCACCAGCTTGTCGATGGCCCGGCGGATATGCCGGTAAAGGTTTAGCCGCTGCTTCGGCGTAAAGGGACCAATTTTATCCAACTCGTCGCGGTTAAAATCGAGCGGTTCATCCACATCGCCTTTAACGACGATGTCGAGGTCGGAGAAAATTTTGTAAATATTCTTGCGGGCGTTATCCAAAAACGAGTTGTTCTTCACCTGCATCATCTGCTCAGAAATCTCGTTCATCTCCATCTGCAGGTTCACGATCTGTAGCAGCTGGGCACAGTTACCGAGGTGAAAGAAGGGCTTGAGCTTCTTATCGCTCATCATGGCCTTCTTATAGGCCGCGAGCTCCTTCTCGTATTCGGCAATCTGCAGCTTTTGCTGCCCGATACGTTCGTTATAGAGCTTCTTGGTTGCCTGGTCTACGGCCATACGTTATTTTCGGCCCTTTCAAGCCTGCAGCACAGGCAAAAATGGTTTCTCAGGCGTACGTGTCGATAGTCGAAGCCGTGCCGGTAGCCTGCGCCGGCTGGTCTTTTTGCACCGGCTCTACCCGGTTTTGCGCCTCTTGCTGTGCTGCCTGCTGCGCCTCATAGAGACGCTGGGACTGGGCGGCTTCCCTTGTTTCCTGTATCTCCATACCTTCAGTATATGACCCGAAATCAGCCAGCGGCAATTTTTTGGTGGGATTTTCCTCCCGAGGCTTATGCCAGTGCAATGCCGTAACGGCCGAGCAAATCGGCTGTAAAGCCCTGCTCGATGAGCATTTGCGCGGTAACGTTCAGCTTCTGTAACACCCTCGTGAGTGGCTCTGCCCTGCCCTTTTCAGCCATATGCCTGATGCCTTCCTGGATGTGCTCGAGGTTTGACTGCACAATACCCTGCGTCGCCTTGTTCACCAGCTGCGCCATGAGCTTATTGCCACCAAACGAATAGCGTACTTCAGACTCTATAGCCGAGCGGTTGTCGCCGAGATCATGCAACCTCCGGTAGCCCTCAAAGCGGCCGAAAGTCCCCTTCGTTTCACGAAAGTGGAAAACGGTTTTTGCCAGGTCGTACTCGACCTCTTGTTCTGAGACTGCCGTCTTGTTGATGACCGGTATCGTCGAGGTGTAACGAATCAGGTATTTGCGGTTCTGCTGGTCGTGCCACAGAAGCTCCGTCGCCTGAATAGAGGGAGCAAACTCGGGATAACGTTCAGCATCGAGCGTGAGACTGAGCACCGCCTCAAGCGGTGCATTCACCTCAACGCGCCGACGGACTGTTTGCAACCTCACCCCCCAACCCCCTCTCCTAAAGGAGAGGGGGTGCGCAGAGAAGAGTGACCTGTGGTGAGCGCAGTCGAACCATACCGATTCGCCCGGGCGAAACTGCCGTGGTCGTCGAAGCGCACGCCATATTTTTTCATCGCCGCATGCGAATAGGCAGCGCCGATCTGCCGCAGGTAAAACGGCTGGTTGACGATGAAGTGGTGTATGCCGTGCGTGCTGCCGAAGTTGAAGCAGAACAACTGGAAAGGCAGCATGTACCACGAGCGCGCAGTCATGACCTGGCACTGCTCGAGCAGGCCAACACTTGCATCGGGGTTCACATCGCCAAAATAGTGCATGCTCGAAGAGACGATCTGCAGCGACCCCTGGCGAATAAAATTGGGCAGACCGATCACAACTGCCATGAAGTTCACGAGCGCCATTAGCTGTACGAAGTCCGCATTGGCCCGGAAACCCGGTTCGATGTGAGGCATCGCGAGCAGGTACGCATTGCCAAACAAGAAGAGCAGCGATGTACCCTGGTAGAGGTAAGTAAACGGAAAAGCAGCACGAGCCATTTCTTTCATGTCGAGCTTCGGCGCGGTCTTGCCGACTCGGCGCGCGTTGATCAAAAAGGCAAGGCCCTGGTCGAGCATCGTGATCACGCGCTTTATGCCCCACTTCATGCCGTTGCCGATCATCTGTTCTTCAATGTCTGCCGGCTGACCCGATTCTTTGTGGTGCAGCAGGTGTATTTTCTTGCGGTAGAAAGGGCTGGGCGTGTTCAGGCGAAAAATCCAGACGCCCCACATCATCATTTTCTCCACCCATGTCTCTTTGAAATAGAGCGAGTGGATCAGGTCGTGCTCGAGCTCGTGCAGAAACGAAGCGAAGATCGCATTCACCACAATCACGAGCCAGGCCGGCGCAATGCCCAGGAAGTAGAGCGCGGCCATGCCGATCATGCCGGCGATTGAACCCAACCAGATCGAAAATCCCAGCAGGTCCTGCTGGTTGAGAATCGTGAAGTGCCTGCGCAGGTAGCGGTCAGACATACGAATGGAGCGCGAGATGCGGCTCACTCTTTCAGCGGCCGTTAGGCTCATGGGAGGTATTCGTGTGGGCATGATAGTCTCCTTATGCTACTTTTTCCATACGCTGCTCGATACCCTGCGCAACGCGCCGGGCCATCTCGTAGTCGTCGTGATCAGAAGGATGAAAACCTGGCTTCAGGTATTCGACAATCGCGGGCAGGAAAGACGACGCGATACCGCCATTTGCTCCCTCAGAGAGCGCATCGCGGAAGAATGCGAAGATGTCGGTATTTTTAGCTTGTCTCACCAGTGAGACAAAAGCCACGCTAATCACAAACGGTAGCAGCGCGGCGCAGAACAGCATGCCCGCAGCGCGCAGCGCGTAAGAGTCATCGATCTGCTGCAATACATCAAACGCGACGTGCTTGTGTTCGATTTCTTCGACAGCATGCCACTGCATAAAGTCGAGCATGTTCTGGTTCGTGATATGTTCTTCGAGGTAACCAGAGCTTAAGCCATGGGCGGCCCAGGTTGCGGTGAAGTGTTCGGCCGCGGCAGTAATCGACAGCGCGAGCTTGGGTCCGAGAATTTCTGTCGCCTTCTGCTCGACAAAATCAAACATTGTGGATTTATACCATTTCAGAAACGGCTCAATGTCGTAGTCATGGCCCAGCACTGCTTTGTTGAAGGTTTCATGTACCTTACCGTGCTGCGCCTCTTGCCCGATAAAATCTTTTATATCCTGACCGAGTGCTGCGTCGTCGATCTGCGAAGCAAATTGTTTCACGCTGCGAATAAAGAAGCGTTCACCTTCGGGAAACACCAGGCTCATTGCACCGAAAAGCAGGCGACCAAACTCAGAGCGGGGTTTCTGCCCTACGAGTTCTTTAAAGGTCCACTGTGGTTTACGCACCAGGATTTTTTCCGGGCGTTTTGTCGGCGCCGTACGCATCGCTCTTTCGTTAAACATGTTTCCTCCACAGGATTTGTTTCAGTAGGACGAACGGTCCAAATAACTGAACAATCCGTCAACTTTGAAAAGATAGATAAAGTTGAACAAAGCGTCAAATATTTTTCGGTTTTCATCGCCCTTTGTTCATATGGGTAGATTGAAACCTACCCATATGAACAGAACCTAATGGATCACTAATTTACGGCCGGTAAGCTCGAGGTGGCGGTCGGTTGACCAGTTCTTCCACTTTGGATTTTTCTTGAGCAGATAAAGCCCACAGGCATCGGCAAGTGTCAGGCTTTGGTCAGAATATTTGCGCAGAATGCCGGTAGCATTATTTATTAAATCCGCGTCAGCAGGAATAGTGTGCAGGATATTGAGAGACTCAATGAACGCCATGAATTCGAGCGCCCGGTAGCTGTCGAAGCGACGCAGAAACCAACCATGCGTTTCGGCAATTACGAGTGTGGTTGTCGCAAGGCCCTTGCTGCGGGCAAAGAGGCCCGCGAACCGGGCATGCCAGGTATCACTTTTATCGAAAAAAGCAATGAACGCACCGCTGTCGACATAAGCTTCAACGTGTACTGACAGCCGTTCAGTCTTTTCGGCCATAGACCAACTCGTCAATTTCATCGCCGGTCACCGATTTGCCCGAAGTGATGCTACCGCAGTATTTCATCCAGGGTTTGCCGCCGGCCGGCGGAAATTCTTTGCGCAGCGCACGTCGCATTAGCTCGGCCAGCGAAATGCCGAAGCTCTCGGCCGTAGCATGAGCCACCTCCATTTCTTCCTTTTCGAGGCTTATCTGTGTGCGTATCATGATAACAAAAATATAAATCATGTTATCATACGTCAATCAAAAAAACCTCGTGTCGCCTTCTGATGGTGAACGTTGTGTCAAATCAGCTTGTCCGACTGTTTAAAAATTTTGCTCTGTCATAGACTTCGCACAAGAGACAAGGCGCCGCAGGCGCCTTGTCTCTTGTGCGGTTACCCCAAAGGAGAAACAAATGGCTCAATACGAAGGCTTGATGGATTTTACGATTAGCGACGAAATGCAGGAGATGCTCGAAATGGCGCACGAACTGTGCCGTAACGAAGTTGTTCCCCGCCGCGCTGAAATGGATGAACACGAGAAGTTTCCACATGAGATCTTCCAGAAATTTGCACAGGCAGGCCTCTTTGGCATCATGTTCGAAGAAAAGTACGGTGGCCTGGGCCTTTCTCCTTTCCTTACAGTTCTCGCCATCGAAGTAATGAGCGAATACTGCCTCGGTGTTGCGACCAGCGCTGGCGCAATCAAGCTCGGTGCGCTGCCTATCGAACACGGCGGTACCGAAGAACAGAAAATGAAATACCTCACCCCGCTGGCGAAAGGCGAAAAGATCGCTGCGTTCGCACTGACCGAGCCGGGTGCTGGTTCAGACGTGCCTAACCTCAAGACTTTTGCAGAGAAGAAAGGCGATCGTTACATCCTGAACGGTACCAAGCAGTGGATCACCAACGCAGGTGTCGCTGACATCTACACTGTGTTTGCCCTGACCGACAAGACCAAGGGCCCACGCGGTATCTCTTGCTTTATCGTCGAAAAAGGCACCAAGGGCCTGTCATTCGGCAAGCTCGAGCAAAAAATGGGTATCCGCTGCTCGCACACACGCCAGGTTATTCTTGAAGACGTTGAAGTGCCGGCAGAAAACCTCGTGGGTCTGAAGCCCAACGCGGGCTTCATACACGCGATCAAGACGCTGATCTCCTCACGTCCGTTTATCGCGACCATGGGTACCGGCCTCGCAACAGGCGCGTACAAAGAAGCACTCAAGTACGCACGCCAGCGCGAGCAGTTCGGCAAGAACATCATCAACTTCCAGGCTGTGCAGCACATGCTGGCTGAAATGGTCACCAAGATCGAAGCTTCGCGCCTGCTCGCTTACCGCGCGGCGAAGTACTCGCTCAACAACCACCCTGAATCAGCGCGCTACTCAGCGATGGCAAAGCTGATTTCTTCGGAAACAGCGGTGCAGGTCTGCAACGACGCACTGCAGCTGCACGGCGGCTACGGCTTCACCAAAGACTACCCGGTCGAGAAAATGTACCGCGATGCGAAGATCCTCACGATCTACGAAGGTACCAGCCAGATCCAGAAAAACGAGATCGGCGCGTACTGCATCAAGGACGCTGGCCAGCTGAAATAAGGTGGGGTTGCTCCGCAAACTCACTTCGACGCTTGCCGGTTACCTCGTGCTCTACGGCGAGGTAACCCAGGAAATCGGCCGCATCGCGGCCGTTTTTTTTTCTAACCGCTGGCAGCGCTTTCGCGCGCTGCCGGCCAGTGAGCAGGCATTCACCCTGCTCACTGCTATCGTCATTATCTTCACCTTTTTGCCCTGGCGTGCCTACCAGATCCGTTTTGGCGACGACGCACCGCGCCGCCACGGCATCTACAGCGACGACTTCGCGCTCATTTTACTCGGCTGCCTGCTGGCGGCTCTGCCCCTCGTCTGGTATATTTTGCCTGCAAAACCGCAGAAGCTCCCCCGCTCCAATATTTTTCGTTTAGGGGGAGCTATACTCGTTCTGGGTTTTGCCCTCTTGAACTGGATTTTTCCGCAGCGCATTGCCGCGACAAAAGAAGCCACCTTTGCGTGGAGCTTTTACGTGTTTCAGCTGGTGGCAGTGTTGTGGGTAATAACAGGGATACTGGGCGGGCGAACCTACGCCCAGTATCCTGTTAAAAACTGAGTGGTCTCGGCCTCGGCCGGGCTTGCAGCTTTCGCTACCTGACCTGCCTGAACCCCGCCGCCCAGCTCTCTTTCGAGAATTTCACGAAAGTTCGGCCCTTGCGGTACCGCAACGGTCAGTACCGGCTGGCGCTTGACCAGCTGATAGTAACCAGGCTTTCGCTGGTATTCGCGGGCGCCCCTCTGCGAGCTGCCTGCAATTGCCGGAGCAATCGAATGGGTGTTTACTGTTGTGGTTTTCATAGTCTCCGCAGAGACACCCATTCGAAAACCATTTGAATATCGACGCCTGTGAGAAAAACCTGAAGCTCTTCTTACCAGTCTATGCGACATAATATACTTAGACGTTATGGGCGGCAAGAAAAAAACGAAAAAAAGCAGCTGCTCGTCTCGACTGCGCTCGACGAACGAATATGGCCGGTCACTGAGCGCAGCCGAAGTGACCGGGCGAGCTCAAGTCTGAAATTGCTCAGCCCACCAGAATCGGCTGCAGTGCGACCTTGTTGTCAGTAATCCATTTCGCGATTTCGTCGACGATCTGTGCAGGGGAAACCTCTGGTTTCCAGCCTGTCGCGGCCATCACCTTGCTGTTGTCGGTCAGGTAGATGCGGATGTCGGCGACCCGATCTTCTAGCACGGGACCCACGGGTATTTTTTGCCCGGTGGCCTGTTGGCATAAGCCTGTAAGCTCCGCCAAAGAAACGCTGATTTCACGGCCGCCACCGGCGTTAAACAGCGAACCGTTCAACTGGTCGAACTGCTGCAGCTGGCGATCGACAAGGTTAAAGAGATCGCGCACATGCAGTATGTCGCGTACCTGCTTGCCGGTACCGCCATAACCAAAATATTTGAGGGATTTACCAAAGACATGCGAGGCGATCCAGTGGACAATGACACCCTGGTCAACCTTGCCCATCTGCCAGGGACCAGTCAAAACCCCACAGCGGTTGATGATGGTTTTGAGACCAAAGGCAGACCGGTACTCTTCGATCAGGAGTTCTGAAGCGAGTTTGGTAGCCCCGTAAAGCGAGCGCACCCCTGCCAAGGGGAACTCTTCACTGAAGCCGTGGCCCGAAGCGCCGGGCACTTTCTGTGCGTCTGCCAACTCGAAGCGAGTTGCCCCCTCGGTAAAGGCAAGGCTGTTAATGGTTTCAATCGGATACACCCGGCTTGTCGAAAGAAACAGAAAATCGGCACGGCGCATGCGTGCCAGTTCGAGGCAGTTGATCGTGCCCATCAGGTTGGTTTGAATGAGATAATCAGGAGAGCCGTCGAGCCCCGCAAGCACCGAAGGTTCTGCCGAGCATTCGAGAATGAGATCGACCTCGCGTACGGCGAGCAGATCGTCACGGCTGCGAATATCACCGTGCAAAAATTCTATACCTGCGGCCTTCAGGCGCGGCAGATTGAGCTCTGAGCCGCGCCGTTTCAGGTTATCGAGCGCGGTAATTCTGAGTTGCGGGTACCGCTCTTTGAGCAGCAGCGCAAGGTGCGAACCGGCAAAACCTGCGCCGCCGGTGATGAGAATACTCTGGTATCGCATATTATTCCGGCTTGATCTCTGATTTTTCAGCCATCAGGTCATCGAGAATCAGCAGGCGCTCGAACCAGATTTTGATCAGCGTCGCGAGATAGCGCCTGCCCATCGCTCGCAGTTTCAGGTTGGACTGTCCCCACTTGCGGCCGTACCAGCGAATCGGGCAGGCAGCAATCTTGTAGCGGCGAATCAGCACCGAAAGCGACAGCTCGATGGTGACATTGAAGTGTGCCCCTTTGAGCGGCATGCACGAACGCACAACGTCGGCGCGGTAGGCTTTGAACGCGTTGGTCAGGTCATTGTGCCGGGTCCAGAACAGGAGCTGCAGCATTTTATTCACGATGCGGTTGACAAAGAGCTTGGTTCTGGGGTATTCGACTACCTTGCCGCCTCTAACAAACCGCGAACCAAACGCGGCATCGTAACCCTGGTTGGCGATCAGGTCGTAGTACCTGATAATATCTTCGGGGTCGTCGGATAGATCGGCCATGACAATGGTGACAATATCGCCGGTGAAATTCTCGAGACCGCTGCGAATAGCGCGGCCAAAACCACCCGGCGGAGTGCGGTTGACGAGTTTGATGCCGCGGTCTTTTTTCTGTAAGGCCCGCACGATGTCCGGAGTTTTATCTTTGCTGTTGTCGTTCACCACCACAATTTCATACGGAATCTGTGCCGCACGCAGCCTGGCCGCAATTTCGGTGAGCGTGGGCGAAATATTCTGCTCTTCGTTGTAGGCAGGAATAACCACCGAAAGAACCGGTTTTTTCGCACTTTTTGACGGTTTTTTCATACCCGTTTCACCAGCGCGTCGTGGATCTGCTGCATCATTTCATCCAAGGTGTAGCGGTATTTCCAATCGGGAAAGTGCGACTGGAATTTTCGCACATCGCTCACATACCAGATATGATCGCCGATACGGTTGTTCTCGTCGTATTTGATCTGCATCTTGTTGCCCGAGATACGCTCACAGATTTCTATTGCTTCTTGCATGGAGCAGTTGCTGTGCCGGCTTCCCCCGGCGTTGTAAACTTCACCCTGCCGGGGTTTTTGCGAAAAATGCCAGAACATGTTCACCAGGTCATAGCTGTGGATGTTGTCTCGCACCTGCTTTCCTTTGTAACCAAAAATCGTGTAGGGCTGCTTCGTGACAGCGCATTTCATGAGGTATGCCAGAAAGCCGTGCAGCTGCGTACCCGAATGCCCCGGCCCGGTGAGGCAGCCGCCGCGAAATACGCCGGTATTCATATTGAAGTACTTGCCGTACTCCTGCACCAGCACGTCGGCGGCAACTTTTGACGCACCAAACAGCGAGTGCTTGGTGTTGTCGATGCTCATCGTCTCATCAATACCGTGTTCAAAGAAGGTATGGTCGTCGCTAATCTCCCAGCGTTTATCGAGCTCAACCAGGGGCAGGTAGTTCGGTGTGTCGCCATAGACTTTATTGGTAGACGTAAAGATAAACACCGCTTTCGGTGCATGCTTACGGGTTGCCTCGAGCAGCGTCAGCGTGCCGTTCGCATTGACCGTGAAATCTTTATGCGGGTCTTTCGCCGCCCAGTCGTGCGAAGGCTGCGCCGCGGTGTGTATCACGATCTCTATATCTGAGGAATAATCAGAAAACAGTTTTTCGATGCCGGCGATATCGCGTATATCGAGCGCATAGTGCTTGTAGTTTTTCAGCTGTGTTTCGAGTTCACGGCGCTGCCAGTCGGTAGAGGCTTCGGCGCCGAAAAACTCTTTGCGCATGTCGTTGTCGACGCCAATGACACGGTAGCCCTTATCGGCAAAGAACCGGCAGGCCTCTGCACCGATGAGTCCGGCTGAGCCGGTGATGACTGCTGTTTTCATTGATTCTTGTATATATCGTAGCCGGCGACGGTTTCTATCTTCAACAGACGAGTATCTGCGGTCGAATGAAACAGCCGTACCACTTTCTCCTGATTTAGTTTATCCCATTGGGTTGGCATAACAACAGCCCCGATGCGCTCGTCAGTGAGTTCCCTCAAAGCTCTGACCATATTAGAAGCGTCCTGTCTGACATCGCCAGTAGCCTCGACGAGCATTTTTCTACGAGAAAAATATGGAAATTCCGGCGATGCATAGCCCAGCGCAATCACGACCTCACCATCCCGGGTGTGGCCGTGAACATACCGCCCGAGCGTTTCGGCCTCCAGCTGACGCTTATCCAGCTGCTTGGGGAGATATTCCCCGATGTATCCCAGCAACATTGACAGAAATACCGGGAACAAAACGTACTTCCGCATGCTCTTCTGCGTCAGACCACCACCATTTTCATAGACTCGGCCAATTTCCAGTCCCAGCGCAATAACGAGGAAGGCAGCGCAAGCAACATAGTAATAATCATGAATGTAGTATAGGTTGGCAAAAATCAGGGGCCCAGGCCAGAATACGAGGAAAAACAACCAACTCCAGCTGATTTTTCCGCTACGCCGAAACATATTCCGCAAAAGCAGGATGAGGATGGGTAATCCGAAATAACCCAGAATACCGTTCAAATTACTGAAAAATAACGCTTTCCAATAGGAGAAACTCACGCGCTGCTCCAGAGACCCAAAATTCCATTGCTGGAGCGCTACTGACGTCCATTGGGGTCCCATAAAAGGGTTCTGGAGTTTAATTGAATCAGCCAACCTGACCCAATAGCTCCCTGCCGCAAATGGCAGTAATACCAAAAAGACTGCCGCAAAGAACCAGAAGAGCACTGCCTTAGGCCGAAAATTCTCACGAAAGGGTTTGTCCCGGAAGAACCAGAATAATCCGCCATGAAAGACCGCGAACACAGCAAACGTTGTGGCCTTAGAAAGCGCACATGCAACACCAACAACAGAAGCGAATAGCAGCCAGCGCAGCTGCCGTTTTTCCAGAAATGAAAGGCTGCCATATAGCCAAGCAAAACCCAATAGCAGTGAGAAGGTCTCAATCAAGAATGTGCGGGAATAGTAAATGTGCAGCGGCGTTAGCAACAGCAGAGCCAACGCCAAATACCGGGTATTTGCAGGTACAAGCAGACGGCGCAGCAGCAAAGCAACAAAGGCAATTACGCCATAGAACGAGAAGATGGATAAAAATCTGCCAACTGGTTCGAGAGACAATCCGGTGACTTTTGCGATCAAAGCGCTGAGATACTGATATAATGGAAACTCCATCGGGATAGACCAAGGTTTACCGAACATGGGTGTTTCATAGGCAATGCGAAAACCCTCCTGTACCATCCAGTAGGCTGAGAGTGCTGTCTGCGTCTGGCGAAAGGAGTGATGGTCAGTAATGGGGTGAAAAAAACCGACCAGGGCCAGAGCAAAATGAATTAGCAAGGCACCAACAAACAGGTTGCGGAAGAATGGCTGAACCGAATCACGGGATACACTAACTTCGGCACGATCAGGAAACAAAACCGCCAACAACTCACTAAATTGCCGTTTCAAGAGCAATACCAATGCTAACAGATAGGACAAAGCTACAGCCAGTATGACCTGTTCTGTACAAAAATGAGGAATAAATACCAGTGCCCCGCCGAAAAATAACTGAAATGCCAGTGCAAGTCGCCAACCGGCAACGTACAATCTTTGCCGAAGATGGAAGAAGAAAGGCAATAGAAATAGGGCAAGTAGTAACCAGAACACGAAGACCATAAGGGGGCCACCCAGCGTCATGCGCAGAGCATTGTCGGCACAGAGTTTTGCATTGCGGGCCAGCAATTCTGTGCTACCACAGCGCTGGTGAATCCATTGGTACTGGACGGCAACACCATAAACCCAGGCAGCCGGAAGTACTGAAGCGAAAATTATCAGTAATTTCATGATTCCACCACTATTGTACCTTTCAACTATCTGCCTGCCGACTTTGTAGTCGTTTGTACGTGGGTGCTCGCGAGCCATAGGTGGCGGTATCGAAGTTCAGGATTCATAATTTGTTCCCATATTCGTTCTGCGCTAAAATAGCCAAGGCTGCCGTTACGATCTTGCGCTTTTAAGAGAGCAAAGCTGTTCTTCGCTACTGACTCAACGATGATCTCGCGGGCATGCCGTGATTCAGCCAGATGTTTTTGCATATAAGGTAATTCTCTGTTCAGCCGACTAGCAAGCCCCACCACAAGAATTGCATATGCCCAGCCAACCAGCTTTTCGCGTCTCACGGCAAAGCCAGACACTCCCATGGTCAGGAATGCGATTGGGATAACCAGTGCGAAATTCTGCTGGTACCGTGCGCTCATGAGATCAGAGTGCGTTCGGGAATAGGCAGTTGCTGCAGCCTGAAAAAAGTACCAGGCAATCAACCCCAATGCCAGACGCTGCGGCGGGGATAGTAAAGTGAGCGATTGCAGGACTCCACCGTTGCTGCGTAACCAGTGAGACAGAGAAAGTGTGATCGCTCCCCAAGTCAGAAAGCCTATTGGCATTTCGGGCCAACCGAGAATCTTGAAGAAGGAGACTACAAACTCCAGGAGACTTTGTGCATACAGACTATCATGTGCCGCAAAATGGACTAAAGCCCGTCCATGGAGAATTATGCCAACAGAGAGAATCAACAAGATACTGGAAAAAAAGAACCAGCGATTCGGCCTAGCCAGAAGGCGCAAGACAAACAAACCCCAGACGACGAAAATTGTGCCGATACCACCTGCCATACTGAAAGGAGACAGTAGGGCCAGAAGCACGCCGAGAAGCAAGGCCGTTGCGCTTTCAGCCATTGCCGTCAACGCAATTGCTGTTAGAGCAAGCACCAGCATGAAATAGAATTGATTCTGGAAGCTGCTCAGCATATTGGCCCATGAAAAGGGCAAGGAGAATGCAAGAAGAGTTAGTGTAAACGACGCGACTCTGCGCTCCTTAGCGTATTTTATTACCCAGGTACAGAGCAGCGCTACCGCGAGGGCAATAATGGGAATCTGCGCATAAACGCCCAGAACGGGGCTCCAACCACCGGCAATGATATACAGAGCGCCATTGAATACACGGGTAAAGGCAATACGATGTTCGTTATGAGGGACAACAAGGCTTTCGATGTCAATGCGCCCATTGACGAGGCGCTTATACCATTCACCTTCGGCGTCCCATTGGTCCCACATGGTGACATCGACCGCAAGAAAAAAGGCGTAAGCCGCATGCACCACACAAATGAAGGCGAATGCGAATACACCGGCTTTCGGCGGACTGAGTGACTCGATAAACTTTCGGACGATCATGCGAAATGATTCAACGATGCAATGCCGATCTGAGAAACATTATAGCCAATCTTGTGCAATGCCTGCGCATCGACTATCGAACGACCATCGAACACGAACGCCGGCTTTTTCATTTTGGCGTAAATGGCCGTGTAGTCGAGCTCGCTATACTGCTTCCACTGCGTCAGTATGACAATCGCATGAGCTCCCTCAACGGCCTCATCGATGGTTTCGGTATAAGTGACCGTGGAATCGATGCCCTTGAGGTCTTGTTTGGCATGGTCGAGCGCCTGCGGATCGTGTATGAACAGGCGCGCCTTTTCTTCGATGAGCCGCTTGCAGACGTAGATCGCGGGCGATTCACGCGTGTCGTTGGTGTCGGGTTTGAAGGCAAATCCCAAAATCGCAATTTTCTTGCCCGAGACGCTGTTGAACTGCGTCTCGATCACCTGCGAGACAAATCGGCGCATCTGGTAGTCGTTCATGTCGATGACAGCCTGCCAGTAGTTGGCGACCTCGGTGAGGCCGTTCTGGCGGCAGATATAGACAAGATTCAGAATATCTTTCTTAAAGCACGAACCGCCAAAACCGACGCTCGCCTCAATAAAGCGCGAGCCGATACGCGCATCGGTGCCAATCGCACGGCTGATCTGTTTCACCGAGGCATTGGTTTTTTCACAGAGTGCAGAAATACTGTTGATCGATGATACCCGTTGAGCAAGGAACGCATTCGCCACCAGTTTCGAGAGCTCGCTCGACCAGACATTCGTGAGCAGCACACGCTCTGGTTTAACCCAGGCGGTATAGAGCGCTTTCACCGTTTCAGCAGCCGCCCTGCCGCCCTCGGTTTCGGCGTGGCCGATCAGCACGCGATCGGGGTTCTGCAGGTCTTTGATCGCGGTGCCCTCGGCGAGAAATTCAGGGTTCGAGAGTACTTCAAAGCGCTTGTTGTTATCCTGGGTATTGACGATGTTCAGAATCGCTTCGGCGGTCTTCACTGGCACCGTACTTTTCTCGACGATGATTGTGCCGCTCTTGCAGTGCTTTTCAATATCGCGCACCGCGAGCTCGGTGAACTGCAGGTCGGCAGCCATGCCCTTGCCCTCGCCGTATTCTTTGGTGGGAGTTCCCACGCAGACGAAAACGATGTCTGCTTCAGCGAGGAGTTGTGGACTGATTACTTTGAAGTGCAGGTTTTTGCCGCGTATCTTCTGCACAACCTCGTCGAGGCCCGGTTCAAACACGGGTAATTTATCGGTATTCCAGGCGGCGATCCGCGCCTCGTTCTGGTCGGTCACGAAGAACTGGATGTCGGGGTTGTGCGACGCCATCACGGCCATGGTCGGGCCGCCGACGTAACCTGCACCGAGGCAGACGATTTTTTTGTTCACCGGCATTGTGCAATTTGTTTAGGCAAAATGCCCGGTAAACCGAAATGTTGTCAACCTCGTGGCGAACTTATAGTTACTGACACGTATGTCTTTTGTGAAGTCTCTACAGATATATCTCGATAAACTATCCCCCGTAGGTTTTCATCTTTTCTTGCTACTGTCTGGTTGCCTGGCAGCTTTGACGCGATGGAATCTGGAATTCGTGCCCACTGACTTTCTATGGGCAGAGGACGCTGTGATCTTTCTGAAGGATGCCTTGGAAAATGGTGCCAGATCCCTGTGGTTGCCTTACAATGGTTATCTCCATTCTTTGTTGCGTATTTCCGCTCTGGCAGCTGCGTCTATAGATTATATTTGGGTACCAACCATCTTCTTTGCCACGTGGGCGTTTGGCTTCCTGGCCATGCTTTTTACTACTCATCGCTTCCTGCGACAGCTTGATATCCCCCGCACCGCAATTCTTTCCGCGTGCATTCTCGTTGTCTTACAGCCGCATTCCGGGGAGGTGTTTTTCAACCTGACGAATCTTCAGTGGCTTCTGGGGTTAAGTCTGGCGCTGCTAATACTGAGCGAACCAGACTCACTTACTCCATGGCTTCAGATTCCTTTGGTCGCTGTATTGTCGTTAACTGGCCCGTTCTCCATACTGCTCGCTGGTGTCGTCCTGGCAAGGGCGGTTCTTCGGCGGCAAGTTACTGCAGCAGAGTTGATCCTTATGGCTCTTGCAACAACCCAGCTTGCCGTGGTCCTGCATTCTGGCAGAGGAGGGACAACGCCTACAGATCCATCTGCTCTGCATTGGCTATCAGCATTCGCGACTTTCTTCACCTTTGGCAGCCAGTATTTCTTTGTTCAATGCGCGGGAATTGCATTCTGGGCATTCCTCTTACGTCAACTATGGAAGATGCCTTGGTTTCCGCAAGAGTCCTCCAAGGATGACATACTGCATATGAGGACGTTACAACTGCTCGCTTTCGGCGCATCGACATTTGGCGCCTCTCTGTGGGCAGTCAAGGATATACCAGACGTTATAACGCCGCTTAAGGATGGGGCGCGGTATTTTTTCGTACCCTACGCAGTCGCCATAATATGCTTCGTAATTTTCGCACACAAAATACAAAAAGCAAGAGTGCTGATATGGTTGATGATCTTGGTTCCCACTGTGGCGCACATTGGGCGCGTAAATTTCAGCATTTCGCATTTTCGTGCTTTTCAGGCATTTGCGGCTATTCACACAGGTGTCATTATTCCCGTGCAGCCGCCTGGATGGAGAATAGAATTGCCGCAACACAAGTTTGCAGACAATTATACCGCTTTAAGAAAAGAGATTTCCCCTTACCGTAACCTGAGGAAAGAAACACGACAAGATCGGCAAAAGTACGAAGTGGTCTTGCCGGTGGCCAAAGATTGTTATTCTGCTAGCTTCATTGGAATCGAAGCTAATTTCCGGCGACAGATCATCTCTTCTGCCGAGCTCACTTCTTCCGACTGGCCTGCCTTTAGATCTAACGGCACATTCCACGACAGGCAGAAGCCGATTGAAAAGCTGCAATTTGCGATGACCCTAGACCGGCCTCTTCGACAATTACTCCTAACGCTAAGCGGGCAAGAGCTAGCCCTCTCGCCGCAGGTGACAATGTTCTGCATTTGGCGCAAGTAAAGACGAATCATCATGGCCAACCACAAGTATTGCAGCGAGCCAATTATACGCAAGCTGAGCAAAGGCCCGCATAAAAACCGAGAATGTTCTGTATTATAGGCAACAGCTCAGATATCCGTAAAATTAATGTAAAAACCACCCATGCCCGAGGTGAGCTGTTGACCGTGCGCCGATTTATGTTTGCGACCAGCGCGGGTGAGTACGTTCCAGATGGTACTGAGCGTCGCAACAAAGCCATACCTCAAAAGCTCCCGGTACTTGTCGAACCCGCGAAAGCGTTTGAATCCCGCTCGCGTGGCACGCTCATGGTATTCGCGGTATGAACCCGCCAATTGTGCGATGACATAGCGCTCGTCAGAGGCAAAGCGCCGGGTCGTATATTTTGTCGTGATCGGCGCAATGCGCGGGCTACCCTTCGAAAACTTGTTGCCCGAAGCATAGAGCTCTGAGATATTTTTTACATCGAGATGCATCCAACCCGATTGGGCGATCTCATCAAAACCCCGGTTGCTGGCGATGATGCCGAAGTTGATGTTTTTCCAGACCAGCTTACCAAAGGTCGGCGCCGGAAAATGCGCGAGCTTCACACCGGGTACCAGATTTACCTGCGGAATACTGCGCCTGCCGGCATATTTGAGAAAGTGATTTCCTTTGGTGATGCGGCAGTAGTGCGAGGAATACAGCTTACTGTGAAAGAGGCACTTGCCGAACATGCTGTCGCCATAGATATCGAAGCGTTTAAAGAAGTTCTTATCTTTAAGCTTCGCTTCACTGCTGAAAAAATAATTGCGCCAGACGTACCGCCATTCGACCGCCGGGTCAAGCGACAGTATGGCGTCGCGTACCGAACCCGTTTCGCTGACCGGAAACTCGTCGGCATCGAGGGGGAGTATCCACTCGGCCCCCTCGGCGATTGCCTGTGTGATCAGGCCATGCGTGATTTGTTCCTGTGGATAACCCGCGGCTGTGCTGTGCGTCAGGCGTATGTCAAACCCTTCGCCCGCGAGTGCATGGATGATTTCTACGGTACGATCAGCTGAGTTGTGGTTACAAATGTAGAGGCGATCGCAAACCGAGAGCGTGTGCCGAATGAACAACTCGATAATGTCTTCTTCGTTCTTGACCATCGCAACGGCCGCGACGCGGCATTGCTGGCCAGCGCTGGGGCTCTTTCGTTTACTGACTTCGGTCATGCGATAATCCTTTGGTGCGGCGAATTAAGCAAAACTTGTCAGCCTGTCAGTTGAAAAGCTTCGTGGCACCCGCAGTTATGGCAACACTCGACTGGTATGCCGTCTACACCCGCCCCCGCTCAGAGAAGAAGCTCGCTGAGGGCCTGCAAAAACTCGGCATCGAACACTACCTGCCGCTTTTGCGCACACGCAAGAAATGGTCTGACCGCTACAAGTGGGTCGAAGAGCCGGTGTTCGCCTCGTACCTGTTTGTCCATATCGAGTTCGAGCGCGATTCGTTACGGGTGTTAAAACTGCCGCAGGCCGTGTATTTTGTCAGCACAGAGGGAGCTCCCACTGTTATCGAGGCAGGCGATCTGGAGCTGCTGCGTCTCGCAGTCGACAATTACGCAGAATCGCTCGTGATTCGCGACACCTCGGCACTCACCGCGGGCGAAACCGTGCGCATCAAAGACGGCCCGTTTGCCGGCAAAGAGGCAGTTATTGAGCGTATTCAGGGCAAAACGCTGGTCGTGGTCGCGTTTCCGGCGCTCAACAAATCGGTGCAAGTTGAAATTCCGGTGAAGGTCTTGACAAGATAGCAAGATGGGTCAAAAACCACTACCATTATTGCTTTCTAGTACACGGGCCGATTGGATTCCTTAACAATTTTCAATAGCCATCCGTCCGGATTGATTTTTGTTTCGCAAATGGTGACCACAGGGTCTTTCAGGCAAGCTGCCATCGCAGACCAAGACCGATTGGGAAAGCGCTTGGCCACCGGGACCATTGCCAAAACGTACATAGCGAGCAAGAATGAAGCTGCACGCCCGGAAAGCCAATTCGATTGCGCACGATGCGGATTTAGTGCGAAATACCAGATAATCATCGTAAATGGAAGCAGTAGATAACGAGGTGATATGCCCTTGCCGTAAGCCACAAAACTGGTCCGGGAGGCGACGGCCGCAACCAGCAGAAACAGGATTCCTGTTAGGGGCAGAAACATGAGATCACTTTTTCTTCGCCAGGCATGAGACAATGCTATGAGCAAGCCAGCAAGAGTCATCAGTGCAGCTGCGACTTTTGCAATGATAATCAACACGGGCGGCACCGTCTGGTCTAAGGAGAGAGGAACACCCACACGACCGACAATATGTGTCGCCTGCAGCGCGAGCGCTCCTGCGGCAATTATTAGCATGCCGGATGACATCAATGGACCTCTAAATATCAAGCGTTTCTGCCAAATAACAAATACCAACACGGGTAAAAGAATTACAACAAACGGGCCGGTCAGAGCCATGCCGGCAAAAACTGGCAGATCATACCAACGAAAATGCGACCGCAAGAGCATGAGAACTGGGCAAAATTGGAATAGCCACTGCGCATTCACCACGGTCAGCAGGCATTCACTACCCAAAGGCGAAAGCAATACTGTAGCACACAGCAGAATACGCATGCCCCTGCTGTGATTTCGCAATTCAGTAGCATATAAGATAAAAAGCCACATAGCTAGCAGGCCACCAAAAACATATCCCCAAGGCGCAATCTCCAATGGCATGAGCCCAACGAGCACAGCTGCGAGCCGGGGAAATAGATGCAAATATCCATTGTACGGTTGCATTATCAGGTTACTACCTCCCTGAAAATGGTTTGCAAAGAACACCACACCGTCTTCAGCGTAGAAAGCCGGATGAAGTATTCTATCAGGCAACAAGGCAAACAGAATCACTGGAAACCCGATCGCCTGGATAGCGAATAACCTCCAGTCGGTACTCCCGGGACTCAGAGCCCGGAGGTATTGACGGACCTCATCTAATCTCAACATCATGGAAGCATGCCATCGTGAATTGGCACGTAAAGGCCGATTTGGTCAACATCCCCGCAAGATCGGTGACTTGGTCGACTAAAAGCCACCGGCCTCGTGCTTTGGGTTGCTCTCTGTCTACCTGAATGCTATTCGCATTTTGGTTGTCGCGTGGACTGAGCCGCTGGCCGTGTTCACCTGTTGAACACATATGTGTTCACTACCGAATTTTCAGCCGCATGTCAGCTGTGACTGACCCGGCGAAGCTACGCTTCGACAAGCTCAGCGACCGCGGAAAAGACTTTGACCGACGAACTACAACATAAACTCTTCAAGACGATTGCGGAGCACCCGCAGATCAACCAGCGCGAACTCTCGCAACACCTGGGTATTAGCCTCGGCAAAGCAAACTATTGCCTCAAGGGGCTCATTGCAAAGGGCTGGGTTAAAGCGCAGAATTTTAAGAATAACAAGAATAAACTTTCCTACGCGTACCTGCTCACGCCGAGCGGTATTGAGCAAAAGGCAACTGTAACAATTCGGTATCTCAAGCGCAAGATGGAAGAGTATGACCAGCTGAAGCAGGCGGTGGAAGAGTTAAAAAAAGAAGTGGCGATGGAGGAGATTGCGTAATGCCGGCGATTCGATCACCTCGACTGCGCTCGGTGATCGTTCTTGGGCTCTTAGAAATTTTGAATCATTCGATAACGTTATTGCACTCTTTTCTCGAAGTTGGAATTCTGAAAAGTTCGCCGAGCGCAGTCGAGGTGAACGGACAAGTTGAATGAATCTACTGGTTGAACTGCAGTCATTATACGTTACGGCGGCGCGGCCGCTACCGTCGCAGCGCGTTGAAATCACGACGAAGAGCGGAGCTACACTGGTGGTTGACCTGTCAGGCTTGATTGCCGGCAGAGATATCTTCTGGCGGCTCAGACAAGATCGGTATTTCAAGATGGTTAAAGTCGATGAGCAGGGTGTTCTCTGCTGGCCCGAAGGTGAGGATGTGGCACCGGAGAGTCTGGGACGGTACGTTGTCGCACAAGGAGTTGTTGCTGAATGAAAAAGGTCGCACTGATTACCGGCATCACCGGTCAAGATGGCTCTTACCTCGCCGAGTTCTTGCTAGAAAAGGGGTACGAAGTCCATGGAATTAAGCGCCGCGCATCGCTTTTTAATACCGCACGTGTAGACCATATTTATCAGGATCCGCATGCGAAAAAACGCAATTTTTTTCTCCATTACGGGGACCTGACCGATGGCGCTAATCTGACACGCATTGTGCAGCAGACGCAACCGGACGAAATCTATAATCTCGGTGCACAGAGCCATGTGGCCGTCAGCTTCGAGAGCCCTGAATATACCGCCGATGCCGACGCCCTCGGCGCGCTGCGCCTGCTTGAGGCGATTCGCATTTTGGGTCTCGAGAAAAAAACGCGCTATTACCAGGCGAGTACTTCGGAGCTCTATGGCCTCGTGCAGGAAATTCCGCAGACAGAAAAAACGCCCTTTTACCCTCGCAGCCCGTACGCGGTGGCAAAACTTTACGCCTACTGGATTACGGTCAACTATCGCGAAGCATACAGCATTTATGCCTGCAACGGCATTCTTTTCAACCACGAATCACCGCGACGCGGAGAAACTTTTGTAACGCGTAAGATCACGCGTGGGCTTGCCAACATCGCGCAGGGCAATGAGCAGTGCCTGTATATGGGCAACATCGATGCGCTGCGTGACTGGGGCCATGCGAAGGACTATGTGCGCATGCAGTGGCTGATGCTGCAGCAACAGGCTGCAGAAGATTTCGTCATCGCGACCGGTAAGCAAATTTCGGTGCGTGCATTTATTGAGAAATCTGCGGCAGAGCTGGGTATTCAGTTAGAGTGGCAGGGCCAAAACGAAGCCGAATCTGCAGTCGTGTCATCGGTTTCCGGAGAGAAAGCTCCCGCAGTAAAACCAGGTGATGTGATTGTGCGTATCGACCCGCGCTATTACCGCCCCACCGAGGTGGAAACCCTATTAGGCGACCCGGCCAAGGCCAAGGCAAAACTCGGCTGGGTGCCCGAGATCACGCTTGAGCAAATGATTAAAGAAATGGTGGCGGCGGACCTAGAACAGGCAAAGCAGGTTTCGCTGCTGCGTAAACATGGCTACTCGGCGCCGCTTTCTCGGGAAAATTAGTTGTATAGTTCACTAATGGATTAGAGGTAGCTCATGGCAACGTTACACAAAAAAGCAGCTAAAGTCGTAATGAAAAAAACGGCTACAGTTGTATTGCCGGCAGAAATTCTTGAGAAGGCCAAGAAAGCGTCGGGCAAGAAAGATGCCAAAAAGCTAATAATCGGGTTACTGAACGAAGAGATTGAGCTACAGTCCAGGATCAAAAAATACAAATCATGATCTGAAATCATGGGTGCAATCGTCGATACGAATCTCTATGAAGCTGCCTTTTTTCCACATTCTAGCCAGCCCAGGCAGCGCGTGCTATTCAAAGAATTGAACCGCCGCTATGATTTATTGCACAATGTGGTTTCGCTGGTGGAATTACTCAAGAAAAGCAGACTCAAGACCACCATTCGGTCTGAGATTCATCGTGTGCTTGGCGGAGAAAAAAATTTGCTCTGCCCGGAGCTGGCAGATTGGAGATTGTCGGCCTACCTTTTGGCTGATCTTGGCGCGAGAAATCCCCATATGGATATAGTTGCGAGACGAAAGATGCAGATGGATGCGCTCATTGCTGCGATTGCGATTCGCTATAGATTGACTCTGATTTCTGCCGATCGAGACTTTGGCTTGATCAAGCAGACTCGGACAGGGCGAAACCTTAAACTTTTTTGCCCTGAAGCATAATTATGGAAAAAAACGCCAAGATCTACATTGCCGGCCACCGTGGTATGGTCGGTTCTGCCATTTGGCGGCAACTCGAAAAAGCAGGCTATAGCAACCTCATTGGGCGCACACATGCAGAACTTGACCTGACAGATTCAAGAGCGGTAGCAGATTTCTTCGCCAAAGAAAATCCTAATTATGTCTTTCTGGCTGCTGCCAAGGTCGGCGGCATCATCGCCAACAACACCTACCCTGCCGAATTTATCACGCAGAACCTGCAGATACAGACGAACGTGATCGACGCCGCATATCGAAATGGTGTGGAACGACTGTTGTTTTTAGGCTCCAGCTGTATTTATCCCAAACTCGCACCACAACCGTTTAAAGAGGAACACCTGCTCACCGGCCCGCTTGAACCCACGAACCGGCCGTACGCAGTGGCAAAAATTGCCGGTATCGAAATGTGCTGGAGCTATAACCGCCAGTACCAGACAAAGTTTCTTGCTGCCATGCCGACCAACCTGTACGGCATCGGCGACAACTACCACCCTGAAAACAGCCACGTGATACCAGGGCTAATCCGCCGTTTTCACGAGGCTGTTCAAAATAACAGCCCGAGCGTCACAATCTGGGGCACCGGCACGCCGCGACGCGAATTCCTGTTCGCCGATGATTTGGGCAAAGCGTGCGTGCATGTGATGAACCTACCCGATGAGACCTTCGTACCGCTGTGTGCGCAAGACCGCAACGACGGTGTGCCGCCGGTCTTGAATATTGGCTATGGCGACGATGTGACGATTCGCGAGCTGGCTAAGAAGATTGCAGAGACTGTTGGATTTAAGGGTGAGATACTTTACGATACCAGCAAGCCAGATGGCACGCCGAGGAAGTTGATGGATAGTGGCTTGCTTAAATCACTGGGGGTTGTCCACAAGGTATCTTTGGAACAGGGTCTCAGTATAGCTCATAAAGATTTTCTGACTCACCAATCACATTAGTATTTTGCCCAAACCTTCATACAACAAAGAAATCTTTAACCATGGAAAAAACAACTGTCATCACCCCTAAACACAATCTTTTTGCCTTAGGGTTGAAAGATTTATATGCCTACCGCGACCTCATCTTTATGTTCGTAAAGCGGGATTTTTCTGCCATCTACAAGCAAAGCATTCTCGGCCCCATTTGGTTCTTGATTCAGCCGCTTTTCTCAACAATTGTATTTACAGTAATTTTCGGTCAAATCGCCAAGATTTCGACAGAGGAAATTCCCCATGTGCTTTTTTATATGTCGGGTGTTATCTGTTGGAACTACTTTTCTTCATCATTGACTAAAACATCTGAAACTTTCATCGCGAACCAGGGGATATTCTCTAAGGTGTATTTTCCGCGGTTGACCATTCCTATCTCCGTGGTAATGACCAATCTAATTACCTTTGCAGTCCAGTTTGGTCTGTTCATGGCGTTCTATTTGTACTACGCCTTCAGCACTAATCTCCTGCAACCAGTCAATACAACGCTGCTATTGGTACCGCTTCTACTGTTGCAGATGATTCTATTGTCGATCGGTTTCGGCATCTTGATTGCCTCAATGACAACCAAGTACCGCGACTTGAATTACCTGGTCGGCTTTGGTATGCAGTTGTGGATGTACGCGACGCCGGTAGTTTACCCCGTCAGCATTATTCCTGAGCGGTTTCAGTGGTTGGTACATTTGAACCCGATGGCCAATGTCATTGAAAATTTCCGCTATGCTTTTTTCTCGGTGGGCAATTTTACCCTACAAGATTTTGGCGTGAGCTTTGGCGCATCTCTCTGCATCTTCTTCTTTGGTCTCATTTTATTTAACCGTGTCGAAAAATCTGTGGCTGATACGATATAAGATTCATCATGAACGATAATGTCATTGAAGTAAGAGATCTCTCGAAAAAATACCGCCTTGGTACGGTCAACCACGGCATGCTATTCAAAGATCTGCAAAGTTGGTTTGCCAGACTGCGCGGCAAAGAAGACCCCAATGCTAAAATCGGCGATGAGCAAAAAAGAATCGCCGGTGATGAGTTCTGGGCTCTGCGCGATGTCTCTTTCGACGTAAAACGAGGTGACATTGTCGGCATCATCGGGCGAAATGGCGCGGGAAAATCAACACTACTCAAATTAATTTCCCGTCTGACCAAGCCTACTTCCGGTTCAATCACCATTAAAGGCCGGGTCGCCAGCTTGCTTGAAGTCGGTACCGGTTTTCACCCTGAGCTTTCTGGGCGAGACAATGTCTACCTCAACGGCGCCATCCTTGGCATGACCAAGGCTGAAATCAGACGAAAGTTTGATGAAATCGTCGCATTCTCGGGAGTTGAAGATTTTATCGATACGCCGGTAAAACGCTATTCATCTGGAATGTATGTTCGCCTGGCCTTTGCCGTGGCGGCCCATCTTGAGTCAGAGATTCTGATCGTTGACGAAGTGTTAGCTGTCGGGGATGCTGAGTTTCAGAAGAAATGTCTTGGCAAGATGGAAGCGGTGAGCAAGGGGCAAGGCAGAACGGTTCTGTTTGTCAGTCATCAAATGGAGGCAATTTCCAGATTGTGCCACATCTTGATCTACATGAACCAAGGAAAAGTTCAAGAAATCGGCACAACAGAAAAAATTCTTAGCCTATACCTAGATCAAAACGAGAAAAGCCACAGTGATTATCTTAACCTAGAGGAATATAATATTCGCGCAAGTAGTGAGGTAGGCGAACGAATGCGCTTTCAGGAGCTAAAACTCCTAAAAACTTTAGATCGCTCAAATGCCATCTATTGGGATCAACCTCTCGCATTAACTCTAAAATTCACGATCAAAGAATCTGTTGAGAACTTTTCTCTTGGGATAACCGTTGCAACCTTGGGAAATATTAACATCTTTACCGCAAACAATATGAATACCGGATTCGGAAAACTAGACCAGGGTGAATACCTTGTGGAAATGCAAGTAGAGCATCAGCTAAGACCTGGTCTTTATACTGTACATCTAGGTGCACGCGACAACGGCGCGACGATATGGTGGCACACCGAAGTTTTCAACTTCTCTGTACTCTCTAACGCGAACTACCCAGCAAACAATTTCGGGTTGGTACTATGCAAGTCAAAACTAACTCTTAAGAGTGTAAGGCCCGCATGAATACATTTATCTGGGGCTTTGAGGGTGAATCAGGAACCAGAATAGTCGAAACAATCTCAGGCGATAAATCATTTAATGTAGTTGTCTGGATCTCAGACTCAAAGAATTGCACTCACAATGTCTTCGACTTCATTTTGGCAAAAGACAATATACATTCTGAGCGCCCGTATAACATTGAATGCTTCGCGAAATGTTATCAAGAAGGCTTAAACTCTTTCATTAATATGTTCACAAGGCACTTTCATTCCTACGCCAGAACATATCATGATTTTATCGATGCTTTCAATATCTTGTTTCAGAAGATATATTCTTTGACTATCGAAAATAAGACTGAGTTAGTTATTTTCTCCAACATCCCTCACGAGGGCCCTGACTTCATAAGCTATTTAATCGCGAAGGAACTTGGCATTAAAACATTGATGCTTTTTCAGGCGCCAGTCGCTAAAGATAACCGATTCTTTATACTGAGAGAAATCTCTGACTTTGAAACTCTTGAAAATATCGGGCAAATTGAGAAATTTGCGCTTCAAAAAATTGAGAAGACTCATGTTGGGACTTATTTTTACATGAGAAATTTAAAGATTCTCAATGAAGAATCCCTGGCACAGAATTGGTTACTCTATTTGAAATTGCTTCTCAAAAGAGATTTTTGGACACTTAGCCTCTCTGTCTCTAAGCATCTTCGCTATCGATCCTTTCAACATCGGGTTTTTGCTCTATCGAAGAAGATTGACTGGAAAAATGACCTTAAATTTGTATACTTCCCTTTGGCTATGCAACCAGAGCTAACTACATCAGCTCTGGGGGGAATTTTTAATGACCAGATGTTGGCCATTGAAAGGCTATCTCATCTTTTACCCGAAGACTGGAAAGTTATAGTCAAAGAGAATCCTAAACAAACAGATATGCAAAGAGGAGAATGGTTCTTTAGCCGACTTTCTCATCTGAGGAATGTTATCTTGATCGATCCTCACGAATCAAGTCATTTTCTCATTGAGAAAAGTCAGTTTGTTGCCGTTGTAACAGGCACTGCGGGTTGGGAAGCTATCAAAGGCGGCAAGAAGGCATTAGTCTTCGGTTTTGCGTGGTTTATGTCCCTGCCTGGAGTGATAAAGTATCACGAATCACTCACTTTTGACAGCATACTTAGCTATTCTTTTACACACGAAGAATTAGAAATCGCCTATTCACGGTTGCTTTCTAAAGTAGTAAGAGGCGTGGTTGATCCACTATACATTGATGGCGACGTTACGTTTAATTCCGATTCTAACGCACAGCATGTATTGAATTGCTTGAAAAGATTTATCTAGAACGCAATTGGGAGTGCAAATGCTCAGTCAAAAATCTATACTCATTACCGGGGGCACTGGCTCGCTTGGCAAAGAATTAACAAAGACTATCTTAGAGCGTTGGCCTGACGTTAAACGGCTGGTAATTTTTTCTCGTGATGAACAAAAGCAGTTTCAAATGGCTCAAGAATTTCCTGATACGGTTTATGCAAGCATTCGATACTTTATCGGTGATGTCAGAGATTTCGAGAGGCTAAAGCGCGCATTTTCGGGTATTGATTACGTCATTCATGCGGCGGCGATGAAACATGTGCATATTGCAGAGTACAATCCAGATGAATGTGTCAAAACGAATATCGGTGGCGCTCAGAATGTAATTAAGGCGTGTCTAGAAACCGGTGTTTCCAAAGTCGTCGCACTATCAACCGATAAAGCTTGCGCACCGATTAATCTTTACGGCGCAACGAAACTTGCTTCAGATAAATTATTTATTGCGGCAAATAACATTCGGGGTAAACAAGATATTCGATTCTCTGTCGTCAGATATGGCAATGTAATGGGGTCTAATGGCTCAGTGATTCCATTCTTTATCGGCAAGAGGCCAACTGGTGTTATCCCCATCACTGACCCAAATATGACTCGTTTCAATATTACATTACAGGCAGGCGTTGATATGGTGCTCCATGCACTAGAGACTGCATGGGGGGGGGAACTTTTCGTACCCAAAATCCCATCATATAAGATAACCGATGTTGCCAAAGCGGTTGCTCCCAATTGTGAACACCAAGTTGTCGGGATTCGGCCTGGTGAAAAGATTCATGAAGAGATGATCACTAGTTCTGATTCATTCACCACCTATGATCTAGGGAAATACTATGTAATTGTGCCGCAAATTCCTTTTTGGAGAATCGAAGATTTTGTTGAGCATTTCAAGGCTAAGAAAGTGCCAGAAGGCTTTAACTATTCATCTGGCAAAAACAATGATTGGGAAACCGTGGAAAGTCTTCGAAAGTTGATTGCAGAGCATGTAGACAAGAATTTTGAGGTCTAACTCAGTGCAGCCAATTCCTTACGGAAGACAATCTATCACTCAAGAAGATGTCAACGCAGTTGTTGAAGTTCTCAAATCGGATTTCCTGACCCAAGGGCCGGTTATAGGAAAATTTGAAGCAGCGATCGCTCAAAAATCCCAGGCCAAATATGCCGTTGCAGTGAGTAATGCAACAGCTGCATTGCATATTGCCTGCCTCTCTCTGGGACTTCAACCCGGTGAAATAGTATGGACCAGTCCTATAAGCTTCGTTGCTTCCGCAAATTGTGCTTTGTACTGTGGTGCTGAGGTTGATTTCGTGGATATTGACCCAGTTAGTTACAACATTTCTGTCTCAAACCTTAAGAAAAAACTGGAAAGCGCCAGACTGTCAAATAAGCTGCCGCGCATTGTCATTCCCGTCCATCTTGCCGGAACCTCCTGCGATATGAAGGCGATCTCTGATTTGTCAAGAGAGTACGGCTTCAAAATTATTGAGGATGCGTCACATGCTATTGGAGGTCAATACCTCGAGAATCCAATTGGCAGCTGCAAATACAGCGATATAACCGTTTTCAGCTTTCATCCAGTCAAAATAATCACCACCGGAGAGGGGGGGATGGCACTGACCAATGACGCAGAATTGTTTCAAAGAATGGTTCGATTGCGCTCTCATGGCATCACACGAGAGCCCGCAGAGATGTCTGAGCCCCCCAGAGGGGATTGGTACTATGAGCAGCAACAACTCGGATTTAATTATCGGCTCACAGACATACAGGCAGCATTAGGCCTAAGCCAGTTATCCCGTCTCGATGCCTTTTTAAAAAGACGGCATGAAATACGAAATCTCTATGAAACGATGTTGAGTGGATTGGATCTGCAATTACCGACTTTCGACGCGAATAGTTATTCTGCCCTGCACCTGTACATAATTCGGCTAAGGACAAAAAACCCAGAAACCGACCGCGATCGTGTATTCAAGTATCTTAGATCTCAGGGTATTCTGGTGAATCTGCATTATATCCCTATCTACCACCAACCCTACTACAGACAATTTGGATACAATCATGAGGACTTTCCCGAATCTGAAAGATATTATCAGGATGCGATGAGTATTCCAATTTTTCCGCTTCTGGGTGACGATCAAGTGGCGCAAGTCTGTGAAACAATCAAAATAGCACTCGCCAGAGTTTAGGAGCCTGCAATGAAGCAGAAAGAATCATTTTTACAGAACGAAGGCAACAAATGGTTAGAGCGGAATCTAAGTGGCCTCACTGAAACAAAATTGCCAGATCAAGATGCGCTTTTGCTGGAATATTTGGACCTAAGATCTAGAGTGCAGGAAAAAGCAGATACTTGGCGCATTCTTGAGATCGGATGCGGCAATGGCCAGCGGCTGTCATGGATCAAGCGGGAGTTTGGCAACGAATGTTATGGGATTGATCCTTCATCTGAGGCAATCAAGATAGCTAAGGATAATGGCATCGAAGCCTCCGTCGGAACAGCAGATTCCCTCCCTTTTGAAGACTCGTTTTTTGATCTGGTGATATTTGGCTTTTGCCTCTACCTATGTGATCGCGAAGATCTATTTAAGATCGCAGCCGAGGCGAATCGTGTATTGAAACAACAATCATGGATCATGATACTTGATTTTCACGCCGAAGCTGCGACCAAAAATCCTTACGTACACCGCGATGGTTTATATTCTTACAAAATGGCGTATGAGTCTTTGTTCACCTGGCATCCCAGCTTCATTTGCACAACGAAAAGAATTCTGGATTACCATAACTTTCCTTTTAAACACACAGATGATCCAGCTGCCATGACAGCTATTTCCGTAATCAGAAAGAATGGATAGAGATTTACATCGTCTAGCGCTGGGTACGGTGCAGTTTGGCCTGGACTATGGCATTGCAAACAAAACGGGCCAAATAGACATTCGTGAGGCGCGCGAGATACTAAAAGAAGCCAAAAGAGAGGGTATTACGACTCTGGACACAGCCATAGCGTACGGTACGAGTGAAGCCTTGCTGGGTAGCGTCGGCGTCGAAGGCTGGCAAGTTATCACAAAACTACCACCAAAACCGCAATATTGCACTGATTTGGCCGCATGGGTACGAGACGAGGTCGATGCTTCTCTGCGCCGTATGCACACGAAAGAAATCAACGGCCTTCTCTTACACAAGGCTGACGACCTTCTCGCAGAATACGGAGATGAACTGTTCGATGCGATGAGTTCACTCAAAAAAGAAGGAAAAATCGAATCGATTGGTATTTCCATCTATAATCCGGATGAAATAGAACACTACCTTCAGCGTTTCGAGATTGACCTAATTCAAGCACCTATGAATATCTTTGACAGACGCCTATTGACAACGGGAAAGCTCACGCGGCTGCAGGAACGCCGAATAGAAGTTCATGTTCGCTCGGCATTTCTACAGGGTCTCTTGCTCATGAAAGAACAGGATATCCCACCATATTTTCATCAATGGCAGGAACATATAAAGAAATTTCACACCTGGTTACGCGACAACCATCTCTCGCCGCTGGTCGTCTGCCTTCAGTTTCTCAAACAGCTAACGCCTATAGGAAAAATTATTGTAGGCGTTGATAGCCTGTTTCAATTGAGGCAAATCATCGATGCGTTTCGCCAAGATACTATTCTGGATTTCCCGCAAGTTCTTGAAATTGACGATCCTGGACTTATTAATCCGACCCTGTGGAGCAAAGAGTGAAGGTTGTTACGATCGTGCAGGCGCGCATGGGTTCGACCCGACTGCCTGGGAAAGTACTAAAACCAATTTGTGGCAAGCCACTTATTGGCCTAATG
Organism: Turneriella sp.; assembly: GCA_046346875.1. Classification (GTDB taxonomy): domain Bacteria; phylum Spirochaetota; class Leptospiria; order Turneriellales; family Turneriellaceae; genus Turneriella. The sequence goes on along the minus strand of JAXMHG010000005.1, from coordinate 65,270 downwards.
CTGGCACGCCTGGCGCAATCAAAGCGAATCGATGAAATAATTCTCGCTACTTCAACTGATGATTCTAACGACCCATTGCAGGCTTATGTGGAATCTCTCGGATTCAAAGTATTCCGTGGAGATGAGCAAGATGTATTATCACGTTATTACCTTGCGGCCAAACAAGCTGGTGCGAATGTTATTGTCCGGGTTACTGGTGATTGCCCGTTGCTTGATCCAGAAATAGTCGATACTGTGATTGACGATTTTTTAAGAAAGAAGGTGGACTACAGTTCAAACATTGCGCCGCCGACCTTTCCGGATGGATTAGATACCGAGGTGTTTAGCTTTTCCGCGCTGGAGGCCGCCCAGAACGAGGCGCGTCAGGTGCGCGACAGAGAGCATGTTACACCATACATACGTGAGAATGCCAAATTTCTCAAATCGGCAATTACCAATACCGAGGATCTTTCCAATGAACGTTGGACCGTCGACGAATCTGATGATTTTGAAGTAGTTCGGGCAATTTTTGAGCATTTTCATCCGCGGGTAGATTTTGGCTGGAAAGAAATCTTAGACCTGCGTCATGCGAAACCGAACATATTTCAAAGGAATGCACATTTAGTGCGCAATGAGGGAGCTAATATGGGTACGGGTCAAAAACTCTGGCGGCGGGCGAAGCAAATTATCCCCGGCGGCAACATGCTGCTTTCCAAGCGAGCTGAGATGTTTCTGCCCGAGCATTGGCCAGCATACTTCAGCAAGGCAAAGGGCTGCAAGATATGGGATCTTGACGGCAAAGAATACATCGATATGAATATCATGGGTATCGGCACGAATACCTTAGGCTATGGTCACTCCGAAGTAGATAGGGCGGTGATTGAAACGGTACATAAGGGCAACATGTCGACTTTCAACTGCCCAGAGGAAGTATACCTTGCCGAGCGCCTGATCGAGCTACACCCATGGGCTGATATGGTTCGGTTTGCCCGTACCGGGGGGGAAGCCAATGCCATTGCTGTTCGCATCGCGCGCGCAGCCAGTGGCAAAGATAAAGTTGCCTTCTGTGGATACCATGGCTGGCATGACTGGTATTTAGCTGCAAACCTGGGATCAGAAAAGAATCTCTCAGGCCATCTTCTGCCTGGCTTAGAGCCCAATGGGGTACCCCAGAACCTGCGTGATTCGATCTACCCCTTCAACTATAACAATTATCAGGAACTCGAAAACCTCGTCAAAACGCATGATATTGGAGTGATCTTTATGGAGGTTTCGCGCAATATGGGGCCTGCCGAAGGTTATCTTCAGAAAGTGCGGCAATTAGCTACAGACAACGGAATCGTCCTTATCTTTGACGAATGCACCTCAGGCTTTAGGCAAAGCTTTGGCGGTTTGCACAAAATCTACGGGGTCGAGCCAGATATGGCAATGTTTGGCAAGGCTCTAGGGAATGGTTATGCAATCACTGCTGCAATTGGTCGTCGTGAAGTCATGCAGGCAGCTCAGACCTCATTTATTAGCAGTACTTTCTGGACCGAACGAATAGGACCTGCTGCAGCCCTCAAGACACTCGAAATAATGGAACGAGAACAGTCCTGGAATTACATAACAGACATGGGTACCGAAATGACGAACGGCTGGCGTAAATTGGCCGACAAGTATGGATTGGGTATCAATGTTTCTGGACTACCTGCTTTAACGACCTTCACCTTCCAAAGCGAGAACCACCTGGCCTACAAAACATTGATCGCCCAGAAAATGCTCAAGAAAGGCTATGTGGCTGGCACAAATTTCTATGCTTCCACAGCACACAATGTAAGACTGATTGAGGAGTATATCGAGCAGCTGGATCCGGTTTTTGCCCAGATCAGAGAGTGCGAAGATGGCAAACCAATACTCAATCTACTCGATGGGCCGATATGCCATTCTGGCTTTAAACGACTCAACTAGACTTCGGAAATATCATCCATGAAGCCAGTATTAATACTCACTGAGGCAACCTCTCGTACGGGCCTTGGGCATTTGACCCGGTGCAGCGCACTAGCAGAAATACTGGATCTGGGGGGCAACGAAGTGTCTCTCTACGTGAATACTGATGGAATTACGCCATTGTCACCTATAGGACACAAATTCACCTGCATGAACTGGGGCAATGCGGATCAGCGTCAACGACTCTTGGACGAATTGCAGCCATCGGCAATAATTGTAGATTCTTACCTCTGTGATAATGCAATATACCACGAACTTGAATCCGACTCAAGACTCTTGTTTTGTCTTGACGATTACAATAGACTCATTTATCCCTCGAAGGCAACCGTTATTAATCCGTCGATCGGTGGCCATGTGGTAGACTATAGCAATCAAGACGCAAAAATCCTTACGGGCGCAAACTACATACTACTTCGTACACCGTTTCGAGAACCGACTCCGATAAGGTCTGTGAGAGCTGAGATTAGAGACATGCTCATAACCCTTGGGTCAATGATCGACGAAAATTTCCTATCACAACTCGTTGCTCGAATTCGTGCGACTTTCCCAGACACCAATCTGCACATCTTGTCAAATACCAATATCACGCAATTCTCGAGCGAAGCACTGATTGAGCAACATAAAATCACATTACACGGCAGCTTAAGTGCCGAGAAAATGAAAGAGCTCATCATGAGCTGTGATTTTGCTATAAGTGCGGCGGGCCAAACTAGCAATGAGCTTGCCAAGTGTGAAATTCCGATGATCCTTGTTCAAACCGCAGAAAATCAAAGAGCGAATATTCTTGGTTGGCAAGAATGCGGAATCACCGCCTGCAATCTCAGTAGTGTCGGCGAGTCTATTCAATTCTTGCAGCACTCTCTAGAACTAATGAGACCTGCTCAAGTAAGACAAAGCATCCGCTTGAAACTCAGAGAAATACTGAAAGCACCAAGCGCTTACGATAAGCTATTCAATACACGTAATAATACCTCGACGCACACGCCCAAGAAAGAAGACCTCGCGCTACGCCTCAGAACAGTAAAATTATCGGATATGCAGCTCATATTTGAATGGTCAAACGAAAAACACACTCGACTCGCGTCGCTCTCCACTGAAGAAATAAGCTGGAGCGAACATGAAAACTGGTTTAGAGGCAAGATAGTATCCAGAGATGGTCGCTTCTGGATACTTGAAACTGGAAACCGCCCCGTCGGACAAATCCGCCTTGAAAACATGAAAGAAGAGAATCATGTTCGGATCAGCTACTCAATTGCACCGGAGCACCGAGGATTAGGTCTCGGACTGACCATTCTATCAATGGCTATTGCGCAAAACTCCAATGAACGCAATGAAGACATTACCTACGTTGCCACTGTCAAGGCGGAAAATCGTCCCTCCGCGAGGTGCTTTGAAAAACTCGGCTTTACGGCAACGCCCTCTTCCGATAACACGATAACGTTCAAGAAAGAAATCCGTGTTGACGAATTGCTGACACAGCAGCCCCGTCTAACTTATTAATACCCTTATCAGAAAGCAAAGAAGTAAATCACTCTCATTCGGGAACCCATGACAAGAAACTCAACAATGCTGGCCAAAGAAATCCACCTAGGTAACGCTTCAATAGGTAAGAACTGCCGCCCTTTTATCATTGCGGAAATGTCAGGCAACCACAACCAATCCCTGGAGAAAGCCCTGGCAATTGTGGACGCGGCAGCCGCAACTGGTGCTGACGCCCTAAAGATTCAGACTTACACTCCCGATACAATGACCATCGACAAATCTGACGGTGAATTTTTCATCTCGGATCCCAAAAGCCTTTGGAAAGGTGAATCGCTGTACAATCTTTACAAAGTCGCCCACACTCCATGGGAATGGCACGCCCCTATTATGGCCCGAGCAAAAGAACGTGGCATCATCTGCTTCAGCACGCCCTTTGATGCTTCTTCAGTAGACTTTCTTGAGTCTCTTGATGTTCCTGCATACAAAATTGCATCCTTTGAGAATATTGACCTGCCTTTAATCAAACGAGTAGCTGAAACGGGAAAGCCCATGATCATTTCAACCGGCATGGCAAATGTTGCAGAAATTCACGAGGCCGTGGAAACCGTTCGACAAACAGGTAATGAGAATCTTATACTACTTAAGTGCACAAGCACGTATCCTGCAACCCCGGAAAACACCAATATTCTGACGATTCTGCACATGCGGCAGCTATTCAACTGCGAAATCGGCCTGTCAGACCACACCATGGGCATTGGCGTAGCGATTGCCGCTGTAGCTCACGGGGCCACGGTCATAGAAAAGCATTTTACCATTAACCGGGCAGATGGCGGTGTTGATTCGACCTTTTCTATGGAGCCCGAAGAGATGAAAGCCCTGGTGGTTGAGACCGAGAGGGCATGGCAAGCTTTGGGCAAGATCAGCTATGGACCGACGGAGAAGGAGAAAGCATCACTTGTATTTCGAAGATCTCTCTATGTTGTCGAGAATATGAAAGCTGGCGACATGATCACAGAAAAAAATGTACGAAGCATTCGACCGGGGTATGGATTGGCTCCCAAGTATCTGGATGTGGTGATGGGGAAGAGAGTCAAACAGGATGTAATGCGTGGAACCGGTCTCAGTTGGGAGATGATAGGGTAATCTTTTCGCTGTATACGTACCTCTCCGGGCAATTTTCAAATGATCCTTGCTATTGAAGCATTTTCGTACACTCCGCATTTAGAAACGGCAGCAGAAATCTGCCTAAGGAAAATTCACGAGAACGGGAAGGTTGCTTTTTGTTTCTTAGACGTACCAAACCCTGATGATATTCCGTATCCCGAACCAACTGGATGGCTAGCAGAAAGCCGATCGCTAAAGGTGCGCCAGTTGGAGGCCATCCTGAGAAAGAAAGGTGTCTTGGTTATCAATTCCCCAACAATAAGCAGCGACACCCAACGTGAAGCCCGGGAAATAGCGCAGACATCTATTGCGGCAATGACGGATCTCCAGCAGCTAGCATTTTTTGAGTATGATGGAGTCAATCTGGGACTCGGGGCCTTAAGCTCCTTAATCTCGCGCTCCGGGGAGCCGTATCCCCCTAAAGAGGAACTTGCTGAGGTTGCAGCTTTATATCTGGAAAGTGCCATCATAACCTATCAACTCGCGAAGAACATAATATCACACCATAAGCCAAAGGTTATCTGTACATTCAATGGCCGGTTCGCTTGTAGCCGAAGCATCGTTGAAGTAGCACGACAGAATAACATATCAATTTGGTTCCATGAACGTGGGGCTCAGCCAAATAAGTATTATCTTTCTGATCTATCACCCCACGATTTACGAAATAGGAAACCAGAAGTAATTAAACTCTGGAACGAAGCAAATAACGATAAATATGCTGATGCTGCTGGTTTCTTTGAAAGGCGAAGACAGGGAGACGGTATAGGCTGGTTGAGTTTCACCGAACAACAAGAAAGAGGCATGCTGCCTGAAAAATCGCAAAAGAAAACCATTGTCTACTATTCTTCAAGTGATGACGAATATGCGGCAGTCGAGAGGCTTGTGAGCCACGGCCTTTTCTCTTCTCAACGCAATGCTATAAAATGGCTCATCGAAAAAATACAAAGCATGGATGACACCGAACTACTGATCAGGGTACACCCACACATGAAATCGAAGGGCCGCCATGATCGTAGCTGGTGGGAGAATCTCTCAGGCAAGAACATCAAAGTTATCCCGGCAGCCTCAGAAGTAGATTCTTATGAACTTGCCCTGAGCGCTAATCTTGTATTGGTCTTTGGTTCGACTATGGGAGTTGAGGCTGCATATTTGGGAAAACCCGTGATCGCCCTAGATGATGTGTTTTACGGAGGGTTAGATTGTGTTTATGAGCCTAAGAGCATCACAGAATTGAGCAATCTCATAGTTACGCCCACATTGCCGGGAAAACCGAAAGAACATGCCCTTCCGTATGGCTATTACATGCTGCATTTTGGCGATGATTTTCAGTACTTTGAACCAGAAGGCCTGTTTGAGGGTAAACTACTAGGCAAACGCCTTACCGGCAAGCCATGGATCAGGAGACTTGCCCGTAAGGTAGTACTGCCAATGCGCTCTTTGCGGTCACATTTCTGCCACTCAAATTCTGCACAATGAATTCTCTGGATACCCCAATATTATTTATTATTTTCAACCGACCTGATGTAACAGCCAGAGTTTTCGAAACGATCAAACACGCCAGACCCAAGTCGCTGTTTATTGCAGCCGATGGGCCTCGCTCCACGCATCCGAAAGATTCAGAGCTCTGTGAACAAACCAGAGCTATAGTCTCTGAGATCGACTGGCCATGCGACGTTCGGACAAAATTCAATGCCAAGAACCTCGGATGCAAGTACGCAGTTAGCAGCGCAATATCGTGGTTTTTTCAACATGTAGATTCTGGTATCATACTCGAAGACGATTGCTTGCCAGATACTAGTTTTTTCTCCTTCTGCGAAAACCTCCTGAAATATTACCAGAATGATGCACGCGTGATGCATATTGCGGGATGTAATTTTCAGAATGGCATCCGCCGCAGTAATGCCGACTATTATTTTTCCATATATGCTCACGTCTGGGGCTGGGCCACATGGAAGAGAGCGTGGGCGCAATATGACGTTAACATGCGGGATTTTTCATCAGAGACAAACAAGGCGTTCATCAGAAGAATCAGTAAGAATCTGCATTTTCAAAGATACTGGAATGAGTTATTTCTCAAAACATCTAAGGGCCAAATTGACACTTGGGATTACCAATGGCAATACGCCATCTGGAAAAGTTCAGGATTGTGCGTCATTCCACAAGTAAATCTCATAGCGAATATAGGATTTGGAGCTGAAGCAACTCATACCCAACACGATTCATGGCTCGCAGACTTGCCCGTATCCCCTCTGAAAATCGAAAACTTTTCACAAACTGTAGCGCAGAATGCAGAAGCAGACAAATACACGGGAACTAATGTTTTCGGCCTGCGTCTTTCAGTACGATCATATCTCACCTGGTTACTCAAATATCTTGCACAGAAATTAATTCGAACATGCGCCAGGCTTTTGCCACACGGAGGAAAATGAAACCAAAGGCCGAAAAACAAGTTAGTCACCTCAAGAAAGTGAATCTCGGCTGTGGTGCAAATTTTCACCCAGATTGGATAAATATAGACGCGATCAAGCAACATCCATCCATAATTGCTTTTGATCTTCGTAAGAAATTACCTTTCAAATCAGACAGCATCGATGTAATCTATCACTCTCATCTCTTGGAGCATTTTGAATCGGAACAAGCACGTGATTTCTTATTTGAATGTTTCCGAGTCCTGAAACCTGGCGGAATAATGCGCGTTGTCGTTCCCGATCTGGAACAGATAGCCCGACTCTATCTAGACAATCTGCAGAAAGCAAAAAAAGGAGATCGCAGATCTATGGAATGTTATGACTGGACTGTTATCGAGTTACTCGACCAGGTGCAGAGGAATATTCCCGGAGGAAAAATGGCTAAGTATTGGCGAAGCATGCCCCTTCCCGCTGCAGACTTTGTGGAAGCCCGAGTGGGAGATGAACTTATCAATTTTCGACAACGGTTGGCGACGCAAGGCTCGTTGCGTGAAGAAATCCCACTCCTAAACAAGATCAAGGGGAGAATATTTCGCTTCGTCTCTTTATTAATACCTGCACGGTACAGTGAAGCATTAAGAATCGGCAGATTTCGGTTATCTGGAGAAATACATAACTGGATGTACGATGAATATTCGTTAATGAAGATCCTATCCTCTGCTGGCTTCATTAAGGCAAAGCGGATGCGAGCCAATCAATCGTGGATCACTGACTTTGGGAAATACGGACTCGACATAAACGGCGATGGCAAAGCCAGAAAGCCGGATTCGCTTTTTATGGAAACAATGAAACCGATAAAATAATCGGTACAAAGGACAAACAAAGTGCTAAAGAAAATACTCAGAAAAACAGGTACAATTCTACTCAATCTTTCCGAAGGTCAAGCCACGAACAGTAGCATCCAACCCGACATGATAGAGCCTGAATTTCACGATATATACGCAAAATGCAAAGAATACACTATGACATCAGCGGCGAGAATGTATGGCCTATTCAAAGCTGTTGAATACGTGATAAATGCGAAAATCCCCGGCGATTTTGTGGAATGCGGGGTTTGGCGCGGAGGAAGCTCAATGCTCATTGCTTATATGCTAGCCAATCGGAAAATTACCGATAGGAAAATATACCTTTATGACACTTTTGAAGGCATGTCCGCGCCAAGTAAAGAAGATGTGGATATTACCGGCAAAAATGCAGATAATTTGCTTGATGAAGGAAAGAATCAAAAAGAGACCTCCGTCTGGTGCTTGGCTGACCTGAGTGATGTGCAAAACAATCTGGCGTTGACAGGGATACATCCCCAACAGGTAATATATATTAAGGGCAAAGTCGAAGAAACTATCCCAGGAGAATCGCCCAGAGCTACCTTGGCGTTATTGAGACTAGATACAGATTGGTACGAATCGACGAGGCATGAACTTGTGCATCTCTATCCGCAATTGTCTGCCGCCGGCGTACTCATCATAGACGATTATGGGCACTGGACGGGCTGCCGAAAAGCTGTAGACGAATATTTTGCGGCGGGAAAACAAAAGCCAATTTATCTTTCACGAGTCGACTACACGGGGCGTATTGGAATCAAATCCTTTTAACCCATAATGCGGATACTGCATATTAATCGCTTTCTCAACGCCGGTGGGGCAGCGCGTGCTGCATTTCGACTGCATGAAGCATTACGCAATAGCAATATAGATAGTGTTTTCCTGACCCCAGACTCGATAACCACTGAGTATACAGTCAGGAGGCAACAGCACAGTTCAATTGCCCTGAAAGTATATAGGAAGATATGGCAGAAATATCATCAAAGACGAATTGACAAATTATGTGAAAAAGAGTCAGGCTTTTACTCTTTAGGTGCTACGAGCGCAAATATTCTCCCTGAAATACGAAACTTGAATTCGGATATCGTCAACCTTCATTGGACTTCGGACGTACTTTCTATTCCCGACGTAAGAAACATTACGAAACCAATAGTTTGGACATTCCATGATATGTGGCCGATGTGCGGCGCAGAACATTATACATCAGACAAACCTACTGCTAATTTCAGAATTGGCTATTCGACACGAAGAAATTTTCTAGGAGAAAACAGTGATAGTATCAATAGCCTAATCTGGAGAAGAAAAAGAAAAAATTGGGCAGAGGTAAAATTTACAGTTGTCTCCCCCAGCAAATGGCTTGCCACATGTGCCGCCGAAAGCATTCTATTCAAGAATGCAGATATCCATACTGTTCCAAATCCCATTGACGCAGAAGGTTTCTGGTCTCCGCTCGAAAAAAAAGCTGCTAGGCATTTCTTAAACCTGCCTAAATCCAAAAACCTAATATTGATGGGGGCCGCTGGCGGCGTTGAAGATCCGCGCAAAGGCGGTGATTTGCTCAGGAGGGCGATGCATGACCTACACAAGGATGACTCATTAGAGGCTGAAATACTGATTTTTGGACAAGAGCAACCTACCAGTAGCGCACAGGATTGGCCATACAAGGTTCACTGGCTAGGGCAAGTACAAGATGATCGCCTGCTCAAGCTGATTTATTCCGCGGCAGACATTATGATTGTTCCCTCGCGGCAGGACAATTTGCCCAATACAGCTGTGGAGGCGCAAGCCTGTGGTTTACCTGTAGTTGCATTCAAAACAGGTGGATTGCCAGATATTATTGCACACAAGAAGACCGGATGGCTGGCAAATCCATTCGCAGCCGATGATCTCGCAGCTGGCATTGCATTTATCATACGAGATAGAGCTCGGCGCATGAAAATGTCAGCAGCAGCCCGGCAGCATTGCTTATCAAACTACTCGTACTCCCGAATTGCGAATCGGTATCGCGAAATCTATTCCACGATATTGCGGAAAGGCCGATAATGCCTGTAGCGACCCCCTAAATCACCGGACACCTTACCTGCTCCTAAGACACAGGAGTAGTGATATGAATAATGATAGTACTAAGGCTAAGGTAGAGTTAGTCACAACCGTACAGCGACGGCGACGATGGTCGGTCGCGGAGAAGCTGGAGATTTTGGCAGAAGCCGAGCAACCCGGCATGAGTATGTCGTATGTGGCCCGGAAGCACGGGATCGCGGCGACGCAGATTTTCAAGTGGAAAAAACTGAAAGAGGCTGGCGCTCTGGCGGCTGTTGGGAGTGAAGAAGAAGTATTGCCAGTATCGCAGGTTAGGCAGCTCCATGAGCGAAGCCGCCGACTGGAGAATATCCTGGGTCGTAAGACCGAAGAAGTTGAAATTCTGAAAGAGGCCGTGCGTATTGGTCGCGAAAAAAAACTGATCTCGCACAAGCCATTGCGCGGCATCGAGGGTTTCGAGTGAGTCGCGTGGCTGACGTCTTGGGTGTTTCGCGGTCCAATCTCTATGAAAGTTTGAAATCCTCACGACGGGGACGCCAAATCGACCAGACAGCAGATGATCGAGTGCTGCCGGAAATCCGACGTATCTGCGATGAAAGACCGACCTACGGATATAGACGCGTGACCGCTATGCTCAACAAGACTCTTGAAAAACAAGGTTTTTCAGGCGTGAATAAGAAGCGCGTTTACCGGTTGATGAAGGCGCAGCAGTTGTTGCTGCAAAAGGTTGAAAGCCGGCGAACTCTTGTGCATGATGGCAAGATTATTACGGCGAAGAGCGATGTGCGCTGGTGTATGGATATATTTGGCGTACTGACATGGGATGGTACTCACGTCTGGGTTGCGTTTGTTTTGGATTGCCACGATCGTCAGGTTATCAACCACTTCAGCAGCACCGTTGGCATCGATGGTCTGAACATTCGCAATATGCTCTTGGGTGCAGTCGAGGAACGCTTTAGCAAGACCGAATGTCCACACACTATTCAGCTGCTCAGTGATAATGGGCCACAATTCACGAGCCGCGAAACTGTACATTTCGCATCTTCCATCGGATTTCAAGTGTGTACGACGCCAGCCTACAGTCCCGAAAGCAATGGCATGGCGGAAGCATTCGTGAAAACCTTCAAGCGCGATTATGTTTACATCAATCGGCTTGAGTCCGCGTGGAAGGTAATGCCGCAAATTTCAGAATGGATGCATGATTACAACCATCATGCGCCTCATAAAGGCTTGAAGATGCGTTCGCCGGTTGAATACAGGAACTTAATGGCAGCAGGCTAAGCTGTCCGGTTTTCGGGGGGCACTGCACACAATCTTTCAACAGTGCGACACTTCAATGCCGTCATATCATACTGCCGCCGATTTTGATGATCAAAAGGAGCTTTGATTATGAAAGTACCTAACAAACAACGATATCAACATCCTTTGCTGAGCATCATCACCATCAACCTTAACAATGCTTCTGGCCTACGGCAAACTCTGCAAAGCCTGGCTGTGCAAAACTGGCAGAATTTTGAATCGATCATCGTCGACGGCGGTTCTACGGATGATAGCGTTGAAATCATCAAACACTTTGAAGATCAGAATGCGCTACGCATTGGCACATGGGTCTCTGAAAAAGATCGCGGTCTTTACCACGCCCAGAACAAAGGAATACGGGCTGCCAAGGGCAAATATACACTTTTCTTAAATTCTGGAGATTACCTATTCTCTCCAAAAACCCTCGAAAATCTCAAACCAGAACAATGGACTACAGATATCGTTTACGGAAATATTCTGCTCAAAAGTCGTTTCCGTGAAATACATTCCCATATGCCTGAAACGATCTCATGGGAGCATCTTTACCATAATAGCCTTATGCATCCGGCGACCTTCATTAGCCGGGATCTCTTCGAAAAAGTGGGGTTTTATCGGGAGGATTTTAAGATATGCTCCGACTATTATTTCTTTGTAAAGGCCATCTTGGGGTTTCACGCTTCCTTAACTTACGTCAACGATGTAATCTCTGTATTCTCTGCGGGGGGGGTGAGCTCGAGCAGGAAATTTCGGACAACTCACGATTCAGAACGCAATCAGACAATCGCCGAACTTTTTAAGCCTGAGGTTCTTCTGCAAATATTAAGAAGAACAGAAGACAAAATGAACAGCTTCAAATTTGCAGTGATGGCAATTCCTCGCTATTTTGTCCGAAGATATAGAGGGCTTTAACGTTCTCTAAGTTCGAATCATGGCAGTGCTCACAAATTGACTCCCAATAAATCAGTTGCACACATCCTGCGACACACAGGACGCGACACCTTAGACTCTCTCTCAAAGGCGACCAAGGCCGCCCCTCATTTTTCATAAGCTGTGGATGATAGGAGCAAATAAATCCACCGCCCGATCACGGGACCACAACAAATGAAACAGGTCCCCAATCACTCGACGCTACATCGCGATGTGCATATACCTATGAACAGCTCAACACCCCCCCCCCTCGTCTCTATTATTGTTCCGGTCTTCAACACAAAAGAATACCTAAACCGATGCCTTGACTCACTGACTCAGCAGACTCTTACTGAAATCGAAATCATTTGCGTCGACAATGGATCTACGGACGGTTCACAACAGCTGCTAGCTGATTATCATAGGAGTGAACCCCGGCTCAAAGTGATTCATGCACCGGGTGGAAAACCCGGGCATGCCAGAAACGCTGGATTGCAGATTGCTCGGGGCAGATATATAGGTTTTGTAGACAGCGATGACTTTGTTGATCTTGATTTCTTCGAAACACTCGTAAGATCCGCACTAGAGTATGACGCGGATATCTGCATCGGAAACATGTTTCTGTACTCCGAACGGACGGCTGCAGTAAAGAGGTATCGCATCACAGATATCATCACGCATCTGACACAAGACCACCGAATGATTATTGGTAACTTTCATGAAAATCCCAAGCTAATCCATGCGAACAGCAACTGCAACAAGCTATTCTCGGCAAGATTGATCCGTAAACACAACATCCTGTTTCCAGAAGATCTGATCTTTGAAGATAATCTATTTCACGTGATGACCCTATACCATGCAACCAAGGTTGTAATTACGGCCACTACATCGTACTATTACTTTCAGCGTGCCAGAAAAACATCAATAACCGCGAATACACTGGTTGATCAGCTACCCTTTGACATCTTCATCATAGGCGCGAAGATTCAGGATTTCCTGCAGACAGCAGGCGCCTTTGAAACTGGCAGTCCCTGGCGTGGCGCATTTTTGAGTTATTTTATCCAAGGACATTATTGGGTTTTTCTTTTCCAGCAACCGCCTATTAACAGACAGCGTTTTTTTCAGGAGATTAAGAATACACTGCGCACATTCTCTGATGACGAGATAATGATGAGCGCAACAGGCGACGCAGGAAATGGCCTATTAAGAATAAAGTATCAACCCTATTCGTTTTGGCTATACGCTCGCATGGCTTATACCCCAGCACGCCTCCGACGAAAAGCAGTACAAGGCATTCGGGCAATGATGGCTCGTATTCCGGGAGTATTCTGGTTGGCGAGAAAACTGAGTAGTCAGAAAAAGTAGGTTCAGCTTATGCTTGAAATCAGGCAGCACTTAGTCAATATTCTAATAAAATCGGCAATCGAAGCCCTTCGAATATTACGCATTCACAAATTTTTCCCTAAAGAGCCGGCAGTCCGCAGCATCGTCTCTTCGGCGCTACTGAAGCCAGAGAAGCGACGCCTATGCGTTTTCGCCAGCTACTCGCCGACCGACAAGGTTCCCGAATTTGTCTATTACTACCTGCAACAATTAAGAGATCTTGACTTTGATATAATATTTGCGTCAACAAGCGACTCCTTATCTCAAGCAGCGCTGGAGGAACTGCAGACCATGTGCTTTCGCGTCATATTGCGGGAGAATATTGGCTATGACTTTGGCTCATGGAAAGCAGGGCTTTTCTACGCAGGCGTGGATTTGAATCATTATGATTTGTTGCTACTGGCAAATGACAGCTGTTACGCGCCTCTATTTCCATTAACTAATTTGCTGAAAAGGCAAGATTTTGACATCAGTGCAATGACTGACTCGTATGAAGGTAAACATCATTTGATGTCCTATTTTGTCATCTATTCCCGCAAAGTGTTTCTATCTCCAGTTTTTGAGAGCATCTGGACTGATGTGCGTATGTTACCCAAGAAACTGAAGGGCCTGATTGTTGCAGTTTACGAGGTAGGCATGAGCAGCCAATTCAGAAATGCCGGGGTTAAGCTAGAGGCCTTTTTTCCGGCAGAGAATATCTTGAAAGCAACGAATCTTATGCAGCGCAAGCATAAGATAAATCCCGTCCATTTACTCTGGAAAGAACTGATCGAAATCGAGAATTTTCCGATGCTGAAGGTTGACTTATTTAAGAGGCAATTCCGGAAAAATAACGACAATTCATGGCGAGACGTGATTCAACAGACTCAGTACCCGATAGAACTAATAATACAGCACCAGGAAGAAGGGCTTTGACCTACGCCATATCGACTGGCTTGGGGTATTCTGTGCCGTGCACCAAGTTTTCTAATTTCACCTGCTGGTAAGAGAAATTCGGGACCTCGCGCACCTTTTCACCAAGGAATCCGCTGTGGCAGAACAGGTCTCCTACCCTTGTGTAGCGAAGAGATTCATCGGCAAGAGCAGAAAATCTACCGATCATCGGGTTCGACATACCGGCTTCAACGCAGCGAATTCCCGCCTCTTCAGGAAACAATACTTTCAGTGCCATATCGCTGAACTGGAAAAAATGCCAGGGGCGTTCATGCGACACGTAGGAGAAGTGAGTCTCTACAAATACCTGACCTCCGACCTTTAGTAACTTGACAATCTCCTGCGAGGCGATCCAGGGCATGGCAAAATGCTCAAAGCATGCAGAAGAGTAGATTAAATCAAACTGCTTGCCTTGTGTGAAGTATGAAGTCAATTTATGTACGTCACCTACAATATCGACGTTCGGTCCCGGGTAATAGTCAAAACCCGTATATTTAGCCTGTGAAAACATCGTTCTTGCTTTTGAAGGTCCGGTAACTTCACGACTGCCAATTTCGAGAATTTTCATGCCTGGCTTGTTGAATTGTTTTGCCAGATAACCAAGGGCTTGACTGTGACTGGCAATTTGAGCCATCGCTATGTCAGGTGAAATGAGGTATTTGTCGAATCTACCCGTTGTCTGGCTGATACAGAATTTATATACAGCCTTCAGTAACTTTTTGATGGCGGACTTCATAGGCAATTTTTGAGATATGGAACAGCACATCCACCAAATCTACTACCTGCCCTCCCAACTCCCGCTGCTCGAGCCGACGTTCACGCCGTACGACAACACGGCCAATGAGAACCGCGAGTTTGCCGAGTACTACATTTTCGAAAAGGAATACAAAGCGGGCAAGGTACGCGAGGGGGACCTGACCGGTTATGTATCCTGGAAATTCGGGCAGAAGACGCGGCTCGCGGGGCAGAAGTTCATCGATTTTGCCCGGGCAAACCCCGGTTACGATGTCTACTTCATCAACCCGTTTCCGATGCAGATGAAGTTCTTCAAAAGCCTGTGGGAGCAGGGGGAGTTTTTCCATCCAGGAATTACGCAGCTGTCAGAAGAGATACTCCGCCTTGCCGGTTATGACATAGATCTGAAGAACGCCGTACACGACCGGAAAACAGCGCTTTACTGCAACTATTGGGTGGGCACACGCCAATTCTGGGATCGCTACATGGCCTTCACGCAGCCGATCGCCGAGGTGCTGCGGTCGGGGTTGTCGACGGCGCATAAAGAGAAGCTCCATTCGATCGCCGATTTTGGCAATGACTTCTCGTACATTGCATTCATTATCGAGCGGCTGTTCACGACGCTGCTGCTGCACGATAAAAGCATTCGTTACCTGGCATACCCTCACGGTTACTCTGACATTCGCCGCAAGTATGGCCATGCCGGTGCCCTGCTCTACAAGCTTTTTCCTGACAATAGCCGGTTGCTGAATCTCGCCTACACTGCCGTTCGGCGGTGACGTCGCACCTCGACTGCGCTCGGTGCTCGATCTACATTTTCGTACGCTATTAATTTCCGGACACTGACCGCACTCGAAGTGGCCGTTCGTACCAGAATAATCACCGGACACCGAGCGCAGTCGAGGTGGCCGTTCGCAGTCGAGAAATCGCTAGGCTCAGTCGGGACCAAAGGTCTCTGTTTCCGAGCTGCCGGCTGATCACTCCCAACCCCACAATCGCTTTTCAACCTGCCCCGCCTGCAAGAGCAGTCTCTATCCATGGACTTTATCGACCTCAAAACACAACAAGCCCGCATCAAGCCGCAACTCGACGCTAACATCGCGAAGGTACTCGCGCACGGGCAGTACATCATGGGCCCCGAAATTGGGGAGCTCGAAAAGCAACTCGCTGCCTACACGGGCTCGAAGCACTGCCTCACCGTCGCCAACGGGACTGACGCGCTGCTGGTGGCACTCATGGCGCTGGGAGTCAAAGCCGGCGACGAAATTATCACCTCTCCTTTTACCTTTATCGCGACAGGCGAGATGATTGCGCTGATTGGTGCAAAGCCCGTCTTCGTCGACATCGACGAGCGCACGTACAATATCGACCCGGCAAAGATCGAGGCGGCAATCACGCCGAAGACGAAGGCGATCATGCCGGTGAGCCTCTATGGCCAGTGCGCCGACTTTGACGCGATCAATGCGATTGCGGCAAAGCACAACCTGCCGGTGATTGAAGACGGCGCGCAGAGTTTCGGCGCGGCCTACAAGGGCAAGAAGTCATGCAACCTGAGCCTGATTGGCTGCACGAGTTTTTTCCCGTCGAAACCGCTCGGCTGCTACGGCGACGGCGGCGCTGTGTTCACCAATGACGACGAGCTCGCGAAGGTGATGGGCTATGTGCGCCTGCACGGGCAGGACCGCCGCTACCACCACCCGATAGTCGGTATCAACGGCCGCATGGATACGCTACAGGCGGCAATAATGCTGCCCAAGCTGGCGATTTTTCCTGAAGAGGTCGAGCTGCGCGAAAAGATCGGTAAGCGCTACTCGGCGCTCTTGTCGGCGAAAGGCATCAAGACGCCATACGTCGAACCGCACAACCTGAGCGTCTATGCACAGTACACGATCCTGGTCAATGACCGCGATACGGTGCAAAAGAAACTGCAGGAAAAGGGAATTCCGACCGCAGTGCACTACCCCATTCCGCTGAACCTGCAGCCGGTCTTTGCTTACCTGAACAAACCGAAGGGGAGCTTTCCCATTGCTGAACGCATTGCCGAGCAGGTGATCAGTCTGCCGATGCACCCGTACCTGGGCGAAAAAGACCAGGATACGATTGTAGAAGCGGTATTGTCGAGTGTGTGAGGTAACACCTCACGCCCTCGGTGCATAACCCATGGACGACCAACGCTTTCGCAAAGAACTCGCCGAGCTCAAAAAACGCGAGCAGCAGCTCGAACGTTCAGTCAAAAAAGAAAACCAAAGTACCGGTGAGCCGCAGTCCAACTCGCGCGCGATGCGCTATGCGGGGCTGGGTCTTGAATTTGCCGCGGTCTTCTTTGGTTTCGTCTGGGCGGGGCGTTTTTTGGATGAGCGCCTGGGCACCAAACCGTGGCTCGTGCTTGTCGGCATCTGCTTTGGTTTCAGCATCGCGCTCTACCGGCTGATCTTCATCGCGAAGAAGCTCGGCGAATAGTATGCGCCCGGCAATTCTCTTTGCACCGGCAAAACTCAACCTGGGCCTGCGTATCACCGGCCGTTACGCCAACGGCTACCACCACCTCGAATCGCTGTTTATGCCGGTCACACTCTACGACCGCATCACGCTGCTGCCTGGGGCGCACGACGCGGTGCGCCATAATTGGCGGTTCGCTACGTATGCCGCGCAGGTGAGGCAGCTGGCGCTGGGGGCGGCAAAAAATCCGCTGCTGGCGAAAGCCATAAATTTTGCCCGCGCAAAGCCAACGGCAAAGAGCGGGGAGCTTAACCCGCTACGGGTCGCGGTCGAGAAGCGCATACCCTCCCCCTCTGGTTTGGGCGGCGCTTCGGCCGATGCCGCGGCGCTGGTTGCGCACCTGCTGGGCTTGAGCGGCCCGCGCGAGGCGTCTGCCCAGCTGCTGCACGAAGTCAGCCAACTGGGGGCCGACATTCCCTTTTTTCTGCAGCATGGACTTTGGGGTGAGGCGGCGTACCTCAGCGGCGTGGGAGCTCAACTGAACCCGGTCGAACTACCGCAGCTTGCGGGCATCGTCGCCGTGCCCCCTTTCGGTTTTTCTACCGCCGCGATGTTCGGCTATTTCCGTGCGCGCGATCTGCCCACCATGACCGAAAACAATCCCCCTGAGGCAATTCAAGGCAAATCTGCTTTACGCCTCAACGAAATTCGCTATTCGGACGAACGATTTCCGGGTGTTCGGGTCGCACAAAACGACTTCGAGCAGGCTGCGGCGGCCGTGTTTCCGAAAGAAGCGCAGTTGCTGTCTGCAGCGCAGGCGAAGGTCGCACAGGCTGTGCGGCAGATTTTTCCTGGTACCTGGCTGGCAGGCCTGACGGGCTCTGGCCCCGCACTCTATGCGGTGACAGAGGGTCCTGTTTCGTCTGCCGACCTCAAGAGGCTCTCTGCGGTGCTTACGCACAGGCTGGGGGCACTCTGGCAGGTTTATCCGATCAGAAGCCATCGCCGCTGAGGTGATGCAAATTGGGCCGTAGCCAAGTGGTAAGGCAGCGGATTTTGATTCCGCCATGCGAAGGTTCGACCCCTTCCGGCCCAGCAATAGGTTTGCCCCCAAAGCATGCCTTTCATGTGCGACGCGGGCACGAAGCGCTTTAGCAGCGATTCGCCTTGCGAATCGCGAGGCCTGCGGCGCACGGCATGCGACGGGGCAAACCATATGACGCAAAGGCTGCCTTCGGCAGCCTTTTTCATTTTCTGGGTATAGAATGGTAAGCTGTTGACATCCGCAACCGCCCGCTGACTGCTGCGGTATGAGCGAACCACGCCGCCCCTCACCCCTGAAGCGTAGATATCTGATCGATCTCAAGTTCCAGGGCAAGTTTATTGTCACGGCCGTGCTGCCGCTGCTGGTATTCGTGCTCATACTGGCGTTTGGTTTCATGTACGCGGTCAACAGCATCGCGCGCGAGTACCAGTTTGAAAACACGGCGGAGCTCATACAGAAACTGTCGATGACGCTCGGGAACGATGCCACTTCGGGCATCGTCTTTCAGAAAGTGAAGTTCTACGGCCTGCTCGCGCTCGGTGGCCTCGCGATCGTGATGATACTTTCGCTGAGCATACTGTTCGTCCTGTTTTCGCACCGCATCGCCGGCCCCGTGATGCGCATCGGTCGCACGTTTGAAGATGCGCTGCACGGCGACCTGACGCAGCGTATCACCCTGCGCGAGCACGACGAGCTCAAGTCGACTGCCGACCAGCTGAACCACATGCTCGATGCACTGCAGGGCCGTATTCGGCGTATCGACCAGATGTCGCGCTTCATGCACGACACGCTCGAGACCATGCTCGAAGAAGCCCCACCCGAGAAAAAAGAACAGCTGCTCAAACTCGACGACCTGACGCGCGGCGTGCGCGAAGCCATTTCCGACTTTAAACTGCAGTAATTTTCTGGCAGAATTTCACACAGCCAGCGCACCTTATACGGCTCTTGCCGGGGTCTACGAGGCAGTCATGCGCGACGTGCCCTACGCGGCCTGGTTCGCTTTTGTCAGGCAGCACTGGCAGCAACCCGGCATGCTGCTCGATCTCTTCAGCGGTACGGGAGCCATGGCATCCATTGCGAGACAGCACGGTATCAGGGCGATCAGCCTCGATCAGGGCTTTGCCATGCTGCGCAATGGCGCTGGCATGCGAGTGCAGGCCAATGCACTGGAGCTGCCGTTTGCATCGGGCATTGCCGCTGCCTGCACTGCGACGAACTGCTCGATCAACTACCTGCTATCATTGGATAAAATTCACGAGCTGTTCGCCGAATGCCGCAGGGTCCTTAGGCCAGGCGGTCTGCTCGTGCTCGACTACTGCCCGGCGGAACGCGCATGGGCGCTGCACCAGCGGCGCTTCGAGGCACCGGGCGCGGCGGTGTTTTTCCATAACTACGACGCGGAGAAAGATTTGCTGACAAGCCAGGTGACCGTGCTGGGCGAAAACTCGGCCACGTGTACCGAAATTCACCAGCAGCGAATTTTTTCGCCAGAGCAGATCGCTGAAAGACTTGCGGCCACCGGCTTCAGGCAGGCGACCTTTACGCCCAACTATGGCCTGCCGGTACCGGTGGGAGTTTCACCGATCATGACGCTGGTTGCGCAGGCCGCATGAGCCGCGAGTAGAAACCGAGCGTTACTGCAGAAACCAGGAATGCCGCGGCCGGCACCGCGATGAAGAGCAGCGAAATCATGACCACCGATGCCTCGCTGCGTACGGCAGCCGAGTAGCCGACCGATTTCAAACCCACACCGATCACGAGCGGTGGCAAGGCCATCGCCGACTTGTTCACGAACGTAAAAGCAGCGAAGTACAGCCCCTCGTCGCTGCCGACGTGGTGCGTCGTGAGCGAAACTTCCTGCGGCACGAACAGGATCACCGCGCCCGCCATGCCGCCGACGAGAATGGCAAACACCGTCAGGTACCAAAGGTGGCCTGCCTGTGTTAAGAGCATCGTAGGAAAAACCAGTATGATTGCCCAGAGTGCATAGCGCCAGATGCGGTAGCGGTCGGTACGGCCCGCCAGATACGACCAGAGTGGAACGCAGACGGTTGCACTCAGCAGAAAGACCACCGCGAGCGTAACACCGAGTTCCTTTTTTTGCAGCACGTACTCGGTGTAGAAGAGCGAAGCGCCGAGCAGTGTTGTCGCGGCAAACTGGTTGGCAAAGCTCATCAGGCAGACCAGGGCAAAGCGCCGGTTGACGCCGAGCGTTTTCAGCGAGCGGACGAACGAGTAGTCATGGCTCAGCACGGTGCGCCCGGTTTCGCGGTAGCTGAAGAGTGGTAGGTAACCAGCGAGCGCCAGCAGCAGCGTCATGGCGGCGACTGCCAGCAAGAGGGAGCTTCCACTCTGCTGCAGCGGCACCAGCGCGGCGAGCGCGGCGCCGCCCAGAATTGTCCCGAAGTTTTCGACGACTGCGCGCGAGGCGAAGAACGGCAGTTTTGCCTGCGTCTTCTGGAACTCCGCCAACCAGGCATAGTGCGGTATGTAGACAAGGGTAACGCCGAGGTAGATGGTGAAGATGCCCGAGGCCGCGCAGGCGTAAGCCGCGAAGCTGCCCTGCTGTACCAGCGGCAGCGCCGGCAAGAATGCCAGCAGTGCACCGGCAAAAAGCGCGAAAATACCGAAGCCAATAAATACGCGGCGCCTGCCGGTTTTGTCGCTCAGGTAGCCGCAGACCGGGTCGAGCACGGCATCTGTCGCGCGGCTGATGAAAAAGATACTACCAACGAGGGCACTGTCTAAAAGTAATGTATCGGTCGCATACTTCTGGTAAAACTGCGAAATGACAAACTGGACAAAACCGCCCAGCAGCATGGGCAGGGCGAGGTTGACGGTAGATATAACGCGCACCCGGGTCGTTAGCGTAAGCCGCAATGAGCTGCCAAGCCAACTACGGTTCGTTCACTGAAAGGCGGTACGATCGATCGGCAGATGCACCGCTGTCACCGGCGCACTGCAGGCGCAGCAGGTCACCCTGTGCCAGTTCAGCGTTGTAGATGACCTTGCCCTTGCCCGCGCTGATCGCCAGCGATTTGCCGCCGCGCAGGTGCTCGAGGCGCAGGCGGCAGCCGAGCTTCGATTCAACAATAACGTCGCGCACCGCAGCCTGCGAGAGCGAAAGCCGGTAGTGGTCAATGTCGCCGGGTGGATTGATGAACCCCCACTTCTGTGTGAGATCGACCAATACCTCGGCCCGGTCGGGGCTGTCGTTGGGTTCGGACTCGTTTTCATCAGTGGCCTGGCTTTCATCGAGGCGCAGCTGGTAGCCCGTGGCTTTGAAGGTTTTGCGGTTGCACTTCTTGCCGCAACGCACCAGCAGTGTCACACGCTCGCCCGCATCGACACGCAGGTTATCGGCAACTTCGCTTTTTTCTGCACTGCCTTCAAAGCTACGCAACGCAGGACCATTACCCGCTTCGAATTTCAGCATTTGCGGCGTGGAACTCACAAGCTCCGCGCGCAGGATAACCGGGTACTCGCGACGGTTCTGCCAGTAGAAATAATCGATGTCGTTTATTGCCGAAAGGCTGCCTTCCATGCTGTCGGCGGCAATTTCACCGCCGGTCTGCGCCGTATTATTAGGTTCGCTTTCAGACTTTAACTGCACGTCGGCCAGGCGCATCTCGAGATCATAGTAGTCACGGCTGGCATTGGGCTGCCGACGCGTGGCGCGCACGCAGGCAGTCAGCTGCCTGTCCGCAGGTACGGCAAGCGGGCCCACAGACAAAAGCTGACCGGGTTTTTCGGTTTCACCGCTGGCGAGCACATCGCCGGCTTTATCAAGAACCTGCAGCGTCGCCGAGTAACCGTCTACACCCGTGAGCGTGAACTCGGCGCGGCTCTTGCCTTCTGCTGTGGCGGTAAAACGGAAACAATCCAGCTCACGGGACTTTTCTTTCCCGTTGAAAAAAAACTCCGCCCCATAGAAGCCACTGGCATGCATCGCCGCCACAGCAGTGGCGGTCTCGGGCGAGTTGTTGGGCTCGCGTTCTACATCGGCCGGCGCTTTGAACAGGCGATAGAACAGCGTGAAATCTTCGGCCAGTTCGGCATTTGCCGATAAGCGCAGCAGATAGTCGCCGGCGGCCAGGAACACCGGGTGAATTTCTTCGGCAAGGGAAGAGCCGTGGTCGTTCGCGGTGAACAGCGCTTCACCGCGTGCACTCAGTATTTCAAGCTGTGTGTCTGCCCCGCGTACCGCTGAAAGCTCCGCCCTGAACATAACCTGTTCTGGAAGGCGAAAGCTGAAATAAACCTGGTTGTCGCCACTGTGCAGCTTACCATTTACCTGCCGGTCTGCAGCCAGCGCAAAGGCGGTTGTGGCAGAGTCGTGGGCAGCAACAAGCTGCGCTGCCTTTTCACGGCACGCGAGCAGAAAAAACGGAAGCAGCAGAAGCCGGCGCATCAGGCCGACAGCACCGGCACCTGGCCCGCTTGCAGCGATTCGGCAAGGCGCAGAAACTCGGCATTCTCAATACCTGCAACGAATGCATCGTCGCTGCGGAACATCGCGCGCAGAATTTCCCGGTTATCGGCGCCCGCAGCGCGTGCTTTATCCACCGCGGCGATGAGCCCCGGAATGTCATGCGCTGCCGCCAACAGCGAGACCTGGATCAGGTCAAAAATATAATCGGGCGGCTCATTCGCACTTTGAGTTTCGATGGACTCGAGAGTGTCCATGCGGACTTTTATTGCGCGCTGCACAAATCGTCAATCGCAATACAGGTAGTTTTTGACAGCTCATCTGTCTAACCATCAGCTTCCCGCAGAAGAAAGCCGGGGCTGACCAGCAATTCAGGCGCGCAGCCCCAAAGGAGAACAGAGCAATGAAAAAAGCAAACCTACTCATGGGTGCCGCACTGGCAGGGCTGGCGCTTGCCGGCGCAGCACAGGCAAAAGAAGGCAAGAAAGCCGCGAAAGAAGGCGAATGCCACGGCATCAACGGCTGCAAGGGCCAGGGTGACTGCGGCAATAAAGACCACGGCTGCGGCGGGCAAAACGCCTGCAAAGGCCAGGGCTGGAAAAAGATGACCGAGGCACAGTGCAAGGCGAAGAAAGGTAAATTCAAGCCAATGTCTATGGAGATGTGAGTTCACCCTGAAAGGGCTGAACCCACATGCAAAAGAATCTTATCGGGCTCGGTCTGCGGACCGAGCATTTTAACTACCTGCTGAAAAAACCGAAAACCAGCATCGGCTGGTTGGAGATCATCACAGAAAATTTTACCGATACCGGGGGAGCTCCCCTCTACGTCCTGGAACAGCTACGCAAAGATTATCCTGTCGCATTTCACGGGGTAGCGCTCTCGATCGGCAGCGTCAACGGCGTAAGCCTCAAGCACCTGCACCGCATTCGTGAGCTGTCAGAGCGCATCGAACCTTTCCAGGTATCTGATCACTTCTGCTTCGCACGTTTTAGTGATCGCCAGTACCACGAACTGCTGCCTCTGCCAAGAACACAGGCAATGGCAGAGCGCGTCATCCGTAACATCAGCCGGGTACAGGAATACCTGAAGCGGCAGCTGGTACTGGAAAATATCTCGGCGTACCTCGAATATCCAAACAACGATATGAGCGAGGCCGAGTTCATCAACTACGTCGCAGACAAAAGTGGCTGCGGAGTCCTTCTCGATATCAACAATGTTTACGTGAACGCGGCCAACTTTCGTTACAATGCACGGCGCGCTGTTCTGGCATTCGACCCAAAACATGTCGTACAGTACCACCTCGCCGGCTTCACTGACCTCGACACGCATCTCTTTGATACACACGCCGAGACCGTACACGCGCCGGTGCGCCAGCTGTTCCGCGAAACGCGGCACCACCTCGGCGAGCGCCGTTTCAGCGTTGAACGCGATGATAAGATACCGACATTTGGCAGACTTGAGCGCGAAACCCTTTCGCTGGCAGAACTTTCACCGCGGCCGATGCCTGGCAGGTTTCTTGCCACAAAGCCCGCATATTTGCCGGCAAAGGATCTGAAACTGCCAGAGAGTCTCAAGAGTGAAACAACATGGCAGCGCAACATCTACGCTATAGCAGGCGCAAAAGGTGAACGCAGCGCGGGCAGCCTGACAATCAGCGCAGCGCGTAAAGTCTACCGCAACGCGTACGATATTCGTTTCACCGGTGCGCTGCGCGACAAGTTCCGTCATCTCGCCACATTCATGGCGGAGCAAGAACTTGCACGGCTGTTTGCAGCCTACATTGAACAGACTCCCTCGCGCAACGAAGATCTCGGCGCCTACGGCGCCTCGCTGCCGGCCTACCTGCAGAAGAAGCTCCCACAAAAGAGTTACCTCGCCGACGCTGCCCGGCTGGATCTCGCGCGTTATGAGTTATTCCACCTGCATGTTTTGCCGGGAAAAAAAGACATAATGAAGCAGAAAATGAAGCTGCAGGGGGCCCGGCTGTGGCAGAGCCGGTTCACGCTGTTTAAGACGGGACGCAAAGGTCGGCTGCAACCTGCCGCCGGCAAACCACAGGAACAAATGCAGTACGCCATTATCTATCGCGATGCCTACGCCGTTCACGAACACCTGCTGACTGCTGCGCAATTTCGTTTTGCCCGGGCGCTCGAGAAAGGAGCACGTGTCGCTGCACTGCTGGCACGGGCAGAATCGCAGAACGCCATGCCACCCGGCGAGATCAAGCAGCTATTCCAGATACTGGGCATCCAGGGAGTACTCGCTTGAACGCTGTAAAAAACACGTCGGAGACAAAGCCGCAGGCCCGGAGCAGGCAACCAAGGCCACAGGTGATCAGGCAGATATTCTGGATTGGCTCGTGTGCGGTCGCGGCGACCTGGCTTTTGGTTGCAGGAACAACGTACGAGAACACGCTTTGGCTGGCTGCAACCGGTAAGACCGACCTCGGGCTCTCGCTCTTCTACCGCTTTCGCGACAGCAGTATCGCCACCAACGGTTCATGGGGCGGCCCCGGGCTGAGCGCGTTTCTGGGGCTGTGCGCCTTCATCGGTGTGCGCGCAACCTGGGTATCGACAGTCGTACTACAGACTGTACTGCTGCGCCAGAAATCGCTGGCAATCCAGGCTGCCTCGCTGCTGCTACTGTTCGCCGGGTTGCTCTGGGGTGAAGCCCTGCTCAGCTGGAGCCTGCTCTTCACACTCCTGGTCACGCTATTCAGCAGAATTCCCGCGCCGCGCCGTGGCCTGGCTCTGGTTGGCACGCTCAGCGCGCTGGCAGGTTTTGCCTGCTCCGTCGGCCTGGTGTGGGCACTCGGCAACCCGGCGCGCTCGGTAACGCGCCAGCGTGTACTTGGGGGTAAATCGCTCTTTGACACCCTGCAGCTACAGGTGCGTCCCACGAGCATTGAGCTGCACGAAAACTGCCTGGCGGTGCTGAACTCCGATGACCTGCGCGGCGTGCAAAGCGCAGAACTTTTGTCGCGGTCAACCCTTGCCCGTTTCTCTGGCATCACCCTACTCGACCTGAAGATCGTAGAAGTCAACTACCGGTTCCTGGCACTCAAAGACGAAAGGGGGGATTTTCTCTTTAGCAACGCCGCGCGCAGTTTCGCCGAAAAAGAAAGAACACATGCAGCGGCAGTGCGCGCTCATCTCGAAGCAGTACCAAATCTCTGCCTGATTGCGCCTTTCGATCGGTTGCCCGATCAGGAGGCCCCGCCCTATTCACGCGCAAGGGAAATTCTCGATGCGCGCAAGAAAGCGGGACTGCCCACGCAGGTTATTCAGCTGCCGGCAAGATGATCAGACGGTAGCCGATCGCAGGTTCATTTTTCAGCAACACAGGTTGCACGGGATTTTCTTCAATCTTCTTGCGCAGGGCGGCCATATAAACCCGCAGGTAGCCAGTCTCATTGGCCAGGCCCGGCCCCCATATGTCGCGCATAATCTGATTGGTGGTAACTACTTTTCCAGCGTTTTTTGCCAGGAGACTCAGCAGGTTGTATTCAGTCGGCGTCAAGTGTACTGGTTCACCGTGCACGAGGACTGTGCGGCTTGAAAAATCAATAACCAGGTATCCTGAGCAAAATTTGGGTTCATGACTCGTGCCTGCCACCTTTGCCCGACGCAGAGCCGCACGTATGCGCGCGATCAATTCACCCATGCCAAATGGTTTTGTCAGGTAGTCATCTGCCCCAGCCTCGAGCAGTTCGATCTTTTCTGACTCGGTATCGCGCACGGTAAGAACGAGAACCGGCGTCGCTGAAAACTCCCGCACCTGTCGCACAAAATCGAGTCCATGGTCGGCACCGAGATTGAGATCGAGCAGGACCAGGTCGGGGCGCTGCTTCACCGTGACCGATAATGCATCTTCGACACCCACCGCTTCAACGATCTCGTATCCTTCACCTTCAAGACCAATACGCAGGAATTTACGTATCTGCTTTTCATCATCGACTACGAGTATCTTCACGCGCTGTAGCTGCTCGCAGCCAGTGTCGCCTGAAAGTTTTTCTCCGATAGCTGGCGCCAAATCTAATTCTCTCCCGTTTGCGCCGCATTCTTTGCAACAGCGGGCAGTGTCAGCACAAATTCAACTCCCCCGGAGGTCAAATTGGCTGCTAATAATTTACCGCCGTGCAATTCGGCAATCGAACGCGCTATAGGCAGGCCTAATCCTGAACCACCGGGTCGGGCATTCGGTGAACGGACAAATTTCTCAAAAATTTCCTCCAGCATCCCGGATGGTATTCCCGTACCGTTGTCCCGCACAGCGATCGAATAATCACCGTCCATCAAGTGGCTGATACGTATCTCAATGACAGTCCCGGGCACGTTGTGCGTGACAGCATTCAGCACGAGGTTGATGACGACCTGCTGTAACAATGCAAAGTCACAGGAATACAGGAAATTGTCTCCGTCATAGCTCACCGATACCCTGTACCCTCCCAGCGCAGGCCTGATCTTATCGATTGCATCGCCGACAACTTCACGCAGGTCGTAGTCATTACGATTGAGTCCCAGCTTACCCGATTCAATGCGGCTCATATCCAGCAGGTTGCTGACGAGCGTGTTCAGCTTATTCGCGGCCGCGTCTACCTCGGACAGTAACTCAGCCTGGGCCCTGATATTTCCTTCTGCGGATTTCAGTTGTATCGCGGAGATCGCTCCCCTGATGACTGCGATCGGTGTTCTGAGTTCATGCGAAAGCGAATTTAATATGGCCGCGTGCAGCTTCTCGGACTCTTCGGCGACGCGCGCGCGCCTCCTCTCAGATGCCAGGAAGTCGCGTTCGATCGTGATAGCTGCATGATTGACGAAAGCGTAGAGAATCTCTTCCTGGTCGGGTGAAAGCCGCCGCCTTGCCGAGAGTCTCAGGCCCAGCACGCCAACAATACCTCCGGTGGAAATCAGCGGGTAGTAAGTAGCACCGGCCAGGGGCAAGGTATCGGTGTGCCTGCCAGCAGGGCGCTTATTTTCGAAAGCCCAGAAAGCCACGCTCGTTTCTTTGGGCGTCATGCGCCTCGTGCTGCCAGCGGCAGGGGTAAGATTCAGCCTGCCGGTTTTCTCCCGCAGGTTCACCGATACGCGCGCATTAAAGAATTTGCCCACGAACTCACAGCAAATCTGCACCGTCTCGTCTAGGTTCGTGGAGCGACTGAGTAGGCGCGAAAATGCGTACAAGGCTGTGACCCGTTCTTCACGTGCCATAAGCGCGCGTTCCCTTTGCCTGAGCCTGGCCATAAGCGTCCCCATGGCGAGGGCAACCGCGAAGTAAATGAGGAGCGTCAGATAGTCTTCGAGCCTGCCGACGTGCAGCGTCATATACGGCGGTATAAAGAAATAATCCCAACCGAGAGCGCTAATGGTCGCTGCGAGAATGAGAGGACCGCGCCCGACAAAAAGCCCCAGGAGGAGTACGACGGTCAGGTAGAGCAGCGAAATGGCCGAATAGCCAATGACGTCGAGCAAGGGAAAAGCGACGATCGTGGTCAGACAGGTTGCAGCAAGCGCAACCAGGTATTGGCGGCGCGATGACGTCAGGCTCTGGGCAGACAGAAAATCGGCCGATGACTCGCTGCGTACCGCCCGGCCTGCCGCGTGTATTTCCAGGTTGCCGCTTGAGCGGATCAGTCTATCGAGTATGGATCGACCTGTCAGGCGTTGCCATAACGTATCCGGCGGCTTACCAACGATTACCTGCGTTATGTTTTTTTGTCTGGCAAGACGCAAAATACCCGCTACGACGTCGGTATCCCGCACTGAAATAACTTCGGCCCCGAGTTCGCGGGCAAGGCCCAGGTTCTGCGCCAGCGATTTTTGCGCATCGGGTTTTAAAGTGGCACCGATATCGATGTAGACGGCAATCCAGCGGGCTTTCAGTTCAAACGCGCGCTGGCGGGCAAGCCTGATGAGGTTTTCACCGTTCGCGCTGGGGCTCACAGCAACGAGAATGCGTTCGACAGTTTTCCAGGTATCGCCGATGTTCTTGAGTGTGCGGTAGTCCTGAAGTTCGTTATCGACGAAATTCGCGGTGAAGTGCAGCGCCATTTCGCGCAGCGCAGTCAGATTGCCCTTGCGAAAAAAGTTATTTGCAGCCTGCGCAGCCTTGTCGGCCGCATAAATTTTGCCATCTTCGAGCCGCCTGATGAGCTCTTCAGGTACAAGGTCTACCAATTCAATATCTGAAGCCATGTCCACAAAACTATCAGGCACGCGCTCCTGGACATGCACGTTCGTGATGGATTCGACCGAATCAGCAACGCTCTCGAGGTGCTGAACGTTGAAGGCCGTCATCACGTTAATGCCAGCATCGAGCAGTTCGAGAATGTCCTGGTAGCGTTTCGGATGCCGTGAACCAGGAACATTTGTGTGTGGCAGTTCATCGACAACGACGGTGTGTGGCTGACGCCGCAGAGTGCCCTCGAGGTCGAACTCGTCGAGCACGACATTCTGGTAGGTGATTTTAGCCCGGGGAATAACCTCAAGGCCTTCAATGAGCACTGCGGTTTCTTTTCTACCGTGCGTTTCCACGAAGCCGACGGCAACATCAATGCCTTCTTCTTTAAGGCGGTGAGCCGCCCGCAGCATGGCACAGGTCTTGCCTACCCCCGCGGCCATGCCGAAGAATATACGCAGCTTACCCCGCCGCTCCTCTGCCTTGTTGACAGCAGAGAGCAGAAGGTCTGCATCGGGCCGAATATGCTCGTCGGGTTGTTGCGGCATGTGGATCAGAGTTTGTCGAGCGCCAGGTTGAGTAACAGGACGTTGACCCGCTCGTCACCCAGAAAACCCCACTGCGGACTCTCAGTTTGGCGCTCTACCAGGGCAGCAAGCGCTGCCCGTTTCGCTGCGTCCATTTTGCGCACCCGTGCTATGCGCTCCACCTGGAAAAGTGCAGCAGCTTTGCCGATATGCGGGTCAAGCCCGCTGCCAGAAGCAAACAGCAGCTCTGCTGGAATCTCTGTTTTTGCAAGGTTTGCGGTTGCCTTGAGCGCGGCGCGCCGGTCGTCGACCGCCTTCTTCAGATCGGCGCTTGTCGGCCCTTTGTTCGAGGCACCAGAGGGCACCGTGCCAAAATCGCCGGCAGAAGGACGCGCCCAGAAATAGCCCTCACCAGAAAAACGCTGGGCGATGAGCGAAGACCCAACCGGTTCCCCTTTTCCATTCTGCACTATGCTGCCATTGGCCTTGTCGGCGAAAGCTGCCTGCGCAATGCCGGTGACGAGCAGCGGATAAAGCCCGCCGCAGATCAGCGACAGAACGAGCAACAATCTTGTTGCAATCAGAATATCTTGTAGTTTCATAATTCCTCCCCTGGCGCTTTACACCCACCCCATGGTGGTTATCGCCATATCAATTAGCTTGATGCCGAGAAACGGGGTCAGAAGGCCACCCAGGCCGTAGACCAACAGGTTCTTGAGCACTACCCGGTCGGCACCTTCGGCCCGGTATTTCACCCCTCTGAGCGCCAGCGGAATCAGCGCGATGATGATGAGTGCGTTAAAGATAACTGCGCTCAGTATTGCACTTTCAGGCGATTGCAGCCCCATGATGTTGAGCGCCGCAAGCGGACCTGCCGCCGCAGTACTTGTGGTGATCGTAGCCGAAGCGTAGAGCCCGCCAAAGAGCGCCGGCAGAATCGCAAAATACTTTGATACGTCATTCGCAATGCTGAACGTCGTCAGCGCACCGCGCGTGATCAGAAGCTGCTTGCCGATTTCGACAATTTCGATGAGCTTAGTGGGATTACTATCGAGATCGAGCATATTACCTGCTTCACGCGCCACCTGTGTGCCGCTGTTCATCGCCACCCCCACGTCGGCCTGCGCCAGCGCCGGTGCATCGTTGGTACCGTCGCCGATCATTGCCACAAGATGGCCTTTCGCCTGCTCTTCTCGAATGCGCTGCAGTTTGGCTTCGGGTGTCGCCTGTGCAATGAAATCATCGACACCTGCCTCCGCAGCAATGGCCGCAGCGGTGAGTGGATTGTCCCCGGTGATCATCACCGTGCGTATGCCCATCTTGCGCAGGTCGGCAAAGCGCTCCTGCAAACCGCGCTTCACAGTATCTTTCAGATGAATCACTCCGAGCACATTGTTTCCTTCTGCAACCACCAACGGAGTACCACCGCTCCGGGAAATATCTTCGACGGTGCGGCCAACTTCCAGCGGATATTTTCCGCCCCGTGATTCGACGAATGTTCGTATGGCATCTGCGGCGCCCTTGCGGATGATCCGTTCGGGGTGGTCTTCATTCAACGGAATATCAATGCCACTCAACCGTGTAACCGCGCTGAACGGAACGAAGACTCCGTGTTGGGCAAGCATCTCACGCCCGCGCAGGTTAAACTTCTCCTTGGCAAGAACGACAACTGAACGGCCTTCGGGTGTCTCATCCGCAAGCGATGCGAGCTGCGCGGCGTCTGCGAGTCGCCAGACATCAACGCCCGTGGCAGGAATAAACTCCGACGCCATGCGATTGCCCAGGGTGATCGTGCCGGTCTTGTCGAGCAGCAGTACGTCGATGTCACCCGCTGCCTCAATGGCGCGCCCGGAAGTTGCGAGAACATTTGCCCGCATCAGCCTGCCCATGCCGCTGATGCCGATAGCAGAAAGCAGGCCGCCGATTGTAGTTGGTATGAGGCAAACGAGCAAGGCGATCAGAACTGGTACTGAGGTTGCCGTACCAGACCCGCTTGCCCCTCCCTGATGCTGGCTGTAGATAGCGTAGGGCATGATACCCATGACCGCGAGCAGAAATACGATCGAAAGAATCGAGAGCAGAATCGTCAGCGCAATTTCGTTCGGAGTTTTCGCCCTGATCGCACCCTCGATGAGCGAGATCATTTTGTCCAGAAACGAGTGCCCGGGTTCGGCAGTGATGCGTATTTCGATGCGGTCGCTGATGACCCTCGTCCCACCGGTCACGGCCGAGCGGTCGCCACCCGATTCACGAATCACGGGAGCCGACTCGCCGGTGATCGCACTCTCGTCAACTGAGGCAATTCCCTTGATGACCTCGCCGTCGCCCGGCACCTGGTCGCCGGCTTCACAGACAACCACCATACCTTTCTTCAGTTCACCCGCCGGCAATTTCTGCTCTGAACCGTTCACCAGTACACGAGCCATCGCATGGGTCTTCGCCTGCCGCAGGGCATCGGCGCGCGCCTTGCCCCGCCCCTCGGCAATCGCTTCGGCGAAGTTAGCAAAGAACGTCGTGAAATATAACCACAACGTGATCTGCACGATAAAGCCTGAGGTTTTGCCGTTCAAGGCATCGCGCATGAGAAGGCCCGTGCAGAAGAGTGCGCCCACCGTGACGATGAAGATGACCGGGTTTTTCATCTGCACTGCGGGATGAAATTTTTTGAGCGCAGACCACAGCGCAGACTGTATAATCTGCCCGGTGAAAATGTTACGCTTATTTTCGTGAATATGTGTAGCCATAAGAATCCTCCTTAGAAAAGGCGCGCGGCCGGCGCGAGAAAATGTTCCACTATCGGCCCGAGCGAAAGCGCCGGAAAGAACGTGAGACCTCCGACAATGATAATTTCACCTACCAGAAGGGTGATAAAGACAGAAGTGTCGGTGCGGAATGTACCCGCAGACTGCGGTGCAATCTTTTTGACAGCCATACTGCCGCCGATTGCCAGAACCGGAATAATAACAGCAAAACGACCAAGGAACATGCAAATGCTGAGCGCAATATTATAGAATCCAGTATTGGCGTTGAGGCCGGCAAACGCACTGCCGTTGTTCCCTGCTGCTGATGAGAATGCGTAGAGAATTTCTGACAATCCGTGCGGGCCGCTGTTATTTATGCTCGATAACGAGGAGGGTAATAGGACGCCGATGGCTGACCCGACAAGAATCAGCGCCGAGGGCACAACGATCGCCATCATGGCCCATTTCACTTCGCCCGCTTCAATTTTCTTTCCCAGGTATTCAGGTGTCCGACCTACCATCAGGCCAGCGAGGAAAACGGTAATAATTACGTGCATCAGCATGCCATAAAGACCTGACCCCACTCCGCCAAAGATGACTTCACCCAGCATGATATTGATCATCGCTATCATACCCGGCAGAGCCTGAAAACTATCGAGCATGGCATTCACCGAGCCGTTCGAGGCCGCGGTGGTTGCTGCACCCCAAAGCACGCTATTGGTCACGCCAAAGCGCAGCTCCTTTCCTTCAAGATTGGCCAGGCCACCGAAGACGGGGTTTCCCCGGTATTCGAAGTAAAGCATGACGGCCAGGCCTGCGAGAAAGATCACAAACATGGCCGTTAGCACAGCATAGGCATGTTTCTTAGCCCTCACCATTTCACCAAACATCATGACACAAGCCACCGGCAGAAGCAATATCGCGAGCATCTGCAGAAAGTTGCTGAGCGGTGTAGGATTCTCCAGCGGGTGCGCGCTGTTGACGCCAAAAAATCCTCCGCCGTTCGTGCCGAGCTGCTTGATGGCAATTTGTGAAGCGGCCGGCCCCAGGGGAACTACCTGCGTCCGCAGGGATGATTTTGCCACCTGCGCTGCACTGGCAGGCAAAGTGTCGTTATGTGCCTCAACAGTCACGACTTCTTTGTACGCAGCGAAACTCTGCACAACGCCCTGCGAAGAAAACGCCACTGCGAAAAGGAGGGAAAATGGCAAGAGCACGTAGAGTGTCGCCCGGGTCAGATCAACCCAGAAGTTCCCGAGAATTTGGGTGCCTTTTCCAGAGAGTCCCCGGATGAGCGCCAGCAGCGCAGCAAAACCCGTTGCGGCAGAAACAAAATTCTGCACATTGAGCCCAAGAAGCTGCACAAGGTAGCTCAGCGTAATTTCCCCT
The DNA here is from genome assembly GCA_046346875.1 of Turneriella sp. Taxonomy (GTDB): domain Bacteria; phylum Spirochaetota; class Leptospiria; order Turneriellales; family Turneriellaceae; genus Turneriella. The sequence goes on along the minus strand of JAXMHG010000005.1, from coordinate 31,321 downwards.
GAATACGCCTGCCAGTTCGTATTGGTCATGAAGCTCACCGCGGTATTCAGCGCCAGGAGCAGCGGGACATCCGGCAATTTCTGCGGGTTGAGTGGCAGGTGAGATTGCCATAGCTGCAAGGTGAGAACGACCAGGAAACCCAGCAGGTTGAAGAGCATCAGCGCGAAGGCATACTGCTTCCAGTTCATGCCTGCCTGCGCATTCACCCCCGAGAGACGGTAGGCCAGCTTCTCGACGGGAGCAACAAGCGGAGTCAGCCAGGTCTTTTCGCCCTGGAATACCCTGGCCATATATTTACCAATGAACGGTGTCGGCAGCAGCAAGGCCGCGAAATAGACGGCAAGCTGCGCAAGATCAGGTGCGCCCACCATAACCTCTTAAAACCTCTCCGGGCGGATTACGGTGTACGTGAGAAAAAGCAGCAAGAGTCCGCCGACCATCGCGGCGATAGTAACTTCAGTTTCCATACCAGTAATATGGCCTGGAGACCCATAGCTGGACGTTGAAAAATGGTTAAAATGCGCGCAAGGCTGTTAAAAAAAAGTTAAAATGGCTCCGCCGGCGGCAGTTCAGGCCTCAGATTTCGTCAGATTTCAGCTTTGCCTGATCGCCGGTCGCGAGGGTTTTCACCGCGTAGACACCAGACGCAGCTTCGTCTTCGCCGAGAATAATGACGCGTGCGATCTGTTTCTTCTCAGCTTCCTGGAACTGTTTGCCAAGCTTACCTGCCCCCAGCGAAACCTCAACCGAGAGCCCGCGCGCGCGCAGCTTACGCGCCAGCGCCAGCGCATGCCCACCGAGTTTTTCGTCGAGCAGTGCAATATAGAGGTCGACCTTGCGCGGCTGGTCGGTGAGTAGCTGGTGCGTGCGCAGAAAATCTTCGAGTGTGACGTCGCCCATACCAAAACCAACGGCGTTGAGGGTTTCTTTGCCAAAGGCACCGACGAGATTATTGTAACGACCACCGCCAAAAAGCGAACGGCGGTTTTCGGGGTGCGTATCAAAAACCTCAAATACCAAACCGGTATAATAATCAAAACCGCGCACGACAGAGGGATCGTACTCGACAAACTCGTCGAGCCCGAGATTTTTCAGTTCGTCCATGAGTTCGAGCACATAGCTGGCGCCTTCGAGGTGGTACTTTTTCTTCAGGTAGTCGAGCTTTTCAATGAGGAAAAAATCGAGTTCGGCGCGCTGCAGGGCTGTTACCCCTTCGGCTTCAAGCATCGCGACGTAAGCCTCGGGCTTCACCTTTGCCTTCTTGTCCATGATGCGCGCAATTGCGGGCCATTTTTCCTGCGGCAGCTTGAGCTCACCGCCGAGCACACCGTTCAGAATCGAGCGGTGCGAGAGGTACAGCCTGAACTGCGAGGCGTCGGCTCCATAGCCGCGCAGAAGATCGACTGCCAGCGAAAGTATTTCGAGATCGCCGAGTTTCTCTGACACCGCGCCAAACAGGTCGCAGTTGAGCTGCCAGTGCTCGCGCAGCCGGCCTTTGCCCGGCTGCTCATAGCGCCAGACGTTAGGTATGGAATACCAGCGAATCGGCTTGGGTGTTTCGTGAAAACGTGCGGCGACCATGCGCGCGACTGTCGGCGTCATCTCGGGACGAATAGCAACCTTGCGGTCGCCGCGGTCAGTGAAAGAGTAGATCTGCTGGCCGACAATTTCTTCTGAAGTTTTGGCAAGGTAGACATCGATGGGCTCGACTATTGGAGCGTCGATCTGGTCGAATCCATACTGCCGCACCACGCGGTGCATCACCGAGAACATCGCTTCGCGAAAGCGCATATCTTCGGGAAAAAAATCACGTGTGCCCTTGTAGGGCTGGGTAGAAAGGTAGGCCATTTGGAGCTATTTCAGTTCAACACGCTTCTGAGGAAATTCAGACTCGATCGCTTTGCCCAGTTCAAACAGCAGCTCTTCGGAAAAATTTGGTCCCTGCAGCTGCATGCCAATGGGCAGGCCTTCGGCAGGACCCGGCACCGCGAGCGCCGGTACACCCGCAAGGCTAGCTCCCACTGTGAGCACGTCGGACAGGTACATCTGCACGGGGTCAGAAGTTTTCTCACCGATCTTGAACGCGGGTGATGGCGTTGAAGGCATCAGAATTGCATCGACTTTTTTGAACGCTTCGTTATAGTCTTGCTGAATGAGCGCACGTACCGCCTGCGCTTTGCCGTAGAAGGCGTCGTAATAACCGCTCGAGAGCGCGTAGGTGCCGAGCAGAATACGGCGCTTGACCTCTGGCCCGAAACCTTCGGTGCGCGATTTTTCGTACACCTCATTCAGGTTCTTCGCGTTATCCGTGCGATGGCCGTAGCGAATGCCGTCGAAGCGCGCAAGGTTTGCTGATGCTTCGCTCGTTGCAGTGAGGTAATAGACCGGGATGCCGAACTTCTGGTTGGGCAGTGAGACTGACTCAACAGATTTCACCTTACCTTTGAGAAAAGCGAGCGTCTTGTCGAACGAAGCACGCACTTCGGGCGTTAAGCCTTCGAGCATTTTTTCATCAATACCCAGGCGAACATCGCTCAGCTTGCCGCTCCATTTTGTATACGAAGAATCGGGCATGGTCGTCGAATCTTTCGGGTCATGGCCTTTCATGATATTGTGGATGATTTCGACGTCGGCAACGGTGTGCGCAAGCGGGCCAATCTGGTCGAGGCTTGAAGCAAAGGCCACGAGGCCGTAACGCGAAACGGTACCGTAGGTGGGCTTCAGACCTGCAAGACCACAAAAAGCCGCGGGCTGGCGAATCGATCCGCCTGTGTCGGAGCCCAGTGTTACCGGCAGGAAGCCTGCAGCAACTGCGGCGGCAGAACCGCCCGACGAACCACCCGGTGCGCGGCTGGTATCAAATGGATTGCGCGTCACCTGGAAGGCAGAGTTCTCGGTCGACGAGCCCATCGCGAACTCATCCATGTTGAGGCGGCCGAGGGTGACGAAACCCTGTGCCTGCAGTTTTTCGATCACTGTAGCAGTGTAAGGCGAAACAAAACCGTCGAGAATCTTCGACGCGCACTGTGTCACGCGGCCCTTCGTAACGATGTTGTCCTTGATGCCAATCGGAATACCGTCGTAAGGTGAAAGTGCCTTACCCTGCGCGCGGCGCTCGTCCGAAGCTTTCGCGGCTGCCAGCGCCTGCTCACGCTCGACTGCCAGAAATGCCTTGATTTCGCCGTCGTGCTTTTCGATTTTTGCCAGTGCAGCTTCGAGCAGTGAGACGGCGGTGGTTTTTCCTGCGGCCAGGTCGCGGGCGAGCTCAGATAACATGGGAGCTAATACGGCGTGCGAGACCCGACGTAAAGCACCTCAGTGCCGGCAGGGCTAGACAAACTCAAAGCCGGCATTGACGAGCCGGTTATCGAGCTCTTTCACCCAGCGGATGACTGCCTTGAGCGTCCGGTCGGGTTCAATCTGCACCAGGCAGTGAGCTCCCACAATCAGGTTGGCGGTAAGCGGGTTACCCTTGAGAAAAACCAGACTGCACCCCTGCTCTGACTGGTCGACAATCAGCGCATTCAGTTGCGGCACAAACAGCGCACCGGGTATTTCAAGGTACGACAGGTCGAAAGAAAAACCCACGAATGTGGCGCGCGTGATCAGTTTGCGCGATTCGTGCCGGCGCTCCTGCACCAGTGTGCGGGCATCTTTGGGGGTGGATTTCTTTTTGCCCGGGGAAGTTTTACCGCGCGCTGCGGTGGTCGCCTTCTTTTTGACGGTTTTAGGCTGGCGTTTGGTCGGTTTTGCCATGTAGGGGCCAGATGAGTGGCCGCGAGAGCGCCGTCAATAGGTTTCGAAAATAGCTCTGCCCGCCCATTCCCTACCGGGACTCCCGGACCAGCTTGCCCCGCAGGGTTATCTTGCTGCAACCGGGGAAAAACGGCAGAACCGCGGGGGCGACGAGCAGCGCAAAATTGTTCATATCGCACCCTTCGTTTTCAATTTCAAAGTGGACTACACCCTGCGCGCCCCGGGCGGCAATTACCCGGTTGAGATCGCGCACCTGCTGCGTCGTATCACCGAGCGGCGCAAAGCTATAGAGCAGCGACCAGTAACGCCGCGTGACTTCCACATCGCCGATGATATCCAGGCCAGCGCCATCGGCCTTCATGCGCTTGTCCGAGCCATAGAGCTGGCCGCTCATCGACACCGGGTACTCCAGCTCCTGGAACTTCACCGTGTGCCGGCTGCCGACACAGGCCTGCAACAGCACAAGGACGAGCGCGAAAGAAACAAGGCGAATCACCGGCGCCTCCGGCGGGTCAGCCTGCGCTCGGGGCGCGATTTTTTTTCTGTGCGCTCGAAGCGGGATTTTTTGCCACCACGGGCCGGTGCCACGTTCAGAATGTAACGCCGCTCGGGTTCGGTGTAGAGCGCCGTTTCTGAATGGCCGCGCAGCTGTATCCAATCCTTGTCGAGATAAAACAGCACAATGTTGAAGACATAACTGCCCAGGCGCATCTCGTCGATAACCGTGTCGCGGCTGCCGAAGGCCGAAGCGGCGGTCAGCTTGTCGTCGAGCTTGCGCTCCTGCTTCACATGCCAGTCGTGTGAAGGATATACCGGTGTATCGAGTATCTCAATTTCCGTCATGAATGGATAGTTCTGGCTGGCATCGACTGCCACCTTTTCGCCGCCAATCTGCCGCACCGGGCCAACCAACACCGGCTTTTGGAACTCCTTTGGCTTCATGACAAAGGGCCGCGAGCAGGCGCCAAGAGCCAGCACGATAAGCAGCACATTCTTTACCATGTGAAACGCGCCCCCATGGTCAGGCCGTACGTCTGGTTGTTAGTAGCGTGCACCAGGGTAAAGACCCGCACCTTCCAGATATTGAACTGCGGACCACCAAACGCACGCAGGACAACAGCTTCAGCTCGGCCGGTCTCCGTCGTATTGAATCGCGCGTAGTCGCCGGTAGTGGTAAAGCCCCCGACTTTCACTGCACCCGAAACATCTGCCGTCAGGTCGGCCTGCGCCAGCAGGTGAAAGTCTGCGGCGGCACCAACTACGAGCGAGAGAAAATGCAGCAACGATACGTTGGTCGAAAGTTCGAGCGGAATCACATGAGTGGTGTAGGCAACGCTCAGGCTGCCGCTGGGTTCGTACAAGATATTCTGCGAATTGTAGACGAAACTGATACTCGCGAGCTTGTCGGTACTCGCGGCAACAAACTTGCTCGACGCATAAGTGTAGCCAAGCCCCAGGTCAAGACCACCCCAGGTCAACAGTGCCAATGGCACACGCCGGGGTTGCAGCAGTTTGTACTGCAGGTAAAGGCTACCCGAAGTCATGTTGATCGTGTAACCAGAATAGGCTAGAGTCGGTAGCACGAAGAACGAGAGATAGATATTGAGCTTTTTCGGGTCAAAAAAACCCCGGCGGCGCAGGTTGGTTGTGCGCAGGCTGACACCCAGTGTCGCCGAAGCAGAAAAGCCCGAACCGAGATCTGGCACCGTCGCGTTACTCAATCGCTTATTCAGAGCATCGAGATCGCCGCTGCTCGTAGGCAGGCCAACGTTGCTCACCGCGACGGTTGTGCCGGCGCCGACCGAAAAGACCGTCATGTTACTCGCGTAGTCCGCCACGCGTCCCGCAGACGCCACCGATTGCGCCTTGGCCATGTAACTCAGTATACCGCTGAAATTGCCCGTCTGGAACTTGGAGTTAACCTGGTTGCAGACCTCGGTTTCCACAGCCACCTGGTCAAGTCCGGCAGTAACTGCAGAGGGGGCGGCCACGCGCACGGGCCCACAGACCGTCTCGGCCGCCAGGCGTCTGAGGGGCAAAAATGCAAGTGCCAGAATAAGAAAAATCGCGCGGCGCATGCTCATTAATTATCGGGTAACCCTGCGCCCAAGTGAAGCCATGCGATTTGTGTTCGGTGAAGATCGTCCATTACGGGATAAGGCAATAAAAAAGGGGGATTACTCCCCCTTCTGGCGCTGGCCACTGGGGCCATGCTGAAACGCGACTCAGAGAAAATTGAGACGTTTCAGGTCTGCTTTCAAACCTTCAACAGCCTCGGCGCTCTTATCGAGCGCGGCTTTTTCTTCGGCCGTCAGCTTGATCTCAATGATCTTCTCGACACCGTTTTTGCCGAGAACAACCGGCAGGCCGATGTGCATGTCTTTGTAGCCGTATTCGCCGTCGCAATAAACAGCTACCGGGAAAACACGGCGCTGGTCGCGCAGAATGCTCTCTGCCATCGCAATTGCTGAAGCAGCCGGAGCATAGAATGCAGAGCCTGTCTTGAGCAGCGCAACGATCTCGCCGCCGCCATTACGCGTACGCGTTACCATTTCTTCGATTTTTTGCGCTGTCAGGCCCGGGTAATCAGGCAGCGGAACGCCACCAACGTAGCTGTAACGTGGCAGCGGAACCATGGTATCGCCATGACCACCGAGCACAAAGGCGCTGATGTCAGCGACGCTCACGCCGGTTTCCATTGAGATGAAAGTCCGGAAACGTGCCGCGTCGAGCACACCCGCCATGCCCATCACCTTGTTCTTCGCGAAACCTGAAACTTTCTGGAACAGGTAAACCATCGCATCGAGCGGGTTAGAAATCACGATAACAAAAGCGTTGGGTGCAACGCGCTTCAGGTTGGTCGCCACATCGGTCATGATCTTGGCGTTGGTCTGCAGCAGGTCGTCGCGGCTCATACCTGGCTTACGGGGAATACCTGCGGTAATGATCACGAGGTCTGCGTCTTTGACGTCGTCGTATGAGTTGGTACCGGTGAGCGAGTTAGAGTAGCCATCAACGGGAGTTGACTCATAGAGGTCGAGTGCTTTGCCCTGGGGTACACCTTCGACAACATCGAAAAGCACGACATCGCCGAGACCCTTCTGTACTGCCATCAAAGCGAGGTTACCACCAATTTGTCCTGCACCAATCAGTGCGATTTTTGGTCTTTTATGTTGCATAATTCTCCTTAAATTTGGGGCACCTGCCCCGCTTTTGCCTATCTGATAACAGATGGACTTTCGGGTCGACTCAGCGCGTCAATTAAGGCTGCGTTTCAAGTTTTGAAGCCGGCGCAATGCGGTTACGCGCCACAGCGTACCCCATCACCCCGATGAAGTCCTGCAGGGACTGCACCGTAGTTGCCGTCAATGGCTGCCCGGTTACCAGCTGCTGCCAGCCTGGGTCGCTGGTCATGTTGTAGTAACCGCTGTATTTTTCTGTCCCGAAGAGCAGCGCCAGCTGTTGCCCGTTTTTTTCGGTGACGAATCCACCGGAGTGTTCGATGTCGATAAAGGCAAACCGGTCACCGTCAGCCTCCAGCGACTTGCCCATAGAGGCATGCGCCACGGGTAATTTAAGCAACGAGATAATCGTCGGCAAAACGTCGAGTTCCGACGCGACACGATCGTCGCGCCGAGCCGGCACGAACCCGGGCGAATAGAACAGCAGCGGAATGTGGTACGAATCGCGCCCCTGTTTTTCCTCGAATGCGTGGTCTGCCATCAGGACAAACAGTGTATCTTTGAACCACGGTTCTTTTTCCGCAGCGGTAAAGAAGTTCCGCAGCGTTTCGTCGGAATAGCGCAGCGCGTTAAAATACTTCGCGCGCGCATTACGCCGGGTGCCGGCGCCCGTTTCAGAGAAATAGTCGTAGCCCGGCGGCAGGGTAAACGGTGGGTGCGGGTGCAAAGTGTAGATTACCGAAGCAAACGGTTTTTTTGCCGCTCTCATATCGGCAAGCGCGCGTTCGAACATCACGTGGTCGTAGATTCCCCAGACGCCGTCATGCGCCGCATCAGCGGGAAAACTCTCCCGCGTGATAATACTCTCGAAACCCGCAAGCCGCGCAAATGCATTAAAACCCATAGAACCGGCCTTTGCGGCATAAGTGAACGAAGTCGAATAACCCGCGTCGCGGAATATTGCTCCCATACCGCGCTGGAAATTTTGTTCATGCGGCGAAGTGATGTAGAGCGAACCATATAATGTTGGAATACTGCTGAGCGCCGAGGGTAGCGACGCAATCGAACGCCTGCCCGTGGCAAAAGCATTGGTGAATAACCAGCCCCTGGCAGCCAGTGAATCAAAATACGGCGTCGCCCCGCTCTTGTCGCCGAACACTCCGACGCGTTTCGCCGACCACGATTCGAGCAGGATAAATACCACGTTTTTCTTCAGCGGTGTCCCGCGCCGGCTAATGCGATAGAAGGGATTGTCATCGGTAATGAATACATCACCCTTTTCGGCGATGAGCGCGCGGGCGCGCCCAATCGCCTCTCGTTCACCAGCCACCGGGAAATTGCTGCGGTGAAACATAGCATAGAATGACGTGTACACACCATTGAGCGCAAAGTCACCCTGTGCCTGCGTCAGGTGCACAAATGCATCGGCCGGTCTGAGCGGCCGCCCCTGCAATCCGCCGCGCGCAAGAACCAGCGAAACGAGGGCAAAACCTGCAATGAGCAGGGCACGCTTCAGGTACGTAGGCCTGCGCGCAGGAGCATTAGCCTGCTCACGTGCTACAATGCGCTTCCAGAAGCGGACAAACAGAAGCAGCGCGATGAGATAGATAATCGGAATGTAAGTATAATCTTTGAAAGCCATCAGGCTCACATCGACGATATTCTGGTAGTAGAGCAGAAGTTCCACCGTTGAATGTTTACCTGCCTGGCCGTAATAGACCAGGTCGCCCACGATCACGGTAAGGCAATAGTACGTAACGATGCCGATCAGCCACAGCATCGCGCGGCGCAGCCTGCCACCGGCCGGCGAGAACAGGTACACGAGGCCGGGCAGAAAAAATGCCAGCGAAACGGTCGCGAGTGCATACCGCAGGGTAATCAACCAGGCAACCGGTGGCGCAGCGGCGTTCAGATAAACAATATGGAATACCGAGCTACTGATAATCAGCAGCGAAAAAAAAGGCAGGTAGGCGATGAGCAGGTTCAAACTAGTTGGCGAATCGACGCTGCGTGCAGCAGCGTCGATTCATTACCAGATACCGGGGCCTACGCCACGGCAAAGTTGCTCCCACGTGTATGGCGTCACTGCGATGTTCGTATAAGACGAACGGTCGCCACAACCGAGCAGAATGATGGTATCTTCCAACGATATGGTATCGCTATTCATGAGATTGATGAGCGTCTGCGTCGAAGCACTACCCACGTTGTTCAGAATAGCCCCGGCAATGAAAGCCGAACCGAGACCCGGCCAATCGCGAGATAAATTGCCCGCGCCAACAATCGTTGTACCATTGAATGTGGATTTCGAACTCGTCAGTGTAGGGGTGATGCCATGGTGTAGCAGCCGAACCATTGCCTCGCGGGTAGAAATATTGGGCCGAAGCGTGTCAGTGCTGGCGCAGGGTACACCCGGGGTAGGCACAAGTCCGGTGCTGCTACAAGCCGATGGCGGCGCCCAGGCTGCATCGTCGGCGCGGTAGTTGAATGCGATGCCGGTTCCGATTGCGTCGCGGTCCAACAGCTCGACCAATTGTGCTGCATTGATCGCAGGTTGCGAGACGCTGATAGAGGTCACTTTTCCCGAAGCCGCCGTCACGTTCTGGACGATCGCCGTGGCCCCATCTGAATGGTACTCGTAGGGTATTTCGCCCACGCGCACCTTTACGCCCGAACTGCAGCCCGTTCCTGCGACCGTAACGTTCAGATCGGTCACACGCCCAGACGGGGCATCGAAGACTACACTGACGGTGGGGGGCGTTGTGCATCCAACAACCTGCACTGCCGGCGGGGCGGCATAACCACATCCCGTGCTCACAATCTTGAGACCACCTGCAGCTGCTCCCAGGCCGGTCGCTATGGTACCGGCATTTACGAGCGCCACTGCAGTGGCTGCACCACCAATTTTAACAATGCGCCCTACGCTATAGTTACTTCCGCCCGATATTGCACTGCAGCCCAGCAACTCACCGGAGGCAGCCGCAGTAACAGTGCAAGTGCCACCAGTTCCGCCCGCACCGACGATCGGGCAGACGTCACCGGTGGAATACCGCGAGCCACCGGCGAATGAACCCAAGCCAGGAAATCCCGGTGCTTCTATTGTCCCGCTCACTGTGGGAGTCAATACTGCACCGGCACCCGGACCAGCCGAAATAGTGAGGGCAATTCCATTGTTGTTGTAACCTGTGCCGCCGTTGGTCAGTGTGACAGTGCCGATTCCATTTATGCGCACCGTGGCGGCAGGCGTTGTCGTACACCCCCCGCCCGAGAAAGCGAGAGTTGGGGCGACGGTATAAGAACCGCCATTGAGTATATTCACCCGGGCAAGCTGGCCTGCGTTCATGTAAGGCGCGACTTGCAGACCTGAGCCCGTGCCGCCCACAATGTTGATGGTCGGTAGGGAAGTACAGCCGGCGCCAGGGTTCGTGACTTCAATGCCGGTGACGGCATTGACAGCGGCAACATTCACAACCGCCGTAAGGCCGCCTGGGCCCGTCACCGTGCCGCCATTCGTGTAACCGCCACCACCGTTCATGGAGAGAGACGAAATCAGCGTGGCCATTTGCGCAGAACCTACACCCGATGTCGCATTGACCAGGTTACCAGTATGCGAATATGGTGCGAGTAATTGTGCTACCATGTCATGGTCACCGGCAGGCACCGTGACGTTGTTCGAAACTTCGCGTGCGTCGCCGAGAGCATCAAGCAGATGCACTAACTTATACGTATCGGCCCGAGTCAGCGCATTGAGCAGCGTAATCATGTCGTTGAGCGTCGCATTGTTGTTGCGGTTCGCATCAAGTGTCGCATTGAGTACACCCACCAGGTTACTCGACCGGCTGACACCGTTGATCATGATACCTAGCTGCTGGCCATCGTTCACGCCGTTAATCAGATCAACGACTGTTTTGGGCGAACCCGTGATATTGTTTATGACATTCACCATCTTGCCGAGACCCGTCGCACCAGAACCGCTGATGGAGGGAAATCCTCTGAACTCACCGCCAAGCGGTACATTATAGCCACACGAACCCGCAGAGGCGGTCGCAGTTGCTGCACCAGGAATAGTCAATGCCGGAGGTGCGAGCGTGAAAGGTGCATTGGTGTAATAGCCACTGCCAGCATCAATGACGATGATATCTTTTAACTGACCGACCGAAGCGGCAAAGTTTACCGTGTCGGTTTCGATAACAGATCTGACGACCGCCGTAGTACCAGCTGCCATGACGGCCGGCGGAAAACTCAAGTTCGTATTGACCATCGAAGGCGGAGCAGCAATCGTCACCGCAGGCGGCGAAGTATAGGCGAGAGGGGGGCCCTGGAAAGTGACTGTTGTCCCAATGATGCCGGCACCTACCCCCCAGCAATCTGTGCCAGTTATCTGGTTTATCAGGCTGGCTGTGCGCTGGGTACTTGAAATCAGCAGCCCCTTAAGCATACCGCTCAGATTTGCCATCGAGACGTTGCGGATGAGAAATCGCATGTCTTCGATATCCTGGACACCATCTGTGGCACAAAGACCGGGTAGACATGTACCCATTAGGTTCACGAGCTTTTGCCCCGCGGCAGTTAGGTCGACAGCAGAAGTATCATCCAGCTTAGAGCCATCGGCAACCTGGTTTATAAGGCCACGGTTGGCACAGGTAGCGACCCCTACAGGATTATTGTCCGCGACAGCCGTGTAGCAGGCAAGCTGTAGCACAGCGCGCGTATCTCCCAGGTATTGAATCAGATACTTGACTTTGTTGCGCTTTGCGGGGCTGGCATTCAACGGATCAAGGATGACGTTGTCTATCAGGTAAGCGACGGTTATGAGCTCGCTATTTTGCGTATTCGCCGTAAGGTTGGTATACGGCGGGTTATAGCCGGTGAGGTCATTGATGTGCGGGTCAACATTGTTGATGTTGTTGAGCAAAACCATGAGGTTGTCAATACCACGACCCGGGCAGGTAAAAACCGATGTGTGTACCAGATCAAAGCCGTCGTCGATACCGTAGATAAGGTCCATCATCCGGTCGACGTTATTGACACGGTTAATGATCTCCGCAAGTTTTGTGTTCCAGGCACCTGAACCACCGTGCGGTGCGCGGAAATCCTGCATTGTCTGTTCGGCCGCCGTACCGGGAAACACGCAGGCAGCGGGCGCACGGTGCTCAATGACCGGCCGCAACCGGTCGGTAAAATAGCGAATCTGCCCGGTATCCTGCGCCGTGTCGTTGCGGGTTGTACGCCGGCCGTTCAGCAGGGTGCCCATCTTCGAGGTATCCGTAACGCTGTCCATCACGGAGAGCAGGTTGCGCAAGCCCTGCAACTGGTAGCCGAGGAAGGCGGGATCACACGCATTGTTCGCGAGCAGAGTGGGACAAATGTCGCGCCAAAGGTTTCCGGCCGCATCGTAAGTATTGTATACGGGCGCAGTTGGCACTGTCGTATCAATGTAAACGCAGTTCGAAGTAAATGTCCCCGCACCGGGACACGGAGTCGCCGGCGTTTCGCGGCTCAGGTTCACCGTGTTGGAATCGAACGAATCGAGCAGGTATGCCATGTCGCGGCCGTCGAGCGTAAGGTTCATCAGGTTGTAGAGTTTCGTCGGGCCAACAAGCGTCGTTGATGCGAGATTGGGGTCAGATGCTGACGGTGTATCAAACCCAACAACAATGTACGCGAGTTTCATCAGGAATGAATAGTGGTCGACGGTCACTTTGTACGGCTGGCTGTTAAACGTATCCGCAGCGGCAGTTGTGCCAGGTTGCGTCGTGACCATTGTTGTCGCAGGGCAGAGCGGTTGGTTGGCAGCCAGATTGCCACCGCTCGACGCGCAGGCGAGTGTCGGGTAACTATGATTAACAGTATCGATCAGAGTCTGCAAACCCTGGTCATTCGCACCGTTCAGCAATTGCACCATCACATTCGGCAAATGAAAGTGCTGCCAGGTACACTGGTTCAAGGTAGTTATGTCAGTCGCGTCGAAGCCGTTTCCGGGAAAGATCGCCTCGTAACGCGTGCAGGCCACGCGTTTGATGGTAAGTATCAGCTCCAAAGTGGTAGTCGCGGTAATTCCTTTCACGAGGCGGATCAGCTTGTCTTCATTGACCTTCGAGAGTATGTAGAGCAAATCGCCTACAGGTATACCGGGAAGCGTCGTATCGTTCGGGTCTTTGAGCAGAATGTTGAGCTCGCGCTCGCCAACCTGGCGTGCGAACTTACCGAGAACTTCATTCTGCGCCTGCGTCAGTTTTACCTGGTCAGGCGGGGTTGCGCGACCAAGGCATGCCGCAAGCAACGGCAACATGGCAATCGCGAATATGGACGAGCGTATGCGAGTCAATATTCGCACCTGTGGTGAGCGCAGCCGAACCATCAGAATAACCCCGCTGTATAACCCAAAAGTATCACGATACCACTCTGTGAAAGTTTGCGGCTTTCGGTCTTAACCAGAAAGTCTTCGCTCCATGTCACGGCAAAATTGCCGTTCGCGTCTTTTTTCGTCTCGGTCAGGGAACCCCTGCGGTTGAGGGTGACATTGTACTCCTGCAGCTGGTAACCGATGCGCAGATCCAGGTAATGCCCGCTCTTGATGTGGTACTGAAAACCGATAGCCGGCATAAAGCGAAAGCCAAAGTCATTGATGATACTTTCCTGCAGGTTCGCCTCAACAGAATAGGTTTTTTGAGTGGGAGTCCCCCCCTCTATTTCAGTGGTCGTGAAAGTGGCGGCATTCATCGCATACTTGCGCTTACCGTAAACAATCGAAAGTCCCACTTCAAAACCAGCATAGGGCATCAGCTTGTGATCGAAAAAACCACGCTCATACCAGTAAAAGAAGCTCATGCCGGGCGAGAACGTCAGCAGGCTCTCGTCAACCTGGACCGAACCCGGATACGTGCGCGTGGGAGTGAGCGCCAGCGCATCATAATAAGCAAAATCCCCCGCAACAGTCTGCGTGGTGTTTTTGTAGAGGGGAGCTATATAGCCATGAAAGCCTATGCGCAGGAACTTCTTGTCCTTCGCCCATTGTGCATTGCGCAAACCCGGCAGCTGGTCAATGTTGACACCGAGCAGGCCTTCGATACCGACCATGTAGTTCATTGCGCTGTTCTGCGCCATGGGCACGCTCACATTCCTCGAGTTATTGGACGTACTGGCCTGGCGAAATATATCCTGTTCGATGGAATTTTTTCTTCCCTCTGCCCAGTCGGTCGTCTCGTTCGCCAGCACAATACCGCCGCGCCAGGTGAGCTCACCCAGGTAGAAATATTTCTTGCGCAGCTGTGCCAGCGCGCCGTCACCCTTGGGCATCTTGCCTATTCCCTGCGCTTCGCCGGGAGCAGGAAAATCCATCGGTCCGGCAGGGCCGGCCTCAGCTGGAGCGTTGCCCTCTGCTGCGGGCTTGAGTGTCTGCGAAAATAACTGGTCATGCTTCGACGGGCTGAGCATGACCAGCACGACGAAAGCCTTAGCCGTCATGGTGCGACGTAGTCTCTGCTTGCAGAGCATGTCGAACCATGACATTGGAAATTGAGCACACGCGGCACGGGTAACGCGTGAAAGAGCGACACTCGATACTGTGCCGAACCTCTTCATCAGAAGACAATCCCCACCTGGATGAAGCCACCCAGCATTTCAAATTTGTTTGTCTCTTTGCTCTTAAAGCCGAGAGACGTGAGAGGAAAAGTGCCGTAGAGTGTATCGCCAAGAACTGCCTGCCCGACGCCGTCAACGTCGCGGTTGAGGTATACGAAACCATAGTTCGCGCCGAGACGCACTTCCATCTGTGTGTTCCAGAACTTCGTCATCGGCGGCGGCCGGTACGTGACGTGCATACGAAAAATCGGACCGATGTCCGTCACGTTGGTCGAGTTTGCACTGCCCTGCAGAACGCGTGATTCAAAGGGTTTTTCCGGCGGGGTCGGCGTGATCGGGTCAGTACGAACAGCCTTGAAGGCAATCTGCTGCGATGTCGAGAGGATCATCGCGCCCGCCGCACCGCCGAGACTCATACGCCCCCATTTGCGCGTGAGAAAAACATAGTCGTATGCGAGTGAAGGTGTCAGAATCCAGACGTCTTCGTTCATTGTCATTCTGAACGAATATTGACCGGTGCGCGAAGTCGGGTCAACGAAACCCAGGTTTGCTAACTGGCAGGCCGTGCCCGAACAGCCGCCTGTCTGGTCGCGCAGTGTCATCGTTGTATCAAGGTCAATGGTTTTCAGCGGAACGAGACCCGCGAGGCCGAATTCGAGCTCGACCTGGTGCTTGCCGAAATAGAAACCGAGCGCGAGGTTACCCGTAGGCAGAAAGTAAGTTGGCGCACGCTGCACCTTCTGCCCGGTACTCATCGAAAAATCGGCATTCACGTTGAGCAGCTTCATGTTCAGCGCATCTCCGCCGAAGGCGCCTTCAATCTGCTTAATCACACCCTGGAATTCAGAACCGAGATTAAAGTAGTTCACGGTGGTCGATGCCTTGATGTACCAGGTGTGCGTAAAGAAGGCACGGTTCGCGCGAGGGTCGAGCTGCGCGATAGAGCCAATGTTCGTTTCGTTGTAGAGGTCTTCGACGAGCGCTTCTTCGGTGATCAGGTTACCCTTGGCGTCGATACGCTTTTTCACGGTTTTCTTCTTGAGCTGAATCGTTCCGCCGTCCTGGGCATAGGTCGACCCGGGCACAAAAAGGCAGACCAACGCGGACGCAGCGAAGGCTGCCGACAATAGCCGGATCAAATTAGTGAACACGTGTTTATTTACTATGTTCATAACTCAGTCGAGAGTGCCAAAAAAACTGCTGGGGCAAGGCCAAGGTAGGTCTGATCGGCTATGCCGGAAACTACTTTCTGGTAAATATTTCTATCTGCATTGGCCCCTGCCCGCTCAGCAAAATATCCCTGGCCTTCCCAGCTGATATTGCCATAAACCGCTGTCACCGAGACAAGGAGCGCAATGTGCAGCCGCGCAGACAGACGCGCCCGCGCGCCGATTTCAGCCCGGGCCGCTGGCAGTACAGACAGCGTGTGCGACTGCGTAATCTCACTCTGGATGGCATAAGTATCGCTAACCGCCCCGACGTACTGTGGGGCCAGGGAGAGCGTATAGAGGCGCTGGCCACTCGCAAACATGGCGCCGAAAGAGAAACGGGCGAGCAGGTAGGTCTCTTTCAGCCCCTGTAACCAGCCATTCGTGTACTCTGCCCCCAGGCCAAACATCGGCGTCAGGTTGAAGCGGCGCTCGGTTACGCTGAGGCTGCCGGTATAGGTCAGGTCAGTCAACGCCACGTTGGCCGCCTGCGCGTTCTGATAGCGAAAATTGCCGGCAGCAGACAGAAATTCGCGCGCGGGCGAATAGCCACCTTCCATGGACCAGAGCATGCTGAGCCAGCTATAGTGGCTGGCCGGGATCTCCCATTCGGCGCGCAACGCTGGCTCGAGCGTAAAGGCACTGCCGTGTTCTGTGAGGCTGACCCCACTGCCCTTGTAGATAGCTTCGTTCGGGCGCAGAATATTATCCGTCGCGAACTGCCGGGTATCCGATAACCCCTGCGTGTCATTCAGTACAAAGCGCGAGCCTAAACCCACCGTGAAAAAGCTCCGCCGCTTCGGCAGTTTTTCTGCCGGCAACTGCGTTGCCTCGTCAAAAAAATCAGGACGCGCAACACTGCCCTTCTCGTCGGGCTGAGCCGCAGGCACTGGGGGAGCTTTCTCTTCGGCGATAAGCGGCACCGTCGAGAAGAATATGGCCGAAGTATACACAAGAGCCCGCTGTGCGCGCATTGCCTGCAACAGAAGATGTACCATCAGCTGAAGCTCCTGCTCGCGCCCGGTAAGAATGTGACGGCTCGCCTGACGCACTCCAGGTTAGACGCTGCGCTGAGCCTTTTCACAACCGTATTCCTGCCCTGATGCTCAGCGCTGGTAGCACTGCAAAAAAATCCTGCACAGCATCAACGCCAAGCGCTGTGCTTGTTTGCGTAAATGCCACGGTGCCACTAGCGACAAAATTGGTGTAACCCGAATGCTGCAAGCGGCCGAACAGCAGTGTGGCAGAAGCACCGAACTCGACGAACCACCAACTTTTGGGCCGCTCGTAGCGAACCGTTATGCCCAAATGAGGTCCGTAGGCATACTGAGTCACTGTAGACATTTCCCCCTGCCCAACCCGCAACTGATTAATTTGAGCACAAGGCGGCGGAGCCCCGTTAGAACATCGCACCGACGTAAACTGTGTAGTTGCTGTGAAAGTCTGCATGGATATGCCCAGCTCATACAGTACTGACAGATCACCACCGGCAAGCGCTGCAAAATTTTTTGCCAGGCTAAAGCCTATCGTGCCGGCGAATGAACGCAGATTTGTCCGGACTTCCGTCTCATACGAGCCCTTGCCTGAACTCGAAACAAAGTTTAGCGCGGCCAGGGGGCAATTCGCGTAATCTATTCCTGAACAGGTTCGCCCTTCGGTGAGTTGATAGGCACCGGTATAATAGTATAGCGTTTGTGGCACCATTCCAGTTAGCGAAGCAAAGACGCCGGGCGACCAGGTCTTGCGCTTCCAGTCCGCGCTCAGCCGTAGCTCAGGCAGGCTAACCAATGCAGCCAGAGCCGGCATTTCATCTGTCGCACCGCTCCAACTAGCCTGGTAATCCGTACCGGCACTCTGCCCCTTCAGCGGCCGGCCATTGCTATTGAGCACAAGAGCGGCCACAGCAGGGTCGAGCATCGTATTTAGCATCGACGACAATTGCAGCCCATAACCCACCGACACGCGCGCCTCTGAGAACAGCCGCGAAGAAAGCATGAGCAGAAGAGTAATGACTGAAAAAAGACGCATGGCGTGTTGCACTCTTAATATCGGACGGTCCGCATCACAAACTCGCGACAATGCAGCAAAATCCGTAAAAGAAAAAGGGCCGCATCGCGGCCCTCCTGGCATCTAAAGCCACCGAAGAAATCTTACCACTGGAGAATGTTCCGACAGGCAGCCTCAAAGTCTGTGTTCGAGGTTGGGCCGTAGAACACTCTGTCGGCGCAGCCAATCAGCACATCGAGGTCGGCAAGGCTAATCGTATCAGCGTTCATCATTGTGATGACGGTTGAAATTGCAGTGCCACTGTTGATACCACCCATGACGTTGTAACCGAGGTGCGCTGGTCCAACCCCCGGAAATGTAGTACCAGAATAGACCACGCCGTGGTGCAGCAGGCGAATCATAGCCTCGCGCGCCGAAATGTTAGGCTGATTCGAAGCATAATTGATCGCGGTGTACAGCGGCGCTTTCTCGGTGTTAGCCAGAACGTTCGCTAGGTTGTCAGCGGCAGCCGACATGCTGACGCCGACCAGGGTACCGTTGACAATGTTGCCGACGACAGCAGTTGCGCCGTCACCATGCGTGGTACCGGTTGCGTCTGTAATAATCACACGTGGATTGCGCGGGCAACCCGAACCGGCTACAGTGACGGTAATCGTACCGACTCCGCCCGTTCCGTTCAATGCCGCTGTCGCGGTCGGGTTAACCGTACAACCTTCAACCGTAACCGTCGGAATAGCAGTATAACCGCAACCTGTGTGGCTCACCGAGATACTGCCAGCACCTGCGGCGACAACACCGGTAGCGCTCACCACAGCGTAAGCTCTAGCTGCCCCGCCGATTGTGATCGTCTGGCCCGAAATATAGTCCGAGCCACCGGCGGTCACATTGAGGGCAGTAATGGCACCGCCTGCACCCACCGTCGTGATCGTTGCGAGGCCGCCTGAACCACCTGCGCCCGTGATTGGGCAGGAATGAGTAGCAACGTAATTTCTGCCGCCGGTCGGTGCGACTAGCGCGGCCGTGCCTGTCGGCACTGTGACTGCACCTGTACCGAGCTCACCTGCTACGAGCGCAGTCGCTGTGGCACCTCCCCCACCAGAAATTGTTACGGTTGGCGCTGAAGTACAGCCAGCACCGACACCAGTGACGTCAATACTTGAGAGACCGTTTATATGGGTCGTCGCGGTAATGTAGTTGCATCCGGTTGTAGTAACGGTAGGTGCCGTGGTATAGCCGGAGCCACCGTTAGTAACATAGAGCGACGCGACGCTTAGGTTTGTGCCCGTATAGTTCGCGCCATAACGGCTAGCCCAAAAAGGCATGACCCCGTCGATGTCGGCTCCCGTGCCAGCGCCACCGGCGAGCGCCAGGCTCGGTGCTGCAGTACACTCTGGAGCGTCGTTCGGCGCCACATTTGACGTAAAGTCAACGCGTGTAACCTGTCCGCTCGCCACGGTCGCGGTTGCGGTAGGCACTGTAGTACAACCAGCACCGAACGAAATGGTAGGCGGAGGAGTGGGAAGCCCGGGATAACCCGTGCCAGTGCCGTTTGTCATCGGCAGAGAACCGAGCAATTGCGTCATGCGCGTGGTTCCAACTCCCGAGGTCGCTGTTGGCTGATTTGAGACAGCTGAATGTGCACCTGCCCCTGCAGTCGTTGTGTTGATCGCGGCACCGCCAGGTACCAGAGCGAGGCTAAACGTGTTGGCCGTAGGCGCTGGCGTTGCCGCCACGTAGTAGAGCTGACCCGGGTCAAGTGGCGCAGGCAGAGTACCCGCAGTGGAAAGCATAACCTGACGGCCAGCAGTCAAACCATGCCCCGCCCAGGTAACCACACCAGGTGAACCATTCGAAATGGAAGTCAGCGCACCTGATGCCAGTGTTTCGGTTGCATAAGGTGCCATCAGCTGGGCGACAAGGTTCTGGTCTGCCTGCGCGAGCGTGTCGGAGCCGGTTTCTACCGCTGAGTTCAGCTGCTGCACGAGGCCCGTCAGCTTGTGTATTTCGGCCGTCGGCAGCTGGTCGAGCAGGTTCACCAAATCGGTCGTGCTGGTATTGTTGGCAGGATCGATAATCGCGTTGAGCAGGGCAACAACGTTGCTTGAACGTGGCACCTTGTTGATCATGTCAGCAAGTTTGGTCACATCATTCACATTGTTCACCACGTAGGCCAGCTGCGTCATCGCGGCTGTATGGCTTGCACCGGCGATGTAATCGATCATATTGACAACCTTGCCCTTACCAATATTACTCATCGGGTTCGTGCCGTTTATCTGTTGAAGCCCCCTTGTGGTACCGCAAGAACCGATTACGGCTGTGGCCGAAGCACCAGCGCCACCACTGACTGGGGTAATAGTAACACCTGTACCACCATAGTTCTGACCGTCATTGGCAACGTTGATCGCTGTGATGACACCAGCTGAATCAACGGTTGCGACCCCTACTGCGCCGGTACCACCAGCACCCGTGAAAGTCACGGTCGCACCGGCAGTATAGCCGGTTCCACCAACCAGGCCAGTCACGCCAACGATAGCGTTGTCAGCACCCCAACAGTTGCCTGCCGGGCTCAGGGTGCTTTGCAACAGTCGGCCCAGCTTGCCGGTACCTTCAGTATTTGGGCCCATAAGCCCTGTTGTCGTTTGCCCAATGCGCATCAGGTTGATCAGCTTGGCCATCTTGACGACCGCACTGACATTATTGATCACAAATGAAAGGTCGTGCGGGTTCAGGCCTGGGTAGTCGATCACCTTAACCAGTTTCATGCCTGCAGCGCTGTTTGTTGCTGTTGCGGCCGCGGCGCCTGTGCAGGTAGCACAGAGCGCAGAAGCTGGGTCTTCAACCTGTGAACCTACCGACACGTGGTTAATAAGATCCTTCATCTGCGTCGGTGAGGCACCGTTGATCATCGCCACCAGGTTAGCTGAGTTGGTGACGTTCTGCACCACATAGACAAGCGTATTGACGGCGTTATTCTTTGGACCGTACACGAAGCCGTTGCCCGCTGTGACTGTTCCGCCCAGGTTATCGCACACCGCGAATGACGCATCGTAGGCTGAGACCGGAGCATCACTGCAACCAGTACCGAGCGAAGCGCTGAAGATTTGATTGATAATGCTCGAAAGGTTACTGGTGTTTGTCACCTGGTAAACAAGATCGATAATCTTGTCGGTGTTAGTGACACCATTGATCATCTGCGTAACCTTGAGTGGACCCTCAAGCGTCTGGTCGAGGTTCGTGATCAGAGTGACCATCTTCTGGAGGTAAGTGCCTGCAGTCGCAGCTGGTGCCTGGGTTCCCGTGTTATTAAAAATGCGCTGACCATCCACCACTTCGCGCAGGCGGGGAATATTGACCATGTCAATATTCTGCAGCAATTGCGCCATACTGTTCACGGGCAGGGTGTTGATGGCGATCATCGAGACCTGTATATTCGGAGAAACGCCCGTAGTCGTCACCGTAACCGGAACAGCACCGCAGCCGGCATCTGTTACTCCGGTCGGCGCAACAGTGTAATCACCAACGTTCGTGACGTTGATATATGCCAAGCCACCGCCGGATACAAAGCCGGTTGCCGTTGCCGCAGCCGTATCTTGTGTACCACCTGTTACTGTAAGGATGCCCGTACAGCCCGCACCCTGCGTGTTCGGCGTCATAGCGTCGAGCATCTGCACCAGGTCAGCCGTTGCTTTACCGTCCTGAACCAGCATCACGAGCTTGTCCATTTCGGTCACAGCATCGACAAGATTGAGAACTTTGTAGTATTCTGCCGCTGGAAGCGTGTTGATCATGGTCACCAAGCGGGCCATACCACTGGTGTTGACCGGGTCAGAAAGCGTAAGCGCAAATGACCCGTCATTGCAACCAGTACCTGCATTCGCGATAATGTGATTGGCCGGAGTGGTGCTCAAAGCACCCGCAACAACCGCCAGGCGCAAGACAGGCTGTGCGCTGCACCCTGCGAAAACGTTCGTATAAGTTAAGTCGGTATGATACCCGGATCCTGCAGTAATACCAGAAAAGCCCGTAACAATGCCACCAGCGATAGTCACACTGATCGCTCCGCCCGTGCCTGCTGTGCCATACGGCGCGGCAAGCGTCGGTGAACCGAAGGTTTGCGAGCCGCCAATCCAGTTTTGCGGGCTCACGGCTGTCTGTATTGCCGTGTAGGAAGCCGGGTTCTCGATACGGTTAATCAACTGCCCCATTCGAACGGGGTTGGTGACGTTGTTGATGATATTGATCAGCGTCGGCAGGTTCGCTGCAAGGCCAACCTGAGTTATCGTATAACCAAGCTTGGTGCAGTTATCTACCTCGTTCAACAGCGGACCCATTTTTGCCGTGACGTTCGCAGCCGTTACCCCTGTAGGCGACTGCAGCACAGTAACGAGGTCAGCGGCAGAAGAGGTCTGCATCGTTTCAACAAGCTTGTTGCCCCATGTGGTGTCAGCGATCGAGCCAAACTGATAAGAAACGAGCGGAGCCAACTTGTTGATAACGTCCGCAGCCGTCAGGGTTGAAATTACGGTATTCAATTTTGTGGTCTGGTTTACCGTATAATCAACATGTGCCACAACTTTAGAGAGGCGTACGAGCAACCCTGACCCCGTACTGAGGTTACGCGGCAGGTTAAAGCCAGTGGGCCCCATCATCGCTACCAGCTTGGCGTCAAGGTCTGCCGCAGTTACCGTGGCGTTATTGATCAAATGCGCAAGCTTGAGAACGGTGTTATTCCCGGATGGCGGGGCTGCTGCGACAAGATTGGCGGACAGGTTTATCGACATTTGGTTGTCAATTTCTTTGATTAAGAACAGCGTTATGATTGCGCCAATACCGGCGCGCGAGCCGGGGCCGTTGCCCGAGATGAAATCGTTTCCAATAAGCGTCACCAGCTTGTCGGTGGCGTTGGGGTCTGTTTGGGTAACGGCATTGATGAGCTGCACCATATTCGACTGACCAATACCATAAAACAGAACGTTCAGGTTATCCTGACCGATTCCGGCATACAGTTTGTCAGCTTTCTCCTGACCAATAAGCGCTACCAATTCGCTGTAGGTGGGCGCGGGCTTATCCGCATCCTTTTCCAGATTCTGGGCGAAAGGTGTCTTTGAACCCCTTGCGCAATTCAGTGCGAAAGCAGCCGCTACTACCAGTAGCAGACCAACCTTCAGGTGCCTCTTAAATTTGCTCATTGTTGTCTCCTGCAGCATTTCTCTCATCTCGAGTTAGACGTGAACCGGGGTAAATGCACGACACGGCTTCTTATACCCGTGCGCATACCCCGGGCCACACTAGCCCTGTATACAACTATATATCCATCGGAAGTTTAGAGTGCCAAAAAAAGTAAACAAGTGTAAATGATTTGTGCAGTGCTGAAGAATTGCATTTTTTTGGCACCGCAAACAGCTCGGCGGCCTTTACTAGTTAACCACGGGTATATCCTGAATCAGTTCGTCAGCGGAGAATTCATGAAATTTGCAGTTTCCTCATTAATAGCGACATCACTCCTTCTTTCACCCCTATTTGCCGGGTCGGGCAGCACCTCGAAACCGCTGGCTGGCAGCTACCCCATCGTGCTTTCGCATGGTATTCTTGGCTTCGATGATAGCCTGGGATTGGCGGGTGGCCTCATTAAATACTGGGGAGGAATGGATGAACACCTGCGCAGCCAGGGAGCAGCCGTGCTGACGCCGGGCACGAACCCGGTCCAGTCGGTGGTGAACCGCGCAAACGACCAGAAAAACCTGATCAACATGTGGATGGCAGCCAATGGCTACACGAAAGTGCATATTATTGCGCACTCGCAGGGAGCGCTGGTGTCTCGCTACATGATCAGCTCGCTGGGTATGGCGTCGAAAGTTTCGACGATGACTTCCATCAATGGCGTTAATCGCGGCACGCCTGTGGCGGATTTTACCCTTGCTGTGATCCCGTCGTGGTTGCAGCCAACCGTCAATGTACTGGTTAACACACTCTCGAAGCTGGTCTACGGTAAGACACAGCAAGACCTCAAGGCGATGACTGCCTCGCTCACCGTGTCAGGTGTGAACGCGCTCAATGCGGCGAACCCGAACATGACCGGGGTGAAGTACTACTCCTACGGTTCGCGGGTCACCCTGCCCGACCTGATACAGCATCCACTGATGGGTCTGGTTTTCCCGATCACCTGGACGGGCGGGCTCTTTAACGGCCAGGGCGGCGAGAACGACGGCGTTGTGCCGCTGTCTTCGCAGAAGTGGGGCACCTGGATGGGAGGTCCTTCGTATAGCATTCTCACAACGGGCGTCGACCATATACAGGCGACGAACTTCTCTTACATGGGCCAGCCGTGGTACGACGTGAAGGCGTACTATACAAAGATGGCGACAAACGCGAAGAACAATCAATAAATTTCCGTCACCCTGAGCCCGTCGAAGGGTGACACGTCGCGTGCTTCGACAAGCTCAGCACGACGAAAATAATCCACCATCACCCTGAGCTAGTCGAAGGGTGACGCGGCCCGCGCTTTGAAAGCACTGGCAAATCACTTAGCCGACCTTCAATCAATGCCTGCTTCTTTTCACGGCGCCAACCTTTAATCTTTTTTTCAGCTGCAATTGCGGCATGAGCCGTAGCAAATTCCTGACTAAATACCAGCTCGACAGGTAATCTCTTTGCCGTATAGCCAGTGCCAGCAGTACCAGACATATGTTGCTGATAGCGTAAAGCAAGGTTGCTCGTGACCCCCGTGTAGAAACTTCCATCTGAACATCTCAATATGTAGACGCTAAATCGACGCATAGCCACACTGGGTAGACCAAAATATTCGCGCGCTGCGGTTCGACAAGTACTGTCCGCAGGAATTGCGGGTTAATACAAGGACAGAATCTACCGTCACCCTGAGTGTATCGAAGGGTGACGCGTCGCGCACTTCGACAAGCTCAGTGCGACGAAACAAAAAATTCACCGTCACCCTGAGTCGATCGAAGGGTAGTTCGACGCGCACTTCGACAGGCTCAGTGCGACGAAACAAAAATTCACCGTCACCCTGAGTGTATCGAAGGGTGACGCGTCGCGCACTTCGACAAGCTCAGTGCGACGAAACAAAAATTCACCGTCACCCTGAGTCGATCGAAGGGTGGCTCGACGCGCACTTCGACCGGCTCAGTGCGACGAAAACAATCCAGCGTCATCCTGAGCCTATCGAAGGGTGACGCGACGATATACAAATCACCCGAAGTGCCCGTTAATTAATTCTTTAGCGAGCGGGATCACTAAAAATAAAAATAGTACCCACCCCGCGCCTGGAAGCCACCGCTCGTATCGGGATAAAATTCATAGCGCGGGCCTGCCTGCCTGCGTGCTGCGTCGGCAAGATTCCAGGTATGCGTCGCGCTGAGCAGGCGTAACGCAACATTTGCCGCAATCGATACAGCGAAAAACAACTGCCCGCGTTCTGCGCGGTTACGAATATCCTGCAGTGAAAGGTAGTCGCTGCCACCAGTGGGATCTCTGAAGTACAGGGTATCGGGCTCTGTGGCCTGGCGCACAGATGCGGCGTCATAGGCAGATTCATAGAAGCGCCAGTTGCGCCAGGCAAGGTAGACGAGTGAAAGATTCACGAGGTTGCTGGTGAAATAGAACGCCGCATAACCGGTTTCGCCGTGCCGAAAGGTGCCATAACCCGGCAGAAGAAAATCGGCGGCAGCCAGCTGCCAGGCAGGTGCCGGTTGTGCTGCTTCGGGTGGCACAAAACGGGCAGGCGCTGCAGCTGTAACCGGCCCTGCGAGTGAAGCGAGAAGCAGCAGGCAGGCAACGTAACGCATGAGCTCCTACAGGTAAAAAAGCACCGAGACGAAGGCGTTCAGGATAAAGACGATAAACAACGAGCGAATCACTGCCTTGGAAACAAAGATCGGTATCTGGAACAGGGACTGTGGTTTGAAGCCGTAGTAGGTACACGTCAGCGGAATCACGATTCCCGAGAGTATAGATTTCATCAGCGTTGACAACAAGTCAGTCATGGAAATCGAGCGGGCCAGGTGATCGACAAAAGTCGAAAAGGGAAACGAGGTGACCGTCATAGAGATCAGGTAGCCTCCCATGATGGCAATCACGTCGAAGTAAATAATCAGCAGTACGACAGAGATCACGCCACCGGCGAGGCGCGGCAGAACCATGATCAGATGTGGATTGATACCCATCATCTCCATCGCGTCGATTTCGCGGTGCATTTTCTGTGTGCACATTTCAGCCGTGATCGCAGACCCCGAACGTGCAAGCACAATAATCGCGGTAATGAGCGGCCCTACTTCGCGCACAATGACGAGCTTGAGCAGGTTACCGATGAAGTTATCCTGGCCAAGCTTGGGCAAAAAGGTGGTCGCCTGGATAATCGTGGTGCCACCAATCGAGAGGGCAATCAGGGAGAGCATCGGCAATGCCTGCGAGCCCGTGAAGCGCACCTGGTTGATGACAACGCGGACAAACGTATCGAGGTGTTTTCCGCGCAGCTGCAGGCCAGACAGGAACACCTGGCGGGAGAACCAGTAGTACTCGCTGACTCCCAGAAGGAATTTCGTGAACCCCGCATTCGGCAGGTAACGTTTGAAGAAGGCGTTTACCGAACGCTGGAGTGTGGCGCCGAAAGCACTCATACTGCTGCTTTAGCGGCGAGCTGTTCAAATTCGTCTTTGTCGTGCGCACTAAACAGTGTCACATCGTGCCCGTGTTCTATACGCAGTGTACGCAGGCGCTCGACATTTTCTGCCCGCGCATCGTTGTCTACCGCCATGAGCCGCTGGAATACTTCGAGGCCGACCGGGCAATGCGGATGCGCGATGTCAACCTGGCCTTTGTGAAAGTACGCGTCACCGCAGTGCAAGAGCCAGCCATTTTCACCGTGCACTGCAATCGCCGAATGCCCGCGTGTGTGACCCGTGACGGGTACAATCAGAATTTCGTCTTTGCCGGCGCCGAGCAGCGATCGTACAGCGGGAAAACCATACCACGCTTCGCCTTCGAGTGTATACCGCTGCCAATCCACGCCGTGCCGCCAGTGCGCTGCGCGGTAGCGCTGTTTCTCATTGAATGTGCGCGGTTGCATTGCGGCAAGGTATTCATCTTCGTAGACGTGCACCCTGGCACGGGGAAAATCCGGCAGGCCGCCGACGTGGTCGAGATCCAGGTGTGTCGGTATAATGTGCCGCACATCGTTGCGGCTGAAGCCCAGCGCTTCGATCTGCCGCACCGCGGTGAGTTCGGGCTTCAGCTGCGCATTTACCAGGGTGACAAAAGCAGTGCCGAGACGTTCATGCGGGTTTTCGATGTCTTCTGTGCCAAAACCGGTATCAATGAGAACAAGCCCGTCGTCGGTTTCGACGAGCAGCGAATGGCAAAGCAGGTGCGCCTCGCCGCCGCCGATGCCGCGGTCATGCATCAGTGGCCCCCCGAAGGGGCAAAAGGTGCCCGTCTGCAGGTGGTGAATTTTCATCGGGTCAGACTGACTACCCAATCATGCCCGGCAAGCAATTCGGCACCGCCGCAACTTTTGCCTTTACTTAGCAGGCAAAGCCGGCAAGTGGGTGCATGGAGATGCAGTTCAGCCGTACTTCGCTGCTGTCGCGCGCGGCGTTCTACCTGGCCTTCATCACCGTACATCTCACTACCACCCTCATGGCTCCCTATTATTTTTCTTCTGTTGGCCTCGTTACGCTTTTTCGGCCGGCAACCGGCATTGCGCTGGCTGCGGTACTGGCCGGCGGTTATGGTTACGCCTGGGCAACTCTGATCTCGTGCACAATAGCAGGTGTGCTCGACCCCGGCAAGGGCTGGGCGCAGGCATTTTTCACTGCAGCCAATGTCATTGAGATCCTGATTGCCCGTCTGATTGTTTTGCGACTCGCACGGGTAGATATTGCATTCGATAAGTCGCCCGACTACATCAGGTTTATTATTTTTGCCGGAGTACTGTTGCCAGTTCCGGCTGCGCTGATAGCTGCAACCACGCTCCATTTTGTTTCGCAAAGTGCGACACCGTTTTGGTTTAATGCGCAGGAATGGTGGATGAGCGACTCTTTTGGTATTCTTTCGCTGACCCCGCTGCTGCTTATCTGGCGCAGGCTACCGCAGGGCTGGTTCTACCGCGAACGCCTGCTAGAAGCCATACTGGGACTTGCGCTGACCGTGGTCGCAAGCTACCTTTTTTTGGGCACACCAGGCGAAAGCGCAGCGTCATATCCACGGGCATTCTTATTCTTCATTTTTGTCGCCTGGGCAGCCACGCGCTTTGGCCG
Organism: Turneriella sp.; assembly: GCA_046346875.1. GTDB lineage: Bacteria > Spirochaetota > Leptospiria > Turneriellales > Turneriellaceae > Turneriella. The sequence goes on along the minus strand of JAXMHG010000005.1, from coordinate 3,316 downwards.
GCATGCCACCCTGCTGGTTACCACCATAGTCATTGCGTTTGCGCTGGCGGGTAGCACAGCAGCGGGCAAGACACCCGATGGCCGTGCGATAAACTTTGCGAACATCTGGCTGTTTATGGTGACACTGTCGACAGTCGGCATGGCACTTGCCACGGTCTTTAACGAGCGGCGGGCAGCCCTGCAAAAGAACGCGCAACTGCTTGAAGCATACCGCAGCGAAGAATCACGGCGGCGCGCCGCAGACCAGGCAGCCCGCAAGAGTGCGATTGACTTCGAGCGACTTGTGGAAACTGCGAGCGAAGGTGTCTGGGCAATTGACTCTGGAGGAGTAACTACATTTGTGAACAGCCGCATGGCTGAAATGCTGGGCTACAACCCGGCAGATATGCTGGGAAAATCATTCTTTGACTTTATGCGCTCCTCTGAGCTGGACTTTGGCCGCAGGCAACTCGAAAGGCGCAATGCCGGTATTACCGAAGGACACGAAGGTATACTGCTGCATAAAGACGGGCACCCCATTGATGTCTGGATGAGCACGAGCCCGATTACGGATATAGAAGGCAATGTCAATGGGGGTTTGGCCCTGGTGACCGATATTTCGTCGCGCAAACAGATTGAATTACAGTTGCGTGAATGCGAAGAGCGCTATGACAAAATTGTGAACTGCATTTCTGATGCAGTCCTGATACACCAGTCAGGCATCATCCTGTTCGCCAACCCTGCCGCAGCCGAACTGCTCGGAGAGAAGAACGCGGCATCGCTTGTGGGCATGAATTCCCTGAACTATGCGCACCCGGACGAACAGCCAGTCATCATTGAACGCATGAAGCAGCTACTGCAAAGTGAACAGAAAGAATTCCTGCCACCCATCAGGCAGCGTATGGTTCTCAGAAACGGGCGGGTAATCATGATTGAGACAATCACGGGTGCCCTGCCTTTCAAAGGCAGAACCGCTTTGGTCGTCATTGCCAAAAGAGTCTGATCAGATAGAAAAATCTATCACGTCAGACATTTCTTTGGCCGGCCTGACGCGACTCGAGCTCTTGTTGTAAACTACTGAATAGGGCAGCACACTTTCGACAATCCAGGTATTGCCGCCAATAACCGAGTTGCGACCGATGATAGTATCGCCCCCCAGAATCGTAGCCCCGGCGTAGATCACAACACCTTCTTCGATTGTAGGATGTCTCTTTGTACTGGCCAGGCTTTTGTCAACGGAGAGAGCCCCCAGTGTGACACCCTGGTAAATTTTGACGTTATCGGCGATCACCGAAGTTCCACCGATGACAATACCCGTACCGTGGTCCATGAAAAACGACCGGCCGATTTTTGCCCCGGGATGAATATCAATTCCAGTTTTTTCGTGCGCGTGTTCGCTGAGTAGTCTCGGCAGCGTTGGTATGGCGAGGCTGTGCAAATAGTGAGCAATGCGGTAAGCTGCCACACCGTAAAAGCCCGGATAAGCCAGGACAACTTCCTGCAGGTTCTGTGCTGCCGGGTCGCCTGCATACGCGGCCTCGGCATCTTGCCAGAGTACTTCATAGATGACGGGCAGCTGTGCCTGAAAAAAATCGGAACTGATTTCCCGTGCCCGGTTATCTGATTCGACAAACGGCAGCAACAGCTGCCGCAGTGTTTCCTGCAGAGTCGCGAGCTCGGCAATCCAGGCGGCCGGGTCTTCCTGCTGGGTCAGGTGACTGCCAGCAAAAAGCAGGTTAAGCAGTTCGGCAATGAACCGCCCTGCGTCGTCCTTGGACGGAAGCGACGGCCGAAAGAGCGTGCTGCGCGCACGGACCTTTTCAAAAAGTGCCGTAGGCATTACTTCGTGAGAAAGTGCGTTAACTCGATCGCTATCCGGTCGATGGCGAATTCGAGGTAGTCACGGTCCCGTATGCGGACCTTGTATTCATGAATACGTGCTTCAGTAGAAGAAAACGACCGCCGGCCGAGTTCTGTAGTTTTGGGCAAATTACGCCTGCCCTTATTCGCGAGTCTGCGAGCCATAGTTACTTCCTTGTAACGTGTTTGCCAGCCAGGCCCCATAGGGACATGGCTGGGCCATTGTCAGGCCATCCTTGGCCTCAGGATTATCATCGTCGCCGGCCGAAAAATGCTAACGCTTTTTTCGGCCGGGGGGACTTAAGTATTGACAGGCTGTTCCGACGGCCGGCCTTCAAACAGGCGACATAATCATGGACTTTTCAAGAGCAGCCAGCGAAGAATCTTCCTTACATGAGGTAGCCCGGTGAGAAACGATTTCGCCCTCGACCCCGTATTAACCAATAAAGACGATTCGGATCCCATCCTCGAGTACAAGAACATTGATACGTCATCTTTGCCGGCGCGCAAAGTACTGCTCGGCAAGATACCTTTTTACCAGGCGACCTCGGCCGATCTCGTCGCCCACTCGATACACACACTCGACCTGATGCGGGAAAAAAAGAGTAAATCCACCGGCCAGTTTGGTCCGCAGCTCGTGTTCCCATTCGATCCATACCGCTACGTCTGGGTCAGGTTCCGCAAGCGCATGCTCGAAATGGCCAACCAGTCATTCATCAACTTACCCGATGGTTCTGGCATGCTGTACATGTCACGGGCCCTGGGACAACCCCTGCCCGAACTGATCTCAACCGTCAGTTACGCGATGAACCTGATTCGTATCGCGCACGCCAAGGAATACACGGTATTCCTCTTGGGTTCACGCGACGAGGTGCTCGAAAAACTCTACACGAATTTTCGGCGATCGTTCACCGGTCTGCGCATTGTAGGGCGGCACCACGGTTACCTGAAAGGCGAGGCCGGAACACGGGTACTAGAGGCTGTGCGCAAGACAGACCCCCATATTCTGTTCGTAGGCATGGGCTACCACCGCGGTATGAAATGGATTGAGCAGAACCGCAGCCAGCTGGGCGATTTGATCGTCGTCAACGTGGGTGGCGCATTCGACACCCTTGCGGGCACACGCCAGAAGGCGCCTGCGTTCATGGCCTCTGCCGGATACACCTGGTTGTGGCGCACGATTAACAAACCCTACCGCTGGCATCGTTTCTTCATGGTGATCTACTGGTTTTTCGAAGTCACCTACTACCGTTTTTCAAAGAAGAATAAATGACCTGAGCAGTTAGCGCTCCAGGCCATTATTCCGGTGTGGGAGCTTGTGAGTCCTGTAGGTTCTTGTACCAGAGACAGGCTTCTTTCGTCCCCGCGATAAGGCCGAGTGTTTCCGTTTCTGCCTTGTTGAAGACGAGCGGCGTATAACTGCCATCGCGCAGCTCGAGCTGCTCTGCCGCGAGTAATGCAGCGCCGCCCGCGAGAT
>JAXMHG010000004.1:0-280081 GCA_046346875.1 Turneriella sp. | reverse complement strand
CTGCGCTTTTTTAACCAGCGACCATAGAGGCTTAAGCCCGCTGCCGAGGGCGAGAACCCGAATGCACCAGCAAACTGCGCGGACAATGCGCGTAAGAGCATGTCATGGCGCTCGCGGTACACCCGGTTCATGCGCCGAATGTGCCGGCGGTAGTGCCCCGCCTGCATGAACGCGGCCATCGCGGCCTGGTCAGCTAAAGCGGGGGGAAACGAATCGTACAACTGCCGCGCGCGCAAGAATTTTTCCATGAGTGCATGCGGCAAGACGCAGTAGCCGAGACGCAGCGAAGCAAACATGGTGCGCGAAAACGAACCCACGTAGACGACGCGGTCATCGTGGTCGATAAGCTTGAGCGGCTGCGGTGCATTCGCAAGCCGCGTGAACTCGCTGTCGTACTCGTCTTCGACGATAAACGCGTTGTGCCGCCGCGCGTAGTCGGTGAACTCGCTGCGCCGCGCATGCGACATCGTCACCCCGGTGGGAAACTGGCTCGCGGGCGTTAAGAACAGCAGTTGCGCCGCACGCTTCGGTACCTGCGCGCCTTGATGGTCGAGCGGCAGCGCGAGCGCTTGCGCACCGGTCATCGTGATCGCGGCACGAATGCCGTGGAACCCCGGGTCTTCAAACGCGCCCGTTCGGCCTTTCTCGAGCAGAAGCTGCGCTGTGAGCGCGAGCGCCTGCATCGACCCGTTCACGATCACGATGTTTTCGGCGCCCGCTGCCAGGCCCCGCGAATACTGCAGGTGCGCCGCGATCGTTTTCCTGAGCGGCAAGTACCCTGCCGGCGAAAGCGCCACCGTCGACGACAAGAGATCGGCCTCGTTGCGCCCGGCCTTCACTGCCTGTCGCCACTCGCGTTCGGGAAAAAATTCGTCGGCGAGCCTGCCCGTGGCGAAGAACGCCGGCTGGCCGTGCTGCGGTAACCGCGGCAAACGTTCAGCCCATTGCGAAAAGCGGATTTCAGCCGGTTTCGTTACGGCCCTGCGTGGTTGAGCCTTGATCGCAACCCGTACGCCCGCAGCGGGTTCTACCGTGACCAGGCCTTCGGCTGCGAGCTGCGCGATCGCGAGGTTCACGGTACCGCGCGCAATACCGAGCTCGCGCGCCAGTTGCCGCGAAGACGGCAGCAATTCACCCGCGGCGAAACGCCCTGCGAGAATTTCGCGGCGCAGGCTCTCAAAAAGGGGGCGCACCTTGTCGCGCGGCTTCGACAGGTCAGGGTCCAGGCGCATCCAGGCAGGGCAAAGGGGACGATCCAACTGGTACAGTAAAAAATTAAAAAACTGGAGTTATACTGAACCAGGTTATGGACTTATATTGCGGGAGAGGTTAACATGGACAAAAATCTACTCCAATCACCGGTGCCGATGCGGCGCAGCGAACACAACGAGGCCGACCCGGCCGAAATCGAGGCATTTTTGGCGCAGATGTCTTTCGGGTTTCTCGCCACCAGGGGTGAAACCGAGTTTCCACAGGTCACTCCGCTCAACTTTGCCTGGACCCGGGGTGCGCTGTACTTCCACTCGAGCCGGCTGGGGCAGAAGATCAAAGATCTCAAGGGAGATAACCGCGTGACATTTGCGGTCGCCGCAGAGGTCGCGCTCGTGCCGTCGTACTTCACGAGCGACCGGCTTGCCTGCCCCGCGACGGCATTCTTTCGCTCAGTCATGGTCTACGGCCGGGCCGAGTTTGTCGAAGACAGCGACGAAAAGATCGCGGCTCTCACCGCGTTCATGCAGAAGCTGCAGCCCGAAGGGGGTTATGAGCCGTTCACGATGGCCGACGACGAATACCGGCGCAACATCAGGTCGGTGCTCGTGACCAAGATTGTGCCCGCGGCGATCACGGCGAAATTCAAATTCGGGCAGAACCGCGATGAAGAGTCATGGCTCAAGACACGCGACGGCCTGCTCGCGCGCGCAAAACCCGGTGACCTGGATGCCGTAGCCGCTATGGAAAAACGCTGCCCGTTTAACCACGGACAAAAAAATTCACCGTGACTGTCACAAACGGCCCCCCTGCCCCGTCAGGGGGGTATGAAACCACAAACAACAAAACATGCCGTCGTGCTCGGGGCAGGGTACGCGGGGGTCAATGCCGCGCTACGCCTGCGGCTGCGCGACAAGCACGTGCAGATCACGGTCATTAATGAGCGCCCGTTCTTCGTCGAGCGCATACGCAACCACCAGCTGGCAGCCGGTCAAAAGCTGAAAACGCGCCCGCTCGCGAAGATACTGGGCCACAGCATCGGTTTTCTGCAGGGCCGCGTGCTGAAACTAGACCCGCACGGTCGCGCCGTGATGGTCGAAACAGCAGAAGGCACTCGCATGCTGCAGTATGACCTGCTGGTGTACGCGCTCGGCAGCGGTCTGGCGCGCAACACAGAACCCGGCGTTTGGCACATCAATGCTCACGAAGCAGCGACACGATTGATGGCGGAGCTTCGGCTTCACAAAAATATTGCGGTTGAAATTTTGGGTGCAGGCCTCACGGGTCTAGAACTTGCCACCGAGCTGCGTGAAAAATTCTCCGGCGCAGATATCACGCTTATCGATGACAAAGAACCGGGCAGCCACCTGGCCCCCCGGGCAAAAGACTATTTGCAGCGGACGTTACACGCAATGCAGATAAAGCACCGCACGAGGCGGGAACGCGTCGCGGTGAACTCTACTGGTACGTTGACTGTCGACTGCACAGGCTTTCGGCCGCCGGCGCTCGCGAAGGCGAGTGGTCTCGCCTGCGATGACGCGGGGCGTATACTCGTCGATGCAAACCTAAGGGCGCAGGGTTTCGGCAATATTCTCGTCGCGGGCGATGCGGCGGCCTATGCCTTTGGCAGCCGCGAGATCGTGTATGCCGGCTGCGCAACCGCGATGCCCATGGGTACATACGCCGGCGAAGCGGCAGCGTGTCTCCTTAAGGATAAAAATCCGCCAGTGTTTCGCTATGGCTTCACCTTCCAGTGCATTAGCCTGGGCCGCAAGAACGGTATTATCCAGTTCCTGGACAAACACACCGGCGAACCGATCGACCGCATGCTCACCGGCAAGAGCGCGGCGATCTTCAAAGAGTTGATCAGCAGGCTCACAGTGCTGTTGCCCAGGCTTGAGGGCATGACGCGGCTGCCATTTTACCAGTGGCGCAAGACGCGCACGCTGCGACGCGTCGGCAAACTCGTGGAGAAGGCAGGTTAAGATGCTGCGCAAAATTCACCGGGGCAGCGCGGTTCTGCTGCTGCTGTTTATCGCGGTTCACCTCGCCAGCCACCTCGTGGCGTTTGCCGGTATCGAGGCACACACGCAGGTGCTCAAGACGTTACGCACGTTCTATCGCGCAACGGCAGTGGAAGCCTTACTGCTCGGCGCAGTGCTCGCGCAAATCGTCACGGGCAGCATACTCGTCTACCGCGGTCGCCGCACGCGCTACGGCTTTTGGCCCCACCTCAGGGCCTGGTCGGGCATTGCTCTCGCGCTCTTTCTGCTGCAGCACGTGTCTGCGGTGCTCGTCGGCCGGTTATTCCAGGGACTCGATACCAACTTCTACTTCGCGTCGGCGGTGCTGCAGAACGCGCTGCTCAAATTCTACTTCTACCCCTACTACTTCGCCGGAGTTACCTCGGTTTTCGTGCACCTCGCCGCGGTCGTATACCTGCGGCGCGGCAACGAAACCCGCCGCCGTATTCTCGCCTATGGGCTCATAACGAAAGGAGTTCTGCTGGCGCTTGCAATATTGCTTTGCTTCGGCGGCGCGTTTTACACTATCCAACTGCCGCAGGCTTACGTTATTAAGTGAGGCATCACCGATGAAATGGAAACTTCCCCCCGCACGCCAGTTTGGTTGGAAAATGAAGACCCTTGAATCAGCAAAAACCAGGTTTGCTGTCTCAGAGCGTAATGTCTACGAACTGGATATCGAGCACGCGCCAATCAAGGGAGTCACACCCCGAATGCTACTCTGGTGGTTTGAACACATTGGCGGTACAATGCAATACCAGGGGAAAGAATACCCTCGCTACCATGTATGGCACCCCGTCGACCATATCCATTGGGCGCTGGCAAGACAGTCGCCGCGCGGCGATGCCGGTCAGGGAGCCAGCTTTCGCATCGTCGAGGCATTTGGCGGCGACTTAAGCCAACTCGTCGACAGCACCGAATATGTGGAAAAACTGAACGAGACAGGTATTCGCCTCGTACGGCGCATCGCAGGCGCCGAGGTATTCTCGCTGCAGCACGATTTCCACGCTTCGGGTTCAGACACGATCTATGTTTCGCACATGCGCGTAGGAACCGATACGCTGCCGCACCGCTGGCTGTTCAACTACCTGGTTCGGCCGCGCCTGTTCACTTACGCGATGGGATCCGCGTGGCTCAGGCACAACATCGAAGAAGTAGGCAACTTTGAGTTTTTCCTGCCGGCACTTTACGCAGAATACCACTGACGCGGCAGCTTTACATGCATACCCACCTGGAACACTTTAACGCCGCGCGGCCGAGACTGCTGTCGGTCGCATACCGTATGACCGGCAGTCTTGCCGACAGCGAAGATATACTGCAAGATGCCTGGCTGAAGTTTGCGCAGCTGCCGGCAGAAAAGATCGGCTCTGCCGCGGCGTTGCTCACCACGATAGTGACACGGCTTTCGCTCGACCTGCTGCGCAGCGCCCGCAAGAAGCGGGAGACGTATGTGGGACCGTGGCTGCCCGAACCCGTGCCCGATCTCTACCTGGCGCACGAAGATGCCACGCAGCGCGAGACCGTCAGCTATGCGTTCCTGCTATTGCTGGAGAAGCTCAACCCGGTCGAGCGCGCGGTGTTTGTCCTGCGCGAAATATTCGACTATGACTATGCAGAGATTGCCGCCATCGTGCGCAAGAACGGCGACCACTGCCGCCAGGTTTTCCACCGCGCTAAGAAAGCGCTGCGTAAAGAGCACAAGCCGCGCCATGCACCAGGCGCCCACGAGCAACAGCTACTTGCAGCGTTTCTCGCGGCCTGTGCGGGCAACGACCTCGGACGGCTGGCAGGCATGCTCGGCCACGATGCCGTGATGCTCAACGACGGCGGTGGCAAGGTCTCGGCTTCGTCGATACCCATACTCGGACCAAGCCGCATCGCCAAGTTTATCTTCGCGGTGCGCGACAAGGGTGGCCGCAAGGAGTACTACTCAGCACGGCTCAACAACGCGTTCGCCGTTGTCGTCTATGCTGACGGGCTACCGTATGCGTTGCAGGTTTTTGATTTCAGTCACGACCGGGTCGGCAATTCGTACGTGATCCGCAATCCCGATAAGCTGGTGTTCTTCAGGGACAAACAGGCGCTGCTGAAGAACGGGGTGCTCGAACCGGTTTCGCTCTTTATTGGCCTGCGCGCGACACTGCAGATGGGCTGGCGCCAGCTACTGCGCCGCCTATCCCCGGGCCGCAAATAATCCCAGGACCACGGAATCAGGCTTTACATCCGCTCAATGAAAACTGCTTTCTCAGTCGCGGGTATAACTCTTGTTTATCAGGGAAACCCATCACCTGTTTATCGCGCTAAAGGCACTGAAGCGAGGCAAGCAGTGAAAGTCACGCAAGAATTATCAGAAGAGTACATTCGTCGCTCCCAGCAACTGACCGTGATGGAGCGCCTCGAATTTCTCCAAGAGTACCGCCTACTATTGCCGCTCTCCGTTTTCGAAGAACACTACGCAGCCCGGCTCAAAGCCTGGTACGGGTCAGCAACTCCGCCTGAAGAATAATATGAACCGCTTCGCCTACTGGGTCTCTGCCATCTTCAACCCGCTCTTCGTCGGCATACCCGTGATGCTCGCGATCGGCATTGCTGAAACCGGTATCCGGTGGGAGGCCACGCCCACAGTGCTCGCGGCGATTGGTCGCCTCGTCGTCGCCACACTCGCGTTCGGTCTGCCCAACGTGATTCTGATCGCGCTGATTTCTCTGCGCCTCAAGGTAAGCCTGCACTGCGCAGGCATCGCCGGTATGCTACCGGCGGTTGCTTACCCGTTCGGCATGCCCGGACTCACCGCAGGCACGGCTGCATTACTGCTCACGGCATGGAGCCGCGTGCGCATGAACGAACACAGCACCATCGAAGTGATTACCGGTTCGATTTTGGGTACAGGTCTCATGGCGCTTGAACTCGCGTGGCTCTTTGGCTGGCCGCGCGTTATCTGACCGGTTGGTCTTTTTGGTTCTGCTGCGGCGCTGCATTCACCCACTTCACGGCCGACGCATTCGCCGCGCGCGCCCACTTGTAACAACCACCCAAAGAATATGGACAGCTGCTGGTTTCGTGCATATCATATACCCATGGCCCTACCCGCACCGCGTGAACTGCTGAGAAAGGCAGGCCGTGGCCTCATCTACCTGGCTGGGTTTTTTATTTTCGCGGCCGTCGTGAACTACTTCCAGTCGCCCGGCACCGGCAATCTTGCGCCTCTGCAATCATTGCCGCTGACCAGCATGTCCGGAGAAAAGCTGCAGATCCCTGTCGCTTCAGGCAAGAAGACCGTCATCTATTTCTTCGCACCGTGGTGTGCCGTCTGCAAAGTCAGTATGGACGCGCTGAATTTTTTTGAAGGCAGCGATCGCGTGCAGACACTCGCCGTGGGTCTCGACTACGACAACATCGCTGAACTCAAACCTTTCCAGGACAAACTCGCCACACCGATCTACGCCGGCGATCTGCAGCTACAGCGGCAGTTCAAAGTCGACCGCTACCCCACGGCATACATCCTCAACGGGGATGGCAGTGTTGCGCACGTAATGGTGGGTTACACCAGCCGCTTCGGCATCTGGATCAGAACCCTGCTCTAACCGCTTGCCCCATTAGCAGAATTCAGCTTTGTGCTGCTCGGCAAGGCGCAGCGCCGATATGATCCAGTCAGTGGGATATTCTTCGTTCACAACCCTCTGCTCTACTTCGCTGGCTTTCACCCACTCGAAGGCATCGTGCTCGTCGTCGAGCACCAGCCTGTCGTGATCTACCAGGATGCATAAAAAAGCTGCGCTCAGCCATTCTGCGCCGTCGCGGTTAAAGTGTGTGGTCTCGAGCAGGCGCCATTGGGCCACCTCGGCACCGAGTTCTTCACGGACCTCGCGCACCAGCGCACCGGGAAAACCTTCGTTACTCTCTACCGTACCGGTGACGACCCACCACTTGCCCGCTGCATAACCTTTCGTCGGTGAACGCCGCACCAGCAGGTAAGAATCGGTATCTGCCCGCCAGACAATAGCCACTACCCCTGCAAGAAACTGAGTCGGCATGGTTTGTTTGTTAATCCGTCGCGTAGTCAAACGTTGCGCGCTTGCGCATGCGATCGGCATTGCCGTCGGTCAGTATGATCGCCGCTGGCGATTCAGTCATTTTCGTCAATTTGAGTCGATTCGTCATCTCGAGGTAAGAGAGCATGCGGCGCGCACCGGGAATCGGGTTCTGCGTCGGGTGCCCGAGTCTCTCGTCGAGCAGCAGGGCACGTTCGCGCAGCAGGGGACGCAGGTCTTCCATGTGTTTCAGATCTTCGTTACAGACAATGATCCGGTTACCGTCAATGTTGGGAGAACGCCTGAGCTCCCACACGCTGCCGAACGCTGCGACATAGGTTGCATCTTCGTGCAGGTTAAAATCTGCCGAGACCCAGCCATTCGCAATCAACACGCCGCCCGGCTGCAGGCGTTTCTGCACGAGCCGCAGAAACTCGATCGAAAGCATGTCTGCAGGAATGTATGTATTATCGAAAGCGTCGAGCATGATGATGTCGTATTTGGCGTTGTGCTTCTCAAAATGGCTGCGGCCATCGCGCTCAAAGACGCACACGCGTTTATCGAGATCAAAATATTCACGCGCGATCTCGATCACGTTGCGATCGGGTTCAACGACATCGACCTGCATGCCGGCAAAGTGGCGCATGAACCAGCGGCAGAGCACACCACCGCCAAGACCAGCGATGAGCGTACGCCCCGGTTTTTTCGCGACAAACCCAGGCCAGGTGAGAGCGGCCAGGGCCACGAGCTGCGCGTACGAATGCACCAGGTAATCGGGTTGGTCTTTGCGCCAGACAGATTGTTCGCGCTCACCCGAAATGAGTCTTACGGTGCGGTGGTCTGAGCGAACAAGCACGGTATGTCAGAAAACATTTCGCAGAGTGCGCAGAAAGTTTTTTTGATCTCGCGTGCATCGCGCAGTACATATTTTCCCAGATGCTGCGCATCGCGGGCGCGCAGTTCACTGACCGAATGCCACAACCCGCGCCTGAAGCGGCCCTGTACTCCAAAGAGTACAAAGGGTTGACGCGTTGCCACTGCTGCGTCGGGCTGTGCCTGAGAATACGAGCAAAGCGAGGTTACCGATCATGTCTACCTATCAAAAAACACGCCTTACAGGAGTATTTTCCCGATGCTCGGTCTGATTCTGGGTTCGATTCCGAGCGAAGTTTTTGATGACGCGAAAGAGAAGCTCGATCGCTTCTGCCTCGAGGCGACGCAACGCCACGCAGCAAACGGCAATACCAGCTACCGGCTGCTCTGGCGGCGGCGGGGCAACGCGATTGTACTCTCTGAAGAATTCGCCACACCGGCCGGAAAAACCGTGCGCTACGATTCAGGCAAACTCGAATACGAAAGTGGCCTGTGGCGGCTGTTCCACCTCGACGTGACGCAGCGCTGGCGCCGCTACCTCATTGCGCCGGCTACGGCAGATTTCGCGCTCGCCTTCAGCCACTGGCAAAGAAACGAAACCGGAATCTTCTCGCGGGCTGACCTGCGCACCAACGCGAAGCCAGCGCCGCGCCTGCAGGGTAAGTCAGTACTCGTAACCAATTGAGAAGACACCCTGCCAGTCGCCGATCGGTCGCGAGCTGCGCCAGGTCCAGGGTGTCGCCCAGTCGATCTTGAGCATCAGACCGGGAAAAAGTATCATGCGCGCCCCGAGGCCGTACGACATTTTCAGATCCTGGAATTCGTTCTTGCCGTAATCGAAACCGCGCCAGGTGCGCGTGCTGTCGAACGCACTGCCCCCGTCGACAAACATGACCATCGAAAAGCCGCGAATCACCCAAGGCGCCGGAAAACCAAACGCCAGCGCGTCGAGCATCGGAAAGCGCATCTCGAGGTTGAAGAAGAATGCGTGGTAGCCGCGCAACGACATGAAGTCGTAGCCGCGAATCGTGTTGAAGCCGCCAAGAATCCATGGAAAGTACTGCTGGTCGGGACCGTTGGTCGTCGCGGCATAAACCCGGCCCGCGAAGATATAACGCTGCCAGATGTGTATATAGAGACGGGCGTCGACAGTATTGCGGTTGAAGATGTAGTCGCGGCCCGACACATTCATACTCTGTTCGCCGACGTACGACGCATGCCAGCCCTTGAGCGGCCCGATGACCGAGTAGAGTACGTTGTTGTGTCGAATGCCGTACTGCACGCTGTACATGTTGGTGAAAGTGTCAGGCCTGATACGCTCGTCGGGTACAGTGCGCGGGTAAAGAAAACTTTCTTCAGCGCGCGCCATATTGAATTGCAGCAGTAACGAATCGAATGGCGTCATCGGGTACTCCATACCGAAGTAACCGCCGATCTTCATGACTGAGCCTATGTAAGGCGGGTAGTAAAAAAGTCCATTCAACGAAGTCAGATCAATGAGGTTCACGGGGGAGATCGCAAATGTCGTGCGGTAAGCACCCCAGTGCAGCTTGACCCTTTTTTTCAGGTAGCCGTAATCGAAATTGAAAATGCCCAGGCCATTCGTGAGAAAGTTCGCGACGATGCTGAAGTTGTGGTTACCCGTAAGGTCTGAACCGGTCATCGCGACCATACCCGCGAAATAGCTACCGCCCGAATACGCCCCATACCCCAGTAAAAAGAAAAGAAAATCAGGGCCAACGCGCGCCCGGTAAGGTTCGAGGCTCATCGGCTTGCCGGTCGCATCATAACGCGGCAGCGCAAACGCCTTGTAGGTATGGACGGTGGTGTCGTCGGTGTAAAACTTTTCGTCGCCGGGTTTAACTTCGCGCAGCGCAATATCAAACCCCTGCTGACGAAACTGGGTATAGATGATGCGACGGTCTTGTAATTCGCCCTTGGCGTTTTTTTCTTCGTTGTAGGTTATCTGTGCATCGAGTGCACCGCCACCCGTATCGGTCAGTTTTTTCTTCTGCAGCGTCTTGCGATCGAGCAGGTAGACATTGTGTATGCCCGTGTGGTTCGAGACATAGAGTATGCGGTCGTTTGAGCCGCGTTCGTAGAACTGCGCGGATAACTGTTTCTCTGCATCGGTCGTCAGCTGCCGTGTCTGCTTCGACTGCAGGTCAAGTTCGTACAGGTGGTAGTCGGCGCTCTCCAGGTTGTTGTCGGCGTTGCGGTTCGAAGAATAGACGACGAGGCGGTTATCGCCCGAAAGGGCGGGATCCTTCTCTGAAAACGCGTCATGCGTCAGCTTTTCAACCTTCTGTGTCGCCAGGTCTATACGGTAAATGTCCGTAACACCGAGGGTAACTCCCACGAACACCGCATGTTTGCCGTCGGGAGAAAGCCGGGGTTGCATCACCATGTCGACCGGTGGCGTGAACCGCTGCACAATCTTGCGCTGCTCGATGTCGAAAAGCACCAGCCGGTCTTTTCCCTGGCTGCGCGCCGAGAAGAAGATGCGCTTCGAATCGGGGGTGAACGTGATGCGGTTCGTCATCAGGTGCAGCTGGAAAAAAGTCGGGTTATCTGAACTCTTGAGCAGTATCTTCTCGTCCTCAGTGGGGTCTTTCTTCTTGTTGAGCGTGTAGTCGCGATCGAGTTTAACGTCTTTTACGTCGCGCATGACCATCACGGGATAAAAACCGCGCGCCGTGAGATACACGGCCTTACTGCCATCGGGTGAAATTGCCGGGTGCAGGTTGATGAGAGACTCGTCGTTCAGGTGGCGCGTGAGCAGAGGACCTTCTTCGTCGTCGTACTTCTTGTTCACGAGCGGAAAATATTTGCGTTTCACCCAGCGCCGCCAGCCGGCATCAAAATCTTCGAACGTGATGCCGAGATTGGTTTTCACGGCATCTTCAATACCGCGCAGGTCACGCAGGTCGCGCAGCATTTCACCGATCTTGTTTTCGCCATAGGTCTCGGCAATGTATTGCATGACCGACTGCCCGCCCTTGTAGAAAATGAAACCGGTCTGCACCCGGTACTCGGTCATCATCTCGAGCGTGGGAAAAGTATCGGTCAGCGCGGCGTCGCGCATCTGCATGTCTGCGGTGTGATCCCAGCCGAGCGAAAAGTACTCCGCCATACCCTCGACAAACCAGAGAGGCGGCTGACCACCCTGCACAATCGTGAAGCTGCTGCCCATGGTCTGGCCGAGCAGAATATCATACTGGAACGCATGCACAAGCTCGTGCACGACCACGTGCCGAAACTCGTCGTTGCTACCCAGGTACGGTACAACCACGCGCCGCTTGATGCGCTCGGTAAAGCCGCCGGTGCCCTCGTCGATCGCAAAAGGTATGATGTTGGTCGACTGGAAATGCCCGTGCGACGGATAGACAAAAATCGGCGTCACCATCGAAAGCCGGTGCTTCAGCTTATCGCTCAGGTAGATATTAGCCGCTTCGGCATATTCAGCGGTTTTCTGCCCCAGGTGGTTATACCCCTCGGGAAAATAAACGTCAAAGTGCTGTGTTTTCAGCAGCTGCCACTCGATTTCTTCCCAGTTGATTTTCTGCGCGGCGGCGAGCGGCACAGTGGCCAAAAGCAAGAGTATGGTCAGCCACTTGCGCATGCAGTGTACCGCAGGGTCGCGCGGCCGATCATTGCGTCAAGGTTGAATCAGCGACTAGCAGCCCGGGCGGAAAATGCACTTTTTTTGGCATCTTAATGACATTTGTGTCATTATATAGTGTGTGCACTTCCAGCGTCTACCTAACTGATCCTCCGAACGGCCTGGCTGTGCACGCGTTTTACCGTACTCATCATTTCTTATCCACATTGGCCTCAAGCTAATGCCACGTGCGTCCTTATACGCTCGCCGGTATCTCAGTGTGGCAAGGCATATGACTCCGCGATGACCTGACGCAGACCAACGGTTCGACCGCATATCGCGTGATTTGGCGATGGCAAATGGCCGCAACACGCGCAAGTACATCATTTATCTTTATCACTATCCTGCTCGATGTCATCGGCTTTGGCCTGATCATTCCGGTCATGCCGAAAATGGTCTCGAAGTTCACCACGAGCGATGTCGAAACCAACTACTGGTACATGGTGATGACCGCCAGCTACGGCATCATGCAGTTCTTTTTCTCTCCCATTTTGGGAGCTCTGAGCGATAAGTTCGGCCGGCGCCCCGTGATACTGATCTCGATCGTTGGTCTCGGTATCGATTTCATTCTGCAGGGCATCGCGTGGTCGATACCGGTACTTTTTGCCGCGCGCGTGCTCGGCGGTATCACCGGGGCCTCGTTTTCTGTCGGCAGCGCCTACATCGCCGACGTCACTTCACCCGAAGAACGCGCAAAAGGTTTTGGTATGATCGGCATGGCGTTCGGTATCGGTTTTATTCTCGGGCCCATGCTCGGCGGCTTTCTCGGCGACTACCGCCCCGAGCTGCCGTTCTTTGCCGCGGCGGCTTTCTCGCTGCTCAACGCGCTCTACGGCATGTTCGTTTTACCCGAGTCGCTGCCGCGCCACCTGCGCACGCCGTTTTCCCTCAGGAAGGCGAATGCTTTTTCTGCCCTGAAAGGTCTCGCAGAACTCAAGGGTCTCGGCATCTTCATACTCGCGATCGCGCTGACGAACCTCGCGCAATTCATGATGCACTCCGTTTGGGTGCGCTATACCGAAACCCGCTTTCTCTGGACGCCGAAAGATAACGGCGTGGCACTCTTCGCCGTCGGTATGTCGGCGGCGATTGTACAGGGCGGCCTGCTCGGCGTTCTGATTAAAAAATTCGGCGAAGTGAGCATCGCCAAAGTGGGATTGTTTTTTGCCACGCTGGAATTTTTGTTATTCGGCCTGGCTCCGCAGGGTTTTTACCTGTATATCATCATGGCGTTCTGCATTCTCGCGAATGCAGCAGGCCCCGCGTTGCAGGCTCACGTCTCACGCTGCGTGCCGGCGCACAAGCAGGGTATCGCGATGGGTTCACTCTCGTCGATTGGCAGTATTGCACAGGTGCTGGCGCCCTTCATGGGACTCACGCTGCTTTCGAAATATTCGCATGCCCCGGGTGCGCTGCAGACGGTACAGGCAGGTATTCCCTTTTTTGGCAGCGCCCTGCTGCAGTTTATCGCGTTTGCGCTGGCTTTAATTTATTTTGCGCGTGAAGCGCGGGGTGAAGTGGCCAACTAATGAAAGCGCTTCAGCGCTTTCATTAGTTGGCTAACCGCGCGGTTGCGGAGCTCAGAGTTCATCCGTGAACTTTGGTCTGCGACAAAGATGCCATCCGTGGCAGTCGCAGACCTCAGAGTTCGTCCGTGAACTGAGGAGGAACGTAGTCCATAATCACTGGGACGTTCTCGCCTTCGCCCAGCGCTTTGCGTTTGAAGCTGAGGCGTATATTCAGGTTGGCGATTTCGTTCTCTTTGCCAATGCGCTTGCTGTTCTCGACTGACTTCCAGTAGTGCATCAGCGACTTCTGCTCGTCGTCGAGCATCTCGTATATCGCCCCAATGTTGTTCTCAATGATCGCGAGGTTGGTTACCAGGCGCGCATGCTTGTCGTTACCCGCATCGATGCGTGTCACGGTGTTCATTTTCGCGGTAAAACGGTCTTGCGAATAGAACAGCAGGCCAAGCGCGCTGTCGAGGTACTTCTCACGCTGCGCCTGTGAAGACTCTTCCACAGCCAGGCGGTAGTAGCAGTGCGACTGCGCGAGGCTCAGGTTGGGCAGAGATGCCGCTTTTTCTACGTCGATTTTTTCCCAGTCAGCCAGCGCTCCCCGGTGGTCGTTGCGTACGTATTTGGTCCAACCGGAAAAATACAGCAATTCGCTTTCAGCCTTGCTGCCGCCCATGCCCTTGTCACGCGCGTCGTTAAATTCGTTCTCGATGCGATCGAGTTGCGCCAGTAGCGCACCAGCACCCTGGTCGGTCTGCGAACGGTACTTCTGCACTTCTTTCAGCCTGAACCACGTGGCAGAATCAGACAGGTCGCGAATGGCGTCGAGGTACATGGCTTTGCCCATGTTGAAGGAGATCATACCCACGGGCGCTTCGGCGAGGGTTTCATCCTGTTCGTTTTCACCGAGTTCGGCCAGTTTTTCGGGCGAGCTGAGATTTTTCGCCAGCTTGAGCAGTTCCATAGCCCCGGCAAAATCGTTCATCGCCATCAAGAGCTCAGCCCGGTCGTTCAGGGCCAGGAAATGCCGCGGGTCATAGTGGTAGGCGTATTCAAACTGCTTGAGCGCCATGCGCACCTGGTTCTTGTCTTTCGCGTACGACCTGGCGCGCTGGTAATAACCTTCGGCGAAGCGTGACCCCTCGATCTTTTGGCCAAAATTATCCGTCTCTATTGAATTAAAGATCGAAGTCAGAAGATCGTCGGCGCGGGTTTTTAGCTGCTGGCCCGTCAGCATGTTCGAAGGTGAAATATTGTATTTCACCCTGAGCTCGTTCTCGGCCGGCAGGTCGATGTAGAAAGAGGCCAGCCGGGCCTTAATGTACATTGGCAACTTAGGTTCGAGCTTCTTGTTGCGTATGAGCGTGTGGTGCTGTATCACCATGCGCGGGTCATTGTTCAGCTGGAAGAGTTTGAGCAGCGCCTTCAGGATACCCGCGTGAGCAACCACGTTATTGGGTTCTTTGTCGATGATCTTCTTGTAGTAATCCAGCGCACGGTCATAGTCCTTTTCGTGGTAGAAAAGGTCGCCGATGCCCATGACCGCGCGGTCGAGCATCTCTTCTTTCTTAAAGGCAGGTGTCGCTGGGTTGGCCATTAGCACACGGCGGTAATAGTCTGCTGCGAGGTAGTTATTCTTGTACGGCTCACGCGCGAAACGCCGTGAAGGGTTGCCGTGGAAGCTGCCAAGCGCAAGCAATACCTGCGCCTCGTCGCGCTTGTTGTCGAGATGCGAGATGACATAAGCCCCTTTTTTGCTGAGAGCAAGCTGCGTGCCGTTGACACTCAACGAGTTGTCACCGCCACCGTACTGCACAACCGGCACCCGCTTGAGCGCACCGAACAGTTCACCGCTCGAGCGCACCTCGCGGTCACCCGCTTTGACGGCCGGCAGGTTACCAGGCAATTTTACCTCGGCAAAGAGCTTGGCAAATGCCTCGTTATAAAGACCTTTATACCGGTAGGCGTCTGCATACTGCAGGTACGCATAGGTATCGTTGCTGTAATAGCTGACAGCCTTTTCAAACTGCCGCTCGGCGTCGCTAATCGCCGCACTGCCCGACTTCAGGATCATGTCGCGTCCCTTGGCGACAGCCTGCCGATAGAACATCGGCTTAAGAATAGAGAAATACAGACCGCCCACCAGGGCAATCATGACGAATGCGGCAATCGCCCCGAAGCGCGTCAGCCTGATGATCCGTTCTTGCCGCGCAAGCCCCTCGTCGGTGTACTCGGGGCGCGCCATGATGATGCGCGGCTGTGAACCGTCGCCACCATCTTCTTCATGAATTTCGGTAATATTGCGCGTATCGAGCCAGGCGCTGATTTCACCGGCCGCTGCCCCTTCAGAAAGCAGGCGCATGAGCTCGGCAGAATCTGCCGGCTTCATATTTTCATCGAGCAACGCCTTGCTCAGGCGACGGCGCAGAGGAGCGGGAAATGAACGCAGGGTCTCGCGGACGCGGCGCAACGTCGCAGGGTCTACCGTCGCAGATTCTTCTGCCGCGAGTGAACTGAGGTCCGAAGAAAGCGAAGCGCCGGCACCGCCGAGCGTCACTTCAGGCGAGAGGTCATCTAAAGAAGGAGCTGATGAATCAAAGTTGAAAGAATCGTCCTGCGCCGCCGGCGCAGACGAAAAGTCATCCATGTCGGGCGCCGCAGATGCGGGAGCCGCGCCAAAATCAAAATCACCTGCCGGCGCAGCGCCTAAGTCTGCAGCAGATGTATCAAAGCTGAAATCCCCACCGGCATCACCGAGGCCTGGCGCCGCCGCGAAATCTGCACCCGTATCGGCAGGCAGGTCAAATGCCGGCTCGCCTGCGGGAGCGTCAGCTGCAGGGAAATCAAAACCGCCACCGAGGTCATCCGCACCGGCAGCCGGCGTTTCGCCGAAATCAAAATCAGCCGCGGGCGCGCTGTCTGCCGCGCCAAAGTCAAGGTCGATGGGGGTGTCGGCCGGGGCAGCATCTGCGCCGAAGTCGGCGGCAGGTGTCCCGAGGTCAAAGTCTGCCGGCGCTTCAGCCGCCGGGGTATCAAAACTGAAATCATCGCCGGCTGGCGCGGCACCAAAATCTGTATCGGCGCCAGGCAAGGTAAAATCATCAGCCGGCAAATCGGTAGGCGCTTCCGCCGTCGCAGGCGCGAGATCCATGCCTGCACCATCACCGAGATCGAACTCTGCCATCGCCGGCGTTTCCACGGCAGGTTCGGCAGGCAGGTCAAAATTAAAGTCAGAAGGTTCGTCAGCGGCGGTGGTGTCGGCAGCAGGCGCGATATCTGCCGCGCCGAAATCCATACCGACGTCGGTACCTGCCGTGTCGTCGCTGAGCGGAACATCCTGCACTTCGCCGGTAGGTGCCGAATCGAAGTTGTCGAGGTCCATATTAAGGACATCATCGAATTTTGACAGGTCGGCTATCGGGCGCTTCGGAGCGGCCGCATCCGTTGCACCTTCACCGGCGCCGTCGGACAGTCCCACTTCGTCAGTGAAAGGCTCTTCACCGGCAGCAGTTTCTTCGCCCGCTTCGTCGAGCGCAACCTGGCCTGGGGCCTTATTGAAAAAGCCCGTGAGCTCCCTGATGGTACTGAGTTCCTCAGGGGTGTACGTGACCTCTGGTTTTTCCTGTTCTTCCGCCATGGCTTAAGCCTGAGGTTTTAGCCCTCAAGTATTTATCGGAGATTCCGAAAATAATTTGAGGGATTTATGTCGCGTCTTACCGCAATGGTCAAAATAGCAACCAAATTCGCCCCCACGGCGCTCTTCGTGGTTCTCGCCACAGGTGCGCAGGCCGCTGACGATTTTGACCTCACTTCTGAACAGCTTGAGCAGGGCGCGGCGGTACAGGAGAAGCCCGTTTACGGCAACTACCTCGAAAACATGCGCGCGGCAGAAAAACCGCGTTTCGTGACACTCATCGATGCCTTCCAGTATGCACGCGGTGCGGGCCTGAATACACGCGGCGTGCTGTTTTCTTACCACAACCGCGCGGCGCGCGATGTGCGTTTTGTCGCCGATATTCCAGGTTTTGCCCCGCAGCCGATGCGCCGCAACAAGTACGGCGTCTGGATCTACTACTACATGCCACCCGAGGTAGTGCACGCCTCGCCAACAAAGAAGATACGCTACAAATTTCAGGTAGATGGTCTCTACACGGTCGACGACACTCATGAGCAGCACGAAAAAGATTCTGCAGGCCAGGTTGCCTCGGTCTTTCACCTGCTGCACGATCACTTTGCCGCCAGCACCGGTGTCTTTGTGCTCGATACGCCGGTCAACCACGGCCGCGAGGTATTGTTCCGCATTCCTGCGGGTGATGCCGAATCAGCGAGTATTGCCGGCGACTTCAACAAGTGGAACCCGCAGCGCGATTACCTCAACCGCAGCGAAGACGGCTACTTTGAACTGCGGAAGATTATCCCGCCGGGTGAATATACTTTTCTCTACCGCATCGACGGTAAACTCAGCCAGAAGGTTGCCACTACCAAGAGCCGCGTGCACCCGGTGTATGGCCGCGTGAATTATCTCGTGGTGAAGTAACTAGCTGGTTCCTTTTCAGAAGCCTGCTACTCGCTGGCCAGGCACTCAGCGCTAATCCAGCGGGGTTGAGCACTCTCGCCTACTCGTGCCAGCACCTCGGCACCCTCGTTACGAAAATCCATCAGCACAGCGCGAAGTTTCTTGTTTGTGGGAGCTTTCACGTTCTGCTTCTGCCCTCCCCCGCACTTACCGGCGACGAGTTCTGCTGTGGCCTGCGGCGCTTTGCGCAGATCGCCGTCGAACCATTTTGCATCGGCGACCGTGCGTGTGCCGTCGCTGAATACCACACCCCAGAAAGCAACCGCATCGAGCATCTGCGCCTCGGCATAGGGTAAAAGCGTACCGGCATTCGCTGCAAATACCGCCTGGTACCAGCGTGGCCCCGAACGATGGCCGCTGATCAGCATGCGGCTGCCGCTGTTGAGCACAGGATTACTGATGCTGGTAGTAAACTCGCGAAAATTCTGCTGCTTGCTCTGCCATAACCAGATGCGGTAGAAAAGATTCACTCCGCCATAACCGTTGCCTTCGAGCACCGCGATGTCGTCGTAGCCGTCAAAATTGAAGTCGCCGACCAACAGCGGCGCAGCTTCGACACCGACCTCGGTGCTGTCGTATGCAGAAAGTTTCTGCTGCTTGCCCGCGGGCAACTGCGCGACCGCAACGCCGTCTGCCAGTTGAACCGTCACCTGGAGAGATTTTTCCGGCGTGAAGGTAAGCGGGAACTTTGCATCGCGCAGTTTTTGCGCACCGGACAGAGGCAGGCAAAGTACGCAGGTAATCAGGGCACCGGCCAGCTTCATTGTTTCTGTCTCTTGTTCCACACGGCTGCAAGACGATCTGGATAATCAGAAATGATACCGTCGACACCACGAGCGAGCAGTGCCTCCATTTCAGCCGGGTCATTCACCGTCCAGGGAATCACCGCAAGGCCGCGCGCATGTGCGTCGCGGACAAAGTCGGTGTTTGCGTAAAGCCTGTAAGGCGAAATGATGTCGGCGCGTGCAGCCACAGCCGCGTCGATAATATCGCGGCGGATACCGCTGCCCAGCCCGAGGCACATGCGCAATCCCTGCCACCTGCTCGGCTCAAAAAGCGCCGAGGTACGCATCGCCGGGTTCAGTTCTTTAATCACGGGCAGAATCCCGATGCGGAAAGACTGCAGCGTTGTGCGCTTTTCGACACCTGCGTCCCTGATCTGCCTCAGCAGCGTCCTGGCAAAAAGCCGCAGCTCGGCAGCGTCAGGCGCAGCACCCTTCGGGAACTTCGCCTCGACGTTGAACATCACTGGCGAAGCGGTTTTATTTTTGTTCTCGTATTCTTTCACAGCACGAAAGAACTCCGACAGCGTCATGAGCCTTGTGCCCGGCCGCGGTACCTGCTCAGAAAAATCGCCGTGCCGCAGCGAACCACAGTCGAGCTGCCTGAGCTGCGCCACTGTCAGCTGCCGAACGGGCTTAGACTCAATGGCGCTGCCGTCGTCGTTACGGCAGATATTCGGGTTCGTGTCGGTGTCGTGGTGGATAACCAGGTCGCCTTCGGCAGTCAGTACGGTGTCGAGCTCGAGCACATTCATGCCTTTTTGCAGGGCAATCTCGAAGGCAGGCCAGGTATTTTCGGGAGCCAGCCCGCGTGCGCCGCGGTGGCCCTGCAGCTCGATGGTCTGCAGCCGGGGTTTGTCGGGCAGCGAGGCGCAGGCGGTCACTAGGAGCAACAAAGAAAGAAGGGAGTAACGCATGAGCCATTTCACGAGACACGCGGCAGCGCGTCTCGTGAAATCCCGCTTTTCGCTATGACTGAGGGGCAAAAATTCCACCCGGATGCCTCTCACCGGTTCAGAACTTAATCCCCCCCTCAAAGACCTGCCGTGGTGGCAGAAGCTTGAGAAAATTGTCCTCTACGGCTTCTTCTTGTCTGCCTTTTTCGGCGGGCTTTTCCTGGGCTTTCTGCACTTTCGTATCCATTCGAAAACCGGCGACCTCGACCGGTTAGCGTCGTTTCGGCCGACGATACCAACCCGCCTCTACGACCAGAAAGGACGGCTGATCGCCGAACTCTTTCGCCACCAGCGCCAGCTGGTTCCACTCGACGAAATTCCCCGTCCGGTGATTGCCGCCTTTCTCGCGATCGAAGACTCCAACTTCTACGAACACTTCGGTATCGACTTCAAGGGTATACTGCGCGCGACCTTCAAGAACATTCGGGCGATGCGGGTGGTTGCCGGTGGTTCGACGATCACGCAACAGCTCGTCAAGGGACTCTATACCGAGAGCGAGCGCACGCTCTACCGCAAGATTTACGAAGCCGTGCTGGCGCTGCAGGTCGAGAAGGCATTTACCAAAGACGAAATTCTCGAGATGTATTTTAACCAGACGTACTTCGGCCACGGTGCCTACGGCATTGCAGCTGCAGCGCAATTCTATTTCGACAAGCCGGTTTCAAAGCTCAACTTCATGGAAGCGTCGATACTCGCCGCGCTACCCAAGTCGCCGCACAACTATTCGCCTTTTCGCGCGCCACACGAAGCGTATAAGAAGAACAAAGTCTCGCTGAACCGCCTCGTTGAAGTGGGATTCATAACCAAAGAAGAAGCCGATACCCTGTACAAGACCTTCTGGCCGGTGTACTGGAAGAAGATCGTCACTACGCCGCCGACGAAGACGATCTTCGGTGAAAAGGTCAACAATGCCCCCTACTTCACCGAGCACGTGCGGCAGGAACTCATCGCGCTCTACGGCGAAGATGTCGTCTACTCGAAGGGCCTGCAGGTCTATACAACGCTCGACCTCGACCACCAGAAAGCCGCTGAGCGCGCTTACCTGCCGCAGCTGGAAAAGATGGACCCGATCGCGCGGCGCTACAACCAGTTCATGACCGGTGGTATCGACGGGCAATTGCTCGGCACCTATTACGCGCTCGCGAACATTGTACCACTACCGGGTATCAAGCGCGAGTATTCTCTGCGCAACGATTTCCGCAGGAAATTTAAAGATGAGACTGCTGATGCGTTTGAACTCGTCTCGCTGGCATTGCCGTCAGCGCAGGTCAACGACACGTCTGCGGAGTTCATGTCGGCCAACCGCGAATTCCGCTCTGATCTGCATGTACAGGGTGCCTTTCTCTCGCTCGACATGAAAACCGGCCGCTATACCGCGATGATCGGTGGCCGCGAGTTTAAATCGTCAGACCAGTTCAACCGCGCCACGATGGCGAAACGCCAGCCCGGTTCGGCAGTCAAACCGTTTGTCTACGGTGCGGCACTCGAAGCTCGCGCAATACACTACGCGATGGGCTTTGTCGACTCGCCGATCGTCAACATACAACCCAACGGGGAGCAATGGGCGCCGGCAAACTTCGACTCGAGCTTCAACGGCTACGTACTGGCTTACCGGGCGCTCTCTGCTTCACTCAACCTGGTCTCGGTACAGATCTATGACCTCGTGGGGCCAGATGCAATTATCAACTACCTGAGCCGGCTCACCAAGGCCCCGGAGTCAAGGTTCCAGCCCAACCCGGCGCTCTCGCTGGGCGCATCAGAGCTTACACCGGCTGAGCTGCTGCTCGGCTACGCGATCATCGGCAACAAGGGGCAGGATATCATTCCTCATGCGATCATGTACATTGCCGACCGCGAAGGCAACGTCATTGCCCACCCGGAAAATGACGTGATACAGGCGTTGAACTACAAGCGCCGCACCGGGCAGATCCAGGTCATCGAAGAAGGCCCGGCGTTCATCTTGCGCAAGATGATGGAAAACGTCGTCAACGCAGGAACTCCCACGCATTCGATTCGCATTCGCGCTGGCTATAAAGGCCCGGGCGCCGGCAAGACCGGCACGAGTAATTCGTTTAACGATGTTTGGTTCGGCGGCTACACCACCGACATGGCAGCAGTTATATGGGCTGGTATGGATAACGGTAACATGACATTAGGCCGCGGCGTATCGGGCGGTGATGTGATTGCCCCGGTTTGGGGCGAGTTCATGCGAGATATCTACAACGCGCGCGGTAAACTGCCTGAACCGTTTGACCAGACACTGCCGAAAGGTGTGCGGCAGGGCGGCGTCTGCCGTTATACCGGCAAATGGCCGAACCCCGAATGCGATAAGCCAGAGAACATGACGGGCACCCTCATACCCGATGTGATTACCGTTAACGGCAAGCGTCGAAGCGTGGGCGGCGAGACCTGCAACTGCCACCACGCCGAATCGAAAAGCTTTCTCGATCTGCTGCAGGCAGACCACAGCCTGAGCAATGAAGAAGTTGGCCGTGAAGGAAATAAGGCCTACTCACTCACCGAGGGCGACAAGCTTCTCAAGCAGCTGGGCGGTGATTTACCCGTGCCAGGTGCAGCTCCGAATGGCGGTACAGCACCGGCAAATGGAAATACCGCACCGTGAGGCGGGTCGCGCAGAGTCATAGTTCGACAGGCTCACTATGACAATAGTTAAAACCGGGCAATATGAATAGTTCATATCTGCAGAAAATCTATCAGCTGACGAAGCCGCTGCTTTTCAAAACCGATGCAGAACGCGCGCATGCTTTCGCCTCGGCAAGCATGCGCATAGTCACTCCGTTTATCCGATCAAGCGGCATCAAGTACAGGACACCGCGTGTCATCTTTGACCGAAAAGTATATTCACCCATCGGCATCGCCGCGGGCTTCGACAAAGCCGCTGCTGCACCGCTCTACCTGCATAAACTCGGCTTCGGCTTTCTCGAGAGCGGCAGCCTGACACCGAAGCCGCAGAGTGGCAACCCCAAACCGCGCCTCGCCCGCCTGCCCGATCAAGAGGTATTGATCAACAAGATGGGGTTCAACAACCCGGGCTTCATCGCCGGCTGGAAACGGCTGCGCAGCAGGTTAGCGGTGTTGCCGCATGAATACCTGGTTGCGCTGAGCCTCGGTAAAGGCAAAGAGACTCCCGTAGAGGCGGCACAGGACGACTACACCTGGTGTCTCGAACACCTCGCGGGCGATGTGATGGCAGAATACCTTTTTTATGTGGCGATCAACGTCAGCTCACCCAACACTCCGAACCTGCGCGCGCTGCAGACAGGCAAGGCGATTCGTTCACTGGTCGAAAGCTGCGTGAAAGTTTCGCCGCGGCCTGTTGTCGTCAAGTTCGCCCCTGACTTCGTATCTGATAAAGCCTACCGCGACTCGCTCGCAGCTGCGCTTGAAGGCGGAGCGCAGGGTATCATTATTTCGAACACGACCACAGATCATTCTCTCGCAACGTTACCGAAAAAACTCGAAGGATTTGGCGGCGGGCTTTCAGGCAGGCCACTTGCCGAGAAGGCGCGGCACTACCTTAGCCTGACACTTAAACAGACTAAGGGTAAAGTGCCGGTGATTTCGAGCGGGGGTGTTTTTTCGCCCGACGAGGCGAAAAAGCGCATCGACCTCGGCGCCGATCTCGTTCAGGTCTATACGGGCTTTGTCTACTACGGCCCTGACTTCGCGCGGGATTTTTTGAAGCAGCTTTAAAATCCAGCGCTATTTATACCCGGATAAAGCGGGAGAAATTTTAGCTTCGCCCGTTTGCTTCGAGGTACGCCCGGGCAGCATTCTGTTCTGCCTGCTTGCGCGTGCGTGCGACGCCTTCTGATTTTTTTTCGCCCGCGACATAGAGCGCCACGGTAAATTCTTTGTCGTGATCGGGCCCCTCGGCTGCAACCAACTGGTAATCGGGACGCTGGTGGCTGCGCTTGGCTAGCAGCTCCTGCAACGCGGATTTATGATCTTTGCTGCCCTCGACGGTCTCAGGGTGATCGAGAATATCGCGAAAATGCCGGACAACAAATTTCTGCGCGGTCTCAAAATCGGTGGTGATGAAGATGGCGCCGATCACGGCTTCCATGGCATCGGCGAGGTTGGAAGCGCGCGTCAGGCCCCCGGTGCCAATTTCGCCCTTGCCCATGCGCAGCAGTTGCCCAATCTGCAGTTTATCCGCGACCTTCTTGAGCGCCGACTCACAGACGGTCATCGCTTTTAACCGCGTCAGCCCGCCTTCGGCGGTCTTTCGTTTGCTGACATAAAAATGGTGCGCGATAACCAGACCCAGAACCGAGTCTCCCAGGAATTCGAGCCGCTGGTTGTGTTTATCCATGCCCGGGTCAAAACCGGAGCGAAATTCGTTCGAATAACTCTTGTGCGTCAGCGCGACATTGAGCGCAGGTAATACCTTATCGGGTAAGCCCTCTTGTCGCAGAAAATCTGCCAGCTTCGCCTGTCGTTCTTGTTCTGAATTACTCGTTTCCACGCAGTCTCCGTGCCGTGGATCGTCATTTAACGTTTGCTGCGAAAATTCCGCAGTAAACGTTAAGTGACATCCAACTACAATGTACCGCTTCTTAGTCACCGCGTCTATTTTAGTTTTACTCGGCTTCATTTATCTCGGCCAGCGGTTGATACCACCCATCTGGCCAGTCGCCGTGCGCACTACCCTGTGGCTGCTGCTGGCTGCCATGATCCTGAACCTGCTCTGGCTACCGTTTAAACGCTGGCGGATCAGCGGAAAATCGCGCGCCAACATGGATGCTCCCGGCCTGGCGACAAGGCTCGCAGAGGCGAGCGCCTACACCTTCATGGGATTTCTGAGCCTGCTGCTATTCTTTACCGTGAGCGGCGAGTTTGTTCGCATCGTTTTCAGCTTAATGCCGCAGATGCTGCAGGGCGACCTGCTGGTCTTAATACCCGCGGGGCAGAATCTCGATTCTGTTTTGTCGCTGCTGATCATGGCATCAGCACTCCTGTTTTTTTTCTGGGGTCGATTCAGCGTCGCGCTGGGACCACGTTACCGTTTTGTCAGGGTCGTATTGCCCCTGCACGGCAAACTGCGACGCCGGCCGCGCTTTCGTAGGTCTGCGCAGGCTACGCACAAGCTCCGCCTTGTGCAGGTCAGCGACCTTCACATCGGCCGAGCGATTAAAGAAGGTTATGTTCGCAAGGTGGTCGAGATGATCAATGCGCAGCAGGCCGATCTCGCCTGTTTCACCGGTGACATCGGTGACGGCAACATCGCGGAACTCAGGTCTGATGCTGCACCACTGGCCGACATCCAAACGCGGCATGGTGTTTACTACGTACCCGGCAACCACGAGTACTACTGGGGCATGACTGAATGGATCAAAGAGTTCACTGCGCTCGGTATGAAAGCGGTCATCAACCGCGGCGAGACCATCCAGACCAAGGACCTTTCGCTTTTTGTCGCAGGCGTGAGCGATCCGACAGCGGCGCGCTTCGCCGGTGAATTGCCGAAAATTCCGAAGCCGGAAAAAACCAACTTCTCTTTGTTACTTGTTCACCAGCCGCTGTTCGCGCGCAGTGCAGCGTCGCTCGGTTACGACCTGATGCTCGCCGGGCACACACACGGCGGACAATATATTCCCTGGTCATGGGTGGTGCACCTGTTCTTCCGCTTTGCCAAGGGCCTATACCGCACCGGTAACATGCTCGTCTACGTGAATGACGGCACAGGCTACTGGGGAGCTCCGCTGCGTATTGGCACGCGGCCCGAAATTACGGTACTCGATATTTATTTCAGCGAGGTCGGTGCGTAAAATGCATGACGAATACTTTGCCACAACACGTTTTGCTGACCTCGACACGCAGCGCCACGTCACGAGCCGCACGTACGAAGAGTTCGCACTCGAGGGCCGCTACCGGGTGCTGGCGAAACTTGGCTATAACCAGGAACGTATCCAGAACGAGAATATCTATCTCGAGGCGATTTCAGGGTATTCCAAATTCCACCGCCAGCAGTTCCCGGGGGTACAACTAAAGGTGGAAAGCTTTGCCATCGCCTGCGGCGATGGAATAATTCACTGGGATCAAAAAATCAAAGACCCGGCCGGCGAACTCGTCTGTCACCTGCAGTTAAAGACCCGCACGACCAAAGGGGGAGCTGCGCTTGAACTCGGAGGTATTGAAACTGCGGAAAATTTTGAAGTACTCTACTCGGACCTGGAACCCTGGAACGGCAGCAACGAGCGCATCGTGAGCCACTACACTATGCCGTATTCCGACCGTGATTTCGCGGGGCGCTACAACGTGGCTTCGCTCTGGCGCATCTTTGAAGAAGGCCGCTGGATGTTCGCCGAGCAGACCGGCATGACGTACGAACGGATCGTCGAGATGGATACAACGTCTTTCTACATGGGCAGCATCTGTAATTATTTTGCCGAGGTACCAGCGGGCCGTACCCTGCAGATCATGACATGGATTGAGCGCGTTGAAAAGATACGCTACTATTTCCGCCAGGACGTAGTGCTCAACGGGAAGGTACTGCTGTCGATGCGCGACGAGCAGCTGATCGTTTCGCTGTCAAGGGCAAGACCGCAGCGGGCCTCGGAAAAGTTCCTGGGCTTTATCGGAAAGTACCTCGAACATGGCCCCGGATAGTGAACGAGTAATCTATTTGATTTAACGCAGGCAGAGACACCCATGAACTCGATCAAGATCACCGGCGCGCGCGAACACAACCTGAAGAATATTTCGCTGGAAATTCCCCGCGAGAAACTGGTTGTCATCACGGGTCTTTCGGGCAGCGGTAAAAGCTCACTCGCCTTCGACACCATCTACGCCGAAGGCCAGCGGCGCTACGTCGAATCGCTGTCAGCATACGCGCGGCAGTTTTTGGGCCAGCTGGAAAAACCCGACGTCGATTCCATCGAGGGGCTTTCGCCTGCAATCTCGATTGAACAGAAGACCACGGCGCGCAACCCGCGCTCGACCGTTGGCACCGTAACGGAAATTTACGACTACCTGCGCCTGCTTTTTGCCCGTCTCGGCGAACCCCATTGTCCCGAATGCGGGGCGCGCCTTGAGGCCCAGTCGATCGACACCATGGTCGCGCACACCTTCGGTATCTTTGACCGCATACCTGCGGCAAAATCGGTGCGTACGCAGATACTCTCACCCATCGCGCGCAGCAAGAAAGGCGAGTTTAAAGACGTGTTCGAGCGTATACAGCGTGAGGGTTTCGTGCGCGTGCGTGTCGATGGCCGCATCATCAGCCTCGATGAGCCCATTGAACTCAAGAAGAACCTGAAGCACGACATTGATATCGTGGTCGACCGCCTGGTACTCGAGAAAGAAAATCTGCAGTCACAGAGAATGCACCTCGCCGGTTCGCTCGAACTTGCGCTGAGGCAGGCGACCGGGGGCGGACAGGCGAGTATACTGTTCGAAACCGACAACGGGCAATCAATCGAAGAAAATTATTCGGCAAAACTCTACTGCTCAGCCTGCGACCTGAGTTTTCCTGAGATCACTCACCGTCTATTCTCCTTTAACTCCCCCGACGGGGCCTGCGAAAACTGCAGTGGCCTGGGTCATATGCTGGAGTTTCACCCTGACCGGCTGATACGCGACGACGAACAGACGGTCGGCGATGGCCTGGGCGACGGGCTCGGTTTCAGCGGCGACGCCTACTGGTACAAGGCTTCGATCGATGCCCTGCGCAAGAAAGTCGCATTCGACCCGAAGACGCCCTGGCGCAAATTGCCCAAGAAGATCTTCGACCTGTTGCTTTATGGCGATAAGAGCCTGAAGCTCAACTACGAGTGGAAAGGCGGCGACAGCACCTACCAGTTTTCGCGCGGCTACGAAGGTATTATTCCCAACCTGCACCGGCGCTACATGCAGACGCAGTCAGAAACGATGCGCCAGAAGATGGAGCAGTACATGGAGCACATGCCCTGCCCCGCATGCAAGGGTAAACGGTTAAAGCCCGTGGCGCTCGCGGTCAGGTTAAAAGGAAAGAACATCGCTGAGACGACAGCGATGACACTCGAAGGCGCACTCGATTACTTCCAGAAAATTCAGTTCAACAAGACTGAAATGGAAATTGCCAAACAGGCGATGAAGGAGATCTTCGACCGCCTGCGCTTCCTGAACTCTGTCGGCGTCGGTTACCTGACTCTCGACCGCATCGCCGGTTCGCTTTCCGGGGGCGAGGCACAGCGTATTCGTCTTGCGACACAGATTGGCTCGGCGCTGATGGGAGTCCTCTACGTTCTCGACGAGCCCTCTATCGGCTTGCACCAGTCCGATAATGCAAAACTGATCGCGACACTCAAGGGGCTGCGCGACCTCGGCAATACCATCGTCGTCGTCGAACACGACGAAGAGACAATGCAGGAATCGGACTACATCGTCGACATGGGTCCCGGTGCCGGTCGCCACGGCGGACAGGTAGTATTTGCCGGAACCTACGCACAACTCACGAAGGCCAAAAACTCGCTGACCGCTGATTATCTGACCGGCAGGAAGCAGATCGAGATACCCAAAGAGCGCAGAAAACCACGCAAAGAGAAAATCCGCATTGTCGGTGCGCAGGAAAACAACCTCAAGAATATCGATGTTGAGTTTCCACTATCGGTACTGACTGTCGTGACGGGCCTTTCAGGCAGCGGCAAAAGTTCACTCGTGAACGAGATTCTCTTCAAGGGCATCAACCGGCAGTTGATGGGAGCCCAGGACCTTCCCGGTAAACACAAGTCGATCACCGGGCTGGAGCATATCGACAAGATTATCAATATCGACCAGAGCCCCATTGGCCGAACGCCGCGCTCGAACCCGGCGACGTACACCGGGGCATTTGGCCCGATACGCGACCTGTTCGCTGCGCTGCCCGCCAGCCAGATGCGCGGCTACAAGGCAGGCCGGTTTTCCTTCAACGTCGAAGGCGGCCGCTGCGAAGCCTGCTCCGGAGACGGCGTCAAAAAAATTGAAATGCACTTTTTGAGCGATGTGTATGTCAAGTGCGAGGTCTGTCACGGCAAACGCTATAACCAGGAAACGCTCGAAGTACGCTTTAAGAACAAGAACATCTACGAAGTACTCGAGATGCCTGTTGAAGAAGCTGCTGTTTTTTTTGAAGCTATTCCCGCGGTGCATACAAAGCTGAAGGCGCTGAACGATGTCGGTCTTGGCTACGTCAGGCTCGGCCAGGCGGCAACTACCCTCTCGGGCGGTGAAGCGCAGCGCGTGAAGCTGGCGACAGAACTATCACGCCGGTCGACCGGCAAGACACTGTACATACTCGACGAACCGACAACGGGGCTGCACTTTGAAGACATTCGGCTGCTCATGAACATCCTGCAGCGTTTTGTCGATGAGGGTAATACCGTGGTCGTCATCGAGCACAACATGGACGTTATCAAGTGCGCCGACTACATCATCGACATGGGGCCTGAAGGTGGTGTCAAAGGCGGCCAGGTAGTTGCCACCGGCACACCCGAAGAAATCGCGAGCCAGAAGAATTCCCTGACCGGCGAATTCCTGAAGCGCTGGTTAAAACCGGCAGGCCCCGCCAAAACCCGCCGCTGAGCGGGATTTCCTGCCGCGTAAACGCAGGAAATCCCACTTTACCTGTGGCACCATTTGGCAGTTTCTGCTTTAGGTTATGCAATACTTTCTTTTAGTACTCTTCTTTCTCGGACTGAGCGTCTTCATTGGAAAACAAATACCCTGGTTCAGCCGCTACCGCATACCCCCGTCGCTGACAGCCGGCGCTATCGCACTGCTGCTCTTCACGGCTATACCCGGTGCGAAAAATTCGGATTTTTTCCTGCACCTGAAACAGCTGCCTTCGGAGTTTATCGCCCTTGTCTTCGCCTGCTTTTTTCTGCAGCGGCATGAGAATACAGGTCTTTCCGAACGGAGAATTACCGATGTCTTCGCGCAAACCTCGCTGATCTGGGTCTCTGTGATGGGCCAGGTGCTGATTGGCCTCGTTGCGACCATACTCGTCTATAAACCATTTTTTGGACAGCCACTGGCCTTCACCTCGGTGCTCGAGGCGGGCTTTGCAGGCGGTCATGGAACAGCTGTCGCCATGGGGCCGATACTGGTGCAGAACGGGGTGCCAGCGGGACTTGAGTATGCGCTCTTTAGTGCGACGGTTGGTCTTATTGCAGGTATCGCCGGTGGTGTTTGGCTAATCGAACGCCAGCGGCGTAAGACCCGCATGATTGTCAGCGACGAAGACCTTGTGCATGCACAGCTTGATGTAACTGGATTACTCACCAGTCTCGGGCTCGTTGCCGCTGCCTATTGGCTCGGTCTTTTCTACAAGGGAGTCTTTGAGAAAGAGATATTACCCCGCATCACCGACCCCGCACACCTCGGCAGCTTCAGCCTGCCGCTCTTTGCGTACACGCTGATCGGTGGTTATACAGTAAAACAACTTCTTACCCTTGCGGGTTTCTCCCGGCTGATCGATAACAACAGCATCTTGCTGCTCGCCGACGTCTTCCTGGAGATCCTCATCTTCGCGGGTATTGCAATCATCGACGTACAGTTGCTCGGGCAAGGCTTAATACCACTGCTGAGCCTCTTCGCGATGGGCTTCGCCTGGAATCTTTTTTGTCATATCTGGCTGCGACCGCGCATATTGAACAAGGCTTATAGTTTTGAACTCGGCCTGATCAACTTCGGTATGCTCAACGGTACCGCGGCTACCGGCTTGATGCTGCTCAAGATGGTTGACCCGAAATTCCAGACTCCTGCCGCGAAAGTCTTCGCCGAAAGTTCTGCCATTACGCAACCCTTTATCGCCGGTGGCATTCTCACGCTGGCAACCCCGTACATTG
Organism: Turneriella sp.; assembly: GCA_046346875.1. Lineage (GTDB taxonomy): Bacteria > Spirochaetota > Leptospiria > Turneriellales > Turneriellaceae > Turneriella. Next base: position 249,626 of record JAXMHG010000004.1, on the reverse strand, counting down.
TGAGCCAGCTCTCGCCGGCATTGTCGGTGTTGCTCTATTCAGGTCTGCTGGCGGTCTGGCTGGTGCTGGGGCTTGCAGCGGGCAAACGAATCCGTAATCGCTGACTCGCCCGGGTCAGGTCTAACGCCGCTTTTCAGCGCGGCAGAAAGACAATCTTGCATTCCGCGAGGCGGTGAAAATACTGCAGCTCATCGTTCACTTTCTTGCGTGCGGCCAGTAGATTATCAAAGCTCGTCCAGAAGAGCCACCAGCTGGCCGGTTCGAGCATTACCTTGAGTATGTTGCGCCAGAGCACCTGACCGGCGTGTACGGCAAGAAAGCCGGTCAGAATCATTATCGACATAGCGAGAAAAATGCGCAGCAGGTTCCACAGTGTGGTGTGCTTCAGGCTTTTTTTAGTTTCGCGATACTTCTTCTGAAAATAGATATGCAGCCGCTTCTTGACAATATCCTCGTCACGGGCTCGCCGGCGTTTTGCCGGCACCAGCAGCACGATATCGAGATACTCGGGTGATTTATGGTAGAAGAAGCGGCGGAGTTCAGTTAAAAAGTCTTCAGATAACTCGCGTTCGTGGTACGGTCGCGGGTCAAAATCGGAAAACAGGTCGTCATATCCATCGATCGCAAGGCCGACATGCGAACTATGCGAGAGCAGTTTCTGGTGTTTCTTCTGTAAGGCCTTGCGCGGCATTTTCAGCCAAACACGCGGCGGAAGAACACGTCGATGATATCGAGTCCAATCACGTAGATACCCATCGCTAGCATCAGCGCCATACCTATACGCGTTGCAGTGGCCTGTACCTTGAATGAAACCGGTTTGTAGATCGCCTCAATCAGGTAGAAAATAATATGGCCGCCGTCGAGTACAGGAATAGGCAGCAGGTTCATCACTCCCAGAATGATCGTAATCTGCGCCATGAGCAGAAAGTAGGTCTGCCAGCCGAGCTCAACCGTCTTGGCAGCGATCGCCACCATCTTGACCGGGCCCGACACGCTCTTGTTAAACGAGAGCTTACCCTCGATGATGCGTCCGAGGCCAACCAGAGTAGACTTGGTGATAAAGACAGTCTCATCGAAACTGAGTATAATCTTGCTCACGAATGACATTTCGCTGAGCGAGCTGATCGCCTTCTCTGCAGGACGGATTCCAATCTGCCGGCGAAAGCCAGGTTCGATGGTACCCGAGATTTCTACCGGACCTGCGCGCAGCTTTGGCGTCGTTTCCGAATTTTCCAGCGCAGCGCGGAACTCGGCAAAAGTACGGAAGCTCTCGCCATTAATAAAGATGTTCTGGAACTCGTTGCCAGCTCCTTCTTCAATCACAATTTCCGGCAGGTTCTTGCCGGTTTGTACGTCGCGCAGGTTCTTCAGGATAATGCGGGGCACCTTCTTCAATGGCACGGTCAGCGTGAGCTGCTTCGCGGCGCCACCTTCATGACGGTGGACGAGCAGCTCGGCGCTGTCGGCGGGTTTATCGTTGAGCACACGAATCAGGTCTTCGATCGAGAAGAGCTCCACCCCGTTTGCCTGAAGAATTTCATCGCCTTTGTTGAGCCCGGTGCCCTTTGGCCCCGCTTCGGTCATCGTCAGGCGCGAAAGCGGTCGCGCCCCGGTGAACATCCCCGGCGTACCGGGTTCGCTGCGCACGACGGGTAGACGCAGTGGCACCGGTACCGAGTTGCGTTCGACGGTCACATCAACCGTGTCGCTGTGCGCGAAACCAAATTCGTAGATGATACGATCAAATGAAGGCGTTTTCGCGCCATCCACCTGCACAACGCGGTCACCGTCGCGCAGACCTGCCTTGTAGAGCGCAGATTTCGTGTCGACCCGGACGGTGTTGTCCATCGGGCGATAGCCCGTCTGCAAGAGGAACAGGACCACGAGAAATCCCAACAGGACAGAAAAGAGCGGGCCACCGAAGGCGAGTGCCATACGCCGCCAGGGGCCGACCGAGAAGAAATCGCCCTTGCGCATCTTGCGGTTCTGCTGCGACGGATCGTCGCCGTAAAATTGCACGTAACCACCGAGCGGTATCGCGGTAATCTGGTAGATAGTACCCTTGCGGCGGCGGAAAAACAGGCCACGGCCGTACCCGATCGAAAAAACGCGCGGCCTGACGCCGGCGAGCTTACCAATCAAAAAATGGCCAAGTTCATGGAAAAACACACAGATGCCGAGCAGCAAGATACCGGCGAGAATGGACAACACGGTTCAAGATACTACCGCAGAGAGCCGGCGGAAAGGAATTTATCATCCACCCGCGATGATGCCATAGCTGGCGTAGAGGTAGGTTTAAACCTACCTCTACGCCAGCGCCAAACTATTTTGCTTTTCCGTGTACTCTGCAGAGCACGTTTGCCAAACTAATGGCGAAAAAGGTTTTCTATAACCGCCGCTACAAGATGCCGGGCTGGCTGCAGCCGTATGCAGTCTGGGCGTTTGCGGCGCTCATCACCCTCGCTGTTGTTTTTTTTACCTCGGTGGAGCGCGTGGGCACTGAGCCCGCACAATCGCTGACTGCCGCGCCGAACGGTTTTGCCGAGGGCCTGTTCTACGAGCTGCGCGATGCCGAACCTGATGAAAAATACGAAGTCACGCTGCGCTATGCTGAGCGGCTGAAAAAGAAATACGACCTCACACTGCGCGAGACCAATGGCACAGGCTGCCGCGTGGTACATCTGGCTCGCGGCAGCAATGCGCCGTGGCTTGTGGCGGCGGCGCTGCAAAATGGGCAAACCGGGGGAGTTTTTTCTGTCCTGGTGTTTCTTGACCGGCTGGCAGCAGCCTCCCCCTCTGCGACTATCGCGACTGCGCTGGTGTTTCCGCGCAAGAACTGTAACATCGAAGAAACGGTGCAGGCAATGCAGAGTGAAAAGACATTCGCCGTGTTCGTCGATGCAGAGAACAACCCCGCGCCATACGACCGCATAAACGCGCTGCGCAATCTGCATTTGCGCCGCTTTTTTCCGTCGGCTTTCCTGATGCCTGAGCGCACGCACTGGGCGAATGTTCTGGCGCTTACCGCTGACGCCGCACCGGGCAGGCTTTTCACGGTGCCGGCAGGCCGGGCAAAAGAATCGGTCGCTGAACTACTCGCGGCAAACCCGCTGTTACGGCACCCCGCGCAAGCTGACGCGAATGCACAGCAGCTCAGTAAACCAGTGGCGATCTACCTCGGCGCGGAAACCCAGCTGCACACGGGCGGGTTCACCGCGCTTCTGGTACTCGTCTGGTTGCTGGCATTCATTCCATTTGCCAATGCGCTGGGTACGTTTCGCGAGCGCATCGATCCCGGCTCAGCACTTACTTCGGGCATTCTCTACGCGCTCGCTTTCGTGAGTTACCTGCTCTTTTATAAGCTCATACTCCAATTCGCCAAATCAGATTTCTCTGCGGTAGTGTTTGCCCTGCTGCTTGTGCCCGCAGTATTTTTTCCACTGCGCATTCTGCAGAAGACAATGCTGCGCGCCGAGCTCAATCGGCCGGGCCTGCACCTGCTGGTGCAACTTGTGCTAACAGCCGCGCTTTTCACGGCGCCAATCAGCGGCGTTGTCGGCCTGGTGCAGCTTACCGCTGCTTCGGGTTTTAGCCGCGCCAGCCTGCCACGCAAGCTACTGCGACTGCTGGCGGTGCTGGCACCACTCACGCTGCTGTACTTTGCGGCCCGCGAACCAATGGGAAGCTTTGCAAATTTTCTCGCGGCTGTTTTGCCTGCGTTCTCGGGCGCGTCTCTGCTGCAGCTGATTATGCTGTGCATCGTTGGCGGCAACCTGACAGCCCTGCTGTTCGTTCCGCGCGAGAAAATCTAGCATGCCCCCGCGCAGGCGGCCAGCGACAACACGGGTGGCAATCGCGGGTTGTGGCCGCATTGCCTTCTTGCTCGAACAAGACCCGCTGCGCTATAAACCCTGCACACACCTTGGCGCGCTTCGCTACTTCGCGCAGAAAGACAAGACGATTCTACCCGTTGCACTCTGCGACACTGACCTGACGCGAGCCCGGGCTGCGGCGCAGTTCTTGGTACATGGACGTACCGAGGTTTTGCGAGCCAGGCCTGTCCTGAGCGCAGTCGAAGGAGATGGCGACAGCAAAACCATGGTGCATGGAAAAAAGCCTGCCCTCGTCACGCAGAGTTTTGCCGATTTGCTAAAGACAAAGCCCGATCTGCTTGTCATTGCTGCGAGCACTGCCGCACATTTTTCGATGCTGACAGCGGCGCTCAAAGCCCGGGTACCGCGCATCATTATCGAGAAGCCAGTGGCATTTTCAGCAGAGGAAGCCCAAAAGCTGCGGCAATTGGCTCGAAAAAGCAGCTCGGTAATTCTGCCAAACTACGAAAGACGCTACCATCCGAAATACATCCGCCTGAAGCAACAGATTAGCCAATCTGATACAAAGGCGTCGTATCGGGGATTTTTCGCCGCAGGTGGCAAGAGTCTCTATGCGACAAGTGACGGCGACGAAGGCGTGCTGCTGCACGACACCACCCACCTGCTCGACCTCGCGCAGTACCTGTTCGGCCCGGTGAAAAAGTATGCGGTTGTTGCGGAGAAAAAGCGTCATGTGCTGTATTTGGAACACGTGCGCGGCGCAGGGGGGTTCATCGAGACCAACCTGGGCATTGGGGTGTTTCACCTCGAGCTGGAGGTGAGATTAGCTGACCGGCGTATCACCGTGGGTAATGGTTTTCAGACCACTGAAAGGATCGCCACGAGCCGGCACTACCGCGGTCTGAAATCATACGCGGAACCACAACGCACCGGCGATAAAAAATTTCCGGTGGCAAAAAACCCTTTTGTGCAGCTCTACCGCGAGGCGCTGTACGGCGCACCTGACAACGCGCACTTTTTTGAGGCGTTGGATAATGTATCAATGCTTACTGGCGCGACGTAGGGGTAGGTTTAAACCTACCCCTGCAGCGCGCCGAGCACTATCTCTTTTGGAGCATCTTCTCGAGATTATACTGCCGTTGCGCAGGCGCTGCAGCAGGCTTGTTCGAAAGGTTGTCGTAGTATTGTTCTTCTTTCGTCGATGCCGCTGCATCGTAGCCGCGGGTGAAGTTTTCCCAGGTGTCTTTCGGGAATGTCAGCGAATAGCTGAAATCGTATTTGATCTTCTCGCCCGGTTTGATATCTATCTTCCAGACAAGCATACCGTTTGCGTCTCTCTGCATATCGCCGCGGCTTGAACCGATAAATTTCGTTGAAATACCCGGATCTGCCGAAACCGGAAACTGGTCATAGACCACAACCTGGCGCGGTTTTTTTGTGAAGTTCGAGACTTCGATTTCCCACTGGTTAAGCACTTCGACCTTACCGCCAAAGAGACCGCTGTTCTCGACATCGCCGCGCTTCAGGGTGCGTTTCAGCTGCATTCTCTGGTCAACCCCGAGAAAGACATCGAACTCCTCACCTACCGCCGCCGGAGTTTTGAGCGTGATTGCCCCGACAAAACTACCGTCGAGAAAGGCATTCATCGTGCCGACAACCGGGGCTGCGCTGGTGTTTTTCAGCCGTGCCTTAAGATAAACATAACTCGAGAGCGAGGGCACTGCAACATGCGTCAGCGTACCCTTGAGCGGCGCGGTACTGAGCGTCACGCGGTGGTCTGAATTATCGCTCTGGATATTCTCGCGGCCGGGTAGAGTAATCGATACGGTGGTCGTCTCCGCGCTGTCAGAATAATCGGCGCCTTCAGCGGGGCTTTCACCGGCAACTTCTTCACGGTCGGCCGCTGAAGTCGCGGCTAGTTTTCCCGAAGCGCGCTTCGCGTCGGGCCGTGATGCAAAAAAGTTGGAGCCGCTGACGCGCCACGGCTGCAATATACCGGGAGAAAGCGCTGTCGCGGGCTTCGCCGTCGAGAGTGTTACCGCCACATTTTTCCAGTTCTCGCCAGTACTCTGGCGAATGATCGCGTGCGAGACCAGCTGAAATTCATTGCCTTCGGCAGAACCACGTAGGTCGTAGACGCCATTCCAGGAAACATTACCGACCATGTACTCGAGTTCGATCTTGCCATTCGATTGCCCCGCGCGGGCAAAAGAGACCTCAACCTCAGTCGACGAGTTGCGTGCAGACTGCGTCTCGGCATTGAACTGCAGCGTTACGCGCGTCAGGTCGCGGCGCAGTTTCTCTGTCTTTTCGTCGCTCTGCCGAATTTTGCCCTGGTATGCGAGCCGCTTCTCTTCGAGAAAGCTGAGCGCTTTTTCCCAGGAGTCGACATTAAGTGCATTGAGGCGCGCCTCGCGGTCGCTCTGGCTCGTGGTGAGTTTCATCATCGAATCAATGGTGCGCAGCTGGTCGCGGTAGTTACTGATCTGGTCACCCTCGGCGCGTATCTGCGCCTCAAGTTTTTCCATCTTCTTCTTCAGCGGATGCTCCGCCCATTCATCACCTGCGACTTTTTCAACGTAGCGCAGCGCCACGCCGGTAACGGTAACACCCGACCCTGAGGCGCGCACGGTATCGCTCATCAGCGATTGGGGTAAACCGGTAAAACGGATCACACCGGTTTTATCGGCGCTATCGACTGCCTGTACTCTTTTGACGAGCGCGCGGTCGGTAAAGACGGTCACTGCATCAATTTTACCGGTGACCTTCTCAGCCTCTGCAAACACCGCTGTTGCGGCAAATACCGCCAGCCAGAGACAAATTGCCTTAATTTTATACATTGTTTTGCTCCTCAAAATGCCATTCCCGATTTTTTACCCTGCTCTTTCACTGATGTCTGCATCGCAGTGCCCAGATCACTCTGCCCAGCACTTTTTGCCGCCTGCCGGCTGATATACTCGTTGCGCTTGCGGTTCAGCTCATCGATGCGCCCCTGAATTTTTGCACGCTGCGCATCTTTTTCCTTTACGTATGCTTCAAGTTCAGCGTTTGATTTACCCTTGAGTTCTGCCGGCAGTTCATCTTTCTTCACATTCGCGAATCCCTTCTTCTTCCGAAAGACCGTGGTGAGATCCCAGCTATTGCTTTCAGAATATTGTTCAGTATTTTTCGCCAGCGCCCGCTCAACCGATGCACCGCTCGCCGGTGCCGAGGCGGCAATTTTTGCATCTTGTTTTTGCATCCTGTCTTCTTCCTGCCTGCCCGCATTGCCCATGGGAATCACTGTTGCGTTGTATTCTGCACCCAGACGCTGTATCTCTTCGTCATAAGGCGTTGCAACAACCTGAACCATACGGTCCTGGTTGATCACGTGAAAATCACCCTGCGCAAGTTGCGCTCCCGTGAGCCACTGCGTAGCGATGCCTTCCTGCCGGTTACCGCAGAAGATGGTATTCACGAATACACCCTGCGCGCGTGCCTGGTCCATACTGGCGCGAAAATCGACCGGCCCCTGCGTGAAAGGTTCGTTACCCGCAATGAACACGACGCGGTAGACGTCGTCATATTTTTTCCAATCGAGTTCACCGAGCGCACGCGCGATAACAGCGCCGCAGTATTCTTCGCCACCGTTGGTCTTGAGCTCGAACAATTTCTCTGAAACCTTGTCGAGGCTCGCGGTAAACGGCAGCACCTGGCGGATGTAATTCTGTGACGCGTCGAGGCTGCTGTTGCCGTATTCATAGAGCGCGACTTCAAGACGGGGTTTCTTACCCTCACGGTGGCCATTGGCCAGCGTATTCACTATTTTCCAGACCTGTGTGCGCGCCTGGTCGATCAGGCCGTCCATACTGCTCGAGGTATCGATGAGAATAGCGATCTGCACCACCGGCTCGCCGAGGTAGTTGCCGCGCGGTCTCGTGACCATGGTTGCACCAAAATCAGACCGGTCGGCGGTTGCCCGCGCCGTGGCGACAATCTTTGAGCTCGTGACCTCAACCAGGCGCGCAGAAATTTCGATCTGGCCGCGTTTGCCCGGTGTGATGCTGCCGGTGAGAAGAAAATCCGCCTGCAGTAATTGCCCTATGCGGGCCTTGTCAGTCGCGCCCGATTGGTCGATCTGGTGCTCGCGCAAGACCTGCTCGATACGATCGCGCTCAATTACGGTGACTTTACCCGCAGCAACGAGCTGTTCTGTCAGCCGGTCTTGCACACCGGTCACTTCAGCGATGGCTTTGGCATCGCCATGCTTAAAGGCGAGTACCGCGACCGTCTTGCCGGGATTTTTCGCAAAGAAGGCAGAGACATCTTTTGCGGCATCATTGAGCGTGGCAGCCTGTGCGACGGCAGGCAAGACGATTGCTGCAGTGAGATAACAGATCAGGGGGAGCGTTCTTTTCATAGGCTTTAGACTTCTGCAGGGGCTAAAGGGTTCGGAAAATTTTTGACGATAATGGAAGAGCTGGAAACCACCGCGACACGGCGGGCACGGCCGACTGGAAAGGACCGCACTGGCTTAACGCACCTTACCGATTTTCTGCCACACTACAGGCAGAGCTGTTTTGCCTCGTAAGATAGCAGTGGATTTTTGCAAATTCGTCAGCGGTCAGTTCGGGCTTACCCGCTTCGCGCATACGCTTCTGCATGGTCTTGAGCACTGCTTGCCACTGTTTCTCACCCAGGCTACCGGGGTCGGGCAAAGCATGGCAGGTCACACATTTGGCTTCGAATAAGGTCTTCGCGTCGTCGGTCGCTACAATGGGCGCAAGGCAAGCGAGAAGAAACAGCAACGCCTTTCTCATAACGACCCCAGAATCTGTTCCATCTTCTGCCTCTTGTAGACTTCATTCATGCGGATTTTTCCCGTACTGTCGATGATCACCACATAGGCCATCGTCGCACCGTAGCTGTTCATAAAACTTTGTGACTTGTCGAGTGCGACGACAATGCCGGTAGAATCGTAACCGCCGTAGGTCTTGAGCGTCGCCGCTTCACCAATGCCCGACGAAACGTAATCAACCATCACATAGCGGGCATCGGGGTATGCCGGCATGATTGCCTGCACGACCTCGTCCGTATGGCTCGTGCAAACGGGGCACCACATCGTGAAGTAGATTACCAGGCCATTCTTACCAGAAAGCCCCGAGGCCAGCGTCAATGTACTGCCATCGGTTACGGGCAGTGCAAAATCGGGCGCAGCCTGCCCGACTGCGAGAATGTTACCGGGGTTCTGGCCCCGTAAATCCCTGGAATCGGGCAAAAGGTTCGAGCAATGGATGCTCCACAAAGCCATTAACAGCGCAGGGTAAATCTTCCTCAGCCTTTTTAATTTAGCGAATAACATAGTTCACTCCTATTGAAACGACATGCGTCGCCGGGAAATTTTGCTGCAGCCCAGGTTCTCGCAGTGCAGGGTTGTAGCTCAACGTATAGATCAACTCGCGTTCGGGTGTTGCCCATGCAAGCGTCGCACCGAACAAGTGCCGCGAAAACCCCGTAGTCTTATCGACGTAGCCATTGATGGTTGCATCGGCTTCGTACAGATAAGTGTACGTCGTACTCACAGTCAGACTTGCCATCGATTCAGTAAAAAAGGTGTAGCTGAGCGCCGCGGTGCCTGTGAAGCGATCGCCGAGCCGCTTGCGGTACGGTTCAACGTATAGCCCATAGTCGCGGTTTACCGGCCGCGCAAAGTGCGTGCCGTAAAGCACCGTCAGCGCGAGAGTAAACGGGTAGACGGTTTTTTCGACAATTGCCTTACCCTCGAGACGGTAAAAGCCACGACCCGTGATGTCGAAACTCGACTGCACATTGTCGTACGGCGAGACGCCGGTGGGGAGCGTCAGTTGCGAAGCAAGATAGACCGCGGGAACCATATCGGCCCACTTACGCACCTTCCACACGCAACGGATGTTATCGAACGTCTCGTACGTCAGCGATGTAACGCTATCGGCCGGCCCGTTCGTGTTCGAAACCAGGCCACTGTATTTGTTCGAATTGAACACGTAGCCCGAAGCGAACGCGGCCTGCCAGCGCGAAGCAAGACGCAAAGCAACACCGCCGTTCAACCGGTACTGCCGCAGGTCTGAATTTGGCGGGTCGCTCAGATACTTACCGCCGCGGTCGAAGTAGCCGTTGTACTTCTCAAAATCTCCGCTGCCAGCAAAGAGCCACTTCGCCGACTTGGGCATGAGCAGTGCGCCGGCCGTGCCGCCCCCGCAGCACGAGCCGGCGTAAACCGGCTGTGCTGGTGAGAGCAAAAGAATCATCGGTATGGCCAAAGCCATACCGAAAATTACCTTTCTCATGTGACCTACGGAATCACAGCCGTCAGTGAGCCAGTGCCCCTGACAGTGCCATTCACGGTAACCTCAAAGGTCAGCGTTTTCGAACCGGCCGTCAGCCCTGCAATACTGCCCAGCGAAAAGTGTCCGGTGCCATTATCGCTGAGCGTACCGACCCAACTAGTTCCGCCGTCGATCGAGAGCCTGATGCTCGTCGTCGCCCCGTTCACCGTCCAGTCTGATCCCGTTGCCGGAGTGAGTACCAGTCCGTTCGCAAGCGCAGGGTGATCCATCATCGATTTGCGCGTGGCGGCAAAGATACTCACCGTATGGTTGCCCGCGCCTCCTGAGACCGCATCGACAAACACAAAGTACGGGCGGTTGGTGGCGGTCATCATGTTGCTGTACTGGTCTGCGCTGTTGCTCACCGAAACACGCGCCGTCGACGATCCACCGACTATCATCGCAATGCGCGTGCCTATCTCTGTCATACCGCCGCTGTTCAGAGTCTTGATATACCATGTTCCCCCGTCGGAGCTCATCAGGTAATAGACCACTGCCGTGTAGAGACCTGATCCGTTGTCGGTCACCGTGTCTACCGGTGTGGTGTGTACCATCGAGCCCATATCCATCTCTGGGACGATTTTGGGATTCAGCCCCGCAACGCCGTTGCCCGTACTGTCGGTCACCTTGATCTGAAAAGTGGTCTTACCCACACTGTGCGTGGGTGTCCCCTGCATAGTCGCGGTGTACTGTACCACGGCAATTTTCACTGAAGCAGTCGTCGAACCGGCGCTGTTTGCCGCAGTAACCGTGTACGATGTCGCCGCCTGGGTTGTCGTCGGTGTGCCGCTGATGCTGCAGGTTGTGCTGTCGAGAGCAAGCCCCGGCGGTAGCGCCGGCGCGACGCTGCACGATGCCACACTACCGGTGACGCTGGCACTCTTTGATACGGCAACATTCTGCGCGAGGGTGATGGTTTTTGCACCATAACTCAGTCCACTGGGTGCTGTCACCGCAGCGGCGGCAGCGGCATCTTCATTCTGCACGCACGCGTTGACTGCGAACGCCACGATCGCTGCCGCCATGGCAGCGCGAATCTGTTTTATTTTTTGAGTTTGCATAATTATTCCTTTTTGTTGTTACTTACTTTTTTGATCTGCTCTTTCAGAGCCTGTTCCGGAAAAACCGAGTAGCCGCTCTGCGACCAGACGACGTTGCCCTTACTGTCGATCACGAGCAGGGAGGGCACACCGCTGACACCAAGCGCATCGGCGAAAGCAGAATCGTTGTCGAGGTAGTTGGCGAAGGTGACGCCGGTTCTTTCGACCATGCGCGCCGCCTGTTTTTCGGCACTGTCGACTGCAATGCCGATAAAGGGAGTTTTCTCTGAACGCGAAACACGTTCGAGCTCGCGCAGCTCTGCCGCGCACGGGCCACACCATACCGCCCAGAAAACCAGCACGTGCGGTTTACCCGCGTAACTCATGAGCGATGGCGCAGACTTACCCAACGCGGGCAAATCGCGCAGAACGACTTTATCAGCAGACCATAGGCTGTTCACAAATATGAGAACAACCAGGGTCATGTATGACAATGCTGAACGCATAACTCCCCCTTGGATACACGAGGCACCCGGGAGACGGCGGGCACGATGCCCTCTATTGCCGTCCCCTTAGAATTCTTTTGCTTAAGTGTTTTGCCGGCAGGTGTCTTGACGCCGTACGCCCGTTCAGACGCAGGTCGATCAGGACACGTTTACAAAACAGTCAGGGCAACAGGCGCAGAAATGAATTCAATCCGCCTGAAGGTGCCGCCGGTGGCACTGGCAGTTACTATGAAGGAGTGTCGGGAGGGTCAACGGTAAGACCCGACGGGAGAAATTGTACAGAAGGATGCACTATCGCCATTAGCTCGCGCGAAAGCAGGTATTCGCTGTCGTAGGTGAAGACAAATGCTTCAAAGCCCGGCGCGCGCAGGCGCTCTGAATCGGCATCGTTTTCGCAGTCACCGTGTTCGCTCACGAAACGGGGTAAGTCGCGGTTCTTACCATGCTTGTGGCCGCAAGGGCACGGATTGCCCCGTTTATACTGCGCTTTGGTGTGCGGGCAAATGCGCAATTTGGGAGTCATCGCATCGGCAACGATCGCCGGCGCGTCGGCGAGCTGCAACGCAAAGAGCCCCAAACCTGCCAGATGGACCAATCTTAACCTGAGAATCAGGCGCACGATTCAACGCCGCAGAGTGTCTTGCCGCGTAAATCGATTTAACTACCTTTTTCTACGGCTTGTCATTGGTGTAAAGGCAAGATCGATCTGTGACTCACGCCCAGCTCTCCAGCGAACCACCGGGTGCAAACCAGTGCGGGTAGTGCTTATGAAAGGTTTCGATCATGAGCTCGTACGGCATGTCAGCAAAAGTGCCGTGGTTGTGGATGTACTCCATATGCTTCTTGCCGTCGGCTGAAAACTCGTGGAAGATCGAATCGCTGCGCCCGTCGAAATCGAGTGGTTTGATCTTAAAAAAACGGCACAGCCGCTCGTTGAAGGCCGGCGTCGCCTTCACCCACTTGCCATCGATATAAAGGTCGGTATAGCCATGAAAGGCGAAGTAATCGCCTCCGAGCATCTCGAGCATTTTTGGTGTCGCGAGGTGGTTCGTGACGTCGGCGAATCCCAGACGCGAGGGTATGCCCACCGCCCGTGCGCACGCCGCCAGCAGCACCGCTTTCGGAATACAAAATGTGCGCTTCGCGTGCAGGCAGTGGCTTGCCTTGAATACCTCGCGTGAGAAATGTTCGACCATCATATCATACATCACGAGATCGCGCACGGCGTAATAGAGTGCGACGGCTTTCTCGCGTGGTGTCGTTAGGCCCTGTGTAATCTTCTGCGCATAGGCAACAACTTCCGGGTGATCCGAATCGATTGTCCAGGTCGGCTTCAGGTATTCCTGGTCAACCATGCAGCACCTCGGCGGAGTTCTTGATGTCACCGAGCAGGTGCCGAAGCTCGCGGGTTTTTACCGGCGTAAGCTTCTTCACCAGCTCGCGCTGTGCGCGAAACCAATAGGGGTAAATTTCTTTCATCTTTTTTATGCCCTTGGCTGTGATAATCACCCGCCGTTTGTTGCCCGGCTGCGCTTTGCGAATCTCTATCAGCTTGTCGTCTTCGAGAATCTTGAGACTGCGCGTGAGGGTTGTGCGATCGACCATGGCGAGGCGTGCAATGTCGGTGATGGAGCCGCCGGCCGCCCCCTGGGCCGCAGCCTGGCCGTCCTGGCTGCTGCGACCTGCGGCACGTCCTGCGCCTGTGGACTGCGAGGCGATTGCCATTAAAATAGTGAATTGCGTCACCTTCACGCCCGTCGGTTTCAGGGCTTCGTCGTAATACTGGGTCACTGCACGCGAGGTGCGGCGCAGATTGAAGTTGAGACAGACTGCACCAGCGTTGAGCCAGTTTAACTGTGAAGCACCATCGCGGATCATTTAGCTACATAAATATAGTGCATATACACGGTCAAGTGGGTTCGATCATACGACCGGACACGCCAGCAGGTGGAAAAAAATTGCACGATCGGCGGCACCTGGACGAGCCAATCAAAAAAGAAAGGTAATTCGCTTTGGAAAGTCAAGCTGGTCTGGAACAACGGCGAAGGCAACAGCGGATACGGCTTTTCCATAAAAAGCAACGGCGCACACAAAGACACCTTTGGCAGTTTCACCGTCGATGGCAGCTGCTCTGAAGGATTCTGTGACTTCCACCAGAACTATACCTCGGGCAAGTTCAAAGGCCGCTATTATTCGTACCGCGCCGGATACTCAGAGCTCAAGCCTCTTAACCTGAGCGGCGATTATGGCCTGCGAACAATGGTTGCGTGACAAGCGCATCTTTCAATCGGTGAATGTAGGCGGGACGGAAAATCTCGTCGAGGCGTCCCTGGCAGCAAAGGTAAAAAAATTCATCTATGTATCGACGATTGATGTCTTCCAAGGCTGACAAGGGCGCCGTGTACGACGGGGAATCTCATCGGTAATTCACCAAACACCTTTTACTGAAGGCGGTCGAAACAGCTGGCTGATGCCGTGGTGGTTGCTGCAATCGAACGGGGCCTGAAACCGGTGTTTGTTCACCCGGCAGGATTATTTGGCCCCGGTCCCGAGAGTTCGCCGGAATCAACGACTTAATCGTCAAGATCGCGAAGCGGCAGGTGCCCTCGCTTTTGCCCGGAGCTTTGCCGCTCGTCTATGCAGACCTGGCAAATGGTATTCTACTAGCAACGAAAAAAGCAAGCAAGGGTAATCGATTTATCTTCAGCTCATACTACTTTACCCTGCGGGAACTCTGCAAACAGATTGCAGCACATTTCCAGATTGCGAGAGTACCATTTACCCTGCCTCTGCCCCTGGCGAAAACCGTATCCTACGCGATGGAAGCAGCAGCAAAAATGACGCGCAAACCACCGCTGATTCCACGCGGGCAGCTCGAATTTTTGCAATGGCAGGCACGGCCCTCAAGCGTGTACGCACAGAAAAAACTCAAATGGCACCAGACACCGTTTGCCGAAGCACTCGATGAGACTATCGTATTCCTGAAAGACTACGGCAGGCTGTAACCTCGTGTGCCTGGTGCGCACATCGACTGACATCGTGTCAGGTGCGCACTCTGGCACCTCGTGTGCCTGATCGGCGCACCGATTGACCTCGGTTCGACTAGGCTCACCGCAGGCCTGTCAAGCTGGTTGACCGGATGATTTCGGGTCAGACTCTCCGCCTCGTGTGCCTCATACTTCTCTCCTTTCAGCCGGGTACTGAGACACCGCTGCTGATCGCGGCAAACCGCGATGAGTTTTATCGCCGGCGGGCTGCCCAGCTCGACTGGTGGCCGGGCTTAGATGTACTGGCCGGGCGCGATCTGGGTTATGCGTCGCCTCTACTTCGCCTTACAAACTACCTGCGGCTGAGCGAATCGCCGAACCTTGGTACCTGGTTGGGAGTAAACCGCGCGGGAAAATTTGCTGCGATTACGAATTACAGAGAACCGGGTAAAGAAAACAAGAATGCACGGTCCCGCGGGTTACTTGTCAGCAGTTTCCTGGAGAGCCGCATGCCTGCCGAAGTATATGCTGTAGAACTACAGCGCTCCGCCGGTGAATACAACGGTTTTAACCTGTTGTTTGGCGACACGAATGCAGTCTACTATTTCGGCAACCGTGGCGATGGCGCGGCTATAAAACTCTCGCCCGGTACGTACGCATTATCGAATGCGCTGCTCGATACACCGTGGTACAAGGTGACAAAAATCAAGTCGGAGTTTTCGCGCTTACGTCACCCGATTACCCCTGGGCAGCTTTTCCCGATTTTTGCAGACGATACCCCTGCACCTGAAGGCGAGGTACAGCAGACCGGCCTTGCGCCAGCCATCGAAAAGGGTCTGTCATCGCCCTTTATCAGATTACCTGGCTATGGCACACGCGTGACAAGCGTGCTGGAGTTCAGGCAAAACGGTGAAATTGAATTTTGCGAACGAACATTTCGACGCGGGCAGCCGCGCGGCGATCAAAAGTTTGTATTCAAAGTGCAGAACTGAGCAAACGGTCTGCAGAGCTTGAACGCATATCACTCCTTCTTTTTGTCGTAACTATTGAACCAGAGAAAGAGCGGTAGCGCGAACGCCAGGCCGCCAACAAACGCGGCAAGCGCATAGTAGAGCACCTTGATTGCCGATTGCTTCAAATACCAGACCGCAACAAGAAACAGCAGCACCAGCAGGGCAGTTTCGCTTAAGAAGCATACGCCGAGAGGATTTGCCAGCAGCGCATCCATCAGCTGAGGTTCTTTCATGTAGCGGTACAGGAAATAACCGTTAGGGGCAGCGAAACAAAATACCGCACCCAGAAGCAACAACTGCCGAAAACGCGCGGGTAGCGGAATCGGGTTGAAATCGTGTCCGTGTTTTTTCTCTTTCATGAAGCGATTGCAAGGCCGAGCTCACGCAGCGCAGCTTCAGCCCGGGGGTAATTGTTTTTTGTGTCGGGGTCAAAACCGGGCATGAAGTACTCTGCGTTGTGCCTGATGACACCGGTCACGAGCCCGCGTGCAATCTGCGGCAGCTGTGGCAAGTCTTTGATCAGCCGGGCAAGCGTCAGCTCGCGGTCGCCGGCGATGAACCAGGCGGTACCTGCGATCGTGTAGAAAGTCAAGAGCGACGAAGCCAGCACCATGCCTCCGGCGCGCAGCAGGTAACTGTCGTCAATCGACTGCAGTTGCCTGAAGGCGACCGACTTGTGCTCAATTTCTTCGGCGGCGTGCCAGCGCATCATGTCGGCGACATCTTTCTGCATCGACGACAACAACCGCGAACCGGGCGCAAAGGCAATATCGGCAAGGGCGGCGGTGTAGTGCTCAAAGCCGACGGTCGCCGCAAGCAGGAATTTTTTTCCCAGCAGTCTTTCGACGATGGGCTCCATGGTGTCGATGGCCGTAGAACGAAAGAACTCCGCGAAAACGTCGACCGGCAGCTTCTGTTCGCGCAACGTCTGCCAGAACTGCCGGTGCACCTGGTCGTGCACGCTTTCCTGGCCGATGAATTTGCGGATGTCCTGTTTTTGCGCAGCAGGTGCCTGGTCGGCAAGACCGGGCACCGCCCTAATGAAGAACAGCTCACCGATGGGCACAATGACATGCAATGCATTCATCGTGTGTGTCACCCAGGCATTGTCAGCGAAGTAATAGCGCGAAATTTGAGAGAAATCAAAGGTCGGTTTTCGGACTTGCATAGACTGAGGTCAACTTAATGACACAAGTGTCAATACATATTTGAACATTTGTTCATGTTGACAGTTAACAAAAACTAGCTCTTTGTCCTATATTTGGCATAGATTGTGCTGGAACCATAGGGAGAATTCCCGGGTCTATCCATAACGATGCATGTACCGATCGCCAACTACTGCTCGTCTGCTGCCGCAGGCGGCCTTGAACTCAATGTCGTGCGCATGACCCAATGGCTGCGCGAAAGTGGTTATCCTGTAACGCTCGTCGCAAGACCCGATTCTGAAATCAGCCGCCGGGCGAAACAGCTGAAACTCCCCCGGCCGGCCGGCATGCCAGAAAGCGGCAAAATTTCGATTTGGCGCCTGAGCCGCATTCTGCGTGCAGGTAATTACCACACGCTGTTCGTGCATACCAGCAAAGACCTGAGATGCGCGGTACTGGCACGCCTGCTCTCTTTGCGCGCCACCCGGCTGGTATTCGTGCAACACATGCAACTTGGCGTCAGAAAGAAAGACCCGATTCACAGCTGGTTTTTCCGCCGCCTCTCTGCCTGGATAGCCCCCCTGCCCTACATGGTAAGGCAGGTGACGCAGATGACGCGCATCGATAGACGACGCATACATGAAATACCGTTTGCAGCAGAGCTTGAAACCCTGACAGAAAAACCCTGCCAGACAAGCGCCCGCCTGCGCCTGGGGTTGCCCGCCGAAGGCGTTTTTGCAGGAGTCATCGGACGCTTCGACCGGCAAAAAAACCAGGCCCTGCTTCTACGCGCCTCGGCGGCGCTTATTGCAGACGGGCTTCCGCTGCAGTTGTTGCTTGTGGGAGCTAACACTCTGGACAACGCTGATGACTATGAGGCAGAATTACACGCGCTCGCCGACGAACTTGGCATCGCGCATGCAGTGCACTTTCGTCCGTTTCAGGAAGACGTGCGGGATGCGTACGCGGCGCTCGACATCTTCGTGCTGACTTCAAAAGCCGAGACCTACGGCATGGTCACAGTAGAAGCAATGGCTGCGGGATTGCCCGTTATCGCAACACGCAGTGGCGGCACCCCCGAACTCGTGCGCGATAAACAAGACGGATTACTCTTTGAACCCGATAATGCAAAAGACCTGCAAAACGCGCTGCGGCTGCTGCTCGATTTTCCCGAACTGCGCCGGCGTTTCGGCGCAGCGGGTGCGCAAGACGCGGCGGAGCGTTTCTCTCACCGCGAATACGTAGAACGGATCAGCGAGCTGATCCGGCAGTTGTAGACTTCACTTCAGAAACTTCACCGTATCGGCAAGCGTCTGCTCGGGTATCTCTTCGTGCGGAATGTGGCCGGCATTGTCATAGATAATGACCTGCGACCACGGCATCTTTTTGCGGAAGTTTTCTGCCTGCTCGACGGGAATCCACCGATCATGGCGGCCCCAAAGGATGAGCGTCGGTGTTTTGATGCGCTCGAGGCCTTTGCCTGAATCTTCTTCGAGCTGGTTGGCACGATCGACAAATGCCTGGCGGTTACCCTCGCGCAGCGCCATCGTTTGGTAGCGGTCGACGAGTTCTTCTGTAACCTTGCTGCTGTCGAAGTAAACTTCTTTCAGGCTGTTACGCACAAGAAAACGCGGGCTAATGTAGAGAGCAAGAGAGCTGATCACTGGCATGCGCGCCAGGCGAATCGGCATCGGGATTCCCTTGAGGCGGGGTAGCCCGGCGCTGTCGATGAGAATCATCTTGTTTACATCATCGGGATAAGCAGCGGTATAGTGCCAGGCAATCTGTCCGCCTAGTGAATTGCCGGCGATACTAACCTGCTTAATTTTCAGTTCAGCAAGAAACTGCCGCAGGAATTTCACATAACTATCGATGCTGTAGTTGCGGTCGGGCGCAGGCCCGGTAATACCAAATGCGGGCAGGTCCATGCGAATGACGCGAAAGTCTTTTTTGAGCACATCGACCCAATTCTGCCACGTGTGCAGGCTCGCGGCTGTGCCATGCACAAGCAGCACCACTTCGCCTTTGCCTTCGTCGGTGTAATGCACGCGCATGCCGCCGATCTCCATGAATTTCGATTCTTTCAGCTTATAGCGCGCTTCTACGTCTGGGACGGGAATATCGAACCGCAGCTGCGAGAGCAGCAGAACCGTGGGAAATCCCACGAATAGCGCGAGGGCAATGAGGAGCTTCTTCTTCATGGTAACTGTTAACCTGCCTTACCTGACACCGGGGAAAGAGTCGACGTACTGTATCTTCACGTCGGGGAAAGAATCAACAAACTGTACTTTGAGATCGGGAAACGATTCAACCATCTGCCACTTACCGCACGCATCGGCAAACGAAGAAACGGTTTTTACTTTCAGATCGGGAAAAGACGAGACAACTTTCACCTTGATGTCGGGAAACGAAGTCACTATCTTGATCTTTCCCCACAGCTTCTTTCCCTTGTAGGTACAATCGCTGCCAACATTACCCGCGGCAAGAGTGCCGACAGCAAAGAAAAGCAGCAAGAGAATCACCCAAATGTGTTTCATCGTCTCTCCTGTTCGGGAATCGTCATGTAGTAAAAAATGCGCTTAGGGCCGTAGAGCTCGATCGCGTAGTCATTTTCGTAACCGCTCTCGCGGTAGGTGTATGGCGGCAGCTTGTTTGCCTGCCAGTATTTCTGGAATTCGGGATATACTTTGGTGATGCCGGCAATGACCGAGAGCATGCCGTGAAAAGGAAAACTGCTCGAAAGGTAGCTGCGGCGTTCGATGACGCGCGTCCTGACCGACTTGTTGTCTTTGAGTTTCGCCGCCTGTGCGGCGCTGATCACGGCAAAGGCGTCGCTGCGGCACTTGTCGTTGCCGGCTATTTCGGGTCGGTCGTAGAAGATACCGCCGTAACGTTCGGGCTCAATACCAGCTGCCACCAGGTCTCTTTCGAGCTGGTCAAGAACCTTGCCAATCGACTTATAGGGGCCCTTGTGACTGATGTACGCAATGTGCCAGGGACCTGCCTCGACGCGGTTGATCGGTGCTGGTGTGGAAAATCCGCCGGCGTAAGCCCAGAGAAGAAGCAGCGCCGCGGCGAATGCCGCGAGCGCCAGGAGAATTTTTTTAGCCATTCAGCCGTGATTGCAGTCCTTTTAACAGGTTGACTGCAGTTGCCGCAATGCCATTTTCCGGTTCTTTGCCGTCTGGTGTCAGTTTGTCGATAATCTGCGGCAGCAGGCTTGACAGAGCCTGCGGAACCTCAGACGCTTTCATCTTGGCCTGCGCCGCCAGTTCTTCGATTTTCTGCACGCCGAGCGCTTCTTTGATTTTTTCAGGATTGATCGGCTGGTTTTCGCCGGTACCGACCCATGAAGCTACGGTGTCTTTCAGCCCTTTTTCTTTAAGAGAAGCAATGATGCTGTCGAGCTGTGCTTTGCGTTCATCGGTCGCAATCGCCGCCACGAGTCCTTCAAGTTTCTCTTTGCCTACATTGATCTGCGAGCTCGCCTGAGCAATGTACTTTTGTATTTCTTCTTGTATGTTCATAGTTTGCCAACGTACAGCTGCCGACGGGCCAGCATAGCGATTTTTTCAGGGCAACACACGCAGGCGCGTGCCTGTGCTATTTGACGATAGTGCCGCCAAAGCGGTGGATGATACGTTCGAGCTCGCGCTCGACTTCGCCGCGGAAAAGCGCATGCGTGAACGCAACTTTCTCGCGTACCTTGCTTGCCGTGAAGGTCTCACCCTCACCCGCAACTTCGTAAATGAACTCCGTGGTACCCATTTTGTCGAATGCGATCTTCGCTTCGGGCAGGGTAAGGGTCATTTTTGCATACTTGCCCAGTTCGCTTTTTGCCAGCGCTCGCTCAATCTTGCGAAGGAATTTTTCGGGGGTGTCGCCGGTGACGCTGAATGCTTTCAGGGTGAGCTCCTGTACGTTCCTCGTGTTGCTTCACCGGATGTCAAGATCATAAGATTCACCGGGACTCCAGTGGCGATACGGTAGCTTTTTCTTTTCTGCTTCAGCCTGCAGATACAGAATCGGCTCCATCATCTTTTCGTCTGACTGCCGAAAGGTTGCCCAGTGGACTGGAAGCAGAATGCGGGCCCCGAGGTCCTGCGCGGCCACTACCGCTTCGGGCGGATCAATATGCGCGGCTTTCATGAACCAGCGCGGCGATTCAGCACCGGCAAGCCCGTTGTTCAAACCCCAGTGTTTCTGTCCTTCGGGCAGCATGGTCCAGAAGCTTTTGTCGGTTAATTCGTCGTCGTTGTCGAGATTCCTGAACCGGGTTCCGTCATACCAGGGAGAGCGGGCGCGCTCGTCGTCAAGGGTCGCGCAGCCGCCGGCGCACAGCGCCAAAAGGAGCAGCAGATGGGCGAAGAAACGCACAGTCACGGACACGGTAGCTGCCACACGGCGGCAAGACGAAGCCGAGGCAAAGTCTTTACAGGCTATCGAACACTACCCCCCCTGCAATACCGTTAAGGCTATATGTTCCGCAATCTTTCACTTACGGCGCGACTGAGTCTGTTGTTCTTCCTGTTCACCATGGTGAACGTGGTACTCTTCTGGCTCGCCGTCGGCTCGAACCAGATGCGCCTGCTTGCCGACAAGGCCTCGCTGCAGATGCACCGCACGATTGTCGGCATCGAACAAAAGCTGCAGATCGCGACAGCCACCAATCCGCTGAGCCGGCGTGCCGAGTTCTACCGCTCGCCGGCTGCCGAAGCCCTGCTCGCACAGGTCTTTCGCGACCAGGACAAGGCAACACCCGACGGTTTAACCGAATACAGCATCGTGTCAGGCAGTAACACGGTGCACCTTTCATGGCCGAAGGAGCTCCCACGCACTGAACTATCTGCCGACGAAGTACAGAATATCGTCAAAACGATTCGGCTGCGCGAATTCAGCAATGAACCGTTCTATACTTTTCCCGACGTCCTGAACTACCGGCTCACGGTTTACCTGCCATTTGCCAACGACCGGGGACAGTACCTGATTTTGCGCGCCGTGTTTGCTCTCGATGGCATGAAGACTGAACTTTCGCGGCTGATGCGACTGGGTATTGCAATTGTTATCCTGCTGCTGGTTGTGCAGACTGCCCTCGGCTTCTTTCTCTATCGCCTGATAGTGCGTCCATTGCGCGAGCTGAAGATTGCTTCGCAGATTACCGGTCGCGGCGATTTTCACCAGATTGCAGGTTACGAAAAACGCCGCGACGAAGTCGGCACGCTGGTCGCAGCCTTCAATAAGATGTCTGCCGATATCCGCGACCAGAAAGAAACCATCAAAAAGAATTTCGAGGAGATCAGGCACCGCGACGAAATGATGCAGCACGAGCTCATGATCGCGCAGCACATCCAGAAAAGTATTTTCCCGAAAAGTGATTACCCGCACCCCGTGTCGCTCGAATACAAACCACTCTACGCCGTTTCGGGAGACTTTTACGATGTTTACCAGTTCGACGACGGCAGCACGGGATACCTCGTCTGCGATGCTTCGGGTCACGGCGTTCCCGCCGCCTTGCTGACGATGATGGCGAAATCAGCATTTGCTACTTTTGCGAGGCAGCACAGTGAACCCGGCGAAGTCATGCAGGCGGCAAATCGCCACCTCGCCGATTCGCTGGAAATGACCGGGCAATACCTGACTGCCTTCTATGTGCGCGTCAGCCCGGGCAAAATCGCGTACTGCAACGCAACGCATCCCGAACCCGTGGTGGTGGTTTCCGGCCAGGCTGAGCCTGTAACCCTCAAGTCGAATGGCTTCTATGTCGGTATGCTCTCCGACGCACCGTTTGAATTCCAGACCGAAACGCTCGCAACTCCTAAGGGCAGTAAGCTAGTGATCGTCAGCGATGGTATCACCGAAGCGCGCAACGCCACTGGTGAACTTTATGGTGCACAGCGGCTCAGAAGCATTGTCGCCGCTTCGACAGCGCTCGATGTAAATGCGCTGCGCGATGCCATCATGACCGACCTGGCAAACTTCGCGGCTGGCACCCCCGCCGAAGACGACGTCACCCTGTTGGTACTCGAGGTCTGATGCACTGGGTAGGGCGCGCGCGTGATACGGGGGTTGTCGCAGCGCTCATCTGGGGCGGCGCATTCGCCGTACTGGCTGGCAGCCTGCTCAGCACCGTCACCCGCCTGCGCATGGCAGAGTTGCGCGACAACCTGCAGTCGGCCAACGAAAAGAATGACGACCTGCGCAACGTTGCGCTGCTTTCGCGCGTGGCCCTGATCAACCAGCGTGCCCTTTCGGGCGGTCGCGAAGATGCCACGCAATACCGCAAAGAAGCAGAAAGCGCGCTCATCACGATCAAACAGACGCGCGGCCGCAGCAGGCAGCTGGGTATTTCTGACCGTTTGGCTCTGCCGTTTCTCAACGGCATGAACCGAATACTCGGTCTACCCCGCCTGAAACTCGGCAAAATGCCCGAGCAGGAACTGGTACTCGATCTCGCCTTCCAGTTTGAATCGTTCCGCGAATACGGCAAGGCGGTGCGGGGATATACAGTCTACCTGACAGATTTTTCCCTGGGCGAAGACGAAAAAGATTTCGCGCTGCTGCACCGTGGTTTCTGCCACGCGATGCTGAACCACTTTGAGTCGGCGGTTGCCGATTTTGCCGCGGTCGAAACCAGCGGGTCGCGCCGCAACGCCGATACTGCGCGGCGCCTGAGCCAGTTTCTCAAAGATCTGAGGGAGCGCATACGTATCATCGAATCAGTGCAGGATCCGGCACGGCGCGGCGAACTGTACTACGAAGCTGCGGCCTATGCGAAAGCACTCGAGAATTTTGCGCTGGTGGAAGAATCGCGGCGCTCGGCGCGGCTACGCTTTCTCACGGCGCGCAGCCTTGAAGAAACCGGGCAGACCTCGCAGGCACTGGTAATCTACCGCGACCTTGTACGCTCCGCACCCGATTCGCCATACGCACTCAACGCAAACCGCCGCATGTACCTGCTGGGAACCTTTCTTGGCCACGACGAAATGCTCGCCGAAGAATCGCGCAAGAATTCAGAGACTGTGGTCAAAGATAAAGAGTTCATCGCCGCCGTCACACACCTTGAAAAATCAGCCTCGCAGCTGCACGCTGAGGCGGCCGCTGAACAGGCAGCAGAAAAATTGGAGATCGCCGCCGTCGAGAAGGTTGTGTTGCCTGAAACGGCTGTCACTCCCGCTAAACCCGAACCTGTCGCTCAACCGCCACAGGCCCCCCCCCAACCGGAACCCGTCAAGCCAGTAGAGAAGCCCCTGGCAAAACCCGCAGTCGTCGACCTGCGCAATGCCGCTGCAGCACAGCGAGCGGAAGCGCTTTCTGTCGAGAAGAAAGAAGATCTTATACGCAGCCAGAAGGAAAAGATCGACAAGCTCACGATGATCGATGGTAATATTTTTTACGGCGTAGCCTACCGCGAGAACCAGGACTCGGTTTGGCTATTCACCGTGCTTGGTAACCTGGAACTCAAGAAAGCCGACATCCGCGCGCGTGAGAAAGTATCTGGCAGCGCGGCCATCAAATGAGGACTTTCGCGCGCATACTGGTTTTCTTCTGCCTGTCATCGATCGCCGCGGCTGAACTCGTTAAGGGCAAACGGTACGATTTTTATCAGGATAACGGACAGAACCTGCTGGGGGCAGAACTGCTGGAAGAATCAGAAAGCTCCTACACAGTTAAACTCAGCTACCTGCCAAAGCCGCTGAGCATTGCAAAACAAAACCTGTTGCGACCGCCGCAATTATCCCAGGGGCAGGCTGCAGAGACCGCGCCTGCTTTTCGCTGGGGGCGTGAACTGCGACTGAATGCACAACTGGGTTATACCGCGATAACCGGCGGTGTGCTGCACGATATTTTTCCGTCAGGTTACCATGGGGCGATCGGAGCTGACTGGCACCTGTTTACAGCTCCGCGTTTTGGCATACGAGCCGTCAGCGTGCTGGGTGTGTTTTCGCAGTATGAGACCACTCCGCGCTCTATCCGCCAGTTGTCCCTGGTGGCCGGCCCGCAGTTCTTCTTATTTGAATGGAAACAGCCACAGATTATCTTCACGGGCTCGGCACTGGCAGGTGCCGCCTCTGTTGCGCTCAAGGGTTATACTTTTTCGTCTGATTACACAGTATTTGCCGCCATGGCCCTGGTGAGGGCTGAGAGATCCTTTGGGGCCGTAACTGTCGGCCTGCAGTTGATGCTAAATTATCTGTTCGATCAATCGCTGAATTTTACTTCGTCCGGGTTAGGACTGAGTGTGCAGTACGCCCTCAATTTCAAATAGACCGTCAATGCAGCGGACACGCGACAAACACGAAGATCTCAAGAACCTGCTGACCGTGTCAGTCATGGTATTCCTGCTGGGTGGTATCGTCTTCGCATTTCTTTACCGCAATATTCGCATGGCAATTGTTACGTACGAAATAGAGCGGCTGAAAAAAGAACGCAGGACTGCGTATATCGAAACAGAAGAGCTCCGCCTGCAAGTGGCGCGCCATTCGTCAGCCGACCGTATGGAAAAACTGTTCCGCGAAAAATACGGTTTCTTACCTGTGGAAGTCAGCCAGAAGATCAGTACTTATATTCTACCTCAAATTGGCCGCAAGCCACAGGCCCCCGAATGAAACTGAAACTCCACGCGCCCTACAAACCGGCCGGAGACCAGCCGCAGGCAATTGCAGAACTTGCCGAAGCCCTCGCACCGACAGACAGCAAGGCCACACTGATTGGGGTCACGGGTTCGGGCAAGACCATGACCATGGCGGCGGTGATAGAAAAGCTGCAGCGCCCCACGCTCATTATCACGCACAACAAATCGCTGGCCGCACAGCTCTACCGCGAGTTCAGCGAGTTTTTTCCTGAAAACGCGGTGGAATACTTCATCAGCTACTACGATTATTACCAGCCTGAAGCTTATGTGCCTGTAACGGATACCTACATCGAAAAAGAATCGTCCATTAACGATGAGATCGAACGCCTGCGCCTGCGGGCTACAGCGTCGCTGATTGAACGTGAAGATGTGATCATCGTCGCATCGGTGAGCTGCATCTATGGCCTCGGTTCTCCCGAGACCTACAAAGACTCGGTGCTGCTGCTCGACAAGTCGGTCAAAGCCGGCCGCGACGAGGTGATGGCAAAACTCATGCGCATGCAGTACGCGCGCAATGATACCGAGCTCCTGCAGGGACGCTTTCGTGTGCGGGGCGACACCATCGATGTTTTTCCTGCATATTCCAATGACCCGTACCGGCTTGAATTCTTCGGAAACGAAATTGAAGCAATCAACAAATTTGACCTGGTGACCGGCAAGAAGACCGAAGCGCTGCGCCGCATCGCGATCTACCCCGCCAAACACTTTATCACCTCGCCCGCGACACTCGAGCATGCCATTGAAGACATGAAGAAAGAGCTCGAAGCTCAGCTCGCCTACTTCAAGACCGTCAACAAACCGCTCGAAGCCGAGCGCCTCAGGCAGCGTACGACCTACGACATCGAGATGCTGCGCGAAATGGGTTACTGCAGCGGCATCGAGAACTACTCGCGCATCCTGACCGGCAGGCCGCCCGGCTCGCGCCCCGAGTGTCTCATCGACTACTTTCCCGAGAATATGCTGATCATCATCGACGAAAGCCACGTCACGATTCCACAGATAGGCGGCATGTTCGCGGGCGACCGGTCGCGCAAGCAGACGCTCGTCGACTTCGGCTTTCGCCTGCCCTGCGCGCTCGACAACCGCCCGCTCAATTTTGAGGAGTTCGAAACCCTCGCAAAAAATGTTCTCTATGTCTCGGCGACACCCGCCGCTTACGAGCTGGAGCACGCCGACGCGCACGTCGAACAGATAATCCGCCCAACGGGTCTGCTCGACCCTGAAATTGAAATTCACGGCAGCGAAGGCCAGATCGACCACCTGATACTGGAAATCGACAAGCGAGTGAAAGCGGGCGAGCGTGTGCTCGTCACCACGCTTACCAAGAAGATGGCCGAAGAACTCACCGACTACCTGGTCAAAGCTTCCGTCAAGGTGCGCTGGCTGCACTCTGACATCGACGCACTCGAACGCCTCGAGATTCTGCGCGACCTGCGCAAGGGAGTGTTTGATGTTCTGGTGGGCATCAACCTGCTGCGCGAAGGCCTCGATTTGCCAGAGGTATCGCTCGTGGCGATACTCGATGCCGATAAAGAAGGTTTTCTGCGTTCGCACCGCTCGCTGATACAGACAATGGGCCGCGCGGCACGTAACGTGAACGGGAAAGTAATACTCTACGCCGACACCATGACCGACTCGATGAAGAGCGCAATCGACGAGACGCAGCGGCGCCGCAAGATACAGGCGGAGTTCAACGAGAAACACGGCATCACGCCGCAGACGGTCAAAAAAGAAATCAAAGATTTTGTCGAACGCGAACGCGTACTCGAAGAAGACCACTGGAAGCGCATCGAAGAGAACCTGCACGAATTCTCGCGCAAAAAGTTCAAGTCCCAGGACGCCTGGAAAAAAGCTGTCGAGAAGGCGATGTTCGATGCGGCCAAGCAGCTCAACTTCGAGCGTGCGGCAGAACTGCGGGATATGCTGAAACAGGATGATGAAGAATTGCGAAGCAATTCTTCATCACAATAAGAAATTCCTGAGCATGACTTTGCCGCCCTCTGTCGCAAACGACTCGGGATGAAACTGTATACCTTCGACCGGCAGTGTCTTGTGGCGAAGCCCCATGATCTCTTTTGCGCCCGGCCCGGTGGTTTTGGCCGTGATCTCAAGTGTTGCTGGCAATGACTGCTCTTCGGCGATCAGGCTGTGGTAGCGCATGACCTCAATGCCCTGCGGCAGACCGGCAAACACACCCTTACCGTCGTGTTCAATCGGCGAGGTTTTGCCGTGCATCGGCAGCGCCGCGCGCACCACCTTGCCCCCATAGACGTGCGCCATACCCTGCATGCCGAGGCAGACACCGAGTACTTTCTGTGTCGGAGCCGGGTTCTGCAGAATCTTTGTGCAGACGCCAAAGTATTTGGGGTCTGAGGGGTTACCCGGCCCGGGCGAAATCACCACGCGGTCGTACGAGGCGGAGTTCAGGTCTTCATAAGACTTTTCGTCGTTGCGCACGACATCGATGCGAAACGGTTTTCCTGATTCTTCCATCACCTCGCCCATGTACTGGTACAGGTTGTAGGTGAACGAGTCATAGTTGTCGACGAGCAGGATGCGGATCATTGTTTCGCTCCGTCAGCCGGCATATACTCAGACAGCGCCTTCTTGACTGCCGCCAGCTTGTTCTGGATTTCCTGGTACTCGCCTTCGGCTGTTGAATCGTACACCACCCCACCCGAGGCGCGAATGAATGCGCTGTCATCGACGCCAAAGATTGTTCGAATCGGAATCGCGAAAGTGCAGTCACCGTTAAAACCAAAATGCCCGACAGCGCCGCCATAAGGCCCACGCGCTTCCTGCTCGATGCGGTCGATGATGCGCATCGATTCAATTTTCGGTGCACCCGACAATGTGCCGGCGGGAAAAGATGAAGCAAGCGCTGTAAACATATCTTCGCCGGGGGCAATCAGCCCCACGACTTCGCTCGAGATATGCTGCACGTGAGAAAATTTCTTCACGTCAAAAATCCGCCTGACCTTTACCGAACCGTAGCGTGCAACCCTGCCCAGATCGTTGCGGTGCAAATCGACCAGCATGTTGTGTTCGGCGATTTCTTTCCTGTCAGAGAGCAGTGTGCGCACCAGTTGCTGATCCTCTTCAAAGGTTTTGCCGCGCCGCGTCGTGCCCGCCAGCGGAAAACTTTCCATCTCGCCCTGCCGCTGCCGGTAAAGCAGTTCAGGACTCGCTCCCACGAGGCGAAAAGTTTTGCCGCCACTGTGAAACTTCATGAAGTACATGTGCGGCGACGGGTTGATCTGCCGCAGGCTTGCGTAGACATTGAGCCAGTCACCGCTGATCGAATACGATTCGCTGAAACCTATCTGCACCTGGAAAGTGTTGCCGTCGAGAATTTCCTGTTTCGCGGCTTCAACCATGGTTGTATGCTGTTCGCGCGTCTTTGACTGGCCCAGCGATTGCACGCTTGTCGATTCGCCCCTGCGCGGAACGGCAACGGCGGCTGCAATCTGTTCACGGCGATCATGCAAAAAATAAAAATACGTGGTGTCGCCGGTCATTTTGTCATGCAGCAGGCCATCGGTGAAAAGCCCCATCTGGAACGCCGGGTATTGCCCGTGAAACGCAACGCCGAGCGAGGGCTCGAAAAAATTCGCCGCATCGTAGCCGAGGTAACCGACAAGGCCGCCGGCATAGTTGCGCGTCAACACATCGCGCGGCAGAATCTCGCGCAGGTAGTAGTACGGGTTCTCCGCTTTTATCCGCTCAGAGCCGGAAGTCGAAGTAATTTCAACCTCGCCCGGTTTACCGATGAAAGTGAAATCGGGCGCAAAACCGATCACCGAATAGCGGGAGTCATAACTCTGCTCGCCCATAGACTCAAGCAGAAAGCAGGTTTCGAAGGCCTGTTCAATACGGCCAAAGAGCTCGAAAAAATCGAGCTGGGTCCCGAACGGAACATAGACAGGTTTTGCCGGCAGCCGCGGAATCTGCATTCGAGGCAGTCTTGGGGCGTCAGTCACGCGGAAAATCTGAATTCCGCGCAACAGGGTGGAGACGGAGGGTGCCAGGACCCGATAGGGCCATCGCTATACCCTATGATGGCCCGGCGTGAATCAGCTGAACCGGCCCTGGCGGTACACCTCAGTATCGGTCGTGAATATCACCATCGCATACTTGTCGAGGTATTTGTTCGCGCATACTTCCAGGATAGCGTGAGCCTTCGCCGGTGAAACGAGCGTTTCTATGCGCACGTTCCTGCCTTCCCAGGCAGATATATGGGCATGGGTGAGCCCTTCGCCTGTTGCTTCACTTCGCGTGAAACCCTTCACTTTGAGTGCACGCAAATCATCGAGCACACGGTTCTCAATTGCCTCGTCGGCAATTATAGTCACGAGCTTGGCTTTTTCCAGTTTCATTTCAGGCTCCGTAGAGTATTCGTGCTGCGGTGAGGTATAGCGGCAAACCAACAGCGATATTAAACGGAAAGGTGATGACGAGCGAAGCTGTCAGGTAGTACGCGGGACTTGCTTCAGGCAGGGCGATGCGTATGGCAGAAGGAGCGGCGATATACGAGGCACTCGCTGCCAGGGTCGCGAATATCATCGCCCCACCGGCCGACAGGCCAGCAAGTTTTGCCATAGGCATTGTAGCTGCCGCGCAGGCGACCGGGAAAATTACCCCAAAAACGACGAGGAAGGCACCGACCTGGCGCAGATCACCAATTCGCCTGCCGGTCACGATACCGACCTCGAGTAAAAAGAGCATGAGGATCCCGCGAAACGGTGCATCGAAGAGTGGACCAAACTGGTCCAATCCCTTTTTTCCTGAAATCCAGCCAATCGCCAGCCCACCAACCAGCAGCAGCGTACCTTTCCCGGTAAGTAATTCGTGCACCACTTTCTTCATCCCCGAACCCGGCTTCTGCTTATGCTTCACGAGAAACAGCGCGACGAGAATCGCCGGAATCTCCATGATAGCGAGCATACTGGGCATGAACCCTTCGTACGGCACACCCTGGGCATCCAGGAATGCCTGCGCCTCGCTGAATGTGACGGCGGACACTGAACCGTAGTGGGCGGCAATCGCCGCAGCGTTAGTGAGATCAAAACCGCCAAACCGCCGCAAGACCAGGTAAGCCAGGAGAGGTATAAGTACACACAGCAAGACTGCCAGCAAAGCCGGTTGCCAGATCTGGGCAAAAGGTGCTGAGCTCAGCTTAACTCCCCCTTTGAGCCCGATTGCGAGCAACAGGTAGATCGTCAGACCTGAATACATGCCGTCGGGAAATTTCAGGTCGCTCTTCAGCAATGTTGCCGCGATCCCGAGAAAGAAGGCTAAAATCATCGGTGTCTGCAGGTTCTGCAGCAGCGTATTCAGGATATCCATGCTATTGAGTCCGGGCCTGCCCCATACATTTTCCGGGTTTTCTCATCAGCACACACCCCGCTTTTGCACAAATTCATACATGAATATCATTTCATGTATTATACTTACTGATTTGCGCTTTGACGAAAAAAGTCGCGTATTAACCGGGCCTTCTACCCTCGCCGTGGCGGCGCCAGCTTCTTAATTGTCCAAGAGCACTGCGAGCGGCTTGTTCTCTACGTACCGAACCTGAGCCTGTGTTTTGTCCCGGGTTAAGGTGTCTGTTGTGCTGAGTTTTTTGCCAGCCTGGTCCTGGATTCGCAGCAGGCAAAGCGAACCGTCCGCGCGGCGAAATGCCCCCAGGGCAAATGGTATGTCCGTGCCAGGATTGAAGCGCACCATGACAGCCGCGTACAGCGTAACCACTTCATCTTCCCGCAGTGGCTGCGCGGGCTGTTGCGGCAAAACGTGTTCAGCATCGGTATGGCGTGCTTTCTGCAGGGGACGCGGCGTGCGGGTCAGAATCGCTACCGAGTTTATCGTATCGAGACCCCCGTTTCCACCGAAGAGAAAGGTACGCGCCTGTGGATTCTTCTGCGCATGATCCAGGATGTCGATGAGGCCCGTTGCAGCAGAAAGCGAAATCGCAGCCTGGGTATTGAGAATTCCTCCCGACTGGTTGACGTGGATTTTCTTGCCATTAAACTCGATGTACCCTTTAGCGAGAGAATCGGCCACTGCTTTGAAGTCCAGGTTGAAATAGCGCGCCGCCTGCTTCACGAGCATGAGCGTAAAACAGTCATAGATCCACGCGTAATCGATGTCTGCAGGTGAAACTCCGCTGCGGGCAAAAGCGCGTTCCGCGGCAACCTTCGCAGGCGTGGAAAAATCAGGCCGCCGCGATACATACTTGTCGTAGAAATTTGAGCCGACGCCGGCGATGTAGAGTGGTTCGCCGGCAATTTTCAGCTCAAGTTCCTTCTGCAACCTTGGCAACAGGGCGTCGCTCACAACCAGTATAGCAACGGCGTGGTCCGTTGCAACCGCAACCATCGGTGTCGCATAAGGGCCAGCCAGGAAACGCTGCAGGTCACCCTCCTTCAAAGGTTTGCCGCAGGTGGCTGCCCGTGGGTTAGCCTGCGCCTGGTTGCGGTAATGCGTCGTGATGGCATCGATTTGCGCCTGACTGATGCCCTGTTCGAACATCAGGCGATCGGCAAACAGTGCATACAGCGAAATGAGGTTTGCCTGCGTATGCAGTTCGAGGTCCTTGTGCAAGAGTGCGTCATTGACTTCGCGGTAATAGCGGCTGCTCGCTGTAAGGCTGCGCGGCACCTCTGATCCGGCGATAAGCACCACGCGGGGTTCGTCTTCGCAGAGTCGGCGCGCAATTTCGAGCGCAGCCGGTATGCTGGCGCCGCCCTGGTCGACACTGTGTACTTCTATACCCGAAAGACCAAGGTGCGACGCCCGTTTGACCGCATCCATCGTGTGGTGCGCATCATAGATCGAAGCGCCGCAGCTCACAAAGTCGGTAACATAAGGACGCAGGGCTGAAAAGTTGGTACCGATGCCCGCCGCCATTTTTGTCGCCGCCGTATTGATAAACAGCGACAATTTCTCTTCGAGCTGGAGTGACTTGTAGGCCGATTTTTCCGGAAGTTGAGATTCTATCTCGTGCTGTATTGCGTCAGCAGCGGCGGCGATTAAGGCTGGCATGGGTTCTTCTCCGTTCTCTAAAGGGAAGTTTTGACAAGGTCTCTTGGTCACGGCGTAAACCGGTTTTGCGTCCATTGAAGGCAATCGCCACAGCCTTGAACGCATAAACACTTTTCGCCGCATCTCAGGCTCATATAGTTCCAGAGCCCCATGCACTTTGAAATCCAGGCCACCGACGGCGCCGCGCGCGCAGGAAAAATCACTTTCACCTCTTGTACGATCGAGACCCCCGTCTTCATGCCCGTGGGCACACAGGCTACGGTCAAGGCGATCAGCCAGGAAGACCTCGAAGAGATCGGCTTTCGCCTAATTCTGGGCAACACCTACCACCTGTACCTGCGCCCGGGTTCTGACCTCATTTGCGATGCGGGCGGCATCCACAACTTCATGTCGTGGCCGTACGCAGTGCTCACGGATTCAGGCGGCTATCAGGCATTTTCCCTGAGCGACAATGTAAAACTCGCCGACCACGGCGTCATCTTCCGTTCGCACCTCGACGGCAGCGAGCATCTGTTTTCGCCCGAGCGCACGGTGCAGATACAGCGCGAGATTGGTTCTGACATCATGATGCCGATCGACGACTGCGCACCCTACCCCTCTGACGACAAGCGCCTCAAAGAGAGCCTCGTACGCACACACCGTTGGCTTGCCGAATGCAAGACACATTGGCAGAAAGATCCAAAACATCAGACTCTCTTCGGCATTTCACAAGGGGGAGTGAACCCTGTACTACGAGCTGAGAGCGCACGCGCGGTCGCCGACATTGATCTGCCGGGCTACGCCATCGGCGGTCTCTCCGTCGGCGAACCGCTCGAATACTATGTACCGTCGCTTGCCGCGGCGATTGAACACCTGCCCAAAGAAAAGCCGCGCTACGTGATGGGTGTGGGTACGATACCCGAAATTTTGAACGGCGTCGAACTGGGTGTCGATATGTATGACTGTGTTTTGCCGACGCGCAACGCGCGCAATGGTCAGGTTTTCACTTCAACCGGCAAAGTAAACCTGCGCAACCTCAAGCATGCTCGTTCTGATGATGCGATCGACAGTGCTTGCAGCTGCAAGGTCTGTAAAAAATATTCGCTCGGCTATATTCGCCACCTGCACAAGCAGAACGAAATTTTGGGGCTCATGCTCAGCACGTACCACAACCTCTACTTTATGCACGGATTTATGAAGAACATACGCAATGCGATCGTGGCAGGTAAATTTGCCGAGTACCGCGCGCATTGGCTGGGTGTGTTTAGCTGAAGACCCGCGCATGAAAAATACAGATCTGGGCTGGGACGATTTTTATGCCACCCATTTCGAAGAATTTCGCAGCCAGGGCTTATTCGCCCTGCGAATTTTGCGTGAAAACCGTGAGCAATATACAGCCTGCGGCGACCTTGGTGAGTTTACCTGTGAAGTCACCGGCAAGTTCCGCTTTGAAAAACTTCAGAAAAGCCAGTTTCCCACCGTCGGCGACTGGGTTGCCGTTTCTGTGATTCCAAACGAGCAGAAGGCGATGATTCACGCCGTATTGCCGCGCAAAAGTATGCTGAGCCGCAAAGTCGCCGGTGAAGTGACCGAAGAACAGCCGGTGGCCGCGAATATTGATACTATTTTCATCGTCATGGGACTCGATCTGAATTTTAATCTGCGGCGTTTGGAGCGTTTTCTTGCACTTGCCAGAAACAGCGGTGCCGCGCCGGTTGTATTGCTGAACAAGTCCGACCTGTGCGCAGAGGCAAAACAGCGAATGCTTGAGGTTGAATCAATTGCCGCCGGTGTCGATGTATACGCGCTCAGTGCCATTAACCGCGCCGATCTTGATAAATTGCAGAAATACGTGAAGCCGGCAAAAACCATCGCCTTTATCGGTTCTTCAGGCGTCGGTAAATCGACACTCATCAATGCCCTGCTCGATACTGAGGCTTTGTCAGTGAACGCGGTGAGTGCTCTGGGCAACCGTGGGCGCCACACCACGACCTACCGCGAACTATTCGTTTTAACTGGCGGTGCAATGCTCATTGATACTCCCGGCATGCGTGAAATACAGGTCTGGGGTGACGATGAAATCCTGGAACAGGTATTTGAAGAAATCAGCGAGTTCGGCACACACTGCCGTTTCAAAGACTGCAGTCACCAGAACGAACCTGGCTGTGCCGTACAAGAAGCAATCCGCAATGGAGATTTAGACCCGCAGCGGCTACAAAGTTACCTGAAGCTGAAAAAGGAAACGTCATTTCTCTCAGACCGCCAAACGATGAAAGCAAGCGCCGTCGAGAAGAGCCGGTGGAAAAAGATCAGTGAGCAGTCAAGAAAGTTGAAGAAAAGCAGAAGAATTCTTTAGCGCCGTAACCAGCACATTCTACTCATCGCGCAGAACTAGTGCCCAGCCGCTGCATCTGCAACCTTCAGCAAAAACCGCCGCAGCCAGTGCTCAGCCCCCTGCTGCGCATAGTCCTTGTACTCTGCATGTAAAAAATACAGTGCGTCGGGTTTTTGCGTAACACCAGCGCCCAACCGGTCTGCATTGGCGACGATCTCTTCCATCTGCTGCGGTGAAATTTTTCCGCGCGCCACGTCGAGCAGAGTTCCGGTCAGAATGCGGATCATGTTGTGCAAAAAGCCCGAACCCCGTATATAGAGAAAGATATACGGCTGCGATTCAATGACGTCAACGCCATCAATCCGCCTTACCGTACGTTCACCACTTTTGACGATTGCCGCGCGGGTAAAAGTTGCGAAGTCTTTTTCACCGACCAGGTGCGGTATCGCCGCGCGCACCGGCGACCAGTCGAGTTCGCCGCGCACCCAAAGTGATTTAAATCCAAGATTACCCGGACGATAGGGTGAATTGCAGATGATGTACACGTACTCGCGGCCGAGGCACGAAAAACGCGCATGAAAATCTTCGGGAACGTGCGCGGCATGCCGAATTGCAATGTCTTTCGGCAGCAGGCTGTTCAGCGAATAGACCAGCTCGGGTATACTTTGGCGGTATTCAGCCGCAAAATGCACGACTTGCCCCAGCGCGTTCACGCCGGTATCGGTTCTGCCGGCGCAGTATACCCGCACCCGTTGCCTGAGCACGATACCCAGCGCTTTTTCCAGCTCTGCCTGGACGGAATTCTGCTGCTTCTGCAGCTGGAACCCAAAATAGGGGGCCCCATCATACTCGATGGTAATCGCCGTCTTCATCTCGTTGATTGGCGGGAGAATCCCGCCAATCAACAAACATATTTTGCTTTATGTCGTATCAATGCTTTATCATTATGCAGGTTCTGCATATGAAATTCCAGACGCACAAAGACTCCATCGACAAGGCGGTGCGGCGCATCGACGCCATTATACCCCACCGCGACATGGGTACGATGCTCTCGAACCTGCTCGTTGCTGTTGAGGCCAAGCAGGTCTCGATCACTGCGTCAGACATGGAAACAACGGCACGCATTACCGTACCCGTCGAAAGTGGCCAGGCGGGGGAGTTCATAATTCCTGCAAAACAATTCCAGGAATACGTCGGCTCGCTGGTTTCTAAAGACCTGATCGTCGAGGTCGAAACAGAAGAAAATCCCGACGAAGGTGCAGCCGCCTTCAGGGTCAACCTGCGCGGCACCAGCGACGCATCGGCGCGTTATGTGATGCCGGGCAACTCTGCCAAACATTTCCCGACGCTAAACCGCCTGAGCGAGAATAAACTTTTCAGCGTTTCATCTGCCTTGCTCGAAGAGATGATCCGCAAAACACAGTACGCAATTTCTCAGGAAGACAACCGCTATATCTACAACGGTGTCTGCTTTCAGGGTAACGGCGACCAGCTGACGCTCGTCGGCACCGACGGCCGTCGCCTTGCCGCAATCACCCGTAAGCTTGGCGGACCGGTAAACCTGCCGCAAGGTGCAGACGTGGTTGTACACGCCAAGGCGATACGCGAGATGCAGAAATTGATCGATGTCGCTGACGAAGTACTCATCGGCGTCGAGCAGCGTGACCTCTTCGTGCGCGTGGGCGACGCGCAGCTGTCGAGCCGCCTGCTCGAAGGCAAGTTCCCAGACTACAAGCGCGTACTGCCACAGGAAATTCCGGTGCAGCTTGAACTCAGCCGCGACAAGCTGATCGAAGCACTGCAACAGATTCGGCCCGTGACAGAACCGCCTTCACACCAGTGCCGCATGATTCTTGAGACCAAGAAGATGCACATTACCGGGCAGTCTTCGGGTCAGGGCAGCCGCGCCGATGTTGCCATCGACGCTGACTACGACGGCGAACGCCTCGAAATTGGCTTCAACATCACTTACCTGCTCGACATACTCAAGGCACTCACCTGCCCGCGCGTTCGCCTCGGCATGAACGATGCAAACAAGCCGCTGGTAGTACAAGATGTCGATGATCCGGATTTCATCGCGCTCGTGATGCCGATGAAGATCTGACGCAGATTCGGCTCAAGCCTAAGTGACCGAAGCCCAAAATATCCAGCCTGTCACTATACACGGCCTGACGCTCGCGAATTTCCGTAACGCCGAATCTGCCCAGTACACTTTTGGCACAGGGCTTATTTTCATCACGGGCAACAACGGTGCCGGCAAAACGACGATTCTTGAAGCCATCGGCCTGACTTCGTTCTTACGCTCCTTCCGCTTTGCGCTCGACCGCGAGATGATTCGGTTCGGCAGCAGCTTCTACCGCATCGAAACCGGTTTTTCGGTGGGGACGGCAAAACACCGGCTGTCGATTGCATTCGGGCGTAACCCCGAAGACCCCAAAGCAGCGCTCGTAAAGAAATACATGTTCGACGGCCGGGCCAACACGCGTGCGGCAGAAATTATCGGTCGCATTCCGACTGTCGTACTCTCACCTGACGACCTGCGCATCATTGCAGGCGACCATGCGGAACGTCGGCGCTTTCTCGACCTGCTGCTTTCGATGCTTTACCCGGCCTATTTCGCGGCGCTGCAGCAATACCAGCGGGCGCTGAAGATGCGCAGCCAGGCGCTGAAATCGCGGCCTGACGAGGGTATGCTTGCGGCCATCGACCGCGAATTGGCCAGCGCGGGCGTGCAGATACTCGAGAAGCGCCGCCAGTTTATACCCGAATTCACCGCACCCTTCAACGAGAATGTCGCCAGGATTTCCGCGGGTAAAGACGCCTGGAAAATCGATTACCTCGGCGACACGCGCGGTGTGAATACGCTTGAAGACTACATGGCAATGCTGCGCGACCGCCGTGCGAATGACCTGCGCCTGCGGCAGACCACTGCTGGCATACACCGCGACCGTATATTCTTTCTCTCTGACGGCAGCCTGCGCGAATTGCAGGCAGCAGGCGATGCAACAGCCTTACCAGACATCCGCACCGTGGGTTCGCAGGGGCAGAAACGCACCGCCGCACTCGCGCTGAAAATGGCGCAGTTCAATTATATGCAGGCAAAACTCGGGCTGCGGCCGGTCTTGCTGATCGACGACGTGCTGAACGAACTCGACCTGGGCAGGCGCGCCAGTTTCGTTGACTTTCTGGGGAATGTCGGCCAGGTTTTTTTTACTACAACCGACCTGGTAGGCATGCAGGATTTTCTAAAGAACCTGCACCAAACGACGCCGGTGCAGAACATAGAGCTGTAATCCAGCATGCGGGCTACGCCCGCATGCTGGATTCAAATTACTTAAGGTTAGCCGATTCTTTGATGATATACGCGCCGATTTCGTTCTTCTGAATCTGGCTGGTGCCTTCGTAGATCGTGAGGATTTTCGCGTCGCGGTACATCTTTTCAACCGGGTAGTCTTTGGTGAAGCCGTAACCACCGTGCAGCTGCAGCGCGTCATTCGCCACTGCTACTGCTGTTTCAGAAGCTGCGTATTTCGCCATCGCTGAGAACTTCGCCGCTTCAGGGTGACCCGCCATCGCATACTTAGCTGCGCGATAGGTAAGCAGGCGAGCCTGTTCAATGCGAGTCGCCATGTCAGCCAGCATGTGTTGCACAGCCTGGAAGTTGATGATGTTCTTGCCGAACTGCTCGCGCTGGCGTGCATACTTGACAGCTTCTTTGTATGCACCTACCGCGAGACCAACAGCTGATGCCGCAACCGCAGGGCGTGATGAACTCAGTGTCTGGAATGCGTGGATAAAACCACGGTTAGGTTTCAGACCCACGAGGTTTTCTTCGGGTACTTCGAGGTCTTCGAGAATTACCTGGCGGGTATGCGAGCAGCGGATACCCATTTTGTTTTCGAGTTTGCCGAACGACAGACCCTTGGTGTCTTTTTCGACGATGAAGCACGACATACCGCGCGGCCCTTTGCTCTTGTCGGTCAGCGCAAAGATCGTGTAGACATCAGCAACACCGGCGTTAGAAATCCACTGCTTCACGCCGTTCAGGACATAACGATCGCCTTTTTTAACAGCCGTGGTCGACAGGCTAGGGACGTCAGAACCGGCATTCGGCTCTGTCAGGCCAAAAGCGCCGATTTTTTCGCCGCTGGCAAATGCCGAAAGGTATTTTTTCTTTTGTTCTTCGGTACCACCGTGTTCAATCGGCAGGGCGCCGAGTTTGGTCGCCGAAATGGCTGTATTGACACCAAGGCAGTATTCGCTGACAATTTCAGAAAACACAATCGCCGCAAAGAGGCCGACACCCATGCCGCCGTATTCCGCATCGTACATGATGCCGGGCAGACCCGCTTCTTTGAACTTGGCAAAGATTTCGAAAGGGTAAGCTTCTTTTTCGTCGAGCTCAGCGCGGCGCGGAACTACTTCTTTTTCGCAGATTTCGCGAACCAGCTCGCCAATTTCGACGAGTTCGTCAGAGAGGTTAAAGTCCAGGAGGCTTTTGTCAATGCTCATAACGCGTCGATAATCATCGACGCATCAGGCGGTAAAGCTTTTCCGTAGCGTGCCCTACCCAGCCGTCCAATCACGTATTGCTGTGTATATCCTGCCGGTAGTCGCGTACCTGGAAAAACTCCACTGTATGGAGCATCTCGGTGAAGCGTGAGTAAATACGTCCTTTGAAGAGATTGCGCACCGCATCAAGATCGATATTCGACGTGATGATCGTCGGCAGGTCGTTTTCGTAACGGGCATCGATCAGGTCGTAGAGTGTGCGCTGCTCCCACTCGGAATCGGACTGGATACCGAAGTCGTCAATCACCAGCACGTCCTGCCGCGCGATCTCGTTGAATACCGAATCGGTGCGGCCGTAGGTGCCTGAGTCGTTGCTGAAGGTCGCGCGCAACTGCTGGA
This sequence comes from Turneriella sp., assembly GCA_046346875.1. GTDB lineage: Bacteria > Spirochaetota > Leptospiria > Turneriellales > Turneriellaceae > Turneriella. The sequence continues at coordinate 209,857 of JAXMHG010000004.1, read as the reverse complement.
AAAAATCGCGCGAGATCTTGATATACCGGCACGACATGCGCGCGGTGATGATCAGCTCATTGAGAATCATCGCCGCCAGCAGAGACTTGCCAGTCCCGGGTGGCCCGATGAGCAGCAGTCCCTTGAGGTCTGCTGGTGTCACCTGCTTTGGGTCGGCCAACAGTTTCTTCTGCGCTTCGATAAAAAGCCGCGCCCGGTCAAACGCAGCCGTCAGCGCAATCGTCGCCTGCCGGCGGGCATTTTCCAGCTCGGGAGATTTCGTCGGGTTCGGGTACTGGGGCTGAAGGTTAAACTCACGCAGCCGGTGCATGCGGTACTTGAGCGGGATATTCGAATGCGAAAAAAGATCTTTTACGCGGGAGAAACTGTCGCGTGCCCCCTTGCAGTCACAGGGCAGAATTCTGCCGCTTTTTTCATCGAGGTAGACGTAAGGGCTGACCTGGTCGCCCGGGCAAACGCGACAGAGGGCTTCGACGCAATCGCAGAGCGCCAGTATCTGCGTGGCACGGGTACGCGTCAGCTGCGGCTGCGTGCGGTAGCCCAGCCCGTCGCACTTCTCGCACCCCCACTTTCTGCTCACAGGCGCTCCACGGTGAAACCGGCGGCTCGCAGGTATTCGAGAATATTCTTCTCGCCGATCAGATGCAAGGCGCCCGAGATCACAAAATATTGCCCCGGGTACCTAGCCACCAGGTCGAGCCGCTCGGCCATGCGCCGGTTGCGGTCGAACAACAATACCTTCGCGTACGCATCAGATGTCGAAGCGTTCTGTTTGTTGTAGTAGTGAAAAATTTCGAGCACCTTTTCATCGTCGCCGTTGCGCCAGTGGTCAGCCATTTCGAGTGCGTTACTTTCACCCACGCGGTCAGAATAGCTGAGAAACGCGCGAAAGCGTTTCATCTGGTCGGCAAGCGGCAGGCGCGACATGTTCACGATCACTTCATCGAACCGCTCGAGGGTAAAAATACGCGGGCGCTCTTTCGCCGGCAGCTGCCGCTCGACATAGCGCAGCAGGCGGTGTTCGGTGCCGTACTCGAGCACATAACCCTGGTTGTAGGCAAGCCGGTAGCCGAACATGAATTCAATAAACCACGGCTGAAAATGCTCAAACTGTCCCATCGGGACACCCAACGTATCGGTCATCTTTTTCAGCTGGCTGCGCTCGTGGGTAGAGAGCAGATCTGTGATTTTCTGTTTTGCCGGCAGGTAGGTCAGCGTCATATCGGGCTGGCGCATTTTTTCCCGGCGCACCTCACCCTCGAGAATCAGCATCGAGCTTTTGCGCAGTGCCTGGTAAATTTTTTCCGGGTATTCCGGGTCTGCAGGTTTACCCATGTGCATCGAACCCAACAGATAGAACGTCGCATCGTTGCGCGTTGCCTTGTAGAAAAAGTAGCGAGGCTGGTTAGCCTGCTCAGGCCACAGGCCACCAGCAAGTAAACAGAGCAGCAAAATGGAGCGTAACAGTAGCGGCATGCGTAATTTCCCTTGCGGCAATTTGCCCTGCCCGGTAAAGTGATTCGGGCCCGGCAGCTGGCAATGATTACGCGCCAGGTTGCCGCGCAGGCAGTCGAATGATGACGAATAGCCAGAACACCAGCATAATCCAGAACCCCGTCGATTTGAGGCTCGCGGTGTAGCCGAGGTAACTCAGCGGCGCCAGGCAGCAGAGCACCATGAACGGCTTACGCCAACGACGGTAGAGTAGTATAAAGGGGAAAAGCATAAAGTAGTACCACGGGTGCTGCACAGGAAAAAGTACCAGCAACGTGCCGAGGCAGAGGCAGAGCGTATTCGTGTAACTCAGCCGCCCCGTGAGGTACAGGCCACCGATCAGCAGCAGCGCCAGCAAAATCAGCCGCTGCACCAGGTAGATGCCGTGCGCGTCGGCAAATCCCAGGCCGTGCAGCAGGTGCACAATACCGTTGCCGTGGTGCCAGTAAGTCGTATAGACGGTCAGGCCGCGCTCGGCGAATTGTGTGAAGAGGTATACCGGCAAGAGCTGCAGCGCGAAAGCCGCTATCCCCATCCAGACGAAGCTGTCGGCAAGTCGCAACACTGTACGCTGCACGGGGGAGCTCCCCAGCTTCCGGAGCCTGAACGCAAGGGCAATAATACCCGTAAATTTCCATGCAATACTGAGCAGCAGGAAAAGCAGCCCGCGCAATTTGCCGCGCCGGTGCGCGAAAGCTGAGCGACCGCTCACTACCGCAAAGTAAAGGAAGAATGCGCCAATATGATCGAGGTGTCCCTCGCGCCAGATCTCGTGCAGACTGACCGGGTTAAAGAGCAGGAACAGCGTCAACAAGAGCGGGAGTGGCCGGCTGCGCCTGCGCACGAAAAACCAGCCGAGAAAGAGAAGCTCCGCCGCGCCACCGAGCAGGCGAAACACGAAGGGGTCATGCATCAGCCAGGCGCCGAAAGCGAAAAAACCTTCCATGAGCGGGGTGTAGAAAGAACGCAGGTGGCCATAGGCAATCGGCAGCGCGGGTGCCGCTGTATACGGGTTACGGCCCTCGAGCAGGTTGATACCGTCAGACAAGAAGCGCTGCGGATCAGTTGAGAAACCCGGCACAAACAAGAGCGCTATGCGCACGAGTAGAGCGGTGATGAACAGGGTCACCAGCAACGGAGAAAACCGTTGCTGAAAGTAGAACGTAATACTCTTCACGGGACGTATGCACTCCAGACGTTTTTGTTACCGCCTGAAAGTACAATGAATGATGTGGGATAAAGGCCGCCATTTGTCCTGAAGGCCAGCGCGCCCGCTGTCAGCTGAAAACCGACCCCGTTGCCCACTGCATTGCCGCTGGAAAAACTGTGTGCAGTCGGATCGTAGATGCATGATGCCGATGATCCTGCGCCGGGTAACAGTACCACCCTGCCGTTACTGGTGCCGCTGGTAACAGGCATAATTTGCGCCCCCGCGTTCGGCATCGTTGAACAGGCCGGCGACGGCGAAGGGCCCAAAGATACTGTCTCCGGGTTAACGGTCGTATCGATCAGGCTCGTGGTCGTTGAGCCACCACCGTGGATGATCAGCACCTTGCCATTGTGCGTTCCGCCTGAAATAACGAAACCTTGTATACCGACACCTGCCGCACCGGCAAGCGTGAGCGAAGTGAGAAAGGTACCCGTAGCGTGATCAAACCTGCCCATAGTATTTCCGGAACAGAAGACGAGCTGGCGCTGCTGCGAAACGGCGGTGTTGGTATAACGGAGCGTGAATGCCGCACCACCTACCGCACACGGCGAAGTAAGACCGGTAGGCGCTGCAAGCGTTGTCTCATCAAACATATCGCCCGAAGTCGCTGAACCGCCGTGCATCACGACGAACTTCGAGGTTCCGGGCAGGCCAAACGCAACAGCTGCCTGCCCGAGCGGCTGGCTCAGCGACGGGCCGCCGGAAGTACTGAAACTGTGAGAAGCAGGATCGTAGATTTCATAGGTCGCGGCATTGCCATGAAACACCACGGCCCTGCCCGAACCCAGGCGGTAGTTCAGTGCGTTAGCGGTAGTGGGTGAAGCAAGTTGCGGCCCGCGCTGCATCTCAAACCGCAGCGGATCAAACACCGCGGTCTCGCGGCTGAGCGCGCCGGAAACAATCAGGGTCCTGCCATTTTGTGGACCGCCAGAGATAACAAAAGAGTTGGAGCCGGGATTCGGTACATTCGTCGGCATGCGCGTGCCGCTGAATGAATTGGTCTGCGGAAAATAGACCGAGGTCGAAGGAGTCTGGACACCGCCAGAACTGCCGTTGACAATCAGGAACGCCCCGCCGTTTGCCGTTGAAGGAATAAACGCAGCCGCTGAACCGTCGAGAATAGCGCCCGTCGTCAAAGGACCTGCCTCAAAATTCCCGGTCGCAGAATTGTAGATACTCGACTGGAATCCGGCGCCGTGCAGGTAGAGGGGAGCGTCATATGAATTGGTGCTGGCCTGCCTCAGCAGGCGGCCACCGCTGGTGACGTTGCCGGAAACCGCCGGGCCGCCGGCAGCGCCGGTGAGCGACGTGGTGTTGAAGACATACGTACTGGTGGTGTTGCCTCCGAGCACCGTGATAACCTGGCCGCTGCGCGTGCCACTTGTCACCTCGAAACTTCCCGAACCGGTATTGAGTGTCGATACCGCAGGCCCGCTGGTCATCGTTCCCGTCGTTTCATTGAACCAGGTGGTTGTGGCAGAAGCCACCCCGTGAAAAACCAGGTGTTGGCCGATATTCGTACCAGTTTGCAGGCGAATTGAGTGCGCCTGCATGGCGATGCCGCCGGTGCTGGCGAGCGGGTTTGCATTGGCAAATGTACCTGCGGCGATATTGAACCGGTTTATGCCAGTAAGTCCACCACCCTGCAGCATGAGCACGTTACCCAGCTCGGTGCCAGACTGGGGCAAGAGGGGAAATCCACCGTAACCAGCAGCAATAGCCAGGGTATTGCCTGTGCTCATCGTGTCGGTGGCGTGATCGTAGATGCAAGTCGCGTTCGAGCTACCGCCTGCAACGATAATCTCTTTGCCCGCAAGTGCGCCGGTGGAAACGTAAAAACTATAAGTACCAAAGTTCGGTGTAAAACACAGCGCCTTACCGCTCTGTGAAGAGACTGTCAACGGATCAATCAGCGTCGTGGTTGTGCCGCTTGAAGAATAGGCCAGGTACTTGCCCGAGTGCGGGCCACTGCGAACCGCAAAAATCCATGAGGCAGTGCCCGCGTTGGCTATGAGCGGCGTGGAGTAGCTAAAGAAGCAATTCTGTCCCCCGCACGGCGCGGCTAGCCTGAAGCCGGTCGGCGAGGTGTAGGCTTCAATGGGTCTGCCATACGGATTCGTCACAGCTCCAGAGGCCCGAATCTGCAGGCCCAGCCCTTTGGGAAACACCGTTGGTATAAAACGGATGCGCGGATTCGCCGACCCGTCGATCGTGCCCGCGAGGCAGTTGCCAAAACCGTCATAACTGATCTGCAGCGAACCCGAGCAGGCGCCAAAAGACGACTGGACAGTAACCGTCGCCAGGTCTACCGGGGCAGAGAAGGTAATATCGATGTAGGTCTGTGTGTTGGGGCCAATCGCGCCATCGGCGGGGTCGGTCGCGGTAACAGTGGGAGATTCTGAGTTCTGGTAAAAGTACGACTTGCGTACGCGCTCCGTCTCATTGATTATCGAATTACAGGCTGAAAGAAACAGCAGAGTTATAAAGAGGGAAAAGTTGCGCATACCTGGTACCCTACAGGCACTGCCCGCAGTGCACCAACCATGGCTATCGTTGACAGCCTGATAAGAAAAAAATGCGGTCACCCTACCATGGGTGAGACTCCGAAGCGCCTGATCAGTGGGCTGATTCTGGCGGGTATTTTCATTTTTACCATTACCTGGCAGCAGATGTACATGTTCCCGCTGTACCTCTTTGTCCTGACCTTTGCCGTTTTGGGTATCGTTGAGTTCTACCAGCTGGCAGAAGCCAAAATTCAGGCGAAAGTACCCAAAACGCTGGGTATCATCAGCACGGTACTGCTGCTGACCATTGTTTACCTGGGCTGGCAATCGACCTACTACGTACCGGGCCAACCCCTGTTTTCACCCGAAGTGAAGCGGTTTCTGAACCTGCTCAAGTTCAACTATGCCCTGCTCGGCGGTACGATTTTTGTTTTTGTATTTTCGCTCTTTAAGATCCAGCTGCTGAAGAACAAGGTTGAAAACTCCCTCTTTATACTGGCAATCTACACGCTGTCGGTAATCTATATACCCTTCACTTTTTCGCACCTCTTTTTGCTCTACAGCCTTGAGAACGGCCTTTTCTATATCTGGCTGGTTGCCTGGGCGACGGCCATGTCTGACGCGGCGGGTTATTTTATGGGTCGCACCTTCGGCCGCAACAAGGTCGGTTTTGCGGTCAGCCCCAACAAGACGTATGAAGGTTATATTCTCGGCTGCTTTTTGCAGATGGGCCTCGTTGCAGGTTTCTACGCCGTCGCGAAAGCCAATTTCAATGTACCGCAGTACAGCTACGTAGAAATCACGGTTTTTGGCTTCGTTGTGTATCTTGCCTCTATCCTGGGTGACCTGACCGAATCGCTGATTAAGCGCGATGCGGGCATCAAAGATTCCGGCTCGCTGATTCCCGGGCACGGCGGCGTACTCGACCTGCTCGATGCCATGCTGATCACGATACCAGCAGCTTACTACTATTTCTATATCGTGCAAGAACTCAGGTCGATCTAATGGCTGAGGGGACAGCGCTGCGCAACGGATGAAGCGCAGGTTCCTACTTTTCGGCGCGACAGGTTCAATCGGCGATTCGACGCTCGATGTGTTGCGCCAGCGCGGCGACGACTTCGAACTCGTCGGTTTTACCTGGCATAACAACGAAGAAAAGGCGCGTGCGCTCCAGGCGGAGTTTCCCCGTGCTGTAGCTTTCTCCACTGCTCTGGCCGATGCCGACACCCAGACGCGCCGGCTACTCGACCTGCCGCATGACTTTGTCATCGTCGCGATTGTCGGCGCCGCCGGCGTCAACGCCACGCTCGAAGCCGCGCGGCGCGGCGACACGATACTGCTGGCTAACAAAGAAAGCCTCGTGATCGCCGGCGACGTCGTGATGGCGCAGGTGAAGGCGTCGGGCGCAAAACTTATTCCCGTCGATTCAGAGCACTCGAGCCTCTACAGGCTTTTGCAGGGTGCTGCTGCGCAGCACCCTGCAAGAGTGTACTTAACTGCCAGCGGCGGCCCCCTGTTGCACGTACATGGCGACGCGTTTTTTAACGCATCGAAAGAAGTGGTGCTGAAGCACCCAACATGGGTCATGGGACAGAAGATTACCGTAGATTCTGCAGGTTTAACCAACAAGGCGCTCGAAATTATCGAAGCGCACTATCTTTTTGGCCTGCCGTATGAACAGGTGCAGGCGGTCATTCACCCGCAGAGTTACGTCCACGCAATGGTCGAGCTCAGCGATGGCACCGTGCTGCAGCACATCAGCCAACCCGACATGCGCTACCCGATCGCCTGGGCGATGTACTACCCGCAGCCTTCGCCTGACACCGTACAGGGCCGCGTACCAGCTTCCTACCCAACGCTCGAATTTTTTCCCGTCGACACTGCGAAATTCCGGTCATACACCCTCGGGCGCAGTGCCGGCGAAAAGGGCAAATACTACCCGGCCGTATTCAATGCCGCCAACGAAGCAGCGGTAGCCTCCTTTCTCGCAGGCAATATCCGCTTCGGTGAAATTGCCACGCTCATTGCCGAAGCGCTTGAGGCCAGTTACCCCGCTTACGATTATACTTCGATTGATGGCCTGTTGCAGTATGACAACGCGGCGCGGGAAACCGTGCAGAAGCGGGTATTTTCCACCTGAGATCCATGAACAAGACCCTCGAAGCCAGAATCAAGAACGCCACGCACGTGGTGCTGAAGTTCGGCACCGGCGTACTTACCGAACACATCCATGCCGGCAGCACGAAATACTTCAGGCAAATCGCGAAAGAATGCCTCTGGCTGCAAAGCCAGGGGAAAAAGGTCATCATCGTCTCGAGCGGTGCCGGTGGTTTTGGCCGGGTTATTCTGAAGAAGAGCCGCAATATCGTATTACCCAATGCGACGCTGAAGGAAAAACAATCCCTCGCTTCACTGGGGCAAAGCCTGCTCATCGACACCTACCGCACGGCATTCGCCAAAGAGAATCTGCCCGCGGCGCAGATTCTGCTCACGCGCACCGATTTTGAGAACAAACGCCACCTGCAGAACCTGAGAGCTACGCTCAGCCAGCTGCTCGACTGGGGCGCTGTGCCTGTGATCAATGAAAATGATGCAATCGCCAACGAAGAGATCAAGGTGGGCGACAACGACAACCTGTCGGCCGACATTGCGCTGCTCTACCCCAAGTCGCTGCTGGTGCTGCTGACCACCATCGATGGCTTTTACCGAAACAAAGAGCGCGTGCCACATATCGCGCGCGTCAGCGCTGACATCAAAAAACACGCAGGCAACGCCGCTGAAGGTGGAACAGGCGGCATGATCACCAAGCTGCAGGCTGCTGAAAAGATATTGCGCGCCGACCAGGCGATGATTATTGCTGCGGGCAAAGATATCCGCATTGTGCGCAGGATACTCGAGGCAAAAGACGCCGGCACCTGGGTTTACAACGCATGACACAGAACCCGCAGAACTCCATCGGCAAGATCACCGTGATACACGGCCCGATGTTCTCGGGCAAGACCGAAGAGCTACTGCGCCGCGTGCGGCGCGCTAAGATCGCGCGTAAACGCGTACAACTTTTCAAACCCGCGATCGACAACAGGTACCACGCGACACATGTATTACCGCATTTTCTTGCTCACGCCGGCGACGAAAGCGTGCAGGTCGGCGAGGCGGCGCATGTCGTGGCGCATGCACGCGATATTCTGCCGCTGGTCGAAAAGGACACAGACATTGTTGCAATCGAAGAAGCGCAGTTTCTCGACGACTTCCTGTTCGAAGTGATCCGCAGGTTGTCGCGCCAGGGCAAAGACCTCATGCTCTCTCTGCTTGACCAGGATTACCGCCGACTACCGTTCCCGATTCCGGGTTCTGAGCGCAGCGTGGGCGATTACCTCGCCATTGCGCACGAATCGTTAAAGCTCGCGGCAATCTGCGTATCCTGCGGCAACGATGCACACCACAGCCAGAAGCTGACTCTGAAAAGTATCGCCGCCGACGGGCAACCTGTCTACGTACCCGCTTCGTTCTACAGCGAGGTCGTCACCGTCGGCACTTCGCAAGAGATTGCGCAGGAGAAACTCTTTGCCGACAAGCTGCGCGATTTTCCGGAAAACATTTACGAGGCACGCTGCCGCAATTGCCATGTCGTCGCCGACGAACCGTGACGCCACCGCGTCAGTTTCCCTGGCAGAGCGCCAATGCAGCATTTTCCCACCGTATACGCAGCTTTTCGCGCCAACGCTGAAAAATTTCCGGCTAACGTCTGCGTGCAGACGCCACAGGGCCCGCTAACCTACCGCGAACTAGCACAGCAGGTCGACCGGCTGGCGGCGTTTCTTCAACAGCGCCTGCATCTCAAAAAAGGCGCCGCGGTCATCGTGCTTGCAGACAACCATCCACTCTGGTTGCTCGTGGCGCTGGCGGTGCAGGCCGTGGGCTCGGTGGAGTTTCCGCTGAGCCCGCTGGCCGGCAGCAGGGAAATCGCTTCGCTGGTTAAATCGACGCGCTGCCGGCACTTTTTTACTGCAGATGCAGCAGGCACCCGCCACATACGCGCCCTGCTCGCGTCCGCACACTGCATCCAGCTCTCGGGCGTGCCTCCAGCCCACAAAAATATTACTGCGCTCGAAACGATTCTGCGGGAAACACAGGCCGTGGCTTTTCACCACGAGGGTTCGGCTGTCTCGGCAGTGATCAGAACCTCGGGCACAACCGGAACTCCTAAACAGGTGCCGGTGCTGCACGCGTCTTTTCTGCACTCGATGCGTGTCATACCACGCGTGCTGCGCATGGGGCCTAGAGACGTGGTGCTCTCGTGCCTGCCTTCGTGGCACTTGTACGCAAGACTGGTCGAATATACAGCGCTGGCATGCGGAGCGCAGATTGTCTATGCGCCGATTCATGGCCTGCAGCAGGCGCTCAGGACATCGGGCTGTACTATCTTTCCGAGTTTTCCCGAAATCTGGGAGAAAATTCACCACGAGATTCTCGTGCAGTTGGGACAAGGTTTTGTCGGTAAAATGCTGCGGCGCCTGATCAGGCTCTCGGTGCACACGAACCGCATCTTCGAGAGTACGGCAAGCCGCTCGCGCTACGCGAAAAGTAACCGAAGCATATTTGCCTGGCTGCAGCTCGCCTACCTGCTGCCGGTACGCACGGCCCTTATGGCGACTCTGTTCGCCGCGATACGCCGCAGGGTCAGCCCGACACTGCGCTACGCCATCATGGGCGATGCCCCGTTGCCGCTCGCAGTCGACGAAACGCTGCGCGCGCTGGGCTTCGAAGTTCTTGAGGGTTACGGTTCAACAGAACAATGCGTTACCGCGCTGCGCAGGCCCGGCAGGCACTTTCCCGGAGTTGTCGGTCGCGTGCTACCCGGTGTCGAAGTGGCCATTCATTCCACCCTGGCTTGTGAATGGAATGGCATGACTCTGGGCGAAATTGCCGTGAGCGGCGACAATGTTTTCCCCGGATATTTTTCATCATTCACTGCACTGGGCAACGTCACCGCAGCAACTCCCACTTACCTTACCGGCGACATCGGCTACGTCGACAATGCGCGCAACCTCATCGTGGTGGGTCGTAAGGCGAATGTACTGCAGCTGGCGAACGGCGAGCTGATGTTTCCCGAGCTGGTCGAAAACGTACTGCGCGGTAACCGCTTCGTCGGCAGGGTGGTGGTGCTCGGCGGCGGTACGAATCCGCTTTTTGCGCTCGTCGTGCCTGACTTCGTGGCGCTGCTGGCCTGGCTCGAACCGCACGGCGGGCATGACGCTAAACTCGCCGACGAACCCGAATCGGACAAAAAATTCTGGCAGAGCGTCACGCAGAGTGCGGCCGTGCGCAGCCTGTATGCACGCGAATTCACCCGGCTCTTGGGTGACTCGGGTTTGCCTGCCTATGCGTGGCCAGTGGGATTTTCCCTCGTACCACACCTTTTTCACCGCGGCCGCGAACTGACACCGACCCTCAAGATACGGCGTGCGCAGGTGGCGCGGCTCTACCAGAAAGAAATGCTTCTCTGGCGCCACCCCGACAAAATGGACGCCAACCTCAGATTAATTCACACTAACCGGGAGCGGCGAGATCAGAGGCGATTGAGCCCGTTCAACGCCGCGACTCGGTAGGCTTCTGCCATCGTCGGGTAGTTGAATGTCGTCTCGACAAACCAGGTGATGCGGTTGTGCGGCGACGGCTGCGACATGATCGCCTGCCCGATATGTATGATTTCCGATGCCTGGTCGCCAAAACAGTGGATGCCGAGAATCTCCAGTGACTCACGGTGAAAGAGTATCTTCAGCAGGCCCGCCGTCTGCCCCGTGATCTGCGCACGGGCAATATTGCGAAAGTGTGCCTGGCCGACTTCATACGGAATTTTCTGCGCCGTCAATTCGCGCTCCGTCTGGCCCAGCGAACTGATTTCGGGGTTGGTATAGATACCCGTCGGAATACCGCGCACGAGACCACCGATTGCCATACCACGCGTGATGTGCAATGCGGCGAAGCGACCCTGGCTAAATGCAGCGCTTGCGAGCGCAGGTGGGCCTGACACATCGCCCACTGCGTAGATGTGTGGCAACGCCGTCTGAAAGTTTTCGTTCTTCACAACCTGGCCGCGGTGATCGATCTCGATGCCGCTTTCGAAGCCGAAGAGTCCGTTGGTATTGCCGCTGCGACCGTTGGCCCAGAGCAAAGCTTCTGACTTAATAATTTTTCCCGATTTGAGCGTCAGGATAACTTCATCACCTGCGCGCTCGACCTTCTCGTATTCTTCGCCGTGCTTGATAACCACGCCCTGCTCGCGCAGGTGGTAACTCAGCGCATCGATAATTTCATCGTCGAGAAACTCAAGTAACTTGGCGCGGTGGTTAATCAGCGTCACTTTAATACCGAGGCCCTTGAAGATCGACGCGTACTCGCAGCCAATAACTCCCGCGCCGTAGATCGTCAGCGAACGGGGAGTGTAAGCGAGATCGAGTACGGTGTCGCTGTCGAGTATGCGGTCGTCAAAGGGTACATTCGCCGGGCGGTAAGGGCGTGAACCGGTACCAATGATGATGTTGTCGGCTTCGATGGTTTCCGTTCCGGCGCGACCGAGGTCAACTTCGATGCGGTGAGGAGCAGTGATGCGTGCGCGGCCGCCGTAAATCTTCACGCGGTTGCGCTCGTAGTAGCCGAGGTTATGGTCGGCCTCGCGGTCGATGATGCGGCGGGCCGCGGCCATCACCTGCGGAAACTCGAGATCGCGGCCGCTGAAGTGTCCCTTAACGAGCGGGTTCGACATCGCCTCGATGTAGCGCTGTATCGAATGCCGCAGCGCCTTTGAAGGTATCGTGCCCCGGTGCAGGCATTCACCCCCCAGTTGCGCATTGAGCTCGATGATCGCGACCGATTTGCCGTCCTTGGCGCACTGCATCGCAGCACCTTCACCGGCCGGCCCCGACCCGATCACCGCCACATCGTAACGAGCAATTGTACTTTCAGGCATCGGGATACGTTGGCTTCACGCCTAGCTGCGAAAAGCGAAACTCAGAAGTCCTCAATAAAGTTTTCCTGCTCCTGGTTTTCGACGGCGCGCGGCGAACGCACCTGGCGCACGCGCTCAATAGCCTGCTCAGCATTCAGGCCCGCATACTTCTTGAGATACAGTGCGGCGACGATGCCCGTACGGCCGAGGCCGCCGACGCAGTGGATGGCGACATTCTCACCGCGGTCGGTTCGTTCTTTGATCCAGACCAGCACTTCTTCTGCCTGCTGCCGCGTCGGCACGCCCTGGTCTTTTACCGCGCGGTGGATAAAGTCGAAACCTGCTGCTTTATAGGCTTCGAGCAGGTTGCCCACCCCGTATTCCCCGAACTCGTTATTGCTGATCAGCGTCGCGACATGCGCCACCTTCTGCTTCTTCATCTCGTCCAGATCAGCCGACAGGTCCCGACCGCGGTCTTTGCGACCGGGCAAAATCGTCATACCCAGAAGGCCGGTAGCTGATGGTTCTCCGCTCGCCGGTTCACCGGCTACCGTCATAAAATCAATTCGCAGGCGCGCAGTCTTCGTGAGTGCGTCGCGCACTGCCGCAAGCGCCTTTGCCCCCGAATAGAGCGCCCACTTGCGCTGCCACAGGTTGCATTCGTCGAACGAAAGCGTGTGCATCGCGTAGCGTGCCGCGGCGACAAAAAACTGGTAAGGATCGCGGTCGAGGTTGATGATACCGCGGTAAAGGCTGCGCAGGTAGCAGATCACCGCGAGCGACTTGGCAAACCGTTTGTCGGCAGCAAGCTCTGCGGGCATATCCTGTGGCGGTACCGCGAGGTCGTGCACCGCATAGAGCCAGTCTGTTGCCAGGCAGGCCAGGCGCAGGTCGCCGGCATTTTCGATCTTCGTGAAAATGTAAAGAATGTCGTTCTCCAGTTTGATCAGGTCTTTCAGCGCGTGGCCGCGGTGTGTGTGAAAAAAATCAATCAGCCAGACATTCTGCGATTCGTCGATGATGATGTTCGCACCGTTGAGGTCGCCATGCAGCCACGAAACATAACGCGGCACCGCGACCGTCTCGCGCAGGTGCTGCAGGTCTTCGGCATAAAAACGCGAGACATCTTCGACGTCGATGCCGGGCGCGATCTGCAGCCTGCCATCGGGGCGGAGCTCTGACAGTTCTGCGCATTTTTTCCTGACGGAGTCGGCGTACTTTGACCGGAAGTCGTAATACTCAAGCAGGTTGAGATTTTCCTGCGAGGCCGCTTCGTAGAAACGCCCGAGCTGTCGCCTGAATACCACCTGCAAAAACTTCTTGAGCAATTCGACGTCATCGGTTTCGGCAAAGTATTTCTGGAAAGTCCTGACCTTGCCATCGGTCATGGCCGCGTAACGGTACTTGATGCCGCCGCGCTCGCCAAATTCAGCAAAGTCGACAACTGCCGGCGCGCTGTTGCCGAGCACTTCTTGTATGCGCTCAAACGAGGCGCGCTCGCGCGAAATCGGGTCACGCTGGCCGATCTTGACGACTGTGGGTTGCTGCTTCTGCCCGTACGCATCGCGCGACTCTGCCTTGAGTACGACGTTGCCGCTGAAACCGCCGTCGAGGCAGATAAAGTCTGCCGATTTGCTGTCACGGAAGAGATAGTGCAGTATTTTGTTGTCTGCTTCTTTAAGCTCGTACGGTATGTTGAAACGGAATTTCGTGTCATCGAGCTGCTTATTCTGCGCATACGCAGAGGCCGTCAGGCCATGGCCTGAGCCACCGAGATATTCGGCAAAACTGGCGACGGAATCAAAAACTTTGACACCCAGGATTTTCCTGAGGTGATCGAGCGCGATGAAGTGCTGGCTGCGCGACGAACTCGCTGTGAGAGCACTGCACGTGATAATCTCTGCCTTCGGGTAACGTGTTGTCAGCTCGTACGCCAGGTAGGTGATCTTGGCCTCGGTCCAGACACCGATCAGGCCGATGCGGGTTGGCCCTTCAAGACAGGGTGACATGTAGCCGGCAAGGTCGGTCTTGTAGAAGTCGTTGAGGCCCGAGGCATTAACGATGGCCGCCTTGCGGCCCGGCACAACCTGCCGGTTAAAGACAAACTCCGCGCCCTCGCTACCCGTCAGGCAGTGCGCCCCGAACTGCGCAAGGTGTGCCTGCTGCTCGACGTCGGCCGCATCGTGCCAGTCGCGTATGTGCACAATCTGCAGGCGGTCGGGAGTTTCATTGTACGCCCAGCGGATAATCTGCGCCACCGGGCCTTCTTCAACGCGTTCACCGAGCAGGCGGTTTGCCTCGTCGTAGCCGATGTGCAGGTAGTTCGGCAGCGGATCGTACTTATCGAGCAGCCGGACGAAATCGTTCTGCAGGCATTGTGTGATCAGGTAAGATTGCATACACACCAACAGGAAATTGACGACGTGCGTCAATTTCCTGTTGGTATCCCGCAGTGCCGCAGCAGTACACCGTAGCCGAACTTTGCCGGGTCATTGAATACAAGATTAAGAACTCCCCCGAACTACAGGATGTCTGGGTAAAGGGAGAGATCACGTCATACCAGAAGCATGCTTCTTCGGGGCACATCTACATGACTCTGTCTGACACGTCGACCAAGGGCGCCAACCCCCGACCTACGATCCGCTGCACCTACTTTCGTTTCGCGCAAACCGCGCTCGACTTCGAACTCAAGGCGGGCATCGAGGTCGAAGTACTCGGCTCCACCGGCATCTATGCGCCGCAGTCGACATACAGCCTGACGGTGAAGAAGGTCCAGAAGATCGGCGCGGGTGACCTGCTGCAGCGCTTGCAGTTGATCCGCGAAAAACTGCTTAAAGAAGGCCTGATCAGGACAGACAACCGGCGTGCACTGCCGCTTTTGCCAAAGCGCGTCGGCATTGTCACTGGGGCAGGTACTGCAGCGTACCGCGACATGCTCAAACAGGTGCAGGAGCGTTACCCCAACGCCGAGATTGTGCTCGCGCCTGCGCAGGTGCAGGGCGAAGCCGCACCGCAATCGATCGTCGCCGCCCTGAAAGAAATCCAGAAACCTGAGTGGCGATGCGAGGTGATTATCGTCGGCCGCGGCGGCGGTTCGGCCGAAGACCTGATGGCGTTCAATGATGAAGCAGTGTGCCGGGCAATCGCCACGTGCCGCGTGCCGGTTGTCTCTGCCGTCGGTCACCAGATCGATCACCCGATTTCAGACGACGTCGCCGACTACGCTGCAGCGACGCCGACCGATGCGGCTCGCCAGGTATTTCCCGTGGTTGATGAACTCAAGAACCAGTCGGAGCAACTACTCAGACGCGCGTATGCCGCGGTAGAGGCGGAGCTGCGCGTAATGCAGGAACGTTTCTTGCGCACGGCCGAAAAAGAATTCTGGGAAAAACCTTACGTGCTCGTCGAAGAGCAGTCGCGCTGGCTGGACGAACTCGAATCAAAGTTACATTTTACTTTTCGCAACATGGTACATACCGCTGCCAATTCTCTGAACCAGCTGACTCCGCTCGGCGTACTCGTGCAGCAGAAACTGCGCCTGACGCGCGCTGAATTCGAATCAACTTCCGGCCGCTTCGAGGCATATTCACCGCTCGCCACGTTGCGGCGGGGATATTCGGTTGTCTACGCGGGAGACAAGATCGTCACCGATGCGGCAGCGCTGAAACACGGTGAAACAATACGGGTACGACTCGCTAAAGGCGAAGTGAAGGCAAATGTCGAATCAACGGGCTCCTAAGGAGCCCGTTGATTCGATTTAGCCAGAATTCCCGTTGTCGAATAACCTTTTCTAAACGGAAGAATAACAATCTCTTTGCCCATCGCCTGCATCACCGGAAACTCCGGCAGCTTTTCTTTGACGTAGTCGCCGCCCTTGACCTGGATATCGGGCTGGATAATTTTCATCATTTCAACCGGCGTATCTTCGTCGAACACCACCACCGCATCGATGTAGGGTAATTGCGCCAGTATACGGCCACGGTCGGTCTCGCTATTCACCGGCCGGGTGGGCCCTTTGAGCGCGCTGACACTGCGGTCAGAGTTGAGCCCGAGCACCAGATAGTCACCCAGCGCGCGAGCCTGTGAAAGCAGCTGTACGTGGCCGCTGTGCAGCAGGTCAAAACAGCCGTTGGTGAAGACGATCCGCCGGCCTGCAGCGCGCTGCTTGTGCAGTTCGGGCATGAAGGCGTGTACCGAGGCGAAAAACTTCTTCTGCGTCTGCTCTTCAAAGATCGTTTCGAGAATATATGCCGCTGCTTCGTGCAGGTTATTCGCCTGGAAAACAAGGTTCTGCGGGCGCTGGGTTTCTTCATCGCCTACCAGGATACCGCGAATACCAAAAGACTGGCCGGATTCGAGGTCGCGCGCGCGATCGCCGACGATAAATGTGCGCTCGACATCGATACGGTGCGTCTCGATGATCTGCTTCACCAGGCCAGGCTTCGGCTTGCGGCAATGGCATTCTTCGTGGTCCTGATGCGGGCAAATAAAGAAACCGCCGATATGGGCCCCACCCTCGCGCAGCAACTCTTCGATACGCGCGTTGACGGCTTTCAGCTGCTGCGGGCTGATCAGGCCGCGCGACACACCTGACTGGTTAGAAGCGACGAAGACCCTGATACCGAAATGATTCAGCAGCGCGATGCCTTCAGCTGCCCCGGACATCAGGACGACGGCGGCCGGGTCGGCGAGATAACCGGGATCCTGGTTGATAGTCTTGTCGCGATCGAGAATGACGGAATACGATGAAGCAGCGTTCATCGGCTGAGTGCGCGCGAGACGCGGCCAACCTTTGCCTGTGCGTCCTGCAGAGCGTGGTTATGGTCGATGACCAATCGCACCGCCTGAAACTTCTTGCTCAGGCAACTCTTGCAGACGCCGTTCTGGTAGACGCGTTCGACGATCGAAGTGCATTCGGGGCATTGGTAGAATTTCTGCTGCTTGTCTGACATGAAATGCGCTTGCCCCGATCGAATCAGAGGATCCGTGAGCGTCTCAATCTGCGGCACGCAACGTAAAGACGAAATCAGAATTTTTTAGAAAAAAATTTCCGCGCGCAGAATTAATATGTCACTTGTGCAGCAAAAAGTTATGCACAGAATTCCACAATGTGCTAATAATTCTTACTCAAAAAATGGCACGCGACTTGCAAGGATGTGACTTAATGCGCTGATTTTTTTTCGCGGCCTCTTAATAAAAGCCGCGAATTGCTGCAGTAATTTTTTCTACCGCAGCCTTGTTCAGCATGGGATAAAGCGGTAGCAACAAGCCACGCTGGTAAATTTTTTCCGCGTTCGGGTACTCGAGCGGATTAAGTCCCATGATGTGGTGCAGTGGCCCGTTAGGAAAAACGCGCCGCGTTTCGATCTGCAGCGACGAAAAATAGCGCTGCATATGACCGATCTCCGCCTCGCCGATCACCGGGAAAGCCCCGCACACATCTGCCTCGGGTGCGACGAAATAGGTTTTCAGCCGGCTCGAAGCAATTGCCTCATTATAAAGCACGCCCATACGGCGGCGGCGCTCGATAATCGCAGCGAGGTTGCCCAGCTGCTCCATACCCATCGCGGCCTGGTAATCGGTGATAGCGTAGTCAAAGCGCACGCGGTACGGGCGGTTACCGCCCTGCACACGCAGATCTTTGATGAGGGCAAACAGGTTATTGGAGTCGGTCATCACGACGCCACCCTTACCGATGGTCATCAGGTGGTCTTCGTTGAGACCTGCAATCGCGATATCGGCATCGCTGCCCGCCTGGCGGCCGTTATAGTCGTGGCCAACCACGTGGGAGATATCTTCGATCACGCGAACGCGCTGTTCTTTACCTTTGCGCAGTCCGGCCGCCTCGAGTTTTTCGTAGAATGGACGGAAGTCTTTGTATGAACCAAAAGAATACGGCAGGAAAACAGCTTTGGTCTTTTCAGTGACCGCGGCGAAAAGTTGGTCAATGTCGCAGTGGAATGAGTCTTTCGCGAGATCTACCAGGACAACTTTCGCTCCCACATAGTTCACGGCGTCAAAGAACGCGAGCGGCGCAGAGACCGGCACAATAATTTCGTCTTCTTTATTGAGCTCGCAGGCGAGCAAGGCCAGGTGGAATGCGGAGGTATATGAATCTACTGCGGCTGCGTGCTGAAAATCAAAGGTGCGCGCGAAGGCTTTTTCGAAGTTGAGCACGCCCTGGCCGAAGCTCACCTCTTCCATCACGAGGCTTTCGAGCACTGACTTCAGTTCGTTGCGCGAGAGCGTGGGCCGCAGGTACTGTATCGCGCCCTTAGACTGGTTGCGCGAAGACTTTTCGGCGCCCGTTACAGGAACATACTGGGTGGAGACTGCCGCTTCTACTGCCATATTATGTCGCATCAGTCTGATGAGACATAATGCGACAAGCCAAAAACTCAATCTTCATTTGTCCACGCAGCTTACCCGTAGGTAAGCTGCGTGGACTCTATCCGCTTTACGCAATGTGTTTTTGTCCCTTTTTTACCGCCCTATGGCAAAAAAAGGTGCCTCTGCCCGGAAATCCAGCCCTGCGTCGAGCCGCAGTGGCTCAGGGAAAAAAGCCGCATCACCCCGCTTCAACACTGGTCGCGACTCGAAAGACGCCGCAACCGGGCCAATTATCCGGTCGTTACCCGGTTCGCTCGGCAATGAGCGTACCACCGAAACTACAAAACGTCCCCTGTGGAAAAAAATCCTCGTTGCGGTGGCACTGATCGCTGTGCTCGCGTTTACCTGGGTCACCTGCAAGGCACGCCTTTCAGTCGCTGATGAGACTGGCACCATAAAAGTCTCAGGCATCAGCGGCGCAGTGACCATTGCGCGCGATGAACTGGGAGTCCCCTTCGTTAAAGCCGATTCTGAACAGGATGCATTCTTTGGCGCAGGTTACGCAGCGGCTTCCGACCGCCTGTGGCAGATGTATTCGACGAAGCTCGCCGTCACCGGTCGTCTCGCCGAAATTGCCGGTTCAAAGATGCTGCCCGTCGACGTCTACATGCGCAGCGTCGGTGTGAAACGCAACGTCGACCGCGCGATTGACAAGATGCCCGCCGAGAACCGCGCACCGCTCGAAGCGTATGCTGCGGGCGTGAACGCTTACCTGCAGACACACAAGCACCTGCCGATTGAGTTTATCCTCACCGGTTATACTCCCGAACCATGGACTATCTACGACTGCGGCTACGTTTTCGGCGCCTTGTCGTTTGGTCTCGCGCTCAACATCAATGAAGAACTCTTCTTTATAGAAGCGGCAAAACAACTGGGAGCTGAAAAGGCTGCGTGGCTGGTACCGACCTACCAGGATGAGCCGATTCCTTTTGCCGAAGCACAGAAGATCGACAAGAAGATTGCCTCTTCACTCGAACGCGAAACCGGCGTGCTGCGCGACGCGCTCGAAGAGCTAAATAAATTGTTCCGCACCGGAATGCCCGCTTCGAACAACTGGGCTGTCGCCGGCGGCAAAACCAAGGGTGGCAAAGCAATCATCGCCAACGACACCCACCTGCCAATCACCATGCCGGCACTCTGGTACATGATGAATATCGAGTCGCCCACCTACAAGGCCGCGGGTGTCACCATCGCCGGGCAGCCGTTTATACAGCTCGGTTATAATGGCAACATTGCCTGGGGTGCCACGATGGTTGAGGCCGACTGCCAGGACCTCTTCGTCGAGAATATCAAGTCTGAAAATGGCCAAACACTCTACCTGAAGGCCGACAACACCTGGGCACCCGTGCGCGAGGTCAAAGAGCACTTCAAAGTGCGCTTCGGCCGCGACAAAGAGGTGACACTGCGCTTCACCGGCAATGGCCCGCTGGTCAGCGATGCCGTGCGCCAGCTGGGCGCAAAGCAACTGATGCCATTGGTGCCCGTGGGCGAAGGCAAAAGCGAAACGCATCTCGCGATGCGCTGGTCGCTGCAAGACGGCGATACGGCGGGTATCGGTATCTACGAAATGGGCAAGGCGCAGACCATGGCGGAGTTTCGTCGTGCTGCGGCCAAGATCCAGTCGATCTATCTCAACCTGGTCTACAGCGACGGCGAAAATATCGCGTGGCAGACCACGGGCCGCATTCCCGTACGTAGCAAGGGTACCGGCCAGCTGCCTTCGATAGCCGCAGAGGGCTACCGCTGGAAATCCTTCCTGCCGTTCGAACGCCAGCCGCACAAAGAGAACCCCGAAGACGGCATACTCGTGACCGCCAACGAGCGCACCGTCGCGAAAGGCGATGACCGCAAGATCAGCGGTGCCTGGTACAGCCCCGAACGCGCAGAGCGCATACGTTCGATGCTGACCCCGAAGAACGACTGGACCGGCGCCGACACGCGGCAGATGCAGATGGACCTTTACTCGCGCATGGCAGAAAAAACCATCGCGATCTTTTCTGAGCGGCAGGTAGAAATCAATAACGCCATTGCGCGCCTGCCCGAGAAGAAGCAGAAACGTGCACGCGCCGCGCTCGACATTCTCACGAAATTCGATAATGTGATGAGCGCCAAGTCACAGGGTGCTGCGCTCATCGGCGCCTTCTACCACGTTTTCACGCGTAACGTGTTCGGCGACGAACTCGAAATCGGCAGCCCACTCTGGAAAGGATTCATCGACACGAACCTGCGCTCGTACAGCGCGCCACAAGACCACATTCTCGGCCGCGATGAAAGCCCGTTCTTCGATAATATCAAAACCCCTGAAAAGGAAACCCGCGCCGACATGTTCGCGCTGTCGCTCGCCGACGCTTACCAATTCTGCGGCGACGAGATGGGCGCACCCGAAAAATGGCGCTGGGAAAAACTGCACAAGATTTACTGGCAGAACGACACCACCAAAGAAGCCGGCATTCTCTCGTGGTACATGAACCACGGCCCGGTCTCGTACCAGGGTGACAGCCACACGATCAACGTGTCACACTACCCGTGGGGCGAAAGCTTCGAAACCTTCGCGATCCCCGCGATGCGCTTTGTTGTCGATTTCAACGAAGCCGAACCGGCACAGCTGATGATCCACAGCGGCGTGTCGGGCAACCCGTCTTCAGACCACTACCGCGACCAGATCAAGCTGTTCCTCAAAGGCGAGAACAACCCGCTGCCGATGGGCGAGACGGGCAAGAAGCAGTATTCGAAGGTGCTGAAGCTGGAGAAGTAGCGAGCTAATTCTAAGTGCATGCAATGTTCGAATTGAACCTTGCTTCACTGGAAATGACCAATACACATTAGCCAAGCCGAATACGAAGCATTCATCCAGAAAGGTCCGCCCCGGAAAGGGGCAGGCGGTTTCCATTTACCGGATTTTGCACAGCCTGTAATTCTCACAAGTACGTCAGGCATGCAATCTCAAAGCGAGGTCAGAAGATCTCGCAAATTAGTCGCAAATCACACTACTGTCGAGAGGCACCGAATATTTGCTGGAAAGATAGCATTCAGCCAGCCGTCTGTCAGCAGAACTCAGAATCGTATTGAAGTACAGGAAATCTCCAAATAAACCTTCGAAATTATCGTATCCGTTGCGACCACCAAAGTACAGACCTGTACTGCAAACCTGAGACGCACTGGTTGCAGGTGTGCCGTTAGTCACGTTACTCCCATTCTTATAGATTGCGCCTCCCGCCAGGGAATGCGAGACAGCATAGATCATGTTCGGATTCGGCGCAATGAGGTTAATGAAATCGGGAAATGAAGTAATCTTCACTTCATCTGGCGCGAGGCGCACGTAAGACAGAGTCTGGCTCGCTCCGCCATTGAGATAGATCAGTTTTTGACCATATTCAAACAGCCCTTTGTTTGCTCCACTATTGCTCGTTTGCCTGATGGCGCCGATAATCGTAGTGTTATCTCCCCCTAAGTTCGTATCATTGCAGCTAACCCGGGTCAATATTCTGTTTGAGGTAAAGCTTACAGCGGGTCTGTTGTTAATGCCAGACAGCGAATATTGAGGACGATTAGCTGGTGTCCCCTGAAACAGGTGCATCGAATGACCTGAAATATCATCCCATTGCGTTATGTCCGCGTTGTTTGCTAAGGGGCCCAATTGCTCAGGAACATAGTGTAATTTCATACCACTACTCGCCGGCGTCACATTCCAGGTACTCACCTGCATCGGGTGATACCCCGCGAGTACTCTCAGCTCCGCGGTACTCAGAACCCGGTTATAAATGCGCACATCGTCGATGTCGCCTGTCAGGTGCTGGTTCTGGTCGTACCCCGCCCGTCCGATATAAAGACCAGGATTTCCCTGAAGTACGGTATTCCATGTCCTCGAGCCAGAGCCCATCGATGCACCATTGACGAAGATTTGTGCAGTTGTGCCGTTGTATGTTCCACAGATATGCGTCCAGACATGCAAGGGATAGTTGTAAGTGACGTCAAAGTCTGAATTGTAACCGGAAAGCGTGACGGAGTTAGCACTTTTGATTGCAAGACCGAACATGCTGCCATCTGATTGTGTGCCATATTGGGCAAAAAAGCCCCAGATGCTTGTCGGGTATGCTGTCGGCCGCACCCACGCACAGAGTGTTCTGGACGCCGAGCCGGCAGGCAGCCCGGCGTCTGAACCGGCGAATGAATGTGTATTGGCCGAAAAGTTATATGACTGGCCCGAAGCCATAAGCCTGTTTTGCACCTGGGCCGCGGCCGTGCCACCCAGGTTTAATCCCCATCCCGAACTATCGCGCAACTTGCCGTCGACAAGGTCGTCCGTCATGTCGTAGAGTCGCACCAGCCCGGCGGGCACCTGCGCCGCCACCTGCCTGATTTGCAGATCTGTCAGCGCGCTGTTATACACCCGCACATCGTCGAGCGTGCCCTGGTAGATATTTCCACCGCCCAGGTTGCTGCCGATACCCAACTCGTTGCCAGAAGTATCCAATGTACCGGCAATGGCCTGCGTGCCCAGCAGCACGCCATTCACATAGATTTTTCCGTTGGTACCGTCGTAAGCTCCACAGACGTGCTGCCACGTATTCAACTGTGGCGTGTAGCTAAATAGACTGACGGTGTTCCCAAAACTCCACATACTGATACCGTTGGTATCCAGACTTATACCAAAACCCCGATTGAGTGCTGCCGTGCCATGCGCAACCAGCACCCGGTTAGACTGCGAAACCTGCGGCTTGATCCAGATGCAGAGCGTGCGCGGGGCATTGCCGGCAGGCAGACCATTGCCGATCGCCCCGTTGGGTGTGTTACCGTCGTAGTAAAAAGCGCCGCCCGCGTCGCCGTGAATGCCAATGGGGTATGACCCTGAAGCCGTCAAAGTTGTACCAATCGGGCCCGAAGGTTCGCGTTGAGGGTTGGATGGCCCGGGATTAACTTCGTAATGTGCCAGTAATCCCGTGGCACCATTGTTGAAACCAGAGCCCGTGATCGCCGTATCAGTCGATGCATCTTGCGCCAGCTCGTTGATTTCACCTTCGCTGAGGCTGCGGTTATAGACGCGCACGTCGGCAACAGAGCCGGCAAAGTAGAAATCCGCTGAGCAGGCGGTCGTTGATGTAAATAACCGTGAGCCAATACAGAGCTTGCTGCCGGCAGCAGTGTTAAGCGGTGCACTCTTGGACGTAATCAGTTTTCCATTCAAATACGTGCGGATAAGTCCACTCGGAGAATCCCGCAGTATGCAACTATGAACCCACCTGGCGTCTTCGACAGGTTTGTTAAATGCGACATCGCTGGAGTGCACAAAGAGTTTCATATCGAGACCATTCTCGACCGCGAGGCCAAACCCCGCGTCTGCTATACCCCTTAATCCATAACCTACGATACCATCATTGCCGCTCTGAGGCCCGTTGAACTTGACCCATGCGCAGAGCGTTCGCGTGCTATTGCCCGTAGGCAAGTTCGTTGCATTGGCTGAAATCACATCGTTGTTGCCGTCCAAAACATAAGCTCCGCTACTCTCACCGTACCGGCCAGTGGTCGGCAACAGCGTGGCAGTGGTATCCGGATCCTGAATGCTTCCGTTCTGTAGCGTCGTCACGTCGCTCGCGTAATCGTTCACCGCACCGTGCAGCGGCCAATACCCCACCAGGCCCGAGTCGGTGACACGAAAGATTCTGCCTGAATCGTACGCACCAACAAAGAGCTGCCTGCCGTCAGACACCACACCTACTGGCCCGGCAAAAGCCGCGGCCGCGCCGATACCCTGAGCTTCGCCCTGGCTGTTACCCGCGATCGTCGACACCCTGCCCTTGCGCAGGTCGATGCGACGCAGGCGACGACCCGTTTGCCCGTCGCCGCCATATTCGGTGACAAACAGGTTGTAACCATCGGTCGTCAGGTGATCGGGATTATAAAACCGGGCAGATGCCAATGGTCCATCGGCGTGTCCCGCAGTGCCTGTACCCGCGACTGCAGTGACAGTAAAGGGAGCTGTCAGACTTACGGCGCGGATTCGGTGACCGTTAAAATCCGCCACATAGAGCTGGTTACCCACGACGGCAGCGCCCGTAGCACCATGGAATGAAGTGCTTGTGCCAGGGATGTTATCGGCACCAGAAGTGGTGGCGCCATCGCCGGCAATCGTATCGACGACGCCCGTCGCGAGATTCATGCGGCGAACGCGGTTGTTGCTGAATTCAGTGATGTAGAGAAATCCGTTATGGTAGACGATGCCATTGGCACCGTTAAATTTCACCTGCGCGCCTGTGCCATCTACGCAATTGTCTGTGTTAGAGCCAGAACAGGGAGTTCCACCTGACTGCGTGCCACCACCGGCGAGCGTCGTCACATTGCCCGAGGCGATATTAATCTTGCGCAGGTACCCGGGCGGGGTTGATGGCGGCGGAGGACTGGAAGGAGATTCAACTACATATAGATTTGCCCCATCGGACGTGATCGCCTGCGGCGAATTGAAGCGCGCTGTGAGCCGGTTAGTGCTGTCGCCTGTAGCGGCGCTGCCATCGCCCGCAAAGGTCGCCGTGACGACGGGCGATGCCGTGGTATCGATACTACGAATACGGTTATTGCTGCGGTCTGCCACATAAATAGTTCCCCCGACAATTGTCATGCCGTGTGGATTGGCAAATTGCGCGTTGGTTCCGGTGCCATCGTAGCAGGTTGTCGACACTGCACCGGGGCACATTGAACCGGTGTTCCCACCGCCTGCTATGATCGTGGCATTGCCGCGATACAAAAGGTAGTTGAGCGGCGCAGGTTTATTGGCAATGAGCCCTCCACCGCTGCTATAACCCGAGACGCAGGTTACCTGCAGCGTCGCGCTCGCAGTCATGGTGCCATACTGGGTGCCCACAAAGGCGCAGTTCTGTGTCGCCGGTTGGGCGATGATCGGCAGTGTATAGGTATCGCCGCTCAGAAAGACCTGCGAGAAAGTTTGCGTGCCATTGGCAGTAAACGAAAGAATTTCGCCGGCACCGAGCTGTACCCGAAAGGGTCCGTTCAACGCACTGCTGTACCCGGCGACCGTCACTGAAAGCACAAAGCGCGATTGCACTTCATTGCTGTCAGTCGTCGCAACATTGCCCGCGTTATCAATCGCCCTAACCACGAAGTAATATGTGGCAGCAGGATTTAACCCTGAAATATTGACTGAATTCGTGTTGGAATTATAGAGCGTTGCTGAGCCGTAGCTACCCTGCGTTGTCGTCTGGTAGATGCGGTAGCTAGCGATGCCTGCAGGCCCGACGTCGGTAGCTGCGGTCCAGCCAAGTGTAACGGAAGTGGTGGTCGCGGCGGTTACAGTAAGGCCAGTGACAGTCGCGGGTGGACTGTCATCGCGGGTTACATTCAGACTGACCGTCTGGTGGCTGCTCGCCCCCAGAAGATTGTAAACGCAGATGCGCAGCGGATAGCTGACACCATTGCTCGGGAAAGCACTCGCTGGCAGTATTACGGACTGATTTGCATTAGCCGCAGAAATAGTTGCATCAGGTAACAAAGTTTCAGCCGGCGTTCCCGAGTGGTCACAGTTGGCAACACGACGGATGCGATATGTAAGGCCTACCCGACTCGAAGTGAAAGTCACCGTAGTGTCGCCATACGCTCCGGCATTGCCGCTGACCGCCGATCGGCTCAGGCTGACGAAATTCACGATAGGCAAAGTTGCATCAATGGTGTAACGCGTGCTCCCGGCAGTCGCTACATTACCTGCACGATCAATACAATTAAAAGTGTAGCGCGTTGTTCTGCGGTCTTCAGGTGATAGCGCCGTTGTCTGCTCAATGCCATTGGTGATGTCGCCCGTGGCAGTGTTGTAAACTGGTACGGCGGGCAATGCTGGCAGCGTCAGACCGTCAGCCACGGTAGTATTGTACGCAACTCTATGAACGCTGCCAAAAGTATCGTCACAGGTAAACTGCACGCTCTGCAGTGCGCCGTAATCTCCCGTTACTACAGAGGGAGTTATGGTCGGTACCGTGTCGTCACGCGTGATTTCGAGATATGCCGTACCCCACTGGATGCCAGTACCCGCGACGCAGATGCGTACCGGGTAAGTAGAATTGGTTGCCGTGAAGTGGGTGGAGATGTCGAGCGGTACAGTTATTGTCTGGCCTGGCGTTGCAGGAGTGGTACCGGTCGCCAGCAGCGTACCGTCGCCACCGGCGTCGCAGTTCGTGCCGTTGCGGCGAATGTTGTAAGTCTTGGCCGTTTGATCTGTCGAAAATGTCAGGCTGGTCGTTGGGTTCGTGGCTGAAATATACCGCCGATAAGTACTGAGGTTCACCGACACACCGGGGATGGTGTTATCAATATAATATTGCACCGGCAAGGCAAGAGCTGTACTGAGGTTGCCTGCAATATCAATACACCGCCAGATGAATTTTGTATAGGTCGGGTTGGCCGGATTTTCGGCAGTGAGGCTTGTGCCATACGGGCTACCGATCAAAATATTACCGGTTGCCGGATCAAAGGTCGGTGCCGCCGGGTCTGTCGGCACACTACCCTGCTGTGAACTGCTCGTGTAGGCAAGCTTGTCGGCATTGTTACTGCACGTAAGTTCGATCGATTGGGGATCTTTATAACTGCCCCCCGCGGGGCTAAAAGTCAATGTCGGCGCAACGTCGTCACGAATGATCAGCGCCGACGCACGGTTCGCAGCATTGGGATTGTTCGCGTTACTGATGCAGATGACCAGCCGATTGATACCCGACGTAAATGTCGCGGCTGGCACATTGACTGTAATTTCATTGGGCCCACCCGCCGCCGCGTCTGGCGCAAGATTTGAACCGCTGGCGAGCACATTGCCGATTGTACAATCAATTGCTCCGCTCGTGAGCCTCACTTCGTAACTATTCGCATTCGTAAGATCTGCAGTATACTCATGGTGGAATTTTAACTGCACCGATGCGTACCCACCGGTAGTGCTCACACCGTTGTGGTTTACACTGCTGCGTATTGGTATATTCACATTGCCTGTAAACTCTACCGGTACTGCAGTATCGATGGAGTTGTTGTTGTAGTCTTTCAGCGGCGCGATATCGAGTTCGACCGAGCCTGTGCTGCTGAGAGAGCCGCTGACCAGCAGGCGGTAGGTGTAAGTGGACAGGCGCTGCACCGAAGTGACACTGAAATTGTGTACCGAAGCGTTTGTCACAAACTTGTAGGTGGAGGCCAGGTCACCGTCCTTGATTTCTTCGGTAAAGGTTACATCGATATGCGCCAATTCTGGCACACTGTTGGCGCCGTCACGGACTGGGCTTGTTTCAAACGAATACACCCGCGGTCGGGTCTTGTCTTCTTTGTAACACGCCGTCTTGTCGTTGAGGCAGTTCGACTCTTTGTCCAGCTTCAGGCCCGAGCAGGCAGAGAGAAGCAGCACGCCCGGCAACACTAACCCGCGAACGAACTTAGCATACACTGGTAGGTACACGCGGCCTCGCATATTGTCATGCGTGGCGGCTACAGAGCAGGTCGTCGAGCATTTTCAAAAGTATGCGTGTGCGGTATGGGAAGAACCGATTGGAATTTAATCCTATTGCTCCACGCAATAGAGTCGCCGCGCAGCAGAACAGATATCGGTAGTCGAATAGGCAGAGCTACTGGTCAACGAATTGACTTGGCCGATTGCGCCATTGAGGCCACCATTCCAGTTACCGCAATCGAGATCGATGCCGAGGCTATTGCCTACCTGCCAGCCGGTTGTTAGTCCAGTCCAGGCGTACACTGCTGTTCCGGAGATGGCATTGGTCAATGTGCCGAACGGATAGATAGCGGTGCTGTTTGCGGTGAAAACCGGCAACACCCCAGCTGCCTGTACATACGTCACCTGCGGCTGAAAAACCCAATCGATGTTTTCGAGCAGGCCCGCCGATATGTTCCCGCAGTTCAAAGTACTGCACGCCCGGCGCGTCGTACCATCGACCAGCATCGCCTTGTATTTCGCGCTATTGGGTTTCGCCGTATCGCTATTGCATATTGCGTCGGCACCAGTAACACCCCCCATACTGCCATTAGGCTGGCTGTCACTGACAAAGATGCGCTTGTTGGGGTGCTGTACGAGCGCACGCACCTCGGTCGCTGTTAGGGCACGGTTATAGATACGCACATCGTCGATACTGCCGGCAAAAAGATTGTCGTGTTTGGCAATTCTGAGCTCCTCATTATTTCTGAAATCGGGTTTACCACCACCGATGTTGCAGTTGCCAATTTCTGTGCCGTTCGCATAAACCAGTACTTTAAAGGTATTGGCATCGACAGTCGCCGCGACATGCGAATACACATCGCGCGGGGGAATCCAACTGGTCGGACAATCGCTATCTGCCCCATTGCCTTTTGCCAGAAAGACAAGTTTCCCTGCACTATCGAAATGCAGGCCACCACCGTTACCACCGAGACCGCTAACGCCATTCCAGTTAGAGATGATCGCCGTCTTATCATTCAACGACACCGGGCTGATCCAGGCGGCCATGGTGATGAAATTGCTGGCGTTGCGCAGTGCATTGGTACCCAGCGAGCTTGAACTGCCGTTAAATTTGTACGCACTGCTGTTCAGGCCAAACCGGTCATCGGTCGGTGATGCATCGTTGTTGGTCAGCGTATTGCCAAAACCGCTGGCATCATCGAGATCGCCGGTGAAATCGTAATGGTGTACGAGACCTGCAGGTACAGTCAGGGCCAGCTGGCGTATTTCGAGCGCAGAAAGAGCCTTGTTGTAGATGCGGACATCGTCGATATATCCGTTAAACCGAAAAGCCTCGGTATTATAGATGCGCTTACCGACACGCAGTGGACCTGCTTCGGTTTCGAATACCTGTGAATTAGAAGTGACCACTGCCAATTCCGTCCCGTTCGCGTAGAGACGTGTTATGGCACCATCATTAGTTCCACAAACCTGGCTCCACGCTCTGATTGGCAGCGTAATGCGGGCATCGACAGAGGAGCCAACTTTTGTCAGACCTAGCCGGTAATCGCCTCCACCCTGATCAAAATAAACCAGTTCTGATCCTTTCAGCAAAGAAGATATGGAGCCATAGCTAATAACAGGATACCGGATGCCGGACCCTGGCTGCTCATTCGGCCTGATAAAGGCACAAAGCGTACGTGGCTGCGCACCCAGGGGCAAACCAGGAGCTGGATTAATGTTATCAGTGTATAGAAAGCTACTGCTATTGGTTCCATCAATATGCACCGCCCCTGGGTAATCCCCCTCTTTGCCATCCACTGGCGCGGCGGAAGAGTTTATCAGGCCGTAGCCAAGCGCCCCCGCATCACTCATACTGAGCAGGTCAAATTCATAGTGACTCAACAGTTCCGTCGCGCGCCTGTTGTAAGACTTGCCCACCAGGTTTTCGTCGGCATCTTGCGCAAGTTCGCTGATCTCGGCATCGCTCAGTGCGCGCGTATAGAGTCTCAGATCAGAGATTGCTCCCGTAAAGAATTCCGTTGCGCCGCCGGCGCCCTTGCCGACGAAGATTTGCGAAATACCATTAGCGTTAGGCCGCTGCGTCGCGGTACCGTTCCCGCGCATCATTAGGTGGCCATTGACGTAAAGCGACCAGATGTTTGAACCCCGGCAGACGATCGCAGCATGAGTCCATTCGTTCGCGGTGACATAGACGCCTGAACCAATACCACCCGCATCGCCGAAGAGTACGCCCACGGTGCCATTGTCGGCCAGAATGACGCCATAACCACTGGTGCCCGAATTGCCATTGTGAAACACTACCTGCGTGTTCCCCGTCGCAGGGTTTGTCGCCCTGAACCATACCGCTCCAGAAACATTGCAGGCGCTGCCGGCGGTCAATGGACTTGTTGCCTGTAACTGAGTGTTCGTGCCATTGAAGCCGACAGCGGTTTCTTTGCCATAACGGTCGGTGACGTAGGTCGTTGCACCTGTAACCCAGCTCATATTACTGACCGTCGGTAATTGCCCGTTATAGTCGCGTAGCTCGGTATTCACATGCAACGGCCAATAACCACGCAGCGCAAATTCTTCCATTCTCAAGATACGTTTGTCGGTGCCGTGCAGGCTCACGAACAGACGACGGCCATCGGTTGCAATGCCCACGGGCTTGCCGATGCGAAGGGTTGGCCCGATGCCACCACCATAGGGACCGTCGGTACCATCGCCTGCAAGGGTTGTCACCCTGCCGGTCGACAGGCGCGCGCGGCGCAGGTAGTTTCCACCGTACTCGGTGAAATAGAGGTTGTCGTAACCGTCGAAAAGCAGATCATGCGGGGCATTCAATCTGGCCGAAGTACCGACGTTATCTTCATGACCCCAGGTCGCCGCGCTGCCATACACGACACTCGCCGTACCGCCGGCTTTCAATGCACGATAGATTGCATGCGTATTGTCGAGGGTAAGGTACAGGTAATTTTCAACTACGGTGATACCTACCGGGCCAGAAGGCAGGCCTGTCACCACACTGGTTTTTGCTCCCGTGCGCAGGTCGACACGCACGACCGCGTTCGCACCCTTGTCTGCCACGTATGCATAGACTGAATCGAGCGCTAGGCCAAATGGGTTCGAAAAACCTGAGGCTATTTCCACAGGCGTGGCACTGCCAATCGTCAGTTTGAAGAGCTTATTCTCAGGGGCCAAAACCGTGTAATACAGGTTGCTGCCATCGCTGGTTAATCCGCGTACCACACCGCTGAGACCTGAAACGACCGTCGAAATTGTGCTGTTGCCCAGCGGTACAGTGTAGAGGCAGTACGTCGATGCGCCGCAAGTGGCATATGTGCCGAAATAAATGTTGTTACCCACTACGGCTACAGAATTCGCATTACCCGAAGGTGTCGCGTGAGCAACCGCCGAAGTCCTATAAAGCATGCTTGCCAGCGGTGCCGCAGGTACATTCTGGAACCGGCCCGCAACCATTGCGCCGTCGACACAGGTAATCTCCACATTGAGATTCGCCGAAAGAGTCCCAAACTGCCGCTGCCTGATACCACAGACCTGGCCCACAGGCTGGGTATTGATATTCAGCGCATAGGTTTGGCCCAGCGCAAGCGAAGTTGCGAACAGCGTACCAGGTGCTATGGAGTTGCTGCTGATTGTGGCAGTCGCCCCTGTACCATCTGTGAAAGTGAAGCTCTTGCCCGCACCCAAGCCGCTGACGATCAGACGCACTTCTGGCTTCGTCGCAAGCGGTGAAGCCGTGACTTTCGTCTCATTGCCCGCATTGTCGACCGCACCCGCTACGTAATAATACGGCTGCAACGGGTTGGGCACCGTTACGTTGATCGAAGTTGCCGGGTGCGCGGCGACGTGGTGTACCGTGGTCCACGGCCCCGATGCGCTGTCGGCGCGATAAATATTGTAAGCGGCTATGCCCGAGCCTGCGCCATCGTCTGCAGCGCTCCAGTTCAGTGTGAACTGGCCTGCCCCGCCGCTCGTGAGCGAAGTGAGGCCCGCGAAGGTGGGCGGCGCGGTAGTGTCCCGGGTGACATTGACACTCGCCGTCTGGTGACTGCTTGCACCCAGAAGATTATACACACAGATGCGCAGCGGATATGTCTGGCCGTTATTGGGGAAGGCCCCCGCTAGCAGTAAAGCGGATTGATTCGCATTGACTGCACCAATGGCTCCAGAGTCAATCGTCTCTGCTGGCGTACCTGTATGGTCGCAATTCGAAACCCGGCGAACGCGGTATGTCAAACCTGCACGATTCGAATAGAAGGTCAGTGTCGTATCAGCAAATGCTCCGGCATTTCCACTGACAGCTGTGCGGCTGAGACTCACAAAGTTCACGACTGGCAAAGTTGCATCGATGGTGTAGCGCGTGCTACCTGCCGTCGCCACGTTTCCGGCGCGATCAATGCAGTTGAATGTATAGCGTGTGGTTTTCTGGTCTAAAGGTGAAAGCGCGGTTATCTGTTCAGTTCCATCGGTAATCGCCCCGGTTGCGGTGTTATAAGTAGGCACCGTTGGCAACGCCGGCAGCGTCAGGCCATCGGCTTCTGTCATCTTGTACGCGACACGATGTACGCTGCCGAATGCATCGTCGCAGGTGAACTGCACGCTCTGCAGTGCGCCGTAATCTCCCGTAACTACAGAGGGAGTAATCGTCGGTACGGTATCATCGCGCGTGATTTCGAGATACGCCGTCCCCCACTGGATGCCTGTACCCGCTACGCAGACGCGCACCGGGTAAGTCGTGTTAGTAGCCGTGAAGTGGGTGGTGATGTCGAGCGGCTCAGATATCGTCTGACCGGCGGTTCCGGGCGTGGTACCGGTGGCAAGCAGCGTTCCGTCGCCACCGCCGTCGCAATTTGTGCCATTGCGGCGGATGTTATAGGCCTTGGAGACCTGGTCGGTGGTGAACACGAGCGTGCTAGTTGGGTTGACGGTCGAAACAAACTGGCGATAACCCGAGGCCAGATTTACTGTTACGCCTGGAATCGTGTTATCTATATAGAACTGTACAGGTGTCGCCAGAGCGGTGCTGAGATTGCCCGCGATGTCTATGCACCGCCAGATGAACTTCGTGTAAGTTGGGTTGGCCGGATTTTCAGCAGTAAGGCCTGTGCCATAAGTGTTACCGGTGACAATGTTACCAGTTGCCGGGTCAAAGGTCGGTGCCGCGGGGTCTGTCGGCACACTACCCTGCTGCGACACACTCGTGTAAGCAATCTTGTCCGCGTTGTTGCCGCAGCTCAGCGTGATGGCCTGAGGGTCTTTATAGCTCCCACCTGCTGGGGTATAGGTCAATGCCGGCGCAACGTCGTCACGTATGATCGGCCATGATGCGCTGTTCGCGGCGTTGGGATTATTCGCATTGCTGATACAGACCACGAGCCGGTTCATGCCCGACGCAAACGAAGCTGCCGGTACATTCCAGGTAATTTCATTTGCCGAGCCGGGGGCGAAATTTGAACCGCTGGTGAGCAAAGTACCACCGCTGCAATCAACAGCGCCGCTTGTGAGCCTCACCTGGTAGCTGTTTGCATTGGTAACATCAGCAGTATAGTTGTGGTAAAACTTCAGATTGACCGATGCATAACCACCGGTGGTGCTCACGCCATTATGGTTAACGCTGCTGACGATGGGAATATTGACGTTGCCGGTAAATTCTACCGGAACGATCGTATCCATCGGGTTTTCATTGTAGTCTTTCAGCGCAGCAATGTCAACTTCTATGAGACCCGTATTCTGCAGGCCACCACCGACGATAAGGCGATACGTGTAAGTCGACAACCGCTGGACTGAGGTGACATTGAAACTATGCCCTGCGCTGGGTTTAAATTTGTAGGTCTGCGCCAGCTCCCCGTCTTTGATTTCTTCGCTGAAGGTGACGTCGATGTGCTGCAGCTCGGTAAGGCTGTTTGCCCCATCGAGTGGGGGCTGAGTCGTAAACGTCTGCACCCGCGGCCGAGTCTTGTCTTCTTTGTAACACGCCGTCTTGTCGTTGAGGCAGTTCGACTCTTTGTCGAGCTTGAGACCCGAACAGGCAGGGAGCAGCACCAAACCCAACAAGGCCGGTGTAACAGAAAAAAGCGAGAAATATGGCGGTCTTTTGGCGAGCATAGTTTAGCGTGGGCAAACGTCGGGGCCAAAAAAGTGAGCACCCGGCATTATAACTTGCGGGTACCGGGCAGAATGTCCGGTATTTTTTTCTCCTTTAAAAGGCATAATCGAAGCGCACCGATACAGGAGCCCGATCACCGGAAATTCGCACCTTGCTACCGAGCAGACTTTCCCCGCTATGGAAATCCATAGCCTTGGACTTGCCCAGTTCAACATAATTGCCCTCAAAGAACCAGGCGTCAAACAGGTGCCAGAGGTAGATACCGAGGGTAACGCCGGCGCTGATCATGGTAATCTGGTACCACTGGTCGGCCTTGGCTTCGAGGCGGGCAAATTCTGCCTGCGTGGCCGCCGGGTCCTTTATTCCGAACTCCCCCTGTGGAGTCACGACGTGGTCGGGGTTATAGCTCGCGTATTGCTGCTTGGTCGACTGCAGCATGATGAAGGAAAAAAGCGAAAAGGCTGCGCCGGTACCGATGACACTGCTGTAAATATAACCAGCAGTCTTGCGCTGCTTGTAGAACTGCCCCCAGCCCGGCAAGAGCGCCGAACGCCAGAGAGCTCCGCGGTCTGATGGGTAAAAGAGGTCTTTGATGCGGCTGCCGAGTGTTTCAGAGACATCCTGCACGTCTTCGAACATCTGGCTCGAGAATGGCACGGTGATATTTTTTTCGGCGACGATGTCTTTGTCCACGACCGAGAGAATTTTTCCACTGATCTCGATATTTTCGGGCGTGGAGCGAAACTTACCAAAGATGATACCGTCAGCTTTCAGGGCAAATCCCATGGCCTGCAGCTTATCGATGTCGTAGAAATCTTCAGGCTTGAAAGACTGGGATTTTGCATACTCGCGCCAGACCTTACTTTCAATGCGCACGTACTTGTACTTGTTCTTTGTGAGTTCAAAAATGGATTCGCCGATCGAGTCGGTCAGCCACTTAACATTCGGGTCATTCGACTCGTTGTAGAAATCCAAAAAGATAAGCTTCTTGATAACCGGTGCTGCAGGAGAATCTGCGTCAGCCTGTATGACAACGGGTTTGTCCGCTTTGAGCGTCGCTGCGCCTTCAGCGAATACCAGGGAACTGGTCAAAACCATCACGAAAAAAGATTTATTCAGGTACTGCATAGTCGTGATGCTGTGTGCGTCGCATAACGCCAAAACAACCGAGCGTAAAGCAGAATGGCATATCCGTTATGACACGACGCACAAAAGACATTGAACATTTGTTCATACTTATTTTGGCCCAATACCCTGCGCGGCATCCATATAGACATGGCTTTTGAAAAAAGTGTGAAGGAGAAACTATGTAATGAAAAAATTCAATCTGTTACTTCTCTTTGTGGCGGTTGCGGCGCTTAACGGCTCGGCATTCGCGGCGGTTCCTAAGACCACATACCCAGTGGTGTTTGCTCACGGTATGGCAGGGTTCGATGACCTGCTCGGCTATTCGTACTGGGGCGACGACTACGGCGTATTCGTCGGCGATCCATGCGATGAATTTCTGGAAGTTACCTGCAACGGCAACATCAACAGTGGCCAGCGCGCATTCCAGACACAGACTTTTCCCTTCCAGTCATCAGAAGTGCGCGGTCTCGACATCGCAAACCAGATTGAATCTTACATGACATCAGTTGGTGCAAGCTACATCAACCTTGTCGGCCATTCGCAGGGCGGTATGGATATCCGCAAGGCAGCCAAAGTGCTCTACCAGCGCAAGGGCCGCCAGGTGGTACGCGTGCTGATCTCTATCTCTTCTCCCCACCGCGGTTCGCCGGTTGCCAAGTACATCCTTGATCTTGGTCCGGGTGTATCGGGCGTAGTTTCTGCCCTGGCGACAATTTACGGCAACTCGGTTTACCGCAGTGGCAATGATGCTTTTGCCGGTGCAAAGCAGCTCGTGTATAACGACTACAGCGCGACCGATGGTCTTTCAACGGGAGCTAAACTGTTCAATACTAACAATCCCATTAGCTCAACCTACGCCATGCGCTATGCATCTCTGATTACAGCGCAGTCGGGAGTTTCCGTCAACCCGGCACTTTTTCTGCTGAAGAACGGATTCTACAATATTGACGGCGACGGCTACTGCCTCGACGACTGCGATAACGACGGGGCGGCAGGCAAAGGCAATGGCACGCGCACTGACTGGGATGACGATGGTCTCGTGGGCATTAACTCACAGCAGATGGGTCACCGCCTAAAATGGAATGAGTGCTTTCTCTGCCAGGATTACCTGACAAACGATACTTCGGTGGGCCAGGTGACAAACCTGAACGCACCAACTTCCGCACAGATGACTTCAACTTCAAGTGTGATCAACCAGGATCACCTCGACGTAGTGGGCGTTCCGCCAGACACATTTGACGAAATGGAGTTTTACGCCGCAGTAATCGACTACATCGGTTATTACGACTGATCTTCGGGTAATAGATCCGCAAAAAACGCAGCCTCTGGCTGCGTTTTTTGTTTGATAACCAGACGGTAGTATTCACATAAGGAACCTCAATGGAATTCTTTAGTAACCGCAAAAATCTTACTATCATCGCTGCAATTGCCGCCGCCCTCGCCCTCATCGTCTGGTTTAGCAACCGCGATTCAGATGCGGTTCGCCAGCTGAAAGCACTGGAAAAACACCCCCGTCCGGTCAGGGTGTACGACGAAACTGCAGTTGCGAGAATACAGTATGAAATGACAGAAACCGGGCAGCGCCGCATCGTCGGCGAGCTGACCTTCGAACAGAAGATCGCTCTGCTGCGCGAGAAGTGGGGCAAACATATCGGGCGCCCCTACGTACAGATCAAGATGCTCGAAGAACTGATGCGCTACTGCCAGAAAGATAATGCCGAAGACTGGGTGCACTGCGTGAATGAACTCGCGGGTGCCGCGTTTCCTCAACTTGCGGGAAAATTGTTTGAACAGCTTTCATCGCTTGTCAAATACAATGACTGGCTGACGAAGAACAAAGACCGCCTCGACAAGATGGATCGTAAGGATCGGCGCAAGCTACTGACCGAAATGCGTAATTCGCTTTTCGGCGAAGACGATGCCAAGGACATTTGGGCCGCAGAAACCAAAGCAGAGAACTTGCGCGCGGCCATCGATGAGCTCAAAGATATCAAGGGCAAAGACATCAGTACGAAACTTGCCCACTTTAAGAATGCACTCAACGAAAACTACGGCGCTGAAGCCAAGGCGTATCTCGAGCGCCACCAGCAGGAGATCACGAACTCCCTGCTTACCTCGGTCCAGAGCGACCTGAAAGCACTGACGCCAACACAGCAAAAACACGCTCTGCGCACGATTCGCACCGAACTTGGCATGGACGCCGCAG
Organism: Turneriella sp.; assembly: GCA_046346875.1. Classification (GTDB taxonomy): domain Bacteria; phylum Spirochaetota; class Leptospiria; order Turneriellales; family Turneriellaceae; genus Turneriella. Next base: position 172,440 of record JAXMHG010000004.1, on the reverse strand, counting down.
CCGTCGAACGCTGGGATGCACTCGACAGCGAGCGGGAAAACCGCTGGAAATCGGGCAAAGAATACCTCGCTGAGCGCGAAAAGCTACTCAAGAATTCTTCGGGCGATAGTACCGAGGCGCTGAACGAACTGCGCAAGAAATACTTTGGCGCAGAAGCAGACAGCATCGCTGCCGAAGAAGCAGAAGGCCACCTTCGTTTCCAGGGCGAGCAACGCATCGGCATAGACTGACATCCCCCCGGCTGGATTCTGGCCGCGCATATCGCGAGCTGGCGACACCGTCTCTGGCCAAGCCTGGCAGGTTTTACTATCTTACGGCAGTGCGGCATTTACTATTAGTCTCCCTCCTGGTCGCAGGCTGCGGCAACTTTTCCGGCACTGTTAAGACATCCAAACCCGCACCGCAAATTTCACAACAACGCGGCAATGCCGAATTCTGGTGGGTAGGCCACGCAACGGTGCTGATGCGGCTCCATGACAAGTGGATCATCACCGACCCAAATTTTTCACCGCGCACCGGTGGCGTGGTCAAGCGGCTGACCGAAGTGGGTATCGATACCGCAACACTAAAGCCGGCGGATGCCATTGTGATCTCGCACAACCACTTTGACCATCTCGACGTGCCTTCGATCGAAATGCTCAAGGGAACAAAACACCTGTTTGCGCCCGCTAGTGGCTTCATGTATATTCCCGGTGGACTGGCGAGAAATGAACACCGCGTTGCACCAGGTTACTCGCTTGAAGAAGACGGTCTCGAAATTTTTGTCGTGCCGGTAGCGCACTTTGGCGGGCGTATGCTCGTCGACAATGTGTGGGATGGACAACCTTACAACGGCTATATTATCCGCTACAAGGGCATCACCGTTTTTTTCGCAGGCGACACCGGCTACCATGAAGAACATTTCCGCGAGCTGCGTAAACACTTCAAGATCGACGTGGCGCTGATTCCCGTTGGGCCTTCAGGTGGCTTCGGCACCGGCAGCGGTTTAGGCAACGCGGTGCATGTCAACCCGTACGGCGCCCTGCAGATTTTCCGCGACTGCGGCGCGCGTTACATGATACCCATTCACCACAGCACGTTCTACCGGCGCGGCGGACGCGAGATGGAAATGATTAAAGACTCTATTGCAATCTCAGGAGCCAGCGAGCGGATTTTCCTGCTCGAAGCGGGCGAAAGTGTTGCCTTCGGCAACGGGCTTAAGCCCGTTGCCAAATGAAAAAAATCAAACCTTGTAGTATGCGTCCATATACGTCTTGAGCAGGTCGCCCACGACACTGCGCACTGGCAGCGTGGCAGCCATACCATAAATCGGCGCGGAGCTCCCCTTTTCTGATGGGTTGGCCTTCACATGCGCGACGGCCTCTTTCAGGTCTTCGATGAAGCGCTCTTTCACGCCGGGCTCTGCGTGGCGCAGCGTGAGGGCAATATGCACACACGCCGGGCGGTGCAGCCCGTTGAGCGAATAACCCTTATGGGTCATGTGCTCCATTACCTTGTAGATGTCGAGACTATCAGAGGCAAAGGCAATCACGTAGAGCGAATCACCGAGCAGCTTGAGTTCGGGTATTTTGGTAATTTCTTTCTTTATATAGTCTGCCGCGCCGAGAATTTTTTTCGCGGCTTCGATGTACCCCTTTTCGCCGATCGAGGTGAGCGCCGCCCAGCAGGCAGCAGAGAGCCCGCCCGGACGTGAGCCGGCAAAGGTGGGCGAAAAGTACATGCCACCCGGCCAGTTGGTCACAGTGAAAAACTGGTGGTGTCGAATTTGCGGGTTGCGGTAAAGTATAACCGAGGTACCTTTCGCCGCATAACCGTACTTGTGCGTATCGACCGAAATCGACGTGACTCCCGGCAGGTTGAAATCGAATTTCGGCACCGGGTAGCCGAGTTTGCGCGCAAACGGCAGCACAAAACCACCGAGGCAGGCATCGGTATGGAATGGGATTTTTTTGGAGCGGGCGAGCTCTGACATCTCTTCGATCGGGTCAACGGTGCCGTGCGGGAATGCAGGCGCGGAACCGATAACCACAACTGTGTTCGAGTTAATCGCCTTTTTGACCGCATCGAGGTCGGCGCGGAACGAGCTGTCGACTGGCACTTTGCGCAGCTTGATCTTGAAGTACTGCGCTGCTTTATCAAAAGCGGCGTGGGCCGTGACGGGTGCTACCATCTCAGGGTTGCGGACGCCGCGCTCGGCGTAGGCCATATCGCGGTAGGTCTTCATCGCGAGCAGGATACTTTCGCTGCCGCCTGAAGTCACAGAGCCGCAGAGATCTTCGCGCACTGACTCCGGCGCGCCGTCGGAGAGCATGCGCCCTGCCATCGAAATGATTTCTGCCTCGAACTTGCTGGCGCTCGGCCAGAGGTCGGTGTGCAGAGGGTTCGACTGCGAATGGATTGCGTACGCCTGGTTGAGGTATTCAATGTGGCTGTCATCGCCGTGGTAAACGGCGCCTGAAACATAACCTTCTTTCCATTTTTTAATTTCGGCTGCCTGCATCTCTTTGAGCTCTTTGAGGACCTGTTCTTTCGGCCGGCCTTCTTTGGGCAGCTCGCGGAATGTCTCGTACTGCTCGCGGTAGGGTTTCATGTCTTTCGCGACAGTCTCGAGTACCTGCTTTGCCTGCGCATCGATCTGGTCTTTTACCAGACCCTGCGACTTCAGCAGCTTATCGAGTTCGGGAAAACGTTCGAGCACGCCTTCAATGACGGCAAAAACTTCGGGAAATTTCTTCTGGTATTCGGCGAGTACTTCGGGATCCATATTTTTCTCCTTGATCGGTTAGTGCGTCTTATTCATCCGCTTGTGAATGTCTTTATGCGCCTGGTAGACGTTCTTGAACTCGGCGTAGAGTTCGTCATAGATCTTCCGGTGCGCAGGGTTCGGTTGGTAGCTTTTTTGTATCGCTACACGGCTGGAAATATCTTTGAACCTGAACTTACCCAAAGAAACGCCGGCAAGCAGGCCTACGCCGCGCACGTTGGCTTGCACAGCGTCTTTTACCTGGCGCACTTCGCAGTTGAGAATATCCGCGTGTATCTGGCACCACAGGTCGCTGCGCGCGCCACCACCGATGATGTTGAGCGCCTTGATCTTGCGACCGGCAAAATCTTCGACTGCCTCAAGCAGCCAGCGCGAATTGTAGGCGACACCTTCAAACACGGCCCGCACCATATGCGCGCGCGTCGTACTGAGCGACATATTAAAGAAGCCACCGCGAATGGTGTGATCTTCAACAGGGGTGCGCTCGCCGATCAGCCACGGCGTAAAAATCAGCTTCTCGCTGCCAGCAGGCACAGATGCTGCCAGGTCGTTGAAGCGCTGGTACGCATCAGGGGGAGCTCCCTCTGGTGTGATGGCATCTTTCGGGTAGAAAACTTTGTCGCGCAGGTACGTAAGGCAATAACCTGCGGTTTCGTGCTCGTTACCAATGAGGTACCGGCCCGGAATCGCCGAAGGAATCGTCGCCATGTTGTACTCGGGCGAAGTTTTCTTGAAAGGTACATGGCAGGTCAGCCACGACGAAGTACCGATGTAGAGGTGCGCAGCAAAGTCATCGACGGCGCCTGAGCCGATCGCGGCGGACTGCACGTCAGGTGTACCGAGTACAACTTTGCAATCCGCGCTGATACCCAGGTCGCGGGCAGCCTCTGGTAAAATTGCGCCGAGTACATCGGTCGAGCTGTAGAGGTCAGGGAGTTTCTTCTGGTCTACGCCACTGGCCTTGATGAGGGCAGGATGATAGTACACGCGGTTGAGGTCGCGGTTGTCAGTGACCCAGTGCAGCGCTATGGCATCCTGCGCCGAGGCAAATTTGCCCGTCAGCTTCAGGTTCAGGTAGTCCTTCGGTTCGAGAAACTTGTAAGTGCGTGCATACAGATCGGGCATTTCATTCTTGATAAAGAGTATATGCGCCAGGGGATCTTTGCCCGACAAGCCCGGCATACCCGCAGTCAGCATAATCCATTGGGCAAGTTTGACGACGTCGTAGCCCTGAAATTTCACGAGGCCATCCATCATGCGCGAAACATGCTTTGCTCCGCGCGAATCCATCCAGATGATAGAATTGTAGAGATGCTTGCCCTGTGCGTCAACCGCCACGGTACCCGACCACTGCGAAGTGACGGCTACACAGTCGATCTGTTCAACCGGAACGATATTTTTTGCAATGAGCCTCTGCGAAGCCTTGCAGATGGCGCTCCACCAATCGACGGGATCTTGTTCTGCGCCGCCTTCGGGCAGCAGTATCAGCTCAGTTGATTCAACTTCACAGTCGAGCACCTCGCCCATTTCACTGACGATAGCAACCTTGGGTCCAGAGGTACCAAGGTCAATGGCGAGAACGTATTGATCGGCGGGCACCTGTGCTGAGCTTTGTCGAAGCATACGTCACAGCGCGCGATCAACCGAAAGAGTGTAAAGCACATTGTTGCCGTTTTACCGGCAACAATGTGAGAAACTATCAGAGATCCTTCAGTTTACCGAGTACCTGCTGGATACGTTTGTTGAACTTTGGATTGTCTTTGAAGAGTTCAACTTTTTCCTGCAGAGTCTGGGACATCGTGTTCACAGAAGTCATGAAAGCCGCGAGGTCGCCCTTGAGCTCTTCGGGTGGTTCGGGTGATTTCAGAAATTTGAAGCCCTTCTTTTTTTCCAGAGAATTCGCTTTCTTTTTCCAGCCGTCAAGGTAGTTGGCCCATGCATCGAGCGCACGCACAACCTCTTTACCTTTTTCTGCAGCCGTCAGGGCATCGTTGAGCTTGTTGGTCTCAGCGGTAACATCGACCAGCAGCTGTTTCACTTCTGCAATTGCTGCTGCACGGCGGGCCGCGCGCTTAGCTTCTTTCGAGTCGGGCGCCGGGGTTGTTGCAGCCTCGGCATCCTGTGCATAGAGAGCACCCACCGAAAGCAGGGCCAAAGCGCCTACAAACAGCGGGAATGTAATCTTCTTCATCCATTCTCCTTTCCGATTCCGCAGAATTGACCTGCCAGAACGGGGAGCAACAGTTTCACTTTACGCGCCGTCTCATAGCACTTTTTTGCTTGCGATGGCTGAGACGCTCCTCTTTGAACTGGCAACGGAAGAAATTCCCGCAGCGTACCAGAAAAACCTCTGGCTAGACTGGGAAAAACGCCTGCCGCAACTACTGACAACCACGGGCCTCGGGCACGGCAAAGTGAGTGTGTTCGCCAGCGCACGGCGCATCGCCTTCAGTGTTGAAGCCATTCAAGAGCGCGCCGAAGACACCACCGAAACCCTGCAGGGACCGGCAAAAAATGTCGCTCTGACAGCTGACGGCAAACCCACACCCGCACTCGTCGGGTTTGCCAAAAAAGCCGGCATTGAACCCACACAGGTGACGTTCACCGAATCACCCAAAGGAGCGTACGCCACAGCAACGGTCGTGCGCAAAGGTAAGACACTGCGCGAAGCTCTGCCGGGCCTCTTGCACGATCTCTGTGGCAACTACCGGTTTCCGCGGTCGATGCGCTGGGCAGACCAGGGCAACGTCTACGCGCGCCCCATCGCCGGTTACTTTCTGCTCTACGGCGACAAGCATTGGCAGCTTGACGAAGCGGAGCTCAAAGGGACAGTGCTCGAATCGATTCCGTTTCGCAGCGTCCGTGGCCATTTTATTCTCGATACAGCTCCGCTTCAGGTACCCGCTGCTTCTGCTTATGCAAGCACGCTGCACGGCCACGGTATCGTTGCCGACCCGCGAGTCCGCCGCGCAGGTATCGCGCAGCTGCTCACTGAAGCAGCTTCTGCCGAAGGACTTTCGCTGATCGCCAACGACTCGCTGCTCGACGAAGTCAACTTCCTGGTCGAGCGCCCTTCGATTGTTGTAGGATCTTTCTCCGAAGATTACCTGCGCCTGCCCGATGGCGTCATCTTGTCAGAGATGAACCAGCACCAGCGCTATTTCGGCCTGCGCGACAAGCAGGGCAAACTCTCTAACCGGTTTCTCATCGTCGCCAACGCCGACACGAAAAACCCCGCTGCAGTGCAGAACATCCGCAGTGGTAACGAACGTGTCTTACGCGCGCGCCTGTCTGACGGCGCATTCTTCTACGACGAAGACCTGAAGCGCTCGCTGGCCGATCGCGTCGACGACCTGAAGCAGATCGTGTTCCATGAAGGGCTGGGCACCTACCTCGAAAAGGTGCGGCGTATTGGCGAATTGGCGGCAATCTTCGGCGGCGACAAGGCGGAGCTCAAGCAGCTGACCGAGGCGGCACGCCTGATCAAGGCTGACCTCACGACCCAGCTGGTGTATGAATTCGACCATCTGCAGGGCGAAATCGGCGCTGTTTATGCTGCTCGCAACGGAGTAAATCCCGAAACCTGCACAGCAATTCACGAACATTACCTGCCCCGTTTCCAGGGCGATGCACTTCCGTCGACCAGGCTCGGCACGCTGCTCTCGCTGGCCGATAAATGGGACAACACCGTGGCTGCTTTTCTGCTCGGTAAAGAACCGACCGCGTCGCAAGACCCATTCGCAATTCGGCGCCAGTCGCTCTACATCATCCAGATGCTCGTCGCGCAAAAAATCCGCCTGAGCCTCTCAGACCTGCTCAAAGAATCGATCAGGATCTATGCTGCAGATTACAAGGGTAAAGCAGATGCTGAACAACTGCGCGAAAAGATCGTGCAGTTCTTCAAGGCGCGACTGGTAACGATCTTTGAAGGTGAAGGCTTTGACAAACGCCTGACGCGAGCGGCCGTCTTCTCGGGGTCTGATGATGCTTACGACCTGTTTACGCGGGCTGCTGCGCTGCGCGACATCGCAGAAAAGGACCGCAGTAGCTTTGACGCGCTGCTCGCAGCCTTCAAGCGCATGGCAAATATCATCAAAGAAGTGAAGAATGCCGGCCCGGTCAATACCGGCCTCTTGTCGCAGACCGAAGAGCTGGCTCTGCATGCTTTTGCACAGAAATTGCACGGCATGGCCGATGAAGCGGTATCCGACCCGCTGGTGCACTACCGGGCCATCTTCAGCGAATTCGCTGCAGGTAAGCCGATCGTCGATGCATTCTTTGATAAGGTCATGGTTAACCACGAAGACCAGGCTATCAAGGCGAACCGCCAAAACCTCATTGCCTACACACTCGCGGCAGTGACACAGCTGATCGACCTGGAGCAACTCTCATGAGCAATACTGCAGAATCGAGCGCAGAATCGAAATACCGCAAGGTCTCGTCGCCGTATGGCTTCAGCATGTACGACGTCGAGGCAACGGCGGCGATCGAAAAGGCCAGCCGCGCCGCACAGGAAATTGTTAAGGCTCATGGTTTCGAGCGCATTATGCCCGCGATGGTCGACTACCCGGAGACATTCTCAGAGAGCCAGCACAGCGAGATGTTCAGTCTGAAAGATAACAGCGGCGAACGCCTGGCGCTCAGGAACGATATTACCGCACAGGTCATAAAAGGTTATGTCCGGCAAATTAAGCGCAAGAGCGGCGTTAACCTGCGCAAGTTCTACTACGCGGCGCCTGTCTACAAAGACGTGCGCAAGAACTATCCACTACCACGGGAAATCTGGCAGATTGGCTGCGAGATCGTCGGTGAAAATGCCGACAGCCACCTCGCAGAGTTATTGACAATCAGCCAGCGCATCATGCGCGAAGTTTTTGGGCATGAAACCGCCACGCAGATTGCCGATGTCAGGCTGCGCAATATCTTCGCCGAACTCGCGGGACCTGACTACCCCGCCGCTGAGCGCCGGCGCGACGCTCCATTCCTGGTGCGCATTCTGACCGATGAATTCAGCGTCACCGAGGCCGAAGCACGCGAACTTGCGCTCTGGTTTTTCTACCCGACGCCGGAAAAAAAGATTCCGCAGGCTGTAGCATCTCTGCCCGACATTCTGCAGACTGCTATCGGTGAAGCCGCCGCCGAAGCTGAAAAGACGATCCGGCTGCTGGCAGCTGCCGGCATTACGGCAATCTGGCAGCCGCTGTGTGAACCGCGCAGTAGCTACTATAGCGGCCTGTTCTTTGAAACATATGCGCGTGGCTTCACTGAACCGCTGGTGCGCGGGGGAGTTTACAACGAACTTGTCAGCCGCTACGCCCAGATTGAAGCCGGCGCATGCGGCTTTGCCCTCGATATCTTGCAGTTTTCTTAGGCACGAAAAAGTCGCACAAAGTGCGACTTTTTCGGAGCATTGCTAAAAACTTATGCGAAAGCCAAAGCCGTACTGGCGCGAGGCAAGGCTGAGCTCCCTGAAAAGCAGGTCGTCAGTAAAAGGAAAAGTACCCAGGTCAAACCAATAGGCATCGAGGCCTTCCATGAAGATGAAGGGATACGCAGGACTGCGGATCACAACTTCGTAGAGCAAGCCGGGAATAGGGTTGAGCCTTTCCCACCGCCGCGCCATACTTTCATAAAGGCGCACAGTAAAGCGCTCGGCATTATAGAGGTCGCGGTCGAGCTCTTCGGGTGCCAGTCCGGCAAGGCCGAAGCTTGCCAGCGCGGCAAAGTTTGTGGCAAGCTGCAGGTTGGCGAGGCTACCCGAACTGTTGGCGTAACCCGTCTGCCGCACCTTGAACTCCGCCCGGAAGAGCAGAAAGCGGACATTTTCGCTCAAGAGCCGCTGCGAATAGTCGGGAGTACCCCGGTCGAAGGGAAAAAGCCGGGTTGCCGGGTAATCGAACGAAGGATGCCCGGACACAGCTGTGGCGCTGAGCAGCAGAAACAGGAGAGCGAAAGGTGCTTTACAGGCAATCATCAGCGTATAAGCCTTCGTATGGTTCGACTGAGCTCACCAACCATCTTTATGAACGGCAGAGTCTTCAAGCACGCGCACCAAAAATTCTGCCTGGCGCGTATTACGCTCCTGTCGATTTCGCTCCCCCTGTTAACTACCGCCCTTTCTGCCGATGCCGCCTACGACGCGCTCAAAGGACAGGTAAAGGGGCTGTACTCGTCTTTTCGCGCGACCTTCGCTGTCACCTCGTCTTCAGGGCAGATACAGACCGGCAAGATCATGTACCAATACCCGGGCAAATTGCGCGTCGAAACCGGCTCAGGCGTCATTGCCACGAACGGTACTCACCTTTGGGTGCACAACAAGAACTCCCCCCTCTGCGCGCGGCAGGATGTTTCAGGCGTCGGCGGTGGCATACTGGGCATACTTGCTTCGTACGAAGGCACAATACAGGGCAATACTTACGTGTTCCGCAAAAAAGGTGCGCACTACGATGAAATCGTCGTGCAGGTTGCGGGTGGTATGCTGCGCAGCGTGCGCCTCAAACACGGCGACGAAACGACGACTTACTCTTTTTCGGGCATGACCGTTGACACCGGTATCTCGGGATCCATGTTCAATTACAAACCTGCGGGCGCGCAGATCGTCGAGAATCCTCTGAATAACTGAGATGCAGGAATACCCGACGCCAGAGACGCCACGGACCACCCCTTTCGCACGCGTCTTCTCGGCTCTCGGGAAAACCTTCTCTGTTACCGGCTACAGCCTGCTAGGCGTGCTGTTGCTGGCAGTCATCGGTTACAACTACGTCATGCGGCCGGATTTCCTGCAGCCGCGTATTGTCGAAGAGTTTGCTAAAGCGACGCACGGCCGGCTCGAACTGAAGCTCGAACAGGCATCGCTCTTCCGCGGGTTCCGCATCCGCAATATTGCAGTGCACCCGCCTGAAGGTTATTCGGCGACACCGATCTTCAAGGCAGACGAAATCAATATCCTCTACAATGTTTTTGGTTTTTTTCGCGGTTCGTTCGGAGTGCATGAAATTCTGCTCCGCAACCCGGAAGTATTCATTGAGCAGCGCAATAACGTCTTCAACGTACAGGCGCTGCCGAAACCTTCGGAAAAAAAAGAAAAACCCGAAGAAGAAAAAGAGCCTGCCGACCGTAAACCGGGCAGCGATGCCATTTCGTGGTTCTTTAACGTACATCTCTTTGCCCACCTGGCCCTCGAAAACCTGAACTTTACACTCGATGCCACCGATAAGTCGAACAAGGTGAAGCGTTATGCACACCTGAAGAATTTTCATTTCCGTTTCTCGCTGCTCACACGCAATTTCAGCAGCGTCAACAAGGCCGACCCGGCAAAACTCGTGCAGCTGCTGAATGCCTTTGTCATCGAGCTCAATCCACAAAAGAAAATACAGCTGGCGTACGAAGGGCCCGAAGCGCGCGTTCGTACCGATCTCGATATGTTCTGGCTGCTCTTTTACGATGGCGCCACCGAGCAACCCGAGTTCATTTCACGCATGCGTATTGGCCAGGACAAGATACCCGTGGCGCTGGGTAAAGGCCGCACGCAGAACCTGGCGTTTGTCTCAGAACACGCGATCGACTATGACGCGCGCGCCGACAAACTCGATATTTCTGCGTTCGCCGTGCGCTTCATGGGCGACACACTGCTCTCGCTCACGGGTAACGGTGAGAGACTGCTGAAAAAAGACCGGCGCATTGCCATCGCGACCGGCGAATCGCGGGTCAACCTGGGTAAACTTTACGAGGTGAATGCCCAGCTTTTGGGTAAACGCGACCCTTATTTTTCCGGCTTCTTCTCGATCAAACCCACGAAGGTGAATATCAGCGGCAACACCATCGATGACAGCGGGGGAGTTAAACTCGATCGCGTACAGGTCCGCCAGGGAAAACTCTCCCTGTCGATACCTTCGCTCGACCTGGACCACGCAGCCTTCGTTGATTCAACGCTCGGACCGCTTCCTGTGCGGCAGGCATCGGCAAAGATGCGCGGCAACTTCAACGGCGCAGGAATTGCGCTCGATGCCTCGCTCGCCGAAGACAAAAAAACTGCCGTCAGCTTTTCACTGCGCGGCCTCGATCTTACGCCATTTGCTGCGGGCGCTGCAGCAGGTACCATCAGTACTACCTTCAGCGCAACCGGCCCCTCGCCACAGGATCTCGCGATTGCGTTCCGTTTGTTCTCGCCGCAGCTTTTTTATTATGTCGACCGCGGCAAATCGGGTATCAACCGCATTGACCTGAATATCCGCGGCATAGTGAAAAGCAGCGAAAACTTCAAACAAAACTCGATCAACCTGCCTGTGATTAACCTATCTAACAAGGATAAGGAATACGGGGCAGCGGTTGATCTCAAGTCGCGGGCGCAGATTGAAAAGGCCGACGCGATACGCGTCACCTACAACCTGGACGGGCTGACGGTTGCATTCAAAGAGCTGGTGAATACGATGCCCGCCGCACTGCAGGAAAGCTTGAGCGGGCTGCTGAAGTCTCTCAAACCCGGTAAGTCGCTGCGCGCAGACGGTGAAACGTCTGTCTCGATTGGCGGAGGAGTCACGCAGGTCGAACACCTCACACAACTCGCACTACCCGACGTTCATGTCGACGACATACGCATCAAGGCAAAGGCTCGCCTGGCCCCGCCAATGACTTACCTCGACCAGTTCAGCATTACCGGGCTGCGACAGGCTTTGCAGGTGAGCGCCAGCGGCAACCTGCGTGACGGCAGCGAGACGGTACAGGACGAAAAAACCGGCAAACAGCTGCGCGTGCAGACCAAGGTGCCGGACATCCGCTTCAAGGCTGAACTCAGTCGAAAAGAAGAAAGCGAAATTCTCGATGACATGTTCCTGGTCGGCAGCTTCTTGCTCGTGGGCCATGCCCAAGGTAACATCGTCGATGGCAAGGTGCAGATCGACAACCTGGGTTTCCGGAACCCGCAAAGCCGGGTGCAGAAAGTGAATTTGCTTTTCCCCTTTAAGCATGACCTGAAGCTAAAGAAAACCCTCAACCTGCGGGCGGGCAATAAAGAAAGAATCATCAAAAACTATAACTTCAACCGACCTTACAATTTTTCGATAGAGAATATTGAGATACCCGACCCGAATAAGAAAGGCGAATGGCTCAAGCTCGTCTACGCCCGCGGTAACTACCCAGCAGTCGGAGCGTCGATGGAATACAAAGACAATGTTTTTGTCATGCCGGTGCTGCAGATGTATACCCTGAATGGCGTGGTAACCATCTCGGATACGCTGTTCAATCTCGGCAGGCTCAGGCCAAGCGAGATGGAATATTCGACAACCATCCAAATCAAAGACATTGATCTCAAACCGCTGATGGTCAAAGAAAAGGCAGACACCATCACCGACGGCAAGCTGCGTATCGATATTCTTTTGACTGGTAACCGCCTCGACAAACCTGTCGAGAACCTGAACGGCTACCTTTCTATTTTCCGCATCGGACCCGAATTTGCCGAAGCGGTTATGAAGGCAGTTAAACCCAAGCAATCTGACATCATCAACACGATCGCAACCAATACCGCGATTCCGAAGAAGATTAATATTGAGCTGCGCGACGGCTTCGTCTATTCGGATATTCCGATCAAGAAAGGGGCAGTCGGTGCGCTGCTGTTTTCGCCGGACGAAATTAACAACCGTCGCATCAACATTCCCGAATTTTTCCAGCGCATTTCAACCGAAGCGAGCACGTACACATCCCCTGCCGCGAATCCGGGCAACTGAGGTCATGAGTGGGATTTTTTTCTTTCCAGCCGGAATTTAACTACGACGGGGTCAATGCCGCTGACTCAGTTGAAGCGAGCAAGCACCTGCTGCCATTCAAGGGCGGATTTCTCAAAGGCCTCGAGGCACACCTCGTCAACGCAGACAACGTCCAGAAATTTCTTGCCTCGGCGCCGCCCGAAACACGTAAAGAAATCAACAAGAACATCAAGGATATCGATTCTGCACTGGTTGCTATTATGCGGCTCTACGGCAATATCGAGAATGAATTATCAACCCGCACGCTGGACACCGCGGCGCACCGTGAGTACTACAACCATTTCTCCGACGCAGATATTGAAGAACCCAAACTGGACTACGTCCGCCTGATCCGGAGCTACGAACTCATCAAGGAGTTCAACCTCGCCGTCATTGAGCACTGGTGGAAAGTCGCCAATATCTTCGAGTCGTTCGCCACACCTAGTTCTGAAAAACACTTTCTCGAGCAACTGCTCGTATACCGCGTCTACCCGCGTATCGACCTCTGCAACCTGACAAACCTTCTTCTGCGCCGCATCGCCTATGTGCTGAAAATTGACTCCGAAGAAACCGTCGGTGGCCGCGTAACGGTGCGCGGTCATTACAGCAGCCAGATCAGCTATTCTTACTCGGTCGTCTTTCGCGAAGATATCTCGGAGATCATCGAGGGCCTTGAGGCAGTAAACCGTGGCCATGAATTTAAGGCCAGGGCTCCCGAGGCGATCAAAGAAACCCGCGATACCGCGATCAAGTCACCTTACCTGCTCGACACACGCGGCACCGAACCCTTTAACCAGACGCACGCCTATCTGCTGGAGATCAACCAATCACGGTTCACGCTCGAAGAAGCCAAGGTTGGTCGCTCAATTTACGTCGAGACCCACCTCGGCGCAGAAGATGACGCACTGCGGCAGGACCTCATCCGTAAGTTTATCTCCGCCGCTCGCAACAAGGACCGGGTCGGCGAGTACCGTACCTTCCTGCACAGCTACTTCCAGTTCACGCGCGACACCCTGCTCATGCAGGAACAGCGCATACCCGAAGCAGACCATACTTTCTTTTTGTACCACTTTGGCCCGGTTTTCTTCGTCAAGGTCTGTACGCATTTCATGCGCATCGGCAGAACAGGTTATGTACACCGGCACCTCAAGCGCAACCAAATGGTACGCGAGCTGCCTTATGAATATGTGAAGTACGTGCTCAAGGACTGGTGGGATGAAAACGTTTACACGCAGGTCCCGCGGGCAGAGCGGAACAGCCACGTCGCCTACGAGCGACTGCTGGACACCATCCGTACCGAGTGGCAGGAGCACCAGCTGCGGCTGCTCGTTCGCATCAAGAAAGAGCCGCCACTGCTGCGTGCGCTCAATATCCACGATGTGAAGACGCTGGGCGCTTTTGTGGAGAATGAAATATCTTATATATATCACGTGAAAATACTGCGTTTCCTGGGGCAGGACTTTTTCTACCTGCCGCTGCACGTGAAATCGCACCAGGCCTGAGCCTTCGGCCGAGCGGCCCCAATCCTTTACAGCGCGTCAAAAAACCCGGTTTTGGCGTATAATGAGCGATACTACGCCTTCTGGCGCCAACGAACTTGAGCAACAGCGCCTGCAGAAGCTGAATGCAATACGGGAAAAGGGTGTCGACCCATACCCCGTCAGGTTTCCTGGAAAAGAAGACCTGCAGGCAATACGGCTGCAGCATTTTGGCGCCGAGGGCGAGCTCACTCCTCCCGAAGACGCGACACAGGTCACCACGGCCGGCCGGGTTGTGGCGATTCGCGACATGGGTAAGGCCCAGTTCCTGCAGATACAGGACCAGAGCGGCCGTATGCAGGTCTATGCCGGCAACAAGACCCTGAACGAAGAGGACTATTTTGTACTACGCCAGCTCGACCTGGGCGACATCATCGGCATTGTCGGAAAACCCTTCCGCACCAAGACCGGCGAGCCGACGATTCACGCTGACCGCCTGTCTATACTGGCAAAAAACCTGAACCCGCTGCCGGTCGTCAAAGAAAAGGACGGAGAGACCTACGACGGCATCAGCGACATTGAACTGCGCTACCGCCAGCGCTACATTGACCTCGCGGTGAATGCAGACGCGCGCTCGACATTTGCGCTGCGCTCGGCAATACTGCGCGAGATTCGCGACTTTTTGCACCAGCGGGGTTTTATGGAAGTGGAAACCCCGATGATGCAGGCGATCGCTTCGGGAGCCGCGGCGCGGCCTTTTACCACGCACCACAATGCGCTGGACATCGACCTTTTCCTGCGCATCGCGCCGGAGCTTTACCTGAAACGCCTGATTGTCGGCGGCTACGAGAAAGTCTTCGAGATGAACCGGAACTTCCGTAACGAAGGTATCAGCACCAAGCACAACCCCGAATTCACCATGATCGAAATCTACCAGGCTTATGCTGACTACAACACGATGATGGAACTCACCGAAGAGATATTCGAAACGCTCGCGCTCAAGCTGCACGGCAAAACAGAAATCCCTTACGGAACACACACCGTATCTCTGAAGCGTCCCTGGAAACGCGTAAGCTATCTCGATAGTATTGCGGAAGCCACAGGCCTTGACTTTAACAAGTTCCTCGGTGAAGAAAATCCCTCTGCCGCCGAAGCCAAGAAAATGGCGGCATCGATCGGGCTCAAGGCAGAAGCGTTACACACTTTCTGGGAAGTCGTCGACCTGGTGTTCTCCGAGAAGGTTGAACCGAACCTGATACAGCCGACGATTGTGATGCATTACCCCAAAGCGATTTCACCTCTCGCGAAATCGATACCCGGAAACCCGCACCTCGTCGAACGCTTCGAGCCTTACATTACGGGACGCGAAATGGGCAACGCTTTCAGCGAGCTGAACGACCCGCACGAACAGGAACTCCGCTTTCGCGAGCAGGCCCGGCAAAAAGACAGCGGCGCCGAAGAAACCATGGCGACCGATGATGATTTTGTCACCGCGCTGAAAGTCGGCATGCCGCCGACAGGCGGGCTCGGCATCGGTATCGACAGGCTTGTCATGCTCTTTGCCAACAAGGCCAGTATCAAGGACGTCATACTTTTCCCGTTGCTGCGACCCAACCGCCAAACCTGATAGTTGCTATGCAAGAAGGCTGAAAAAAAACAGAGGAAACAACATGAAAGCTCATCTCTCGTTCATCAAGACTGCGCGCGACAAGATACAGTTACTCAACCAGAAGCTGCTGCCGCATAAGCTCGACTACGTCACCTGCCAGAATGGTAACGATGTTGCCAAGGCTATCAAGGACATGGTGGTACGCGGAGCTCCGGCCATCGGCATCAGTGCGGCGTACGGTATGTACCTGACTGCATGGGAAGCCTCGAAAAAAAACAAGAAACTCACGCCCGACCTGCTGAAAAAACAGAAGCAGGCACTCGATGCTGCGCGCCCGACCGCGGTCAACCTCGCCTGGGCTACCGGTGAAATGCTGGCTGTTGCCAATACTTTTTTTGCCTCGGAAGCGTCGAAAGCGAAAGACGCCAACCTGAAACTGCTGCTGCAGCTCTACGAGAAAGCGCTCGAGATACACAACGACGACGCCGAACGCTGCCTCGCAATGTCGAACAACGCAGTGAAGTACCTGCTGACAAAGTACCCGAAAGAAAAATACAACATTCTCACGCACTGCAACACGGGCTCGCTGGCCACCGGCGGTATCGGTACCGCCCTTGGCGCGATCAGGGTGCTGCACGAAAAAGGCAAGATCAACATGGTTTACGCCGACGAAACCCGGCCATACCTGCAGGGCTCGCGCCTGACCGTCTTCGAGTTACAGAAAGACAAAATTCCCGTAACGCTCACCGTTGATTCTCAGGCCGCGTACCTGATGCAGAAGAAACTCGTCGATGCTGTTTTCGTCGGTGCCGACCGTGTTGCCGCCAACGGCGACGTGGCAAACAAGATCGGCACTTACGGCCTTTCCGTTCTCGCCAAGGCACACCGTATTCCGTTCTTCGTGGTTGCCCCAAAATCAACCTTCGATGATTCTATCCAAACCGGCGAAAAGATCGTGGTCGAAGAACGCTCCCCCGTTGAGGTGCTCGAGATCGCGGGCCGCGTTATTGCACCCAAAGTGCCGGTAGTCAATTACAGTTTTGACATTACACCGCAGGCGAATATTACGGCCATCTTCTCAGAGGACGACACGCTCGAATAAGCATGGTATTCACCCGGTCACCCTTACTCTTTGGCGCGCTCGTGATCACGGCAATGGCCGTCTGCGCATGGTCTGCATGGCTGGCACTCATCGTGGCGCCGGCCGACGCAGCGCAGGGCAATATACAGCGGGTCTTTTACTTTCACGTGCCTCTTGTCTGGGTTTCGTTTCTTGCCTTCATCGGCGGAGCGATCATGAGCATCAGGTACCTTCGCGGGCGCAACAGCCTCGACGACGCGTGGGCACAGGCATTTATCAAGACAGGCTGGGTTTTTACTTCGACGGTACTTGTCACCGGGCCGCTCTGGGCACGACCCGTCTGGGGTATCTTCTGGAACTGGGGCGATGAACGGCTTGTATCTTTTTTTGTCATGTGGATGATGTACAATGGTTACCTGCTGCTGCGCGCGACCATAGCCGACCAGGAAAAGGCAGCGCGCATCGGTGCGGTACTGGCCATCCTCGCGCTGATGAATGCGGCGCTGGTCGTCGGCGCGATCTATATCTGGAAGACTGCTTCGCACCCGGGACCCGTGTTCGTCAAACAGGGGGGCTCGGGACTTGCTGACCCAACGATGAAACTGGCGTTCTGGTCATCGTTCGCCGGCTTTACGCTGCTTTTTGTCACATTACTCATCACCCGCTTCAGCGTGGAAAAACAACTGGTGGACACCAATGAAACTCATGGCTAAAATAATCGCATTTCTTCTGTTCGCATCGTTGCCAGTACTGGCGGACTTTGATACAGAAACCCTGCCTGCTGAGCTTGCAGCTCGCACGAAGGAGTTCCTGGGAGCCGATACCGGTGCAGCGCGCAGTGGTATGGCGAAGTTCAGCGACGATGAATTACAGAAGATTACCACCGCGTTCAAAAAAGTTCACAGTAAAGAAGAACAACGCCTGTTCTGGCTCAGCGAAGAGCTTTACCGCCGCAACGCCGAACGCGTATCAGCGGAGCGCATTCGTTACCTCTACTTCGCCGTACTCGCCGCTCTCGGCCTTATTACTACCTTCAGTCTTTTGACTTTCCGGCAGGTGAGCCGGCAGCGCCGACCTCACGCACCGATGAACGATTTTCCGGCAGCCGTACCGGTACCGCAAACGGCGCCGGCAAGATCGCAGGTTAAACGTAAGCCAGCGAAAAAGAAATCGAGGGGAAAATAATTCCATGAAAGGCATAATACTCGCGGGCGGTTCAGGTACCAGGCTCTACCCGGTGACACGGGTAGTCTCGAAGCAGCTGATGCCGATCTACGACAAGCCGATGATATATTACCCGCTCTCGGCGCTGATGCTCGCGGGCATACGCGAGATACTGATCATTTCGACCCCCAGCGATTTACCGCGCTTTCGCGAGCTGCTCGGCACAGGCGAAGATCTGGGTATGCAGTTCAGCTACGCCGAGCAGCCATCGCCCGATGGCCTGGCGCAGGCATTCATCATTGGCGCCGACTTCATCGGCAAAGATTCCGTAGCGCTTGTGCTCGGGGACAATATCTTTCATGGTCATGACCTGACCGAGCTGGTGATGCGCGCTGTGGAGCGCACGGAAAAACAAGGCGGGGCGGAGGTATTTGCGTACCCGGTGCACGATCCCGAGCGTTATGGCGTCGTCGAATTTGACGGTAAATTTAACGCCCTCTCTATCGAGGAAAAGCCAGCACTACCCAAGAGCAACTACGCGGTTGTCGGACTCTATTTTTATGACAACGGTGTTGTAGCAAAAGCAAAAAATCTCAAACCATCAGCGCGCGGCGAGCTGGAGATCACCGACCTCAACCGCATCTACCTGCACGAACAGAAGCTGCGCGTCAGCGTCATGGGACGCGGTTTTGCCTGGCTGGACACCGGTACGCATGACTCGCTGCTCGACGCATCGCACTTCGTCAGCCTGATTGAAAAACGCCAGGGACTGAAAGTGGCCTGCATTGAAGAAATAGCCTATTACAAAAAATACATCTCTGCCGAACAGCTCATCAAACTCGCCAAGCCGCTGGAGAAAATTGAATACGGCAAATACCTGCTGCGCCTGGCGAAACAACCTGTACCGTGAGCCTGAAATACCCAAAACCTATCCTGGTTGAGCCACGCGTTTTTGGCGATGCCCGGGGTTACTTTTTTGAGCCCTACAATCGTAACACATTTTTAGCTCAGTGGGGTATCGATGATACTTTCGTCCAGGACAATGAGTCGTATTCGAACCGCGGCGTGTTACGTGGCCTGCACTACCAGGCTGGCGACAAGGCGCAGGCAAAACTCGTGAGGGTAGTGACAGGCTCAGTGCTCGATGTAGTCGTCGATATCCGCAAAAGCTCCCCCTACTTTGGCCAGGTCTACAGCTACGTACTCGAAGATACGAAGAAGCACATGCTGTTTGTACCGCGCGGCTTTGCGCACGGTTTCGCCGTACTTTCAGAGACTGCAATTTTCCAGTACAAGGTCGATAATTTTTACGCCAAAGATAGCGAGCGCGGCATTCATTATGCCGACAAGCGGCTGGCGATTGACTGGCAACTGCCTGCAGACAGCATACTGGTTTCTGACAAGGACAAAGTGTTGCCGGCATTTGAAAACGCGGAGTATTTTGACTGACCATGGCTGACACCCTGCGCATACTGGTGACCGGCGGCAAGGGCCAGCTGGCGCAATGCCTGCGCAAGCAGCAGCCAGAGGCCTACGCGGTAACCTATGCCCCACGGGCAGCGCTCAACCTCGAAGACCACGCTTCTACCCGGGCACAGATCACCGGTATGAAACCGGATGTGGTGATTAATGCGGCAGCCTACACCAAGGTCGACCAGGCGGAAAAAGAACCCGAAGCGGCTTTTGCGGCAAACGAACTTGCAGTGAAGAACCTCGCTGAAGTCTGCCGCGATACAGGCGCGCTTCTGCTGCATATTTCGACCGACTTTCTTTTCCATGGAGCCTTCAACCGGCCGATTGACGAGCAGCAGGCACCGGCCCCGATCGGCATTTACGCACAGAGCAAACTCGCCGGCGAAAAGGCCGTATTAGCTTCCGGCGTTTCAGGAGCGATTGTGCGCACGTCATGGTTGTATTCAGAATTTGGAAACAACTTCATGAAGACCATGATAAGGCTGGCGGGAGAAAAGCCGCGCCTGACGGTGATTGCCGACCAGCACGGTTCACCGACCTATGCGGGTGACCTCGCCGCCGCGCTCTGGCAGATGACCGAAAAACTTGCCGAACGCAAGTTGGCCCGCTGCCAGACATGGCATTTCAGTAATTACGGCGTGACTACCTGGTACGACTTCGCGGTCAATATACTGGTTCTTGCCGGCAGCAAAACACCGGTTGAGCCGATTCTCACTGCAGAGTACCCTGTACCAACGCCACGCCCGGCATACAGCGCTCTCTGGCCGCGCGGCTTTTCACAGGAGTTTGATTTTCCGATCAGGAACTGGCGTCTGGCGCTTGCTGACGCCGTTGCGGCATACAACAAACAACAAGACGGAGCTTTCTTATGAAAACTATAATCGTTACCGGCGGGGCAGGCTTTATCGGTTCGAACTTTATATTGCACATGCTCGAACGCTACCAGGATTACAAAATTCTGAATCTCGACAAGCTGACCTATGCCGCGAACAA
This sequence comes from Turneriella sp., assembly GCA_046346875.1. Taxonomy (GTDB): domain Bacteria; phylum Spirochaetota; class Leptospiria; order Turneriellales; family Turneriellaceae; genus Turneriella. The sequence goes on along the minus strand of JAXMHG010000004.1, from coordinate 152,138 downwards.
GGAATACCTGGAATCCGTCGCGTCCGACCCACGCTACGAACTGGTAGTCGGTGACATACTCGACCGCGAACTCGTGATGCGCCTATTCAGCCAGCACGACGTTGCCGGGGTCGTGCACTTCGCCGCAGAATCGCATGTCGACAATTCTATCAGCGGCCCCGCTGTCTTTATAGAGACGAACATCAAGGGCACCCTGACCCTGCTTGAAGCAGCCCGCGCACACTGGATGGACGCACCGTTCAGACCGAAGGCGGGCAAAGAGCATTGCCGGTTTTTGCATGTCAGTACCGACGAGGTATACGGTTCGCTGGGTGAAACGGGCCTTTTCCGCGAAGACACTCCCTATGCGCCGAACAGCCCTTACAGCGCCTCAAAGGCCGGCAGTGATTTCCTGGCACGCGCATGGCACCACACGTACGGTATGAATACCGTCATCACGAATTGCTCCAACAACTACGGCCCGCACCAGCATGCGGAAAAGCTGATCCCGACAATCATACGCAAGGCACTCGCCGGCGAAAAAATCCCCATTTACGGCGACGGCAAAAATGTGCGCGACTGGCTTTATGTGCGCGACCACTGTTCAGGCATCGACCTCGCGTTTCACCAGGGCAAGGCAGGTGAGACCTACAACATCGGCGGGCGCAACGAACGCAACAACCTGCAGATCGTCGGCACGATTACCGAACTATTGCAGCAGCTGGCACCACCACCATCACGGCAGCTGAGTATTGCGCACTACAAAGACCTGATTACGTTTGTCGCTGACCGCCCGGGTCACGACCGCCGTTATGCTATCGATGCGACCAAAATCGAGACGCAGCTGGGCTGGAAGGCGCAGGAAAACTTCGAGAGCGGTATCCGCAAAACGGTGGAGTGGTATCTCGCAAAAGGCAGGTAGACTGATCGCCCTGCGGGCGCGTGCATTGGTTGACCGCGCAGCGCAGGTTGCGGTCGTTCAACCGGGGGTATCGATGCCAATACCCAAACCCTAATGCATCACGTTCTACTGGAACTCATTTTCATACCCATCCTGATTTTCCTGAACGGGATTTTCTCCCTCGCTGAAATGGCAGTAGTCTCATCGCGTAAGTCGCGGCTACAGGTGCTTGCCGACGCGGGTAGCCGGGGAGCTCGGCAAGTTTTGAAGATGCTCGATGACCCGGAGCGTTTTTTTTCTACTATCCAGATCGCGATTACGCTGATTTCTATATTGACCGGCGTGATCAGCGGTGCGGCCGCGACCGACGTACTCGCCGCTTACCTGAAGGAACGGTTTCCGTCTTACGCGCAACATGCCGTGTCTGTCGCTTTCTTCAGTATAGTTTTTTTTGCCACCTACCTTGCTATTGTATTCGGTGAACTGATTCCGAAGAGTATTGCGGTCAGACATTCCGAGACTATTGCGGTCCTGGTGGCTTACCCGCTGCGGCTGGTCATAGGTTTCTTTTCTCCGTTCTCTTACGTACTGAGCGCCACGGCAAAAATAATCCTGAGACCATTCGGTATTCGCGGCAACAACAAAGCGCAGGTAACAGAAGAAGAAATACGGATCATGCTGCAGGAGGGACACGAAACAGGGGCCGTGCTCTCTTCAGAAAAAAACATGGTCGAAAACGTCTTTCGCCTAGATGACATTGCTGTAGTTACCGTCATGACACCCAAGCCATTAATGACGTGGCTTGATGTGGCAAACCCGATCCAGGATATCCTCGAAACGATCCGGGAACATAACCATTCGTACTATCCGGTGGTCGATGGGTCGCTCGAAAAAGTAATTGGAGTGCTTCCGGCACGACCACTGCTCGCCGACCTGAACCTGCAACAGGCCCGAAACCTGAAAGACTACCTGGTTTCACCCCTTTACGCACCTGAGTCGATGAAAGCTTCGCGCCTGCTCGAAACATTCAAGCAGACACAGCGGCATTTTGCCCTGATCACCGACGAATTTGGCGGCATCCAGGGGGTCGCAACCCTGCACGATATTCTTGAGGCGATCGTGGGCGACCTGCCGCCGCAGAGCGGCGATACCGAAAAAAAGTTCCGGCGCCGCGACGACGGCAGCGTTGCCATTACAGGCACTGTTACTCTGGCTGAATTCCGCGATGAGCTCGGCTTTAGCCTTGTCGAAGGATTAGAGGATGACCAGCCCTATTCTACCGTAGCCGGATTTCTTGCAGCACACATGCAGCGCATTCCAACCGAAGGAGAGCGTATCGCGATACCCGAAGGCGGGTTTGAGATTGTCGATATGGATGGTCCACGTATCGACAAGATTCTTTTTTTCCCTTCTAAATCCGCGCAATAGCTGCCTGCAGCGACTGCACAATTTCTTCCATCTGCATCGAGCGTGAACCTTTCACGAGAATGACACTCCCTTTGGCCTCTTGCACAAGCTGCGCGACAATCGCGGGAATATCACCCCGCTCAAATGCATAACTGCGTCCGGATTTTCCTGCGGCCCTGGCGTAAGCCTTCGCAGCAAACCGCATGTCGCGGCCGATACCGTAGAACGCCCCAACGCGCGCCTTCGCCGCTTCTTTGCCGGTCCATTCATGCAGCGAGCGGCTGAATTTTCCGAGTTCCTTGAAATCGCCAAACACGCAAATGACCGGACGACCATCGGCGTACTGTTTGGCAGCTGCAATAGAGGCGATTGCCGAGTCAGGATTCGCATTGTATCCATCGTCGATGACGTGGAAGCGACCCTTGCTCACCTGCATTCGACCGTCGGGTGGACGGAACGAGCTGACGGCCTTAGCAATCAGCTGCTCAGATATGCCCGCATCGTGAGCCACGGCTGCCGCAAGCGCGAGGTTGGAAAGCCAGGCATTGTTGGCGTGGCGGAAAACCACGGGAGTTTTGCCAATTAACAGTTCGTATCCGATTGGAGCCACGGTAGTTACTTTTAACGGAGCCGATTTACCCGGCTGAATTTTTTTCAATACAATACCGTTGGCGCGCGAACGGGCAGAGAGAGTCGCAAGCTCGGCAACCTGTGCGGGCACATAAAGCGCTCCACCTTTTTGCTGGCCGTGCGTGATTTCAGCCTTGGCCTGCGCGATATTCTGCCGCGAACCAAGGAACTCAATGTGCGCATGCCCAATACTGCTAATGACGGACACATGCGGGCGCGCCATGCGCGAGAGGTAATCGATCTCACCTGCATGATTCATTCCCATCTCGATAACAGCCACTCGCGTATCTTTGCCAATTCGGAAGAGCGTGAACGGCACACCGATATGGTTGTTGTAGTTTTTTTCCGTATAGAGAGCCCGACGACCGAGGGCCGTGCGGAAGATCTGGCCAATCATCTCTTTCGTTGTTGTTTTGCCGTTAGAGCCCGTAACCGCGATCACCAGAGGCGAAAAGCGGTTGCGGTGGAAAGCAGCCAGTCTGCCCAGCGCCAGCAGCGGCTCATCAACGACGATAGCCAGCGCCCTCGTTTTTTCATCGAGAGTCTTGAGCACTTCATGACCTTTGCGCACCAGGAATGCCGCGGCCCCCCGGCGTACCGCATCGCCGATGAATTCGTGTCCATCGCGCCGGTCAGTGAGCGGTACAAAAAGCGAACCCGGTTCAACCTGCAACGACGAGGTGGTAATCGAGCGCAGACGGATCTCAGGCGACTGGACTGCTGGGGTATGCGTGCTACAGATTGAGGCGACCGTGAAGAAGTCGTAGTCAATACGCGCGAACATGTGTCGAAAAAGGTCTGGGTAATGCAGCGTCACTTTCTTCTCGCTGGCCTGTGCAGATTCGCTGTCGTGCCACGTGCATATTCTGCTCGCGGGTTATGGTTTCGTCGGGTCTGGCGTTGCTGAGCTGCTCTCCGCTGCCGGCCACCAGCTGACCGTGTTGCGGCGGCGGCAGACCGGGCAGAAGATTGGCATAGAATTTGTTACATGCGACTTAGCTTATGACCGTCCATGGAGCACGAAGCGCCAGTTCGATACCGTGGTGTTTTCGCTTGCCCCCGATGAGCGCAGCGACGCAGCCTATACTGCAACGTACTGTACTGCGCAGGAAAACCTGCAATCGGCGATTGAGACACAACACTACGTTTACGTCTCGAGCACTGCAGTCTACCCTGAGACTGCCGGTACCTGGCGCGAAGAAGACGCTGCGGGGCACTCTGAGCGGGCGCGCGTACTGCTTGAAGCAGAGGCAATTGCAGACCGTATGCCTGCCTGCGCAATACTCCGTTTTGCCGGACTATACAACCGTGACCGCAGAATCTATTACGGTCCGCCCGCCACCGTCTCTGATGACCGGCTGGTCCATTTTCTGCACCATGCCGATGCGGCGAGGGCTATCAGCCACGCGATTACGCAGAAACTTCGGGGAGTTTTCAACGTGCACGATGGTAATCCACAGTGGCGATCTGACATCCTATGCCGCCTGGGATTTCTCAACACTACCCTGCCGCGCGGAACCGAAAGACGCATCTCTGCAGAGAAATTCTTTTCCACAGGTTTTCGACCATCTTATCCGGATTTTTTCTCCGGCCGGGCATTCTGACGATCTACCCCCCATCTTATTCGTTAAGAAAAATTGCCGTCCCGGAATCGAGTGGCGTGGATAATCATCCCATTTTTCGAGTTTTTGTTAACGCTCTGACTAAGGATGGCATAGTGACAACATGAGAAGACGAAGGTTACTTGCAATGATTCTTGTCGCGCCACTCTCGATGGCTGCCGAAGAAGCGTCATCAACACCCGCCGCAGAAGAAGAAAAGAAAACATACTCGCTGGTACAAATCACCGAGCGAGTACGCGAAAGTAGCGAACTGGTACAGGCACAAAAACTGAAGATCGAGAGTACAGAAGCCCAGGGTCGGCAGGCTACTGCCTGGCAGAATCCATCGGTTTCGGCCGAACTTGGCAGACTGCGCGACCCAAACAACAACGCGATGACCTATGATTTCAGGCTCACGCAACCGATTTATTTTCCCGGGAAGATGGGCAAGCAGATGGAAGTCTATGAGCGGGAAAAAGAGATCCAGGAAATGCAGGCCGCAGACCTGACAACTTCATTGGCGCTCGAGGCTTCGTACTACGCCTATGCGTACAAGGTCGCCGAGCTGAAATCCCGATCGATCAATAACCGGATAAACCGTATGTCATTAATGCGCACTTACATGCGTGCGCAGGCATATGCTTCACCTGCGAAAATTATACAGAGGAATATTGTCGCCAACCAGCTTCTGGCGCTGCAGAAAACCCTCAATACCGCCATGGCGGAAACCGAAAGCTCGTGGCAGAAGCTCAACATCTATCTCAATGAGCAGGATAAAGTAGTCGTTGCCGCACCTTGGCTGACCGAGCTCAAAGATGTCGATATCGTCACATTCATCAATCGTGTCCGCGAAGGTAATCGGCGTCTGAAATCCGGTAAATTGCTGCTTTCGCGCATTGAAGCCGAAGTCTCTTTCCAGAAGCGCGTTCCGCTTCCCGATGTCAGCGTGAGCGCCTTCTACCGTCGCGAGGCGCTGGAACATCCGGGTGCCAACCAGTTTTACGGCGGGGCCGTCACGGTCCCTATTCCCGTACTGAATGCAAACCGCTCTGGCGTCGAAGCAGCGGAGAAGCGCCTCGAAGCGGCGCGCGCTGAAACCAACTATGCACAGCGTGAAGTACTGCAGATGGCACGCGCGGTGCATGCAGAATACACGCAGAAGCGCAAGTTACTGAACGACTTTAACGCTGAGCAGATCCCTCTACTGGAAAAGCAGATGTTGTATGCCGACCGGGAGCTCAAACTGGGTCGTATCGACCTGCTGTCTTATCTGGAGCTCGAGCTCCAGACTTACCAGGCAATACAATCCTTCTACGACACCCAGCTGGAACTTGTAAAGGCAATCACGCAGATGATTTACCTGATGGGCGACAGCGCAAAATTTAAAGGAGACTTGTATGTTTTCCAGGCTAATTGACTGGGCCCTGAATAACCGAACGGTTGTCATCGGTATTGCGGTAGCTCTCTGCATCGCCGGGCTCTATTCTGTCACACGACTACCGGTCGATGCAGTGCCGGATATCACCAACGTGCAATCCATGGTCATTACCAAGACCGGTGCACTCGATCCGCAGAAAGTGGAGGCTACGGTTACCTATATTATTGAAACCGAGTTGCAGGGTATTCCTAAGGTCGAAGAAATCCGCTCCATATCAAAATACGGCCTATCGTTAATTGTTATCGTCTTCGAAGAAGATGCAAACATCTACCTCGCGCGGCAGCAGATCAGCGAACGCCTGAACCAGGTGCAGGACAGCCTGCCCGCGGGTATCGTACCCGAGCTGGCGCCACTTTCGACCGGTCTGGGCGAGGTCTTCTTTTATGTAGTTGAAGCAAAACCTGACTCGGAACTCGCCAAAAAACCGGAAAAAGAGCGGCTCATCTACTTACGGACGGTACAAGACTATATTATTAAGCGCCAGCTCAAGGGGGTCAAAGGCGTCGCTGACGTAGATACCTTTGGCGGCTACCCTAAAGAAATCCACATCAACCTCGATACCCGCAAGCTAGAAGCGAATGGTCTGACGATTGAACAGGTTTCGGAGCGTCTGAATACTCTCGGTGAGAATTATGGCGGCGGTTACATACAGCGCGAAGGAAAACAGATTGTCATCCGCACGCTCGGCCGAGTAACCGATCTCGACAAAATACGCAAAGTGCCTATTAAGCGTTCATATTTCGGGGCACCGATTCGCCTTGGTGAAATCTGCACGGTAACCATTCACCACCCACAACCCCTCGGCGGTGCAACGTACCGTGGCGAAGAGGCCGTCATCGGTATGCCGATGATGCTCGCAGGAGCCAATAGCCGAAACGTGGCGGCAGCAATCGGCGATGCATTCAAAGATCTTGATCTGCCGCAGGATGTTCAGGTTCGCCCTCTCTATTCGCGCGACTACCTGGTCAACGCGACCGTCAAAACAGTCCTGAAGAACCTCGCTGAGGGAGCCGGGTTCGTGGTAGTTGTGTTGCTCATGATCTTGGGCAATGTGCGTGCCGCAATTCTCGTCTCGCTCGCTATTCCCATCTCGATGCTCATCGCCGTGATAGGAATGAACTACTTTCACGTATCGGGTAACCTGATGAGCCTCGGCGCTATCGACTTCGGTCTGCTGGTCGACGGTTCGGTTGTTATGTTTGAGAACATGATCAGGCGCATGGAAGAGCATGACTGGTCATTGCCGCTCGAAGGGCACCGTAAACGGAACATGATTCTCGAATCAACGCTCGAAGTTCTGCGCCCCATTATCACAGCCCTGCTCATCATCATGGGTGTCTTTATACCACTTTTCGCACTCGAAGGTGTTGAAGGTAAAATGTTTCGACCGATGGCACAGACCGTCCTGCTGGCTATGGCGGCGAGTCTGGTGCTGGCCATCGTCCTGATGCCCGTTCTGGGCTACATGTTTTTCAAGCTCAAGAAACCAAAGCCCGGGGAACACCACGACCACACGCCTTTCATTCTTAAATATATCCTGAAAGGTTACGAGCCACTACTCAACTTCGCGCTGAAAAATCCCAAAAAAATTATCGCTCCCACTGTAGCGCTGACCGTGATCTCTATTGGGTTATTCTTCCGTATGGGCGGAGATTTTATACCGCAGCTAAATGAAGGCGATATGGTGATCAACTTCAGTCGTCCGGTACAGTCGAGCTTTGACACCGTGCTCGCCATGCAGAAAAAGTCAGACAAGATAATTACCTCATTCCCAGAGGTTAAGGAAGTCTACAGCCGTTTCGGCACACCGCAGTCGGCGACAGACCCGGCCGGCGTATTCTTTTCCGACACCTTTGTAATCCTGGAAAAAGATACTTCCAAATGGCGTAAGAAAAACGGCAGGACGATTAGCAAAGATGACCTCTACAAAGAGATTATTGAAGCTATCGACGCCGACCAATCTGTGGGCAAACAAGAGTCTTCCGGCACGCAGCCAATTGAAATGCGCTTCAACGAAATGCTCGAGGGTTCGCGCGCTGATGTGACTATGCGTATCTACGGTACCGACCTGGACAAGCTCGCCGAAATGACGATCCAGGGTCAGCAAATTCTTGAAAAGGTGAAGGGTGTCGAGAGCGTTCAGTCTGACCCAATTATAGCCCTTTCGAAAAGCCCTGTGCTTGATATCGAGCTCAACTACGACGCGATATCGTACTACGGCCTCGACCTGCTCGATGTCAACCGCGTCGTCGAAATGGCGATGAGCGGCCACAAAATCGGTAACCTCTACGAGGGTGCATACCGCTACCCCATTGTTACGCGCCTTGACCCCCGGCTGCGCAACGACGTAGCGCAGGTACGTAACATACCAGTGGGACTCGATTCCGGCGGCAGTGTGCCACTCTATAAAGTAGCAACGATCAATGAGCGCGAGCAGGTTTCCACGATTGCGCGCAGCCAGGGCCGCCGCTACGCGGCCCTTTCGATCAACCTCGGCGACATCGACGTGGAAACGTTTGTAAAGAATGCACAAGCCGAAATCAAGAAACAGATGCAGCTGCCCGAGTTCTACGAAATCACCTGGGGAGGACAGTTCAAAAACCTGCAGCGCGCGAAGGCCAAGCTGGCGATTATCGTACCCGTCACGCTCCTGGGTATATTTTTGCTTCTCATACGCTACTTCGGAAGCTACAAGCAATCTTTGCTGGTATTCATGGGCATTCCTACTGCAATTGTCGGCGGGGTGCTAACGCTGAGTGTCGTCGGCATGAACTTCAGTATTTCTGCCGGCGTCGGATTCATTGCCCTGATGGGTATAGCGATCCTGAACAGCCTCGTACTGGTAAGTCACTACGACGAACAGCTGGCAAAAAACCCGGACGAGTCCGTCCTGCGCCTCGTGCTCGAGGGTACACTCGACCGCTTCAGACCTGTTGTGATCACAACACTTGTTGCGGGCCTGGGTTTCCTGCCGATGGCGATCAACTCGGGTCTCGGGTCTGAAGTGCAGAAGCCGCTCGCAACAGTGGTTATCGGCGGATTGATCATTGCGACGGTACTGACGGCGCTATTACTACCGGCACTCTACACGATGATTTTCGGCAAAAACGGAAACGCAGCCGCTCTGACAGCTTCCCCTGCACCTGGTTCAGCGTTCACACAGGAACAGGTAAGTTTTGCGGAAGATCTGGAAGAAGATTCCGGAAAAAAGAGGAAACGCGGCAAAAAGAACTAACAGGCTCCTGAAAAAGGAGCCAAAAGCAGGTTACGGAAACCGCGCAAGGCTGCAGACGCCGCGGGAGTTTTTCCGGAACCTGCTAACAGGAACTGCTCAGCTACCAACTAAACACGAGGTCGACGATTGTGCCATGACCGTTTTCGGGATTGCGCACGTAGTGCAGTCCCTCGTAACGCAGTAGCCGACCGTTTTTTTTCTGGATTGTGAGAAAGACCGGCTGTGAAAACCAGCGGTAGACGAAATTCTGAGGTTGTACGCGCACACGCAGCGCTTCCCGGCGCTGGTACCTGGTATTTGCCTCGAGGATAGCGCGCAGCTTCAGCATCTTGCGCTCCTGCGGAAAGAGGACCCGAAAGGTGAGCCGGCTCTCGACCGGCATCTGCTCCATTGTTGTCGCGAGGTATGCCGGCAATCCCGGCATCGTCAATACCTGCTCGTCTTCACCCGGATGCTGAAGGCGCGCAAATTCGGGTTCAGCCTTCGCGGAATCCTGGATGATTACCGAGAAGTGGTTACCTTCGCGTTCGACCATTTCGCGCCGGCCATCGCGCAGATCCTGGAACAGCACATCGGGCGCAAGCGCGTCCTTGCGGAAGTTGATTTTTTCCTTCGCGAAAACTTTTCCCCTGGCCGTCCGGTAGACGATCTCGGCCGAAACCGGGACTCCCTTCCGCCGTATTTCTACACCGCTACAGGTGAATACCAGCTTGCGCGTCTGTTTATCTGTACCCCGGCAGCGAAAGTGCCCGGTTTCGGCCGCAAGGTCATGCGGCCAAACGAGGCAGGCCGTAAAAAAAAGCAGCAGCCGTGAAAGCGAGGCGCGCGGCACAACCCAAAAGACCGTCGCTAGTCGTGCGGCAAAGCCGAATCAGCCACGAGTTGCTGGTACGCCTGGCGCGGGCTGAGCGAGCGTCCCTGTTCACTCAGGAACCGCCTGATGCGCCGCGATCCGGGCAGTCCATGAAAAAGGTTGAGCATGTTGTTGAAAAAACGCGCCGCCGTCAGACCGGGGTCTTCATTCTGCTCAGCGTAATCGGCCATCATCTCAAGGATATGCAACCTAGCGCCCAGCGAGTCTGCTCGTGTGCCTGCGTAAAAAAAGAACGGGTCTTCGTGCGCCAGCCTGCCCAGCATGACGCCGTCGGTGCTGGCCAGGTGGGTAAGAATTTCTTCTCTGCTCCTGATGCCGCCATTGATTTCAATTTCGTGCTGCGGTAAGTGGGATTTCAGGCGATAGACCCAGTCGTAGCGCAGCGGCGGTATACTCCGGTTCTCTTTGGGTGAAAGACCGCCAAGGGTTGCTGTGCGCGCATGAACTGTCAGCCGGCATGCACCTGCGGCGAATATTTTCTGCGCGAAGCGGAGCAGTTTTTCTTCTGATTCTTCACCCGTAATACCAATGCGGCACTTTACGCTCACCGGTATGCGCACCGAAGCAACAATGCGCGCGACAATGTCTGCCACCTTTTCGTCGTCACGCATCAGGCAGGCGCCAAAATTGCCGCTACCCACCCGATCGCTCGGGCAGCCGCAGTTGACATCAATGCCGTTGTAGCCAAATTCTTCGCCGATGTGCGCTGCCGCAGCCATTTCCTGTGGGTCGCTGCCACCGAGCTGCAGCACCACCGGATGCTCGGTGCTATCGAAGCGCAGTAAACGATCCCTGTTACCCCGGGTGATTGCCTGCGCCACGATCATCTCGGTATAGAGCCTCACCTTTGGATTGATGAGGCGCATGAAATACCTGAACCTGCGGTCGGTGATCTCCATCATCGGCGCGATGGAGACTTTTTCCCAGGGAACGACCGCAGCGGTCATCTAGCGGCGTTTCCCGGCCTTGGTTTTTTTTACCGGATTTGACTTTTTTGCCCTGGAGAAAAGCAGCTGCTCGATTTCGCTGTAATGTTTCACGGCAAAAATCTTCAGGCCTTTCCTGAGCTCCCCCGGAAGTTCTTCATAATCCCGCAGGTTGTCGTAGGGAAAAATCACATTGCGAATGCCCACACGCCGGGCAGCCACGATCTTTTCGCGCAGCCCGCCGATCGGCAGCACGTCGCCCGACAGCCTGATCTCGCCGGTCATCGCATATCCCGATTTTATCTTCTGGTTGCGCAACAGCGACAGCAGCGCCGTGGTGATCGTGATACCCGCCGATGGGCCATCCTTGGGCGTTGCCCCGTCAGGCACGTGTATGTGGATATCGTGTTTGCCCCAGAACCGGTCGTCATTTTCGAGCGAACGGGCAAACGAAACCGCGATCTCGGCGCTTTCGTTCATCACCTTGCCGATCTGCCCGGTGAACTTCACCTTGCCGCGACCGGGAAACTTGCGCGACTCTATGGTCAGAGTTGCGCCGCCCATCGCAGTATAAGCCAGGCCAATGGCTGAGCCTACAGCAAGGGTGGTCAGTTCATCGGCGCGCGTGAAGACAGGTTTACCCAGGTATTTTGGAATTTCTTTCGGAGTCAGAGTTTTGGCAAACGGTTTCTTCTCTACCAGCGCCGCAGCAGCCTTACGATACAACTTCTGTATCTCGCGTTCCAGCCGGCGTACGCCTGCCTCGCGCGCATAACCGTCGATCAGGAAACGCAACCCGGTGAGCGAAAGTTGCGGCGCATTTTTTTTCGTGAGACCTGAATCGGCAATCGCCCGGCCAACCAGGTATTTTTTTGCGATCTGCAGCTTCTCTTCGAGAATGTAACCCGGCAGGCGGATCACTTCCATGCGGTCGAGCAGCGGCTCGGGTATCGAATCGAGCGAATTCGCCGTCGTGATGAAGGTAATCTGCGACAGGTCAAACGGCAGGTCGAGAAAGTGGTCGCGGAACTCAGAATTCTGCGCGGGGTCGAGCACCTCGAGCAGGGCTGAGGCCGGGTCACCGTGGTAAGAACGGCCCAACTTGTCGATTTCGTCGAGCATCAGCACCATGTCTTTGGCCTTGGTAGATTTCAGTCCCTGTATCAGCTTGCCCGGCATCGCACCGATGTAGGTACGGCGGTGCCCCTTGATCTCTGCTTCATCGCGCATGCCGCCGAGCGAAAAGCGGTAGAACTTCTTCTTCATCGCGGCGGCAATCGACTTACCGAGCGAAGTTTTACCAACACCCGGAGGTCCCACGAGGCAGATGATCGAACCCTTGACATCGGATTTCAGGCTGCGCACTGCAAGGTATTCGAGGATACGCGTTTTCACATCGTCGAGGCCGAAGTGATCGCGGTTAAGAACCTGCCTCGCGTAAGACAGATCGATATCGTCCACTGCTGGTATGTTCCAGGGCAGGTCGAGTATCGTATCGAGGTAGTTGCGGATGACGGTGTATTCGTGCGAGCTCGGTTCAATATAATCGAGTTTGCCGCATTCATCGAGCGCGCGCTCGTTGGCTTCGGCAGGCAGCTTGGCCGCCTCAATTTTTTGGCGGTAGTAATCGCCGTCTTTATCGCGCGTTTCAGGGCCACGCAGCTCGCTCTTGATGGCCTTCAGCTGCTCGCGCAGGTAGTATTCGCGCTGGTTATGCTCGACTCCCTGGTTTACTTTTCCCTGGATCTTGCGCTGTAGCTTCACGAGGTCAAGCTCGCGCGCCAGGAATTGCAGCACCCGTTCGAGCCGTCGCCTGATATCGAAGGTCTCGAGAATTTCCTGGAACTCTTCGCGTTTGAGGTTGAGTACACTCGAGACAAAGTCGGCAATTTTGCCCGGTTCTTCGACGTTGATCAGCGTCAGCTTCATCTCTTCGGTAAAATACGGGTTTTCCGTCATCATCTCTTTGGCCTGGTTCAGCACGCTGCGCATCAGCGCGATGAGCTCTTTGTCGCGCACTTGCGTGGCTTCAATCTGGTACTCGACCTTCGCAAGCATCTGCGGCGTGGAATGCACAAAAGACTGGATCCTGAAACGTTCAAGCGAGTTCACCAGCAGGTGCATACCGCCTTCGGGCAGGTTGATGCGTTTGAGAATCTTGGCCGCCGTGCCCACCCGGTAGAGCTGGTCGGGACCTACTTCGGAGCTCGTATCGTCATGCTGCAGTACAAGGCCGAGGTACTGGTTCTGCTTGTGGACGTTCTCTATGGCTTCTGCCAGCCTGCCCTCGGCAATCACCAGCGGAGTCACCATGCCAGGAAACACCGGCCGGTGCCGCACCGGCAGAATGAACAGTTCAGGCGGCAGAAGCTGGTTTATAGGGACAATGAGCGGTTCTTTGTTTTCGGCCACGGCCTATATTTTAACAAAAAACAAGGCAAAAATCCATTTTTGACGGGGGAAAAACACATTTACTGACGATCCGCTGCTTGCAGCGTAGCAATTCAACATGAAACAGCGACTGCTGGTTTTCTTTTTTAGCCTGATACTGGCCAGCGGCTGCGGCGGCGGCGACGGGGTCGATATTTCTGACCTCGCGGCGGGACGTGCCAGCGAGGTCTACGGGCAGGAAGATATCAAGGCCCGGGGTAGCCTGAGCGAAAACCTGCCCGGCGAGGCGATCAACTTCGGCATCACGCCATGGGACGAACCCGACAAACTGCGTGAAATGTATGCACCGTTCGTGGCGTACCTCTCCGAGCGGATGAAGATCAATATCCGCTTCATGGTGGCCCAGGAATACCAGGAGCTGTTGAATGACCTGCGCCGCGGCATCATACACATCGCCGCTTTTTCACCCGGTTCGTACGCCGATGCGCTAGACTCGGGCATCGAAAGTTTTGCCGATTACGTTGCCTCGACGCAGAACGAGGGAAACTCCTACTACCGCGGGGTGATCATCGCGGGCAAAAATTACCGCGACCTGAAGGCACTCAAGGGCGAGTCGTTTGCCTTTGTCGAAAAAGGCTCGAGTTCTGGCTATAAGTTTCCGCTCGCGCTACTGCTCGCCAAGGGCGTTGACCCCTACCGCCACTTTTCCAAGGTCTTCTACCTGGGTTCACATGCGAACGTGGTCGATTCGGTGGTCTCGGGTAAAGTCGCCGCGGGTGCCACCTGGGATGGCTACCTGGAGCGGCAGCTGGGTAAGAACCCGGAAAAAGTCACGGTACTCTACCGCACCGAGCAGATCCCTTACGATGCCCTCGTGGTCTCCAGGAAAAAAGGCAGGCGCTTTGCAAACCAGCTGCGCGCGGAGTTGCTGCGCATCAATAAGGAGACGACAACAAAAGACGGCCGCAAAGTTCTGCAAAAAGAACTCGGCTTTCCGTATTCAGGATACGTGGTGCACCCCTCAGGTTTTTATAATGTAGTGCGCAGAACTGGTAATCTCGTAAAACAATACAAGCCACCCGCAGAGACGAATGTTAAGTAAGTTCATTAGCGAGAAAGTGTTTCCCTACCTGCAATCCCTGCAGGAAAAACGGATTCTGCCCGAATCGGTCTACCGGCGTATCCGCGAGAACTCCCTCGCCGGAAAAATTAACTTCATCATACTCTCATCGGCGGTACCGATGCTCATGCTGATTTCGGCGCTTTTTCTCTTTCTTTACTTCCAGCTATCACGCCAGGTCGATGCCACGCTTGTACAGAAAATGATCGGGGCGCGTAACGCCTACAACTACTACGAGCGCACGACGCTCGTCTACGCCAAGATGCTCGCAGAAAACCCGTACATCAAGAAAGAGCTGATTGCCGAGAGCGTGAACGTAGGCCCGATTCTGCGCGTGGCGAACCAGGTTGCCACCAGCGTATACCTAGACCAGATCACTGTTTACGACAAAAAGGGTGTGGTCGTCATGCGCAGCCACAACACCGCAGAGTTCGGCGGCGACGAAAGCAAGTCGGAGCATATTGCCAAGGCGCTGCGCAAGGGCGAAAACACAGCCAACCTGGTGTACACCAATGGCAACCTCGTATTGCAGAATACCGTGCCTGTCTACTTCGACAGTGAAATCGTGGGTGCGGTCACAGCAGGCTATATTCTCGGGCACAAATTTGCGCGTTCACTATCTGATCTGACACAGGCCGGAATTTTCTTTGTTCTCAACGGCCGCGTCGCTTCCGGATCATTCCTGGCGAAACCACCTGGTGGCGACAAAGCGCTCTATGAAGAAGAGAACCGCGACTACACCCTCTCGCGTAGCGTGCCCGTCCGGATGCAGGGGGACAAAGTCGAGTACGGCAGGTTCGAGTTTCGCTACATACCGATTCTTACCCAGCCGGGCAGCCCTGACATCACCCGCGTCGGCATCGCGGTTGCCGTTAAGCCGCCTTTCTCGCGCCTGCTGATGTTCACTCTGTTTTGGGGCACTTTTCTTTTAAGTATCACGATTGTCCTTTTTGGCATTGTACTCGCATTCAAAGTGGGACACAACATCGCCGGTTATGCTTCAACGATCTCAACCGCGATGAGCCGGTTCGCCGGCGGCCAAATGACCGAACGCGTCATGCAGGAATCTGCCGACGAACTCGGTTCGGTGGCGCGCGGTTTTAACCAGCTGGCCGAAGAGCTGCAGCGCAAGATCAGTGAAATCCGCGAGGCCAATGAGAACCTTGAAATTAAGGTAGAACAACGCACGCGCGACCTCAACCAGGCGCTGTCGGACGTGACATTGCTCAAAGAAATGCAGGAAGGCGATTACCTGCTGATGTCGCTGCTGGTGCGCCCGCTGGTCGTATCGGACTGCCGTACGACAAATATTTCCGCGCGTTTCCTGATGCAGCAGAAGAAGACCTACAGCTTTCGCGGCAAAGAAGGCGACATCGGCGGGGATTTTTGCCTGCTCACCACGCTGCAATTCAGCGGCCACAAGGGCGACTGGCTGTTCTTCTTCAACGGCGATGCGATGGGCAAGTCAAGCCAGGGTGCTTCGGGGGCGCTGATCTGCGGGGTCACCTTGCATTCTATCCTGGGGCGAAACGCCCGCGGCCAGGAAATAACCGCAGAGCCGCAGCAATACCTCTATCGTATCTACAAAGAACTGAACCAGATTTTCGTACTCTTTGATGGTTCGATGCTGATGTCTGCAGCGTTTGGCCTTGTACACTCAGCAACCGGAACAGTCTATTACATGAACTGCGAACACCCCTGGAGCATCCTTTACCGCGACGGCCAGGCAAAGTTTATCGAAGGTGACCTGATGCTGCGCAAGCTGGGCATGATCGGCTTCGAAGACAAACCCCGTATTCGCAGGTTTGAACTGAGTCCCGGTGACACGCTGGTCGTTGGGTCAGATGGTCGCGACGACCTAGAAATTGATGGAGCCGTTGATTCAGACGAAACACGCTTTCTGCGCATCGTAGAACAAACCGGCGGCGATATTAACCGGGTACCTGACCAGCTGGACCAGCTGGGTCGGCGGACTGATGACCTCTCCCTCGTAGCCATCACCTACGAACGACAGGTTAATTAACCGCACCTCGATAGATAGAAATCAATCAGAAGTACTTTCGGGCGCGACAACCCGCGTGATTTTCAGCCTGTACTGGGTGCGCCCCATAAACTTACCGACCTGCGGTTCGCCGCTGATGGTCAGATTTTCCTGGCCTGCCGCACCGCGGGCTTCGCCGTTGTGAAAGAACCATACACCTTCAATACTGCGGTCGGCGGCAGCGCTGAACCGCACTACCGCGTGGGCGCCCGTTTTGCCGAGATTTGCCACCTCAATCTTTCCGGTTCTCTTCACCGCGAGCACCGGGTGCGGGTTGAGCACACCGTACGGCGCATGTGTCAGCAACTCATCCCATAAGGGAATGCGCATGTGCTGCGTCTCAATTTCGAGCGCGGGTAAAAAATTACGGAATGGGTCGACGCTCTCGGCTGATTCGCCACTGGCCGGGGAAAAAATTTCGGGCGCAGCGGCAAAGAGTGCATCGACAAATGCGGTGAGTTTTTCCGCTGAGACGGAAAAACCCGCTGCCTGTCGGTGGCCGCCATATTGCAGAAGGAAATCCTTCAGACGGTCGATGAGCGTGTGCACATTTTCGTTCTTGAACGCCCGCGCCGAGCCGCGGTAACAATCGCCGTCGGGTACCAGAACGATCGCCGGTTTTGCCAGCCGCTCGGCAATCTTCGAGGCAATCAAACCTGAAATTCCCCGGTGGAATTTGTCGTGGACCGCCACGGCAACCGCGGCAGCCGCAGAGCGTGCATCGAGCGCCTGGTCCAGCAGATCAAGTGAATCCTGCGAGGCTGCCTTGCGCGCATCGTTGGTCTGCACGAGCTGGCTCACTGCCTTCGTCGCGGCAAGCGGGTCACTCTCGGTCAGCGCAGCGAGTGCCAGCGCTGCATTGCCCATGCGCCCTGCAGCATTGATCACCGGGCAGACATTAAAGCCGAGATCCTGCTCGGTCACGCCCGAGTTCAGGTTCAGGCGCTTCAAGAGCGCCGCAAGCCCCATGGGCAACTGGTTGAGCTGCCGCGTCATGGCAGCCAGACCTTCTTTGATGAGTATGCGGTTGTCGGCGTAGACAGGCATGAGGTCGGCGACAAGTCCGATCGCGGCAAACGGCAGGTATTGTGCCAGGATCGCGTGGGATTTCTTAAAGCTGACTGACTGGACGGCGTTGAAAATTTCTGCCGCCGAGAATGCAGCCGGCATTTTGCGGTAAAACAGCCACAGCGGGCGGATATCGGCATTCTCGCGCGCCGTGTGTTCGAAAATGCGCAGCAGGTCGTGGCGCTCTTCGCCCTGCGCTGCCCCGCCCACGTGGTAGTGTCGCGCAGCCGCCGCAAAATCTGCGCCGTGGACTATAACGCCGTTCCGGAGAACGACCTTCTGGTCAGGCGACTCGATACCAATGAGTTCGTTGTATTCGCGGCTGTACGAATAGAGCACTGCCTGCACAAAGCGCAGCGTGATCGCCGCAGTGCAATAGTCGCGCACAAATTCGAGTTCGGGCAAGAGTTTCGGGTTGATGAAGGCTTCCACCGCAGGGTAATCCGCAGGGTCGGCCGGGATAAAGTGGTGATCGATGATGATGGTCTTGCAGCCGGTAGCCGCCATGATACGCCCTAACTCCGCCTTGTTCGACGAACCGCAGTCAAGCGTTACCAGCAGGTCTGGTTTTTCGGCGATGATACGTTCGGCAACCGCTTCGGTGATGCCGTACTTATCTTCTTCGCGCGGTACGAAGCTTGTCATCGATTCACGGCCGATTTTCAGCTGCTCGCGGCAAAACAGCGTCAGCACCGAGGCGGATGTCACTCCGTCTGCGTCGCGGTCGCCGTAGATAACCAGTTTTTTCACCCCTTCGCGAGCAACAAATTCGCGTAGCAAGGCTACCGCCCGCTCCATCGCCGGAAACTCAAACGGGCTCTTCAACAAATGCAGCGAAGGCAAGAGGTAACGCAGCGCATGCTGGCGCTGCAGCTCGGGACTCAACCGGCCTTCGGTATATTCATGAAGGCGGTCGAGAAAACGCTGGTAGATGGTTTCTGCGAAAGGGGAATTTCTTTCGGCTAGCAGGCTATACCACGACTTCATGTGGTAAGCGCCGGTTATTTCATGACTGTAGTACCGGAGTGTTTGGCCCCGCGCTGCACTTCAAGCTGCGCGCAGCTGATGTCGCCGTTGAGTTTTGCCGAAGGGTGCAGTGTAACCAGGTCGGCATGGAGTATATTACCCTGCATGCTGCCTTCGAGATCGATTTCACGCGCACTGACGTTAGCCTCAACCGTGGCATTAGCGGCGATCTGCACTTTGCCGCGGGCAATCAGGCTGCCCGAAAGTTTACCTTCAACCAGTACCGGGTGGTCAGTTTCGACCGTGCCTTTGAATACCATATCGTCTGATATTACGGTAGTTTCTTGTTTTTCAGCCATGTGACTCCTGCCAAAGTGCGGTAAGCGCCACTTTGGCTAAAATTTCTTTCAGCCCTTCAAGAACTTTTTGCTTTCTTTGGAGCTGAACGACTCAATCTGTACTTGCTCCAGAGCACCAGCAAAACCACTGGTACCAGAATGGGCAAAACGATGGTCATGACCACGCGCTCGTAATCAGGGCGCATAAGGCTACCGGTTGCCTGCAGCACCAACCACGTGGTGTAACCAGCGTAGGAGATGAAGAAGAGTACACCTTCTATGCGGTTAAAAGTTAACCCGGCTACGAAATGCGGAAAACATGCGATCGCGGCGATCAGCATGACAGGAAAATCGACATTCAGCATTTCCGGCGCAACCGGTAAACCGCCCGATACCAGCGGCGCGATACCGAGAATGGAAAAGATGTTAAAAGTACAGCTGCCCACGATATTGCCGATCGCGATATCCCGTTCACCCTTGATGGTCGCCATGACCGAAGCCGCAACTTCGGGCAATGAAGTGCCGCCAGCTATAATCGTCAGCCCTATCACCGTCTCGCTGACGCCAAAGCGCCGGGCGAGCACGACAGAACCTTCAATGAGCCAGCGCGCTCCCAATACGAGAATAAACAGGCCCACGAGTACCAGTACCCCTGACAACCAGACGGGTACATTCTTTACCTCGGCCCGTTCATCGCTCAGCGCTTCGTCGTATTCTGCCTTCACCGCGCGCGTTTCTTGCCGGCTACGCCTGACGATGAATACCGTATACGAGATGATTATCGCCAGTAAGAGCAATCCCTGCCACGGCAATATCTTACCGCCGAACGCAAATACATAAACCAGCAAAGAGCCGAAGATCATCAGCGGAACATCTATGCGCACCAACTGCGACGAGACTGCCAGAGGTGCGATCATTCCACACAGACCAAGAATAAAGAGAATGTTGAAAATATTACTGCCGACAACATTTGCCACGGCGATACCTGCACTTCCGGCTGCGGCTGCCTGCAGAGAAACCACCAGCTCGGGCATACTCGTGCCGAACGCCACAACGGTGAGACCAATCACGAGGGACGAAACGCCTGCAGCCACTGCAATACCGGTCGCCCCGCGTACCAGTAACTCGCCGCCCACGACGAGTGCCACGAGCCCGCCAGAGATTAAGAGAAAAATCTGCAAATCACCCATGCCGGCAAAGCGTACAAGGTCATGGCGGCGACAAACTAAATGTGAACAACAACTGAGACTGGCTCTGCGATTCAGTCGCAGAAGCATTTTATTCTGGTCGATAAAGAGTCTTTGAGCTTAAGCTGAAAGAGTGAAAACCATGAAAACAATCCAGCGCACTTTTCGTGCGTTTACATTCTTGTTCGCAGGGGGTAGTTTGATGGCAATTGAAGAACCAAAATTCCAGGTGGTGGAGGAATTTTCCGGAATTGAAATTCGCCGCATGAGCGCCTACTGGACCGTCGAAATAGAACTCGAAGGCGACGAAAAAGAAGTCGGTAACCAGGCGTTCAGACCGCTCTTAAAGTATATCTCAGGCGAAAATAAGGGCAGTGAAAAGATCGCGATGACCGCCCCCGTCAACCAGCAGGCGGCCGGCGAGAAGATCAAAATGACTGCGCCGGTGAACCAGGAAAAAACAGGCGGCGGCAAGTACCGCATCGGCTTTGTATTGCCGGCTGAATTTAACAGCCGCAAACCACCCGAACCTCTCGACAGCCGGTTAAAACTGCGGCTGGTACCCGAACGTACGCTCGCCGCACTGCGCTACCGCGGCAGCTGGAGCACCGAGCGCTTCGCGGAAAAAAAGAATAACCTGCTCACGGCAGTCGCACAATCGGGTAAATGGCAACTGGCCGGCGAACCGCTGTGGAGCCGCTACGACCCGCCGTTCATGCCCTGGTTCTTGCGTCGCAATGAAGTGCAGGTCGAAGTGAGAGCTAGCCGCTGACGCCGTAAAGCTTCAGCCACTGCGGCAGCACACCTTTCCAGGTGTGCTCTTTCATGACCCAGGCCTGCGCCGCTTTACAGATTTTTTCTTTCTCTTTGGGATTTTTCTCTGCGCGGATGAGTGCATCGGCAATCGCGGGTGCACTCTTAGCCTCGATGAGAAATCCCCTGTTGTGGCTCAGCTGCTCAACTGTACCGCCATTATTTGTTCCGATCACAGCACAACCCGCCATCATCGCATCGATAACAGAAAGCGAATACATCTCGTCGTAACTGCCTAAAACAAAATAGTCAGCGGCCAACAGGTACTTCTGGTAGTCTTTCTGGAACGGCAGCAGTTTGAAGCGTGAAGTGCTTTTTGCCCCTCTTTCTGCTCGCGGTGCAGCGACATCCTTGTCTCCCGCGAGCCCCCGGCCTCCGTGCCTCGCGGCCGCAACCAACTGCCTGTAACAATCTTCGGACTCGGGTAAATAAACGGGGCGTCCCTCTTCGTTGTAACCGGTGATCGTGCGCTCGCCGATCTGCACGAACAGGAATTTGCCGCGCATGCGGCTGTCAAGCAGGCGCGCCGCATCGACAAATTCGCGCACGCCTTTCATCGGGTCGAGCCGGCAAAGCGAGAGCACCAGTTTTTGTCCCGCCTGTAAGCCCATGGCTTTGCGTGCCGCCTTCACCTGCGCGGCTTTCACCTGAAAAGCCTTGTCGTCGCGCCCGTAGCGTATGCATTGAATCTGCGAGGCGATAACCGGCAGGCGCTCGCGTGCAAGGCTGTTCATGAGTTCAGAAGTCGTGACCAGTTTTTCAACGCGGCGGTAGACCAGCCGGTGCAGTAAATCTTTCTTGCGCGCGAAGCCCATGTAGAGGCTGAAGATGTGGCGCAACTGCGCACGAGAGCGAAAGAAAAAAGCCAGTGCCACCGTGATCATGTCGTCGCGCTGGTGGCTGTGCCAGATACCAACGCCATATTTTTTGTCGACCGCGCGCAACTTCGCCATGCGGCCCAGCGAGTAACGCGAACCCGCGCTGATGAACTCCACCGGAATTTTGAGTAACCTGAGCTCGGGCACCATGAAGGCATGCTGGTCGCACACGACCACCTGCTTCACTCCGGCGCTGTGCAGGTTGACGATCAGCTCACGCACGTAGAGTTCGAGCCCACCGCGCGAAACAGAGGTCATGAGGTGCGCCACGGTGGGCGATGCCTGCGAATGAACCGGCATCAGCGGTTCTGTGCCTCGCCCGCTGCCGGGGTCTTGTCTACAGGTTCAAAGTATTCAAGGCGGGTGAATGCCGCAGGGTGCGCAAACCGCGTCACGGGAGAAACTCCCTCCCTGGGTCTTTCAGCCGCTGCGGGACGCTCCTGCCAGCCATTGACTCTCCAGGTATCAGCAAAGTATGCGAACACAGAGAATGCACCATCTGAATTTTTTGCCTTCAGCATGCGCAGGTCTTTAAAAAGATAATTCAACTTAAACACCTGGCCATCCTTGAGCTCAATGCGAATCGTGGCTGGCTCAAATTCAAACACTTCTCCCTCTTTGCCCGCAGAGATCTTGCGCGCACGATAGCTCTCAATCGCCAGTTCGCGAATTTCTTCAGCCCGCACTGTCTGGTTATACTGCAGGTGTCCCTTCTTGTGAGTGAAAGAATAGCTCATCGGAATCGAAGCCTCGGCCATCAGCATCGACCTGTCACCCAGGTGTATCTTGATGCGCACCGGAACCAGGGCAACCTTCGGAGTTTTCGCTGCCGGCTTGCGCATGCCCGGACGCGTGCTGCTGCCTTCTACTTTTGGCTCGGGCACTGCCGGCATTTCAGGTGATGAAGGGTACTGGACAGCAAATAGCGCTGCGGGAAGAGTGCAAGCGAGTAACCAGCGCAGCATTGGAGCAGCTTTGCCGCAAAAAAATGCGGCGGCAAGCGTTTTAAGATTATGTCGCATGCAACATACCCAATATAGATCCCATTGCACCTGGCATAAAACCCCGGACTGCGTGCAAATAATGCCTGCGAAATCTCTTTGCAGAGCATGTCGCCGCGGCAGCTTAGCTGCCGGAGCATTCCTATGGCATACAACTTCTTTCTCATTGAAAAATCAGGACCGGTAGCAACCCTGTGGCTTAACCGCCCCGAGAAGCGCAACTTCATGAACTGGGATTTCTGGAGTGAACTGCCTCAGGCGGTCGAAGAGATAAACGCCGACGAAACGATCAAGACCTTTGTCGTTGCTGCCAAAGGCGCCAGTTTTTCGATTGGACTCGACCTGCCCGATTTTGTCGAACGCTTCGCCTGGCTCGCCGATAGCCAGGGTGCCGAGGGCAGCCAGCGCTTGCACGATTTCATTCTCACGATGCAAAAAGGCATGCGCGCCGTTGCCGATTCGCCCAAGCCGTCGATCGCGGCAATACAGCGCCACTGTATTGGTGGCGCACTCGACCTGGTCTCGGCTTGCGACATCCGCTACGCAGCTGCCGACGCCATCTTCTCGCTGCGCGAAGTCAAAGTGGCGATCGTTGCCGATATGGGGTCACTGCAGCGCCTGCCGTACCTCATCGGCGAAGGCCCGACGCGCGAGCTGGCGCTCACGGGCCGTGACTTCGGTGCCGAAGAAGCGCTGCGCCTGAACCTCGTCACGAAAATTCTGCCCGATAAAGATGCGGCGTATGCAGCTGCGCTCGAGACAGCCAAAGAGATGAGCGAAAACTCCGCGCTGGTAATGCGGGGAGTCAAATATATCATGAACAAACAACGCGGACTCGACGCCGATCGGGCCTTCGACCTGGTTGCGCTATACAACAGCGGCTACCTTCAGTCTGCCGAGTTCGTCGCTATGGCTAAGGGGTTTGCCGATCGCAAGCGAAAACGCGAATGATCCCGGCGGCCGCTGTCGAACTTGAACAGCTGGTGCTCACGATTCGCCATGCGGGGGCCGAGCTGCTAAATATGGAAATGTACGAGCGCTGGGGACATGGCAGCGACTCCGCCATGAACAAGAAAATGGAACAGGCCGGGTTCATGAGAGAAGTGCGTACAAATGCCGGCGCGCAGCTGGCTGAACTCGTCCGCCACTACCGCAGAGAGCAGCCCGAAGCAGTAGAATACTGGGCCAACGGGCACTTGCAGCTGCTGCAGTATTTCCTGCAGAATGTCACAGATTCAACAGCACGTTATGTTGCAGAGGAAGAAACTGCAGCCTGGCGGGCTTTGCTCGCCGGCAAACGGGATATCGTCGAAGAGAACACCTACTACGTACACCCCGATGCGGAACTACACGCAAAACTTTTTGGCAAGCTCGAAATACCGGCCCTGTACCGGGACGCCTGATCAAATAAGGACATAAAAAAAGCCGTACACCACCAGGTGCACGGCCCGCCTTTCACTAGCGGTTAAGTGGTAGAGACGCAGCATGCTGCGTCTCTACCAGAAACCAAAAGTTACTAATTAATAGCGGCTGTTGTAGCCACCGCGACCACTGTTGCGGTGGCTGCTGCCACGGTCTTCGCGCGGGCGCGATTCGTTCACAACCATGTCGCGGTCGTTAAGCGATGAACCGTTCAGTGCGCTGATCGCCTTGATCGCCTCAGATTTGTTTTCCATTTCGACAAAGCCGAAACCACGTGCACGGCCGGTTTCGCGGTCAGTCACGAGCTTGGCTGATTGTACATTGCCGAAAGCGGCAAAAGTCTGCTGCAGCTCCTGTTCTGTTGTTGCAAAAGCTAAGTTTCCTACATAGATGTTCATAATTTTCTCCTAAGTTTTCCTAAAGGCATTATTATACCCTTGGATATTGAAAACTGATAACAATGATTGGGAACGTAGCTAAAACTTTACAGGTAACTAAGAGTCTTGATCATTCAAATTCTGGTCTTCGGCCCGAAAATACCTATTTGAGCGTACAGTGTACAGCACTATTTTTTATTTTGCCTGCGGCTAACTCGTAGAGACGCGATCGGTTCGCCTGCGCTCACCGCAGAATAGGTTGTAGAGACGCGATTAATCGCGTCTCTACCATGGAACAAAATTTACGCCCGCGAACGGATGAGAAGGCGGCGCTCGATTTCAAAGATCTTTTCAGGTATCTTCTCTTTGCCCATATCTTTTTTATCGTTTTCCTTAATGAAGAGATCCGCACCGTACTTCTCGAGCGCAGGCTTCGGCTTGATGTCGCGCAGGCCAATGACCTGAAACTGGATCGCGCCGGATTTCAGTTTACCGTCAACCGGTTCTTTCGCAAGCACGCGGTGGATGCAGTACACGGTTTCACCTGACTTAGACGGCTGCGTGTGATAACCTTCGGTATAACCGAGGTCGGCGAGTGCATTCTCAGAGATATCGCGGCCAGAGAGGCCAAGCAACCAGGCGAATACGAGGCCACCGTAGGTGATCGGGTCACCGCTCATCGCACCCGACATGCCCTGCGAGTACAGGCGGTCGAAGTGCAGCGGGTGCGTGTTGCCCACGCGGTATGTCCACGCAAAGTGTTCATCGGTGATCGTGCGGCCGTTGGGCGAAACAATGATGTCGCCGACGTTGAAATCTTCGTAGTAGGTGTCGGGGCGGGTAACGGTCGAAGGCCACTTCGCCGCATCAAAATCGGGGATTTCAATCTCTACTGTTTCGGCGTACGGAGGCACGTCAGTCTTCGAAGGAATGAATTTCGGCGGCTGGTAACCAGCAGGTGCGGGTGGTACCATGATCTTGCGCATGTACTGCGCCACACGCTCACCGCGCTGGTTGTTGCCGATAGTATTGATGGTCACAATACCCGGCTTGCCTTCGCCGCGCTCTTTTTTGTCGACGATCTTCGTGAATGAAGTAATGGTATCGCCCGGATACACATTCTTCAAGAACTTCACGTTGTAGTAACCGAGGTTCGCGTACGCCTTTTCGGAGTCATTCTGCACGCCGAGCGAGAGCAGCAGGTTGAAGACGAGCATTGGGCTCGCGGGTATTGCCGGGTGGCCCAGCGCCTTCGCGTATTCGAGGTTTAAGTAAAGAGGGTTTGCTTCGAGAAAGGTCGTCGAAAAATCCTGGATCATACCCGCGGTGACAGTCATACCGCGCGGGTGCTCGTACGTCTCGCCGACGACGAAATCGCCCAGGTACTTGCCGTACTGCTTGTACTTCACTTTGCTCAGGTCTGCAGCCGCTTTGGCTGACAGCTCGGTCATATTGGGATTGCTGATTTTCATGGGGCAATATCGCAGCAAAAGTCAGGCTGAAAACCAGAAGTGCTTGGCTACCTGCGACGCCGTGAGCAGCAGAAACGCGATTCGCTTGACGTGCAGGCAATAATTGCCTATACTGTAGGCATGAAGCGCCTTCAATATACCGTGCGCAACGTGACTCCCGAGATTGACCGTGGCCTCAGGCAGACTGCGCGCAAGAAACGGCAAAGCCTCAATGACACCCTACTCGAAGCTTTGCAGGCTTCACTGGGAACTCTGGAAAATCACGATCTCGATTTTGTGGCAGGTACGTGGATAGAAGACCCCGCCACGGACAAAGCCCTGAAAGACCAACGTAAGATCGACAAGGACATGTGGTCATAAATGCAGCTGCTGCTAGATACGAATACCTATACAGAGCTGGCCCGGGGTAATGCGTCTGCCTTATCTAAAGTACAGCGAGCCACGCATATCCTGCTGACCTTTGTTACCTTAGGTGAGCTGCGGGCGGGTTTCGCAGCTGGCAACAAGGCACAGCAGAATGAAAAAGTACTCCAAAAATTTCTCGCTTCATCACGAGTTAAGGTGATTTACCCTGATAGTGAGACCACCCACTACTACGCGCGAATATATGCACAGCTGCGAAAAGCAGGCACTCCCATACCGGCAAATGACCTGTGGATAGCGGCGCTGTCAATGCAGCATGGCGTACCGCTCTACACACTCGATGCACACTTCAAAAAGGTCGAATCGATCGACCTCCTGGATTAACCGAAAGTTGACACCAGTTTCATTTTTGCTTTGCGCCGCAGGCCGGTCCATTATCCGTTGCCATGACCGCAGCCAAGGCCACACGCATCGCGAACCTCAGCGATAAAGATCGCGGCAGCAAAATTATCCAGTGGATTCGCTTCGGCGACCGCAGGTTGCGCCGGCGGCATACCTGGCTTAACCGCTTCCAGGACCAAATCGGCCTGGCTATCACGCTTGGCTCTGCCGGCGGTATGATCGTGATGTCGGGGCTATATATAGCGGATCTCGTACCCGCATGGGCCACGATCGTCACGAACGGTATTCTCGCTTCTTTTTTACACGAGATGGAACACGACCTGATCCACTCTCTCTACTACAAGAATTCGCAGCGCATGCAGAACTTCCTGTTCTGGATTGTCTGGTTGTTCCGCGCGAACACGGTCAACCCGTGGTTTCGCAAAGAAATCCACCTGTTGCACCACCGCGTCTCGGGACACAAGAACGACGTCGAAGAGCGTTACATCTCGAACGGTATGCCGTGGGGCTTCAAGCGCCTGCTCGTCATGCTCGACCCGCTTGCGGCGCTCACCATACAGGGGCCCAGGATCAAGCGCGACGCGCTGGCCGACCTGCGACGCATCAAGGCCCCGCACAAGATCATTCCACTGCAAAGAACTTTTATGCTACTCTGGTACAGTTTCCTGCTGCTATCTCTCACCAGGTTGGGATTTTTTCTTGCGGGCGCCGAATTCGCACCGCCTGCATGGCTGGCCCCCATCGTGACGTTTCTGAATACTGCAGCGGTTATTTACCTGGTACCGTGCTGGCTGCGACAGTCCGCGATACAAATCGTCTCTTCGAACATGCACTACTATGGTTCGACAGGCTCACCAACCACGGCGGTAAAGATCGACTCGCTCGTGAAACAGACGCAAGTGCTGAACTCATGGCTCGTATTGCCGCTGCACATCTTTTGCTTTAACTTCGGCGCCACGCACGGCATTCACCACTTCGTCGTGAACCAGCCCTTTTACCTCAGGCAATGGGGCGCCCTGTTTGTCACCAAGGCCCTGCGCCGCTATGGCGTGCGCTTCAATGATTTCGCCAGCATGCGCCGCGCCAACGCGTTTAGCCCTGCCTGACCTATGGCCACCGGGCAAGAGCATGGTGCATTACAGCCGGAAGACGGTTGACAATATATCTAAAAGATATATCTGAAAGATATGAAGCCATTGGTTTTGCTTGTGGCGGTCGGCATAGCCGCTACTTCACTACTCATCTTACCGGGTCTGATTTGGCAGAATGCACCGGTATCGGCCATAGAACGCTTCTGGCGCAGCCAGGCGACCCTCTGGATTGTCGGCCTGCCAGTCCTTGGGCTCTCTTTCGCCTTTTTCAGGACACGCGCCCGCGAGTTCTTACGACTGAACCGTCTTTCCGGCGCAGCCGAACCGTCGGCCATTTTGGGCATACGCGCGAACGAAGACTGGCGCCGGGTCGGCTGGCAGCTGGGCCTCGTGATTGCCGTCGTCACCGCAATCGTGATGTTCGCACCGCTGCCGCTGTCTTCGCTCAAATTCACCACTGCACTGCCCCTGCTGCCGCTCGTGCTGTTCTTTTCCCTGTCGAACGCACTGGGCGAAGAACTGATCTTTCGCCATGCCGTGGTCAGCGCGCTCGAAGACTCGCGCTGGGCAAAGCATTCACCGCTGGTGTCAGCTGCGATCTTCGGCAGCGTGCACTACTTCGGTGCACCGGGGGGATTTCTGGGCGTTCTGATGGCAGGCATACTGGGTTGGGTGCTCGCCAAATCGTTACGCGAAACGCGCGGCCTCTTTTGGGCATGGAGCATCCACTTTGTCCTGGATGTCATCATCATTGGGGCAATTCTTCTGCAAGAGGCAGGCAGGTGATGACCGCAGCGGCGCTTCTGTCTGCAGCCATACACACTGCGATAGCTATTTTCCAGGTGCTGCTGGTCACGGGCAAACCGTGGGGTGAATACGCGTGGGGCGGGCAGCACCGCGGGGTGCTACCCCGACCGCTTCGCTTCGGCAGCGCAGTTTCGGCGGTGGTGCTCCTGGGCTTTGCGCTGATCAATCTGCAGTCCGCTGGTATCACCATGATAACGATGCCCGGCATTGTCGTACTGAGGTTGCAGTGGGCGATCTCGGTCTACGCAGGCCTGGGTACGGTCATGAACGCGATTTCGCGCAGTCGCAGGGAGCGTTTGTTATGGACGCCGGTCTGTGCCGTGCTGCTGGCATTAAACGCGTACCTTTTGTACGCAATGCCGTGCTGACGATAATTCCGGCTGCGAGTCTTCAGACAAAGTAGCGTGGAATCAGGTACACCGACTGCCTGAGCAGGTTCCAGACATGCCGGCGCGTGGCGCGCCGGCGCAGCGGTAAAAGCACCAGCAAAAGAATAAATCCCACAACATAATACGGCCAGTAGATCATTTCCCCCCCTCGCTGCGCGGCTGGTATTTCATTACCAGATCGGCGTCGATCATGCCCGAGCACATCGTCGTCGGTACCCCGCCACCCGGATGCGTCGATGCGCCGACGAGATAAAGCCCCTGGATGCTTTTGGATTTCGCCGACGGCCGGAACATACTCGCATTCGTAAAATCTTGCCTGAGCGCATAAATTGCACCCTCAGGTGAAAGCAGGCGTCGTTCAAAATCGAGCGGTGTCGCGAAATTTCTTCACGTACTTACGAAAGCGTTTCGCGTCTGCCGGTGAAATTTTTCCAATCGCCGCTGCGGTCGCCTCGATATCTGTGGGTATCTGCAGACGCGAGCCATCGGAGAGCATGCAGTCATAGACTGGCTCGCACTGCACCAGCTTCACCTCTTTTGCCAGTGTTGTGCCGAGGCGACCAAAGACCTGGTCGATCACGTCGGCATCTTCGATGATCGAGGCGCCCAGATCGAACTTGAAACCCTTGATCTTCGCCGTTGAACAGCAGCCGCCGATGAGCGAGCTCTGTTCGAGCAGCAGCACGTCGTAGCCATTCTTCGCCAGAAGCGCAGCAGCAGTTGTGCCTCCGCAACCTGCGCCGATGACGATCGCGTCGTAGCTGGTCTTTTCCTGAGAGAGCTTTTTAACTGCCTTTGCCATGAGAGCCCCGCCTTCTTAAAATCGATTAGAACATCTCCTAATCGACTATTGCGGACCGTAAAGCTTTTTTGCCTGCAGTGTCGGGAAACTGAAAACTACACCGCCGCAGTGAATGTGTGCGGCGTCAGGCCAGCAGTTCGGCCGCACGTGCCATCTCGGCAGGCAGCGCAGGCAGAACATTGTCAGTCCAGATTTCTGAGCCGAGCACATTGATGACCGGGGCGCTTTCGCCTTTCAGCAGGTGCAGGTGCGCGGCAACGATGTCGTCTTCGGTTGTCATGTGGTACGGGCGCGTGCCGGCGATATTCTGTTTTTCCTGACGCGCGATGTAGTCGAAAAAGAAATCAGAGAATTTCATACCTGACTGTGCATACTCGTCCATGAGCGGTTTCAGGTGCGGCGCGGTTTTCGACATGCGCTGCAGCAGCAGCCCGATGCCGCGCGTCGCCTTGCTGACGAACGAACCGATACGCAGGCACTTGGACTGCCCGGGATTTTCGACCGCAAGTTTTTCGGTCGCGTATTTAACATAGGCCAGCGCGCCGTAAAACGCCAGCAGGTGCGGCTTAAAATAATAAGCCGTGTACGCCACCGTCATTTTCGGGCGGAGTTTTTCTGTCAGCTGAACCATGGGCTGCAGGCAGAACTGCAACGCCGACTCAACCTCGGGCTTAGTCGCCTCTGCAACCGGAGCTCCCACTGAACCGAATGCGGGTGTGTGGAACAAATAATCAAATTGTTCTGTGAGCGCGAGCAAGGGCGCAAGACCGTCGGGCTTATTCATGTCGACCGCGTGAACCGTGTGGTCAGCGCCTGCAACGTCTGCATCTTTTGAACTGCTCGCCCAGATCTCTGACTGCGGGTCAAATTGTCGCACTGCGCGAATGGCACACTGCCCCGCCACCCCGCTGCCGCCGACGATGAGTACTTTCATGTGCAATGGCAAAGCTGACCGCAACCATGCCAAGCAATTAAAGTGCTGCCGAGCGGGCTCATTTTTTTGCTTTGCGGGATAATGGGTTTAACCGTAGTCAGGCTCATGAAGATCGTAACGATGACTTGTGTCCTGCTGATGCCAGCTATCTTCTTGCCTGCTGTTTCATGGGCTCAAATGAAACGACTACCTAAGTATACCAAAAGCAAGAAGGCTTCACAACCAAATGCTAATGTTGATCCAGGCAAAAATCTTCCCGGCATTAACAGCGAAGGGTTTAGGCGGCCTGGCGACGCTGCCGGCTCAGCATCTTCAAACGACAAGTACACCCCCACGCTGGACCCTGGGGTCAGTGCCCCGGTGAGCGGCTCCAGCAAATGAAGGTTGGCATATGAAGTACGTGTTACAAAAGACTGTCGCAATAGCGCTGCTCACAGTTTTTTCATCAACTGCGCATACCGAGGCGAAAAGCAGCGGTATAAAAGAAGCGACGAAGACCCCGCACGCGAAGATCATCGTGCGCCCCGGCCCACCGGTCAAGCCCACACAGCCGGCAAAACCGGTCGGCAACATGAAATCAGACTGGTCGGGCAAAGAAAAGCGCTGAGCGTACGTGATTCACGCTGGCAGCGGTAGTTGCCAAAGCACCTCGGACCCGGGCTGCATGGCTCCACGTTCCAGTGCATGCATAAGCTGAACGACCTTTTGTGTTAGCGGCACAGCAAACCCGGCCACTTTCGCTGCCTCTACAATCGCACCGTGAATCTGGTCGACTTCTGTCTTCACCCCGCGCTCAACGTCCTGTAACATGGAAGTACGAATTTTCGCGTACTTGCGGCCGAGCACGAACAGCACCAGGTGCTGCACTAGTGCGGGTAATTTTGTAAACCGGTAGACAGAGATTGCGCCCGGCACAATTCCCTCTTCAATCTGTAGCGCGCGCATAACGGCAGCAGCCTCTTGAATGAGACCAATGGCCGCGCGGCGCGCCGTGCGTTTGGCAAAGAGCGGGCCGAGCGCCAAACCTGATATCGCTCCCAGCCCATTGATTACACTGTTAATCGCCAGCTTGTTCCAGCGAAAGCCGAGCGGGTTTTGGGAAATCACCAATGGCAGGTGCGGTTCAAGCCACGCCTTGAACTCTTGCGGCGGGCGGTGCGCGTTCGCCAGGATCAAATGCCCTGGGTTCGACTGAAAATAACTGCCATCAGGCATCAGCTGCGCGTTATAACCAACAATCCCCGAAATAATATTTTCTTCTTTATAGTTGCGGAGCTCTCGTTCAGGCAAACCATTCTGCAGAAGAACCAAGCAGCCCC
The DNA here is from genome assembly GCA_046346875.1 of Turneriella sp. Taxonomy (GTDB): domain Bacteria; phylum Spirochaetota; class Leptospiria; order Turneriellales; family Turneriellaceae; genus Turneriella. The sequence goes on along the minus strand of JAXMHG010000004.1, from coordinate 119,966 downwards.
CTTTTGCGAGCAGACCCTTCGCCGTCCTGGCAGCCTCTTGCAAATGAGGAGTTTTCATGCCGAGAAACATGTAGTCGAATTTGAGACTGCGCGCATTTTTCTGCGCCTCGGCCAATGTGAGTACTTCGACCCCCTGGTTGAGCTGGATATGCGTCGTGCTCTTCAGCGTGTAACGAATGCCTTGGGTGATCAGATCGGCCTTGCGCTTTTTGTCGCGCACGAGAATCGTGAATGGTACCTGGTTGAGGTAGAGCGCGCGGGCAACCGAGGCGCCGATGGCTCCGGTTCCCAGTAACGCGATTCTTGCATGTTGCGGCATGGCCGCACCTAAAGCCGGCGCGGCTACGCTGAAAAGCAAAACATTTGTGCGGGCATCCCGCGCCGGCAGATTGCCCCAATGCTGCGCCTTCGTATTGTTCTTCTATCGTTGCTATTTTTGAGCACGGCGTGCCGCGAAAAATCGCTCGTCATCGATGATGCCGAGAAGCCGCGCACGCTCACGATACAGCTGCCCGAAGGGACCGAGTCGTTCGAGCTCAAAGTGCATGGCCTGCTTTCGGGCGAGGCACGGCTGCACCTTGTCGCGCCGGGTAATGAAGAACCGCTAAAGACGCTCTACCTGGTACCAGTGGTTGTCGCGGGTATGCCGCGTGGCATTGCGCCTGCCGCAACAGAGATCGGGTATACCGGCCGTGAACTGCTGCTGAAATACGAACCGGGCAGAAAGGTCGACGGTCATATCGAGATTACGTACCGCTTTAATACGCGATGATTGACTGACCTCGAAAAAGACTATTCAATCATCGTCGAAGCGTGTGAGCGCGCGCACAACCCTCTGCACAGTAGAGCCCGCAAAACCGCGCAAAGTCAGGTGCTGGTAGAGCTTCTGGCCCCGTATCTTCTGTTCAAATTTTTCGAGCGTACGTAGCTTCTTCTTACCCGCCGCGAGCGCGCGGTCATACTCGTCGGCCAGTGACTCGAACGCCGATTCCTGTTCGGCCGCGACGCCCTTATCTTTCATCTTCTGCAGAATGAAGCGGTTACCGCGGTCGGCGTAGCGGCGCGAAATCGACTGCGCCACGAGATTGTCGTCGATCAGGTGCACTTCTCCCAACCGCGTAATCGCGGCGTCGACTTCGTCTTCGGGGTAATTTTCTGCGATGAGCTTCTTCTTTAGATCAGCAGCACTGCGCAAGCGGCGCGCTGCGAGCGCAACCGCCCGGTCATAGAGCGGCGGGGGAGTTTTTTCTTTTTTGCGGCGGTTCTCCATTTTCACATCCACCACTTGAAACGCGCGTAACGAATAATACGCAGGCGCAGTGCGACCGGCAGATCGCGAAACCAGTGGCGTTCAACCCTGGTATTGTCAGGGTGCCGGCGCAGTTCGGCGAATATCTCTCTTAGCGGCTGAACCGCGCGCACGTCGGTCGATGCCATCATCGCTTCAGAGAGGCGGTCGTGCGCAGCGTCTTCAAAGTTATAGCTCCCAAAAACTGCAAGCGTATCGTCGACGAGCAACAGCTTCGAATGTTCGCCATGCCGGTTCTCGTAGATGGAAATACCTGCGCGCAGCAATTTGCCGAACCCCGCAGCAGCGGCTATCCAGGCGAGGTCGGTGCTCGGCAGCGCCTCGCGGTGTGAATGGAACACTTCGATGCGCACGCCGCGGTGCGCCGCGCGCAGAACAGCCTTCATCAGCCGCCGCGTGGGTTTGAAGTAGAAGCTGGTGATCGAAACCGATTCGCGCGCATTGTCGAGTAGTTCGATCATCCATTCGGTGACGCTGTTCTGACCGCGCCAGAAGAGCGGCCCCAGAAAACCCGAATGGTGGTTGGGGTCGAAGAAGCGGTAATCGATATCCAGATCAGCGTGTTCGGCTTGCGCGATGCTGGCCAGAGCGCGCCGGTGGTTACTATCAATCTTAACACCCAGCGCCTCGAGTGTGTCCATGAGCGACAGAATCACCGGGCCGCGCAGTGCCACCGAATATTCATTCCAGCCGGCGAACGACGAGCGTGTGATATTGCTGCTGCCGTAGATTGCTTCACCGGCATCGCTCAACTGGATCTTAATGTGGTGGCCACCCCCCAGTAAGCGCTGCGCGAAACGCGGCGGCGTGTAGAATTGCACCGAGCCACCACAGCTCCTTATGAGTTCGAAGCGTCGCTCCAGCGCGGCGCGGTATTCTGCACTCATGAGAACTCCGCCTAATCCCTGGCCGAAACTGTCGATGAGTAACGATACCGCAATACCCCGGCGCTGTGCTGCCTCCAGGGCGTCGAGCATCGCGAGGCCGTAAGCATCATGCTCAAGATAGAAAGTCGAGAGGTAGACAAATGATTCAGCCGCTTCGACCATCGCGATGCGACGCCGCCATTCTGCATCGCGGTTCCAGAGGGGTACGAGAGCAGAAGCGAAGGGCATATCAGCTGTCTCCGATTTTCTGCAAGAGTACGTCACTCAGCTCGTGCACGCGTTGCAGCTGTGCGGTGAATTCGGTGCTTTGCTGCTGCATGCCCGAATGCAAGAGATGCTCGGCCATTTGGTGCAGCTGCTCGTGTTGTGCACGTATCTCAATAAGGCGTTGCGCGGGCAAATTTTCCACAGCCAGGCGTGAATCTAACCACGTGCCAAAACGGCATTTTGAGGCATCGGTTTCAGGCGGACTGGAACGTTCGCCGCGCAGCGCCTGCTCAAGATCTCTGAGCCATGCCCTGTGTTCGACCTGCGCGTGCAAAATCTGCACTTCGCGCGCGGCATGAGTGTATTCTCGCCGCCACGACTCATAGGGACGCCACGTGCGCAACCAGCCGGTCAGCTTCTCTGCCGGCATGGGCCTGGCGATCGCATAACCCTGCCCCAGCGTGCAGCCGAGCATCAACAGCATCTTGCCGTGCGCTTCGGTTTCTACGCCCTCGGCAATCGTGTGCCGTCCAAACGCGGAAGCGAGACCGAGTACACCTTCGATAATGGCAAGGGCCTCGGGGTCGACCGGCATATCGCGTATGAAACTTTGGTCAATCTTGAGAAATTCCGCTGCCAGTCGCTTGAGGTAGGTCAGCGACGAATACCCCGTACCAAAGTCATCGAGCGCAAAACTGACGCCCAACTTGCGGCACTCGTCGATCAGGCGCGAAATGTGGCCGAGGTCTCCGAGCGCGCTCGTTTCCAGAATTTCAAATTGCAGCAATTGAGGATTGATGTCCGGAAAGCGTGCCAACACCGTCTGCAAATATGCAGCGAATCCCGGCTTGCGCATATGGTGCGCCATGAGGTTACAGCTTATCTGAATATGGTATCCCTGATCGTTCAGAGCGCCAATCTGTCGTACCGATTCTTCGATCACCCATTCGCTGATTTCAATTCCGAGGGGATCGTCTTCGATGAGCGGAATAAATTCCATCGGTGACAAAACGCCGCGTTCGGGGTGCTGCCAGCGAATCAGCGCCTCGAGCCCGATCACTTCACCCGTGCGCATATTGACCTTGGGCTGGTAATATAGAACAAACTGCCTGGCCTTGTGTGCCTCGGCAATCTTCTGCACGCTGTCATGCAGGCTGCGCAGGCTGTAGTCATGCTCACGGTCGAAGAACGCGTAGCGGTTGCGACCGGTCAGCTTGGCCTGGTACATCGCCTGGTCTGCCTGCCGCAGCAACTGGTCGGCATCGATTTCGCTTTCCTGCGGATAAAAAGTCACACCGATACTGGCCGAAAGTTCGACCGTGAAGTTACCGATTGTTGTCGGCTGGTGAACTGAATGGAGTAAACGATCGAGAACTGTGGTGGCAGAAACGGTGTCTGACAGGTCGAGCAAAATGGCGACAAATTCATCGCCGCCAAGCCGGGCCAGCGTGTCACCTTCACGCAGCGAGTGTTTCATGTTGTTGGCGACCGCCATGAGCAACTGGTCGCCTGCATCGTGACCATACTTGTCATTCACTGCCTTAAAGCCGTCGAGGTCGATATAGGCGACCGCCAGCTGCTGCTGCCTGCGCTCAGCCTGAACCATCGCCTGGTGCATACGGTCGGCGAGCAAGACACGGTTGGGCAGCCCTGTCAGCGCGTCATAGTGGGCGATGATTTCGAGCCGATGCTGCTGTTCTTTGAGCAGAGTAATATCAGAGAAAAGACCCACATAACGTACAGTTTCGCCCGCTTCGTCCTGGACCCCGCTGATGGTGAGCATTTCAATATATTGCTCGCCCGTCTTGCGTCGGTTGCGTATCTCACCCGACCAATATCCCTTGGTTTTCAGCGACTGCCACATCGAGCGGTAAAATTCTGCATCGTGCTGGCCTGATTTCAGAATATTGGGTTTCTTGCCCAGGCTCTCTTGCCGGCTGAAGCCTGTAATATGGGTAAAGGCGTCGTTCACATCGATGATAACGCCGTCGGCATCGGTGATCAGAATGCCTTCTCTGGTGTGGGTAAAGACACTCGCGGCCAGTTGCAGACGCTGCTCGGCGCGTTTGCGCTGCGTGATGTCGGCAGCAACCCCATGCACGGCTGACAGCTTGCCCTCGAGATCAAAGACAGGCTCGCCGCGCGCCACAATATAGCCAGTGCTGCCATCGGGCCTGACGATTTCGAGGTCAAGTTCATAGGGCTCACCAGTTTTCACTAATTTGTCCACTGCCTCATTGAGCCGAACCCAACTTTCAGGAGCAAAGATCTTGCTCTGCTCGCTAAACGACGGTGCACCCCGACCCGGCGCGAGTCCGAACATGCGAAACAAATGCGGTGACCACTGCACGAAACCGGTCGCGACTTCCATATGCCAGTTTCCTATGTTGCCAATGCGCTGCGCTTCTTGCAGCTCGGCCTGGTTGAGCCTGAGACTGAGCTCGAGCTGCTTGCGCGCCGTGATATCAGAATCGGTACCAATCATGCGCGACGGCTTGCCATCCGCATCCCACGCAACTATGACACCGCGGTCCAGTATCCAGATATAGTCTCCCTTCTTGGTTCTCAGGCGCTGTTCGCTCGCGTACGCTTCGGCTTTGCCCTCGAGGTAATCTTGCACCTCGGTCATTACCCGCGCCTTTTCGTCGGGGTGCAGGCGGTCAGACCACTCGTTGATTGAATCACCCAGTTCTTCAGGCGCATAACCCAGCATCTCTTTCCAGCGCTTAGAAAAGAAGACTGTACCTTCTGACAGGTTCCAGTCCCAGAGACCGTCGCCGGCGCCCTCGAGCGCAAAGCGCCAACGGAATTCACTTTCTGCGAGCTGCTTTCGGCTCGCACGAATTTCTTCGGTGAGTTGTTCTGCAATCGATTCAGCTCGTTGCTGGGTGGTGCGCGCCGACTGTAACAACAGGCCGATCAGACCAGCGATGAGAAATCCCCCCAACAAGACACCAAGCGAGGGAGCAAGATCAGATATAACGGATACCGGCGGCACCTCAAACACCAGCAGCCAATCGCGCCCGTGGAAACTCAGCTTTCGCATCAGGGTTTCACCTACAGGCTGTGTGTTTTGCGGCAGGCTCTCAAACAAGAGATTCTGCGCCATTGCCCTGTCGCCGTCAAACACGGCAACGCGCATGGATGCACTGGATTTCTCATTTTGCGCGGTGCCTAGAATTCCCTTCAGCAGATTCTTCATGCGGTAGGGACTATAAGCCCAACCGACGTGCGCACGCCTGCGTTCTTCAACCGTCTGCAAAGGTGCATTTTTTCGGTACACCGGTACGTACATGAGTGTTCCGGGCTGCACATCGTTTTCGGTTTCTTGCACAAGCACGACGCGCCCGGTCAGCGCAGGCTCACCGCGGTCACGCGAACGCTCCATCGCCTCGCGCCGCACGGGCTCGGCATACATGTCGTAGCCAAAAGCACGCAGGTTGCGGTCAGCAAAAGGTTCAATATAAATAATCGAAGTGTAGAGGTCGCGCTTACCTTCGGGCCTGACAGAAAAATCCGGAAAACCTTCTGCACGTATCGCCGCGATATGGCTTGTAAGCTCGCCAGGCTGAACCACCTGAGAATAGCCGATGCCCTGCACACCGGGTACACTGTCATTGGGACGCAATGACTCGACGTACCGCTTCCAGTCACGGCGTGTGACACGATCAGAAGCGTCAAAGAGCCCGGCAGCGCCGCGCAAGATGAGTGCATAGGCGTTCAGACGCTCGTTGATCTTGAGCTGAATCTTATCTGCCTCTGCGCTGAACCCTTGCTGGCGGTCGCTATAAGTTTCGACTCCGACGATTGTGGCGGCGAGAAGGGCAACTAAAGCGATACCGATTGCGGTAACCGCAGGTAACGCACTGTATTTCAGGATGATACGGGGAATTCTCAAGACCCGTAAAAATGCAGGGGAACGACAGGGCGTCAATCGGCCATGCGCCGGTGCTTACACAGGCGATAGCAGCCCCCAGGGTCACGCCACCGGGCAACGTATATAATTGGCTGTTTTTTACCTGCGCGGCTTCCTGGCTACGAACTGTACAACCGCGCTCTTGCCATTGTGGCCCTTGCCCTCGTGAATCTCGCGATCGAGTTCTTGTGCGATTTCGACCTCGAGACCGGCGAGCTCGGTCTTCAGCAGGTTGCGGGTCATGAGCATGGTTGCATTGGGTGGCCCGCCAGTCTTGTACTGCAGCTGGCGCGGAGTGTATGCCTCAAGAATGAAGAAGCCGCCCGGTTTCAGAGCCACGACCACGCGGCGGTATATTTCGGCGCGCAGCGGCTGCGGCAGGTGGCACCAGATCGAAACGATTGCATCGTACTGGCGGTGGCCCATTTCAAAGTGCGCCAGGTCTTTCACGACAGTGCGCACGTTCACACCGGCCTGCGCGGCCAGCTTCTGCAGCTTGACGAATCCCTGCGCCGAACCGTCGACCGCAGTGACAGAAAACCCCTGTTTCGCCAGAAAGACCGCGTTGCGACCCTCACCTTCGGCAAGGCAGAATACCGAGGCACCCGGCAATAGTCGGTGCGCCTGGGATTTCAAAAAGTCATTGGGCTCGGTGCCGTAGAAGTACTGCTCTGACTGGTACCGTTCATCCCATTGCTCGAAGGCTTTGCCTGCGCTGTTCATGCTGTGACAGCCAATGAGCCCGCAGGCGCGTAAATCAAAATGCAATGGGTATCTGGCAAAGGGTGGACACGGAGTACACCCTGCGTTTCGTTGCCTATGTCGTACTCCAGCGAGTTTGCCGACCGCATCCGCAAGATTCTGTCGTCGCAGACAACTTTCGTCGAGAAAGAAATGTTTGGTGGTGTCGCTTTTATGGTCGACGACAAGATGTGCGTCGGCATCAACCAGGACAAGAGAACAGGGGTAGATCGCCTCATGGCCCGCATCGACCCTGAGTTTTATTATTCGGCGCTGAAACGCGAAGGTTGCCGCGAAATGGATTTCGCCGGGCGGCCGATGATCGGTTTTGTTTTCGTTCACCCTGAAGGCTATGCCAACGAAGAAGACCTGGTCTTCTGGATCGGCAAATCCCTCGAGTACAATCGTGTCGTGCCTGTCAGCACGGTGAAAAAGAAACGTGCCTTACTGGCTCCGCCTGAAAAAAAAATTCGCACCGTTAAACCACTGCCTAAATATAAACCGCCGAAAGCCAAAACGGTAAAAAGTCCAGCCGCTGCAGGCACCAAAAAAGTCGCAGCAAATAAAAAGAAGTAAACCCGTAAAGAACTGTTAAAACATAACTGAAGGTAATCCCCATGAAAATTCTGAAGACACTGCTGGTTATTATAGTTATCCTGGCTGGCGCTATCACTGGTATCTATGCGTGGCTGGGTGGTTTCAGTACTGTTGCAGTAAACCGCGGTGAAATCGGTCCGTGGGAAATTGTCTATTCGACTCATAAGGGGCCTTACAAGAACCTGAACAAGAGCTGGACGAAATTTCAGAAAGACTGGGAGGCCGCGGGCCTGAAAGTATGCAATAGCCTTGCCGTTTATCTTGATATGCCAGGCACACCAGAAGACCAGCTGCGCTCGGCGATTGCCTGTCGCATCGATGAACTGGCCCCGGCAGAAAAGGCTGCGCTGCGCGGCAAACTACCTGCGTTTGTCATACCCAAATCGCGCGCAGTCATGGCGACTTTCCCGTACAAGAACCCTGCTTCGTATTTCGTCGGGCCCATGAAGGTGTATCCTGCATTCCACAAGGTCATGACGCAGCAGAAGCTGCTCGCCCCCGTGGGTATTGAAACTTACGGCGCGACGAACAAACCGGCTGAGCAGATTGGCTACGCCATGCCGGTCGACAGCAAGCGCAGCGACTACCAAAAGCTGATCGATTCGTTTTGATTCTTGCGGCAGCTATGGAATTCCATAGCTGCCGGAGCTCGGTTTAACCGGGTAATTCCCCCGTTTCCATCCTGCTTTACAACGCATCGATACATTTAGATGTATCGATCTATGCCTCTCTATTCCGAAACAGAAATCCGCCAGGCGCTGGCTGAGCGTATCCTGATACTCGATGGTGCCATGGGCACGATGATCCAGCGCCGCAGCCTCACCGAAGAGGATTACCGCGGCACAGGCAGCGTCAGCCCGGCCGAGTTATGGAAATCCATGGCCCCTGATTTCCAGGTGCCTGCCGAGGTTTGGAATTCCATAGCAAAGAGCGAAATACCCCTCAAGGGTAACTCTGACCTGCTCTGCCTGACGCGGCCCGATGTCATTGCGGCAATTCACCGCGAGTACATGGATGCAGGCGCGGATATCATTGAGACCAATTCATTCAGCAGTAACTTCATCTCGCAGGCCGACTATAAGCTCGAACCACTCGTCTCGGTTCTGAACGAGGCGGCCGTGCGCTGTGTTGCTTTCGCGCGACAGGAATACTATAAAACAAACGGAGAATCGAGAAAAATCTTCATTGCGGGTTCGCTCGGGCCAACCACGAAGACTGCGTCGATTTCGCCTGATGTCAACAATCCCGCTTACCGTGCAACGACCTTCGACGAACTAAAGGCAGCGTTCAAGGAACAGACAGTCGCCCTGCTCAGTGCAGGCTCAGACCTGCTGCTACCAGAAACGAATCTCGACACACTGAACGTAAAAGCAGCGATCGTCGCCTTCGAAGAAGCCTTTGAAGAAGTGGGCTACCGTGTGCCCGTATCGATCTCTGTAACCATTACGGACGCCTCTGGCCGCACCCTCTCAGGGCAAACTGCCGAAGCGTTCTTTACCTCGGTGCGCCATGCCAACCCGCTGTCGATAGGTATCAACTGCGCACTTGGCGCCAAAGACATGAAACCGCACCTGCAGGCATTGTCACGTGTCTCTGACGTGATGATTTCGTGCTACCCCAACGCGGGATTGCCCAACGCTTTCGGCGGTTACGACGAGACACCGGCCATGTTCGCCTCTGACCTTGCAGTCTTCGCGAAGGAAGGCCTGCTCAATATCGCCGGCGGTTGCTGCGGCACAACACCCGATCACATCAAAGAGATGGTAAAGCGGGTTGCCACCGAAAAGCCGCGCGCGGTCGCAGGACTCGATGCCCGCAAAGGCCTGAGCCTCTCGGGTCTCGAACCGCTCAATGTCGACCCTTCGACTCCGCTCAGGGCAGGCGGCTCTCAATTTCTCATGATCGGTGAACGCACAAACGTGACGGGCTCGCCAAAGTTTAAAAAACTGATTCTCGAAGACAAATTCGACGAAGCCCTCGACGTTGCGCGGCAGCAGGTGATCGCGGGCGCCAACATTATCGACGTCAACTTCGATGAGGCTCTGCTCGACGGCGAAGCATGTATGACCCGCTTCCTGAACCTGATTGCTTCAGAACCCGACATCGCTCGCGTCCCCATCATGATCGACTCATCGAAGTGGTCGGTCATCTACGCGGGTATGAAGTGCATCCAGGGCAAGGGTATCGTCAACTCGATCAGCCTCAAAGAAGGCGAAGAGAAGTTTCTCGAACAGGCGCGCACTGTGCACGAACACGGTTTCGCCATGGTAGTCATGGCATTCGACGAACAGGGCCAGGCTGCGAGCGAAGATGACAAGGTGCGCATCTGCAAGCGCGCTTACAAGCTGCTAACAGAGAAAGCGCATGTTCCCCCCTCAGACATCATCTTCGACCCCAATATTCTCACGGTGGCCACTGGTATCGAAGAGCACAACAACTATGCGCTCGACTTCATCAACGCAACACGCCGCATTAAGCAGGAATGCCCCGGCGCCTACGTCTCAGGCGGAGTGAGCAACGTTTCATTTTCATTCCGCGGCAACAATGCCGTGCGCGAGGCGATTCACTCAGTATTCCTCTACCACGCTATTAAGGCCGGCCTCGACATGGGTATTGTCAACGCGGGTATGCTCGCGGTCTACGAGGACATTCCCCCCGAGCTGCGAGAACACGTCGAAGATGTGATCTTGAACCGCCGCCCCGACTCGACAGAAAGACTGCTCGCGATCGCCGACAAGTACAAGTCGGGCGGCAAAGAACAGGTCAAAGAAGACCTCTCGTGGCGAAATGGCCCCCCAGAGCAGCGCATCGAACACGCGCTTGTCAAGGGCATCGACGCCTACGTCGAAGAAGATGTCGAAGAGCTGCGCCGGAAATACCAGCCGACGCTGCGCGTGATCGAGGGGCCACTGATGGGCGGAATGCGCGTGGTCGGCGAACTCTTCGGTGCGGGCAAGATGTTCCTGCCTCAGGTGGTGAAGTCCGCGCGCGTGATGAAAAAGGCCGTCGCGTACCTGCTGCCGTTCATGGAAGCCGAAAAGGCGGCTGCAGGCACTTCGAGTGCACAGAAAAAAGTGCTGATGGCGACAGTCAAGGGCGACGTGCACGACATCGGTAAGAATATCGTCGGCGTCGTGCTCGCGTGCAACAACTACGACGTGCACGATATGGGAGTCATGGTCCCCTGCGACAAGATTCTCGAAAAAGCGCGGGAGATTAACGCAGACGTGATCGGTCTCTCAGGCCTTATCACTCCCTCGCTGGATGAAATGGTCTATGTCGCGAGTGAAATGCAGAAAGGCGGTTTCACGCAGCCGCTGCTGATCGGCGGCGCAACGACTTCTGCGGCACACACGGCAGTGAAGATTGTGCCGGCGTACAACAACGCCGTGGTACACGTACCCGATGCTTCGCTTGTTACGGGGGTGCTCGGTAACCTGCTGAGCGAAGACCTGAAACCGGCGTATGTCAGACAACTCAGCGCAGAACAGACCAAGGTGCGCGAAGACTACCTGAGCGGAAAGAAAGAGCGCCAGTTCCTGGCATTCGCCGATGCACGCGCCCATGCTCCGCAGTATAAGCCTGCGCCGGTGAAGCTGCCGAACAAACTCGGTATAACGCTGCTCGACAACGTACGCCTCGGTGACCTGGTGCCGTACATCGACTGGTCACCCTTCTTCATGGCATGGGAACTGCGTGGCCGTTACCCGCGCATCCTCGAAGACGAGGTTGTCGGCAAAGAAGCCACCAAACTCTTCAACGACGCACAGAAAATACTGACGCAGATACTCAGGGACAAACCCTTTACCCCGCGCGGCGTCGTCGGTATTTTCCCATGCAGGCGTGAGGGCGACGATGTGATCGTCTATGCGGACGAAAATCGCGACAAGGTTCTGCACAAGCTCCACTTTTTACGCCAGCAGAAGAAGAAGGAAAACGACCAGATTTACTACAGCCTTGCAGACTTTATCGGTGAACAGGATTATATCGGTGGTTTCGCGGTCACTGCCGGCGACGGCGCGGGTGAATACGCCGCACGATTCGAAAAACAGAACGACGATTACTCCGCAATCATGGTGAAGGCGCTCGCCGACAGGTTCGCCGAAGCGTTCGCGGAATATGCGCACGAAATTGTGCGCAAGCATACCTGGGGTTATGCAGCCGACGAAAAACTCGACATCGAAGGTCTGATCAAAGAAGAATACCAGGGTATTCGCCCCGCACCAGGCTACCCCGCGTCGCCCGACCACACGGAAAAGCGCACGCTGTTCGATTGGCTGTCAGTGGAAAAGAATACTGGCATTCAGTTGACTGAAAGTTTTGCGATGACGCCGCCATCGTCGGTGAGCGGGCTCTATTTTGCACATCCCGAGGCGAAGTATTTTGCGGTGGGCAAGATTGACCGCGACCAGCTCGAAGACTACGCCGCGCGTAAGGGCAAGCCCGTCGACGAGATGGAACGCTGGCTGCGGCCTTACCTGGATTAGCAGACTGCTATTTATTAAACGGATTGCTCCACCGCTGGTCGGTGTAAACCGCTGAGCCGGTAAGAGTTTTCAGGAAGGCAGCGAGGGCGTTTTTCTCTGCTGCTGTCATGTTCAGCGACTGACCGCTGCCATTCGGCCGCAGGCGGGTATCGAGGTTGGTGTTACCGCTGGTGCTGATGGCATTGTAGTGCTCGAGCATGGCATTCAGGCTGGTCATCGAGCCATCGTGCATCATTGGCCCGTTGAGGCTGCCATCAGCTTTCACCAGGTCGCGAAGGCTGGGCGAGCGGGTGTTCGTTGTGTCGGTACCTCCGGCGATAGTGCCAATAACACCATTGTTGGCGGAGTTCGGATCGATATCAAACTCGGGAGCGCGGTGACAGCCTGCACAGCCGAGACCACCACCGGTACGTACCGAGCCGGAAAAGACCGGCGGTAGCAAGAACAGGCTTTTTCCAAGATTTTCTTCAGCGGTAAAATTGGCAAACGGGGTATTATTGTTTGGCACAAGCGCACAGCCGGCATCAAACTTTGAGTCAAAGGACTGGATGCTACGGATAAATTGCCCCAACGCAAGCTGTATTCTAGCCTCGGTAATGTCTTCGCTGCCAAATGCATTCCTGAATAGCTCACGGTAGAAGTCGACTGCAGAAAGTTTTGTGAGCAAGGCGCTAAATTCCGGGTCTCCATTCACGCCGCTGAACCCCATCTCGCCGTGATCGCGCACCGGTATGGTCGTCTGTGCTTCAAGACTCTGCGCGCGCTCATTCCAGAAGAACCTGGTCTCGAGCGCGAAACGTGCATTAATCAATCGCATCGAGTGGCGGCCCGTGGTTCCATTTACCCCCTGGCTGGCAACCGCGGTATCAGAGAAAGCATGCTGCTGCTGGTGGCAGCTGGCACACGCAATGGTTTCGTTTGAAGATAACCGCTTGTCGTAAAAGAGCACGCGCCCCAGCGTCGCCCCGCTGTTGGTAATGAAGTTCGTGTCGTTGAATTTGCGAATGTAGCCGGGCACTGGCTGGTTCGCGTAGTTGAGCGGGTTGTTCAGGTCAATCCGCCCCTGGAATGCTGCATCGACTGCAGGGAATGACTGCAAAACCGTCATGCCAGCCTCACCCGAACAGGCAAGACTGGCAGACAATGACAGGAGGGGTACAAGGTATTTCATGCTGGCCTTCACGAAGAAGAGCTGCCAGCAGCAGAAACCGGACATGCATTTTCCGCTGCCGTCAAGGGCGCCGGAAAATGCGACTCAAAAAAGTTTTAATCCCCGCAAGAAAGCCACGACCTCGCGCATGTAATGCGTCTTTTCAAAGTGTACCAGGTGGTTACCCGGAAACCAATAGATCTTCGGGTGCTTCCAGTGGTGCCACAGGCTGTGCGCGTGGTCGGGGTGCGCCATGCGGTCGGCTGTACCGGCAATGATCAGCAGGCGCTCGTGGTCGATCACCGGTTGCCGCGCAAGCGGTGAAACGGGAAACAACAGCTGGTTGATGTCATTCTTGTCGAGCTTCAGGACCTTGAGAAAACCTTCGATCACCGCAGCGCTCGGCTGCCACTGCAGTATGACGTTGAAGAGCGTGATCACCGGCACCACGGGTATGGCAAATGACAGGCGCTTATCGAGCGATGCCATCAGCGCCGTGTGGTAGCCACCGAGTGAAAAACCCATCATGCCCACTGGTGCGGCGGAGCGTTTTTTGAGAAAGTCAATGTAGCGCGTCAGGTCATGCACCGACCAGCGCACGTTCTCAGCAATGCGCGCGACGTCGAAAAACATGAACCCGTCGCCGCTGAAGCGCGCACCCGGCGCCTTGCGCGGGCCGTGGTACGGCATCGTGTACATGAGAATATTGAAACCCAGGCGAAAAAACTTCGCGACTTCAAAAAGCTGCGCGTTGAACTTGTAGCCATCGAGCACATAGCCGTGCACGACGATCAGCGTCGGCCGGTCTTCCGCTTTACCGCCATGAATGCCTTGTTTGTGCCTGATAAACCGCGCAATCGCCGGCGCCTGCTTTGCGGGGTAAACGTCGCTTGCATGGTATGCCGGGTTGAGTGGCTCAAACTCGCTGGGGAAAATCACATCTTCATAGATCGCATCATGTATAGGCAGGTTCATCGGATCTGCCGGTCGAACGACCGGTTCAACCCATTCGGGTTTGGCGAAGAAAGTCTCTGGTGCCGTGATAAATTCCGGGTTTCGATAGAACTCCCACTTCTGCCGGTAGTCGGCCTGCATGACCTTGGGTATCGCCGGAATGTTGCTCACCAGTACGCGCGTCGAAAGAAACGTGCGCAGAAAATGGTCAGCGGTTGCGCCGATGCCCGTGAGTACGCGGTCTTTGAGGTCGTGCGCGAAACCGCCTTCGGGGCGCGGCTTGACGCGACTGAGAACTGAGTGGTGCATAATTATTCCTTAATAAATTTTTCTATTTCAGCGTTCACGGCATCGGGCTCATCGTGCTGCAGCCAGTGTGTCGCGCGCGGGAAATATTTCACACGGCCCGTGCGGCAATAGTGCAGGCTATCCGCCGCCATCGAGGCTTCGAGAAACCTGTCGCCTTCGCCCCAGAGCACCAGGGTCGGCACAATCACATCGCTTGGCCCGTTGAACTCGGGGTGCCTGAACGCCGCGCGGTACCAGTTGATCATCGAATCGAGCGCCTCGGGTTTCTGCCAGGCATCGATGTACGCAAGCATGTCTTCATCGGTGAACGATCCTTCATTCGCGGTGGAGCGCATGCCATCGGCGAAGCGCTTGTAGCCGTCGAGCGATGCAAGCCATGCCGGTACAACGGGCAGCTGGAAAAAATACATGTACCAGCTCTTCAGAAACTGCTTCGGGTTCGTGAAGACAGTCCGCATAAAAACCTGCGGGTGTGGCACATTGAGAATCACCAGCCGCGTAAACAGGCTTGGGTGGCGAATCGCCGCCTGCCATGCAGCAGCGGCGCCCCAGTC
The DNA here is from genome assembly GCA_046346875.1 of Turneriella sp. Taxonomy (GTDB): domain Bacteria; phylum Spirochaetota; class Leptospiria; order Turneriellales; family Turneriellaceae; genus Turneriella. Next base: position 104,855 of record JAXMHG010000004.1, on the reverse strand, counting down.
GTGCCCAACAAGAATACAATCGTCAAGCTTGAGCTGCCGCACGATCGCTGCCACATCTTCGGCGAGCTGCACGATCGAATAATCACAGACACGCTCTGGCTTATCGCTGTCATTGTAACCGCGCTGGTCGGGCACAATAACCCGGTAGCCCTTCATGGCAAAATAGCCGATCTGCTTGCGCCAGCCGTACCAGAACTCGGGAAAACCGTGCAAAAAAAGAATCGGTTGCCCGTCAGCCGGCCCTGCACATTTAACGCTGAGGGTGAAGCCGTCAGTCGTGCGAATTTTCTTTTCTTCTATTTCCACTCCGGCGATTGCGGGGTACATAAGACCTCTGACACCGGCTCAGACAACGCGGAAAGAAGTTTGCCGCTTCTGCCTAGCGCACATTGTACTCAATGTTCTTGAGTACAAACTTACCGTACGTGAACGCGCCCTCTTTCAAGTGCCAGACTGCCTCGCCGCGGCTGACTACCCGCCTGCCGGCAAATTCGCGGTATTCACCTACCGGCGTAGACCAGCGTTCGCGGCGGAGCTTGTTATCTGCTGTCAGGTAGTACCTGTCGTCAGAGATAAAATCTGCGAGCTCGCCGCTTTCCCTGAATTTGAGCAGCGCTTTTATGCTGTATTTGCCGTTTGTGAAAGTCGCTTCAACCTGCTGCGTGTCGACTGTACGCCAGCTGATACGCTTATCGATCAGCGCTGCGGGCGCGAGCAGGCACATGTCATTGAACAGGGTCACCGTCTCTGCGGTAGTGAGTTCTTCTCCCTTTATATCGACGATCGGGAACAGCGAAGCAATCTTTACCTGCATCGTCGCGCGCTGTTTCTGGTACGAATGCCAGACCGAAACCGGCAGACCTTTCATGAAAGCGGTCAGGTAAAAGTCACGCGAGTAATCCTGGAAAAAGTTTTCCTGCCGCATCACGGCCGACATCCAGAGCGCGTGGGCGTCGCTGCGCAGCGCGCCATCCCAGACGACGCGGAAGTTGCGTATTTTAGCGCGCCCGACTGCGCCGGTCACGGTCAGGTACTTTTGCACGAGTGGCGGCAAATGCCTGATGTCGGCCGCAGTGACGACACCTTCAACAGGTACTGTATCGTTCTGCGCACGCGCCACTGCTGCATCAAACTGCGTTTTCAGCCCGCGCGTCTCGATCAGGTAAAAAAGCAGACCTGCGCCGGTGAGCGCAGCCACAAGCAGGATAATTGCCACTTTACGCATGTTTTCCCCCGTTGCGCACAATACCATTTTTTTCCAGCACGCTCATGAGCTCGTGCGGGCCGCGTACAATTTCTGAGCGAATACCCAACTCGCGTGCTGCTTCAACGTTGAGCCGGTTGTCATCGACAAAAAAAATGTCCTTTGCTTCAAACGGCAGTGTATCGAGCACCATTTCGAATATCCTGCGCTGCGGCTTGACACAACCCATCTGGTATGAAGCGAAGTGGTAGTCAAAATAGGTATCGAGCTGCCATTCATTCTGGAAGCGCGGGTAATGCAGCGGGTTGGAGTTCGAAAGATACGCCAGCTTGAAGTCGTGCCGCAGTTTGCGCAGAAGCTCCTTCATGCCGGGGTAGAAGCCGATAGGCCAGGCAGTAAACGAGTGAATGAATTCTTCGGCCGGTATCTCCGAGCGAAAGGTCTTCAGTACACCTGCAGCAAACTCAGCATTACCAATCTTACCCGATTCGTACTCTTCGACCACCGGGCAGGTGAGCCAGGTTTCCCAGAGTTCGACGTCGGTCTTGTCGCGGCCGCCGATCTCGCGCAGCGTCGCGGTGCTCACCTCAATGAGCACTCCGCCTAAATCAAAGAGCAGTAGTTCGGGCAATGACAAGTTCATGCAGCCGAATAACTTAGATGGCTAAACCTAACGTAAACGACAATCACGAGACAAAGACAGATTCACCTTTGCGCCACACCCGGTATTCGCCCGGCCGGTAATGCTGCCAGTCTTCATTGCCGGTCAGTGGCCGCGTCGCGAGAATCGTCACGACATCTTTCTCGGTCGTTGCTTTCTGGAAATCGACTGTCACATCGGCATCGAGCAGCTGCGCCTTGCCGAACGGCGCACGCCGCGTGATATGCACGAGGCGGTTGCTGCAGTGCGTAAACAGCAGGTTTGAATCGCTCATCAATATATTCGCCACGCCCCGTTCTGCGAGCTCTGAAAAGAGCTTCTGTATTTCTTTGATGAGCGCCGGTTGCGCCGGCGGAGCTTTGAATTTTTTTCGCAATTTGCCGAGCAACCAGCAGAACGCCGCTTCTGAATCGGTGGTGCCGACAGGTTCGAAGCTGTCGAATTTTACCTTCTTGATACCTTTAAGCTGGCCGTTATGCGCGAACACCCAGTTGCGCCCCCATAACTCGCGCACGAACGGGTGCGTGTTCTTGAGCGCCACCTTGCCGCGGTTGGCCTTGCGTATATGGCTAATCACCACTTCACTGCGAATCGGGTAAGACTGCAAGAACGCGGCGATCTTCGAACGGCTGCTCTCTTCGGGGTCGTGGAACAACCGCAGTCCCCTGTCTTCATAGAAGGCGATGCCCCAGCCGTCCTTATGCGGCCCGGTCTCGCCACCCCGGCGGATTAACCCCGTGAAACTGAATACAATGTCGGTGGGGACATTGGCGCTCATACCCAGAATTTCGCACATAGGCCGGGGCCAATCCTGTAGATGTGACATAATACGTACAATATGTTCGTTGAGCCGCTGCGCGGCTCAACGAACATATTAAATTTGACGGCCTGTCTCAAAGGCCACTTTTACCCGCATGACTGTTAAACTTCGCCTGCAGCGCTACGGCACAAAGAAGAAGCCGTACTACCGCATTGTCGCTGCATCTTCGACCGTCAAACGCGACGGTAAATTCCTGGATATCATCGGCCTTTACCACCCGCTCGTAAAAGAGGGAGAACAAATTCGCCTCGAAAAAGACAAGGTAAATGAATGGCTCAAAAAAGGTGCACAACCCTCTGACACAGTAAAAAACATCCTGTCAAAAGCTGGCGTATGGAAGCCGTTTGCAGAAGCTAAAGCCCTGAAGGACGGCGCGCAGCAGAAGAAAGCCAACGAAAAAGCGAAAGCAAAACGCGCTGCGAAATAAATTCGAGCGTAGATGACCATGACCGAACAGCGCAATTCAGATCCCGCTTCACTCGTTGAGTACATTGCGCGCAGCCTCGTGCGCAATCCCGACGATGTGCAGGTACTCCCGGTAAAAAGCCCGGCTTCCCTGATTCTCGAACTGCGCGTGAACAAAGACGACATCGGTATGATCATCGGCAAAGGCGGCCGCATTGCGAAGGCGGTGCGTGTGCTGCTCAATGCTATTTCAGTGAAAAAGATTATTCTCGAAGACGGCCGCGAAGAGCGTTACCAGAAAATCCTCCTCGAAATCGTCGACGAGGCGTGATACAGCCCCCTGCTAACCACATCGACCCCCAAAATTCTTATGTAGTGCTCGCCCGCGTGGGCAGGCCGCACGGCGTGCGTGGCATGCTGCACGTCGACCTGGCAGGCAACCACCTGCGCGACTTTGTCGGCCAAACCGTAGAGCTTTGCAGCGCGGCGCAGATTGGCCAGGTGATTACGTCTCCCAAAATTCTGAAAACGCTCACGCTGGAAAAAGCAGAGCCTTTGCAGGGCGAGGTTAACCGCGTCGCCTTCGCCGGGCTCAGCGACCGCGACAGCGCAGCGCAGCTCACCAACCTGCTCATCGTGCAGCCTTTCGCTCTGATGCGGCAGAAGGCGCGCGCACAGCACGGCAGCCAGCATGTACCCATGGCCAACCTGTGGTATTTCGAAATGTACGGCCTCAGCGTCGTCGACAGCCAGAGCAAAATTCCTATCGGTATCATCAGCCAGATCGAAGATTTGGGCAAAAACACCCTGATCACAGTTACCCTGAACGAGGCACACTCCGCTCAGCAGCGGGAAATTATACTGCCGCTTGAATACCCGCATTGGGGTGAGGCGGATTTAGACCGGCAGGAGATAACGCTTGCCGAGTGGCAGCATTTCATCGAAGGTTGAGCCGTGCAGTTCAACGTCGTGACTTTGTTCCCCGAATTTTTTGCCAGCCCGCTTGAAGCGTCTCTGTTGGGTAAAGCCGTGAAGTCGCACACCATCGGGGTAAAACTCGTGAACCCGCGCGACTACACGCCATACAAGCACAAGAAGGTCGACGACACGCCCTACGGCGGCGGCGCCGGCATGGTGATGATGGCAGAGCCGATTGCGCTCGCGGTTGAGGCAATCAAATCGGCTGACGCAGACAGCCGCGTGATTCTGCTCTCTGCCCGCGGCAGGCTGTTTGACGCGCAGGTTGCGCGCGAATATGCCACGCAATACAAAAGCCTCACCCTCATTTGCGGGCACTACGAAGGTGTCGATGAGCGCGTGGCAGAGCACATTGCTGATGAAAGCCTGCGCATCGGCAACTACGTCCTTTCAGGAGGTGAAATTGCAGCGCTCACGGTGATTGACGCCGTCGCACGCCGCCAGCCAGGCTTCATGGGCAACGCAGATTCGCTCGTACACGAATCGTTCGATACGGCCAACCAGTTTGAATATCCGCAGTACACCCGCCCCGACGACTGGCGCGGTCACAAGGTACCCGAAGTGCTGCTGTCAGGCAACCATGCCAAAATCGCCGAGTGGAGAAAAAGCGAATCGGAAAAATTTGGATTGTCGGTCCAAACCCCACCCCTACCCTCCCCTGAATAGGGGAGGGCTTTTGAACGAACCAAACCCGTGGCGGCGGAATAAGCCGTATAATGTAAGGCTAACCGGCCGGGCAAAGGAGATGCGGCATAACCCTACGTATGCTGAAGCTCAGCTATGGCAGCTTTTCCTGCGATACCATAGACCGAGATTTTACAGGCAGCGGCCCATCGGTAATTACATAGCACACTTCTACTGTGCTAAGGCAAGGCTAGTTATCGAGATCGACGGCGACGCACACGAAGCCACGGACATCAAAGCATATGACCAATGGCGTAGCAGTGTACTGAATGGATTCGGGATCATCGTTATCCGCTTCTCGAATAACGATGTGGAAAAAGCCTTTGAAGAGGTATGTGCCTCAATCTCCGAAAAGGTTGCGACAGCACTGCGTCCCCCCCCTAACAGGGGGGACCGAGGGGGGTTAGCCAAACAGGGTATTAATTCCAAATTTGTCGCGTGCGATGGCGACAAACAGGTTGAGATAGATAATCTGCAGAATCCCGTAGACCGCGAATTTCACCGGTGAAATTGCCAGGAATGTACCGGGGCGGTTCTCCTTATCGGTCCAGATCCTGAGGCCATAGTGAACTCCGCCGGCGCAGGCGCCGAGCGCAGTAAAACCAAAAAGCAGGCGTTTCACAGCCTCGCCTGTTACCCGTTCGAAGAGAATCGCCCGCAGAAACGCTACGAAGTCAGGTGCGCCGAGGGAAATAAAATACACCGCTGATACCAGGAAGTACAGAGTGATCGGGCCCGAGTTCTCGTGCGGGTCAAAGAAGCGAAAAGCGAAGACCGGAAAGACGCTGATAAGGGTCAGCACCGCCAGGTACGGGCCGCGTATCTTGATGATGTTGCGCGTATGCTCAAAGGCGAGCAGCAACCCAAGGATTAAGGCCACTGCCCCGACCAGCGCCGGCACGAAGATGCGGTGCGAAGTTACTTTTCTCAGAGTCTCTTTCAAATTACTGCATTCCCCAACAGTACACCGTTACTCTCAACGATTTTTGAAAGCTTTGATACCAGGGTAGAACGCGTCAGCGCCGAGCATGTCTTCGATGCGCAACAGCTGGTTATATTTCGCGATGCGGTCGGTACGGCTCATCGAACCGGTCTTGATCTGGCCTGTTTCGGCAGCGACAGCGAGGTCTGCAATCGTCGTGTCTTCTGATTCGCCCGAACGGTGCGACGAGATGCAGGTATAGCCGTGTTTTCCGGCGAGCTGCATGGTTTCAAAAGTCTCAGTCAGTGTACCAATCTGGTTCACCTTGATCAGTATCGAGTTCGCGATGCCCTTGCTGATGCCCTCGGCAAGGATTTTCTTGTTGGTCACGAAAAGATCGTCACCCACGAGCTGTATCTTGCTGCCGAGTTTGTCGGTTAGTTTTTTCCAGCCGGCCCAATCTTGCTCTGCCATACCGTCTTCGAGTGAAACGATGGGGTATTTCGCACAGTAGTCGGCATAGAGCTCGATAATGCCGTCGGCGTCGAGCACCTTGCCGTCGTCGCCGTCGAGCTTGTACTTACCATCTTTGTAGAATTCGCTCGAGGCAGCGTCCATCGCGATGAAGGTATCGACGCCTGGCTTGTAGCCGGCTTTTTCGATCGCTGCCATCAGCAGGTCGAGGCCTTCACGGTTCGACTTCACATTGGGAGCATAACCGCCTTCGTCGCCGACCGCTGTATTGTAGCTCTTATCATGCAGCACCTTTTTCAGCGCGTGGAAAATTTCGGCGCCCTGCCGCAGGCATTCGCGAAACGAATCAAACGCCACGGGAACAATCATGTATTCCTGGAAGTCGAGGTTGTTGTCGGCATGCGCACCGCCGTTGATGACATTCATCATCGGCACGGGCAGCGTGCGCGAGAATGGTGAACCGAGGTAGCGAAAGAGCGGCAGATCGAGAAATTTCGCTGAAGCATGCGCGGTCGCCATCGAGACTGCAAGCATCGCGTTGGCGCCGAGCTTCGACTTGTTCTCGGTGCCGTCGAGCTGCAACAGAATACGATCAACTTCGCGCTGGTTAATTGCATCAACGCCCACGAGGTGCGGGTTGATGATTTCATTCACGTTAGACACGGCCTTCAGTACCCCTTTGCCGAGATAGCGGCCCTTGTCACCGTCGCGCAGTTCGAGCGCCTCACGGCTGCCGGTTGAGGCGCCAGAGGGTACAATCGCGCGGCCGATATCGCCGCTGTCGAGGGTAACTTCAACTTCAACTGTGGGGTTGCCGCGCGAGTCGATCACTTCACGGGCACGAACATCTTCGATGGTAGCTGTCATGGGTTTGGCTTTGCTTTTGGGCTGCTCTGTAAAGAAGTTTGGCTTACGGGAAAAAGTCGCTGCACGATTCCTTGCCACCCTGACGGCAGCCGGCTTTTTTGTCCCATGCGCGCGCTGCAGAAACGCTGGGCACTGCCCCTCACAGGCCTCGCGCTCTCGGCCGCAACCCTGCTGCTGGTAAGCATACTGCTGGTCGGCAACCGGCGCGATACCGAAACGGCGGTGGGTAAAGAGCTGCAGGCCATTGCCGCAGGAGTAGCGCCTGAAATTCCCGCTAAGTCCTACGCCAGCCTGTTTTACCAGTCAGGGAAACTCCGCCCCGACCTGCGGCAGGCCAGCCGCGAGAATGCCTTTGCACAGATCAAAGAGATACTGCGTGAAGGGACTGCCCGCTACAATTACCTGAACCTGGGCAAAGACAACCTCTATAGCTTCGTGATCGACCCGGCTTCAGGCGAACTCTTCTGGGCTGTCATGCTGCACGAGACAGCATTCACCGGTGAGAAATATGTTCCACCGGCAGTTGTAAAGACCCTTCTCGCCTCAAAGTCGCCGGGGTTCAGCCTTGTTTACCTGAGCACAGCCTCACAGCGCGAATGGATTTCGGGCTATGCGCCGATTATGCTCGAAGGCCAGGTCATTGGTCTCGTCGAAGTCGCGCGCGAGGTGACCGAGGTACTGAAGGCAGCGCGCGGCAGCCTTTACCCGGCGATCGGCGTGAGCATCGGCATTATCCTCATCAGCGGTGGAGCGATGTTTTTGATTCTGCAATTTGCGCGCAGGCTGCAAAAGTCGAACAGTGAACTTTCCGACACTCTCGGCCGGTTGACCGCATCGACGGCAGTCTCGCGGCACCTGACCGAATCCAGTTCCGACATAGTCTTTGGTCTCGATAGTGACATGAAAATCGTCTCCCTGAATTCAGCGGCGCGCCGGCAGCTCGGCATAGATCCTACAGCAGCCACAGGCAAAGACCTCACCGGGACACTTTGCACCAGGAAGGACGGCGGAGCAGACTATCTCTTCGACCCCGAACTGCTGCAGCAGGCCCTGTTGAACCTGCGCGAGACCGGCGAAAAAGTTAACCTGACGGCAACGCTAACTTCGCGTCTCACGGGCGAACCGAAGGATTACCGCATTCGCGTCGAACGCGTCTCACAAGCGCAGGAGCTCCAATTCATAGGGCGTGCGTCGAGCCTGGGTGATATGGTGGTCGCTCCACTGCTCAACCGAACCCGGCTTGCCTTTACGCTCAACAACTCGCTGCTGATGACCGAAGAGCTGGCGACGTTTCTTTCAGGCCTGTGCCGTCGCTACGTCGATGAACAGAAAGTCACAACCTACCGCATTATGCTGCGTGAAATGCTACTCAATGCAATCGAGCACGGCAACCTCGAAATCGACTTCGATACCAAAACGCATGCACTCATGACAGAAAGCTATTTCGAACTGATTAACGAGCGCCGCCGCACAGAACCGTACCGCAACCGTGTGGTCACCGTCGACTGCCTGATCGACGCGCAGAAGATCGCCTTTCGCATCACCGACGAGGGCAAGGGATTTGACCACCGCTCCATGATTGCTAAACTTAGAGATGAACGCAATGAAACCGCGCACGGCCGCGGTATAGTCATGACACTGCAAGAATTCGACAAGGTGCGCTACAATGAGAAGGGCAACTCGGTCGTGCTGGTGAAGTATCTAGCAGGCTCCTGAGAAAGGAGCCTGAAGCAGGTTTCGGAAACCGTATAAGGCTGCAGACAGCGGGAGTTTTTCCGGAACCTGCTACCCAGAGTGCTGCAGTTCTTCAGGCTCTGTCGGTGACGTCAGCTCTTCAAACGTAAAAGGTATCACCCGCGCAAAAGTCTCTCGCCGCAGGGGGCACTGCGCCACGTCGCACGCATGGCAATACACCCGGCGACAAGGGTCGATATGAAAGTGTATCTCACCCGCATGGCTGTACTGCTCCATAACGGCCGCTTCAAACGCATTCGTCTCTGTATGCCCGGTCGCCACGCTCCAGAATTCGGGCACGACGACGTGCGCATCAATGTGGTGGTAGGCGCCCGAACGGATCACTCGTGTATGGTGTATACGTATGATGCCAGGCCGGCGCAAGGCCGTGAAATGTTTTCCCAGTTCTGTAATGAGGGCAACGTCTTCGGCATCCATCAACGCGTGCACCGACTCGCGCACGAGGTGAAAACCAGTCCAGGCGAGCACACAACCGACAACAAGAGCTGAGGCGGGGTCAAGCCATTGGATACCGGTAATGCGCACGAGCAACAGACCCGCAATCACCGCAACGCTGGTATAGAAGTCTGACAGTACGTGGCGGCCGCTGGCGACGAGGGCAGCCGACTGGTTGCGCTTACCCAGGCGAACGAGGTAAAAACCCAGCAGCGCGTTCGCAATGCCAGCGGCTATGATGAGCACAAGACCGAGATCAATGCGCATGATTTGCCGGCCCCTGATGATCGCATCGATACTTTCGATAAAGATCATGATCGCCGCAAATGAAATGAGCGCACCTTCAAAAACCGAGCTGAAATACTCAGCCTTGCCGTGGCCGTATGGATGGTCGCGGTCGGCCGGTTTGGTACTGATATGAATGATGAAAAGCGCCAGAGTCGCTGCGGCGACGTTGACGATACTTTCGAGCGCGTCGGAAAGAATTGCCTGCGAGTTGGTCAGGTAATAGGCAAAAAACTTCACGAGCAGCAGAAAACTACTGACGCCCAGCGAAACTTTGCCGCCAAATCGCACCGCGCCCACCGCCGGTATCTGCAATGCCTTCATTTGCGCACACCTGTCAGGTAAACACCTTTGAGGCCCGTAACCGGCAGGTAACTCCATGTGCCCGCGCGCCATTCAAAGGCATCGCATTCGGGTATGCGCGTGAGCGCCAGCAGCTCGTCTTCTGTGTAGCCGCGCAGCACGCTGGCGATGCTGTCCCAGAAAAACATTGCGGGTATTACCGGCGTCAGGTTGCACATCGCCAAGGCAAAGGGGGAGCGATCACGAACCAGCGGGTAGATCTGTGTGCCCAGCGTTGTGCCGATCGGTACAGAAAGCAGGTGCCACAGGTCGCGGTGAAAAGGATCCATGATACAGATACCGTCGCTGTTCTGTGCGGCGTCGGCCAGAATCTTCTGCGCGAATTCGGGCGAAAAGTGGTGAAACGCCGAGAGCAGCGTCCGCACGCGAAAGGTCTCATCGCGCCGGCTGTTGGTTGCGTCGACGCTGCCCGGTTCAAAGCTGACAAATTCGGCATGCTGGGCCTGCAGCTGCGTATATACTTCGGTCGCAGGATAAAGATCGGTAAGTTTGATTGTCGCAGACGGAACTCCACTTTCGCGCAATGCTTTCACCAGGGTAATACCCGTCCCACCCGCACCCGAGCAAAGATCCAGGATGGATGTGGCGCCGGTACGCTGCAGCCAGTCGCTCACCACCGGTACCGCAGCCGCGTAGACGCCGCCGATGTCCTGCTGCCACGAGAGTATCTCGCGAAAAAGCACCTTGAGTGCATCGGGCATAAAACCGAGCTCATGGCTTTCAAAGGTATCGACGCGCTGCGGCAAGGCAAACATGGTTGCGGGGTTACTCTGCTCTACCGCGCGTAAATGGTTTTAGGACAGAACATCTTAAATAAAAGAATTAAAGGTCTTCTTATATGTTTTAAGGTTGTCGCGACTGCCCGCGGCATACTATTGGCTTATGGGCCGGACCAAATACATACTCCTGGCGGTGCTCGTCTCTGCGGGCATTGCACTGGCACTCAACTTTCGTAAAACTTCTTTCATTATCGGGGGATTTTTCGCCCATACGGGTTATGTCATACAGGATTGGGCAGGACACTTTCACGATAAATTGCACGACGAGGACAAAGTACATCCACACGATGTTTTTAATAAGATTATCGCGCAGAATAAACTGCAGGCGAACATCTGGAAGCTAACCCCCCCGGTTACCGAGCGTAAGCCGAAAGCCCTGCTGATCATGTGTATAGATCCCAGGCTCGACGACAACCGCATACTCGGCGATACGCGCGGCTATTACGACATCATTCGCATACCGGGTTCAGTGATCACTCCCGAAGTTGCAGAGGCGGTCGAGCTGGCAGTCGTTAAACACTCGGTGAAGCTGGTGCTTGTGGCGACACATACAGACTGCGCGATGGAAAAGCTCGCACAATCAAAGGCCGGGCACGAGCATTACCCGATGCTTTCAAAAGGTATCAATGACCATGCACTCCGTCTCAGGGACCTGTCGCACCGGCCGGAAATACTCAAGCGCCTGCAGAAACAGGAAGTCTGGGTAATTGAACGAAGAATAGATACGGCCACAGGAAAATTCCTGTAAGAGTCGATGAATCCGCGCCAAAAGTGTGGCTTAGCTCTTTACTGCCTGTCTCACGCCGCAACAACATGCAATGCTCTCGGGCAATCAGGCCGCGTAGCGAATTGTACGCAGTCTCTTGATACAGATCAAGGCAAATCCATAGTCTTCCATTTAAGAGAAGGCGATCTACAATGAACCAACGGGAGGAACAATGTATATAAAGATCCAGAAACTAACGGCAGTATCCCTGCTTGTACTGCTGACAACTGCGGCCGAAGCTCAGAAACGAAAACCAGCGGCGAAGCCCATTGCCGAACCGGCAGCGGCCGTGTCCACTGCCTCTGCCGAAGCGGCACCAGCCCAACCAGCGCCAACTGCAACGGCGCCTGCTGCAGAAGAGAAATGGTATGAAAGTGTTAAAATCACCGGAATGGTGCGCAGCCGCCCTGAGATCAAAGAGAACTATGCCTTCGACGACAGCCAGCGCTACAACTTCGTCGGCAACAAGGTTTGGTTAACCGCCGAAAAAGAGTTCAAGGATAAGACAAAAGTAGTTATCACCCTGCAGGATGCCCGTGTCTGGGGTGGCCAAAACCCGACGATTACCGATACGGGCACCGAACAGCAGGCCACTGACATACGCGAGGCATATGTACAGCTGAAGAATTTCGCCTGGACACCTTTTGATCTGAAAGTCGGTCGTCAGAAGCTGGCCTTTGGTGAAGAAATGTTCGTGGGAGCTCTCGACTGGGCAAACGTGGGCCGATCATTCGACGGCGCACGCCTCATCTGGAATACTTCGGTCAATGACTTGAGTATCTTTTCTACCATCATCCAGGAAAACAACTCCAACGACCTCAATAACGTGCAGAGCACGAAGAATACCGAGGCCATGTATTTCAGCGGCCTTTATAATACCGCCAAGTTGCACAACTCGTTCTGGCTCGATGCCTTCATGTTTACCCGTAACCAGGAAGGTGTCAACCGGCACGGTAACCAGCTCTACACTTTTGGCGCTCGTTTTCACAACCGTACCGAAGCGGGTAACAAGACGGCCAGCGATCAGCTGATTGATTACTCGATCGACGTGGCGTACCAGGGTGGCCAAAAAGCAGGTCAGCAGATCGAGGCCTATGGTGCCGTTGCATTCATAGGCGTGAACTTCAATGCAGGTCTTAAGATGCGTATCGGCGGTCAGGGTGCGTACGCTAGCGGTGACAAAGATGCAACCGACAACAAATATGAAACCTTTGACCCGCTCTACCCGACACCACACTACCAATTTGGCCAGGCAGACATGACCAGCTGGCGCAACCTGGTCGGCGGTGGCATCAACTATACCATCTGGTTCACGCAGGAGTTCAACCTCAAGCTCGACTACTGGTACGCCATGCGGCAGAACGGCAACGACAGCTGGTACCAGATCAGCGGCGCTGCGTTCAATTCGACGGGGCTCGGCACCGAAAAACACCTGTACCAGGAATTCGGGCTCATTGCAAACTATCAGGCCCGCAGCTACCTGGCATTTCAAGCCGGTTACGCGTACGCGATGCGCGGCAAGGCGATGGAACTCGCGAACAAGTCGGGCGACTACCAGTTTGGTTACCTGATGTCGACGATCAGTTTCTGATGACCGAACGCTGCTCGTAAGGGCAGCGCTTTATTCACACCGGCCTTCGCAATCCTGCCTGAAGAACAGGCACTTCTCCGCATCCTGCGTGCGTTCGACGCAGGCAGCATAACTGCGCTCGCAATGCGAAAGGCACTCTTTACTGTTCTTGCAGGCTGCAAATACAGCGAGCAGCAGCACCAGTAACCAAAGGGTTAATTTCTCCATGGCCAAAAGTGCCATCTGCACCGGCGCAAGCAAGCCTTAAAAAACGATTAACCGATCCGGAATTGCATTTTTTTGCTCTTTTATTGATTTAAGTCAAGGTAATTTGTCTGCACCTGTGCTTAGGTCACGGCAGAGATTTCTATGGCTTACCGCTCGGCGCTGCTACTTCTGGGTTTCGCAGGGCTTACATTTGCCCAAAAAACAGAAAAAAAGACCGAAAACTCATCAATAGCGACGCCAAAAGAGAGCCCTGCACAAACTGCAGGCAATTTTTCCGCTGAAGAAGAAAAGCCCCTGCAGCTGCGCGCCCGCCGCCCGGTTGTGCTGACCGCATCGCGCAATAACGAACGCCCCGAGGACGAGGTCATCAACGTCGAGACGATTTCAGGGCACTATCTCGCCAACTCAGGTTCAAGCAACATCGCCGAAGCACTGTCTTACCAGCCGGGGCTCTATGTTTCGTACCAGGGCAGCCGCGGTGACACTGTGCAGATGGGCGGACTGCCGCCCGAATACAGCCTCGTGCTGATTAACGGCCGGCGCGTGATCGGCAAGAACGAAGAGGCGATCAACCTCAGCCGCCTCAACCTCACCGATGTCGACCGCATCGAAGTCATGAAAGGCGCGGGTTCGGCCATCTATGGCTCTGAAGCAGTCGGCGGCGTGGTGAATATCATCACGCGTCCCGTCAGCGCCCCCATGGAGTACAAGGTGCTCGCCGGCGGCGGTGAACTGGGTAAGTTCAACCTCGATGCGATGGCGGGCTCAAAGCTCGGCATCTTCAGCAACAAGACCGACGTGTCTTTCCGCCAGCTCGAGCAGTACAGTATCTCGTCTTCTGATCCCGCGCTCAAGGGTCGCGGTTTCGGTAACTGGCAGATCTCCGACCAACTGCAATTCGACGTGGCAAAAAACTGGCAGGTTGGTGTCGATGTAAATGCCGTGCAGCGGCGTGAAAACGGCGTCACGCGCACGACGGCCTACATCGACGAGAGAAAAGAAAGCCAGCTCACGTCGGGCACACTGTTCTCGAAGAGCCGCCTGACAGATGCGCAGCAGCTTAACGTCGATCTAAACTACTCGTACTTCTTTGACCGCTACGTGCAGGACTACCAGAACCCCGCGACACGCGACAGCACAACCGATACCAAAGAGCGGTTCAGCAGCGGACTGATACACTACAACTACAGCTGGATGTCGAACCAGACACTGACGCTCGGTACCGAAAACATCTGGGAACAGATGGAAAGCGACCGCATCGCAACCACGACCCCTGGCGCCGCAGGCGTAAAGGAGCGCATGCGCCACGCGGGTTATGCCGAAAACAAGTGGATTATTTCGCGTGACCTCAACCTGATTCTGCAGCCCGCTGTGCGTTACGACTACAGCTCTACTCACCGCGATGCAGTCTCACCGCGCGTCGGTCTCAGGGTCGACCCAGTGCGCGATGTCACACTCAAGGCAGGCTATGGCTGGGGTTTTCGTGCGCCGAGCCTGAAAGAGATGTACTACGATTTCGTCTCCGGTGCAAACCAGCGCGTGCTGGGTAACCCCGACCTGAAACCTGAAGTCTCGCAGTCGTATAACGCCGGCCTCGCCTGGACGATCGTACCGGGCATCATCGTCTCGGGCAACGGTTACTACCACCTGATTCGCGACAAGATCGCGCGCGTTCTGGACCATACGGTAGGCGTGACACAGTTTTACCTGCACACCAACGCCGATTACGCCGAGAGCAAAAGCGGCGAGCTCGGTGGGGAATTCCACTTCTTGCGCTATTTTTCCGTGCGGCTGGGTTATACCTATACCGAAGCCACTGCACAGTTCACAACCACCGACGCCGCTACAAAAGTCACCAGCTCGATGGTCAGACCGCTCGACGGGCAGGCAAAACACACTGGCTCGGCGACCTTCATGATGGAGCAGCGCCGCTGGGGGCTAAACCTCTCGGTCAGCGTGTTTGGCGTCGGCGAGCGCCCGTTCTATAACCGTGCAACGCGCGAAACTGAATACCGCAGCCCCTACACTGACCTGCAGTTCCGCATCACGAAGGCTGTCGGCATCGGCACTTCCGTTTTTATCAGCGGCGAAAACCTGACCAACGATTACAACGACACCAACCTCATCAGACCGCCGCGATCATTTTGGGGAGGCATCATCGTTCAGAATTTCTGATGGAGCACCCCGGCTGCGGCAACGCCCGTTTCCGGGGATATTAAAAAGGAGACAAAGATGAGAACAAAGCACATTGGGTTGCTGCTGGTTCTTCCGGCGCTTCTGCTGACGCAGAACTGCAAGGAAAAGCAGGCCGTCGCCCAGTTCACGGGCCCCGGAAAGAGCCTCTTCGAACAGAAGGGCTGTCTTGGGTGCCATAGTTTCGGCGGCGGTGATAAGCCCACCGGCCCCGACCTGCTCGGCGTCACACAACGCCGCGGGAAAGAATGGCTCACCAAATGGATCAAAGATCCGGCTGCGATGCTGAAGAGCGACAAAGACGCGCAGGCGCTGTTGAAGAAATTTAACAATGTCCCGATGCCGTCACTGGGACTTTCTGACAAAGAAAGCTCCGACATCGTCGAATACCTCGCGTGGATGGACTCGACCGGCGGAGGCACCAAGACTGCGTTTGTTCCTTTGACCGATGCGGAATTTGAGCAAGGTAAAGAGATCTTCTTCAACCGCTGCTCAGGCTGTCACGGTGCGCAACGCTGGGGTGCAACCGGTCCATCACTGCTGCCAGAGTCACACATTGTAGCGGCAAAAGAAGTTCAGGGCGGAGGCACCAAGTCAAAAGGTACGGAAGCGCTTGAGGCAATTCTCTGGAACGGAACTCCGGCCGGTATGCCACCATGGGGCAAAGAAGGTATTCTTTCGAAGAAAGAGATAAACCTGATGGCGCGTTTTGTTCAAATGCCACCACCCAAAATACCGTCACTCGACCTGAACGAAATGAAGAACCGCTGGAAACTGCACGTGCCTGTCGCTGATCGCCCGAAAACAGACGAGTCCAATGGCAAGTTCCGGAACTACTTCGGCGTCATTCTGCGTGATGCGGGCAAGGTTGCGATTCTCGACGGTGACACCAAAGAAAAGGTGGCTATTCTCGATACGGGCTTTGCTGTCCACATTCTGCGCTCGTCACACTCGGGACGCTACTTCTACTCGATCGGCCGCGACGGAAAGGTCACTCTGATCGACTTGTGGTACAAAATTCCGAAAATGGTGGCAGAAGGCCGGACCTGCTGGGATGCCCGCTCGATTGACGGTTCAAAGGCGCACGGCTATGAAGATAAATATGCGATCATTGGCTGCTACACTCCCAGCCAGTACGCAATTATGGATGGCCAGACACTCGAGCCGATTTCCGTCACTGACGTCAGTACAGCGAAAGATCAGGCAACAGGCAATCCATTGCCAGAGGTTCGGGTCGCCTCGATCGTCGCATCTGAGAAAGAACCGTTCTGGGTGATCAACCTGAAAGAAGCCGGATGGGTTTATCTCGTCGATTACAGCGATCCGAAAAACCCCAAAGAGACCAAACTCAAGGCCGACAACTTTCTGCACGACGGTGGCTGGGTACGCCTGCCCGGTTCGGACGAGCTGCGCTACTTTTTGGTGGCGGCAAACGGCGTGAACCGCGTCTGCGTCGTCGACGTGAAACTGAAAAAAGTCCAGCGTCCCTGCATACAGACCGACAAGGTGCCACACCCCGGCCGCGGAGCGAATTTCGTTCACCCGAAATATGGCCCTGTCTGGGCGACACCGCACATTGGTGCTGCGACAATTTCGCTGATCGGCGTAGACCCGGGCAAACACCCGCAGTACGCCTGGAAAGAAGTGGAGCGCATCAAGATTAAATCGGCAGGCTCGCTGTTCGTCAAATCACACCCGAAGTCAAACAACCTCTGGTTTGATATGCCGCTTTCTTCACAGGAAGGCGTCAACGGCGAAGTCGGTGTCTACAATATCAAGACCGGCGAAATCAAATACCTCAAGGCTTCACCCAAGCGTATTACCCACATGGAGTACAACGCACAGGGCACCGAAGTCTGGGTGTCTGGCTGGCTTGAGGGCACCATTCTGGTTTACGACGATGCAACTACCAACTTGATCAAGACGGTCAAAGAAGGCTGGGTACAAACTCCGACCGGTAAGTTCAACGTGACCAACACGAGTAAAGATATCTACTGAAGAGGCAAGGGAGGTGGCAGGTCGCACCTCCCTTTAAAAAATTCCGGGTTCTTGACTTAGATCAAGGAAATTTTTTTGATCTTATGCTAACAACGTGCCATCGTCAGGAATCCGCCCAAACGGCTTGACTGGCATACTGCCTGAGGAGGCAAAATGGACCAAAACGAGACACAAAAACGCACGCTGGGCCAGAGAGCATTTGATAACATCTGGTTCTTGCTGATTATCGGCATGGCATTTCCGGGTATATTTTACCTCGGTTGGGGCATGCTCGAAATTTTCGTATTCAATAACACCCAACTGAAGGACTACCTGGCGCAGAGTAACCAGCAGTACCTTCTGCCGGGCAAATAGGAGCAACTATGCCTTTAGAAACGCCCAAAAAGAACTGGTGGGAGCCTTTCAACCGCGAAGAGCGCATCTGGCTCTACATCTCGATTGCCTGGGGTATCGTCATGTTCATCATGATGCCGCTCGGCCACTTCTGGAACCAGAATATCTCTTCTGAAACCTACAAGACGAATCCTGAAGAGTATGGCCAGGTCGCCGAGAAGTTCATCGCCAAATACCAGCGCAAAGATGCGCAGGGACAGCTGGTGACACACAACGGTAAACCTGGCGGCATTCCCGTGGTCGACGCACCGACGAAAGAAGTGGGTGATACGTTTCTCGTCGCGCAGGCCTGGCAGTTTCGCCCGGCTCTCGTGCTGAAGAAGAACAAAACCTACCGCATCCATATGTCGTCGCTCGACTACCAGCACGGTTTTTCGCTGCAACCGCAGAACCTGAACCTGCAGATTCTGCCCGACTACAGCTTTGTCATCACCCTGAGTCCGAATGAAACGGGCAAATTCTCGCTGGTGTGCAATGAATATTGCATGTTCGCGGGTGAAAAGTTCGGCCATGACACCATGGTTGGCCAGGTGATAGTGGAGGATTAACATGAGTATAGCTGATATTACCAACCAGTTCAGAACCTGCCCGACCACCGGACTCAAAGTCCATTTGCCGGCGCAGCGCCTCATCTGGATCAACGCCGTTTCGGCCGTGGTGTTTCTGCTCGTCGGGGGAGTTCTCGCTCTTCTGATCGCGCTGACGCGCTGGCCTGCAGTACACCTTCTGCCGCAAGATCTCTTCTACCGCTTCGTGACCGCGCACGGCATTACCATGCTCGTGTTCTGGATTGTCTTCTTCGAGATGGCCGGTGTCATCTTTGCAGCGCAGACGATTCTCGGTTCGCGTTATCCCGGCATCAAGCTCGGCTGGTTTAACTACATTCTGATGATTACCGGTGCGATCATGGTCGAAGTGGTCGTGTTCATGGGTAAAGCTGACGTGATGTTCACGGCGTACCCGCCGCTGAAAGCACATCCAGCATTTTACCTGGGTATCATACTCTTTGCCGTCGGCGCTCTGATCAACTGCTTCCAGTTTTTGTACGCACTGGTCATTGCTAAAAGAGAAGGATGGCATAAAGGCAGCCTGCCGCTCTTCACGTTCGGTATTCTCGTCGCGGTTATCATCGCGATCTTTACCCTCGTTTCGGGTGCAGCCGCGTTTATCCCGGCATTCCTCTGGTCGATCGGCATCATTGATCGTGTTGACCCCGAATACTTCCGTATTTCGTTCTGGGGCTTTGGCCACTCAGCGCAGCAGCTGAACCTCGCGGCGATGGTCTCGATCTGGTACCTGCTGGCAAACCTGACCACGGGCGCCAAACCCGTGAACCAGAAAATGTGCCGCTGGGCATTCGTGCTCTACCTGCTCGGTATTAACCTCGGTTCGATTCACCACAACCTCGTCGACCCGGGCCTCTCAGCGACCTACCGTATCTTCAACACCAGCTACCTGTTCTACGCGGCGACCATCGGCTCGATGATCCACGCGTTCTCGATTCCGGCAGCGGTTGAAACGGCACAGCGCGCCAAGGGTTATACCCGCGGGCTCTTTCAGTGGCTGACCAACGCCCCGTGGGGCCAACCCGGTTTCTCGGGCATGGCGCTCTCGATGGTGATCTTCGGCTTCTTCGGTGGCGTGACCGGTATCATCCTGTCAGTTGAACAGCTGAACATGCTGTCACACAACAACCTGCGTGTTCCCGGCCACTTTCACATGACAGTCGTGGGAGGTACCACTCTCGCGTTCATGGCGCTCACCTACTATGTCATTCCGCTCGTGCTGCAGCGCAAGCTGATCGGTGAAAAGATCGCAAAATATCAGCCATACGTTTTCGCTTTCGGCCTGATGATGTTTGCGACCGGCATGCATTTTGCCGGTGTCATGGGTGCACCCCGCCGCCACTGGGACGTGACGTTCCAGAACGCGGTGATCCAGGTGCCCTTTGACCCGGCGATGTACACGATGCTGGCATTGGTCGGTATCGGCGCAATTCTGGCCTTCACGGGCCTGTTGATGTTCATCTATGTTGCGGTGCTGTCGGTCTTCTTCGGCGAAAAAATTCCGTCGAAAATCGAACCATATTCACCGCAGCACGCAAATGGCTGAAAATGGGTGATGCGTCCGCGCACACCAAACGGGGTTCTTAAGCGGTGGTAACCACCCCTTAAAATCCTTTCCTTAAGGAGGAACAATGTCTAACAACAACGATTCGAAAGAAAAGATGCATGCGCCGGGCAGCTTCGTGCTCGCGCTCATCTTTCTCGCGTGGTTCATGGTCGTCTACTTCACACAGTGGCTGGCCCTGAGCAAAAACTGGACAGTTTATTAAGATTGCTTCTGCAAGGCTGCCTGCGGCAGCCTTGCAGAACAAACCAATACTATGAAATATCGCCGCCCTATTTTTCAATCATTTCTCTCTTTATTTCACCGCGCTGACAGCGCATTCAACCACGCCTTTACCGAGAAGGGCAACTTTCTCTATTACCTCGGGGCATTGCCTGTCATCTTACTCTTTGTTCTTTTGATCACTGGTCTCTTCATGTTTATTTACTACAACATGTCGGTGCACCAGAGTTATGAATCGGTCAAATATATGACCGAAAGCGCGCTCTTGGGGCGCTTTATTCGCAACCTGCACCGCTACGCCGCCGACGCAATGATGTTCTTCGTGCTGCTGCACATGGCGCGCATGCTCTTCGAAGAAAAATTCCAGAACCACCGCACTCTCGCTTGGGTGAGCGGCCTCATTATTCTCGGTTTTATGCTCGTGCAGGGCCTCACCGGCTATATTCTGCCGCTCGACGCCAATGCGCGCTTCGTCATGGAAAAAACTTCGGAGCTGCTGGCGGGGTTGCGCGTGTTCGGCGATACACTGCCGCGCTCGTTTTCATCACCTGCACTGCTCGGCAAATGGATCATGTGGGTTGTACTCATCGTGCACCTGTTTATCCCCCTGCTCTTTATCTTACTGCTGTTCGTGCACCTCTTGCGTGTCTCGCGCGCGAAACTTTTTCCGCCGCGCAAGCTGACCCTGGCATTTCTCGGCGCGCTGGCGCTCTACACGCTCATTTTTCCGATCAACATGGTGGGCAAAGCAGAGGCCGAGAAGATGCCCGAGCTCTTGCAACCCGACTGGTTCTATCTTTTCTTTGCAGCAGTCTTTGAATCGCGCTTCGGCTGGATAGCCTGGACCGCAATGGCGGCGGGATTTCTGCTGCTCGTCGCACTGCCCTGGCTCTTAAAAAAACGCGAGATCGTCACGGCAGGCGTCATTGCCGAAAAATGCACTGGCTGTGGCCTTTGCGCGGTCGACTGCCCCTACCAGGCGATGCACATGGTAACTCGGACTGCGGGTGGCGAAGCCACCCACAGTCCGCACAAATTTCTGGTTTCTATCGACACCGACCTCTGCTCGGGCTGCGGCATCTGCGCAGGTTCATGCACCTACGATGCGATCACGCATGTGAAGCCCGGCGAGACTGCAAGCGAGCCCGATTGGTCGCAGGCCAAAGACAAATGGGTGGCACTCGTTTGCCAGGGCCGGGCGCACTCGCTGGGCCTTGATGCAAACGGCTCAGCTTTGAGAGATTACGAGGCCGGCACCGTCCTGGCAATCACTCCGTGCACCGGCAAACTCGGCGTCAGCGAGACTGAAAAAATCCGCGCAGGTGGCGCAAAAGGGCTGATCATCGGCGCCTGCCCCGAAGGCGACTGTTGGTACCGCGAGGGCAACCGGTGGCTCATGGACCGTATCGAACTGAAGCGCAAACCGAACTTTCGTCGCGTGCCGGGTGAATTTCCGATCCTGGGCTTCCGCTTCAACGGGCAGCAGAAAGCCGCGTTTGGCTCTGAGCTCCGCCGCATCGTCAACACCCGGCAACCGCTGCCAGCCCGACTCTTTTCTTTTCTCAAACCGGGTAACTGGCTGCAGTCTCTTTCTACCGGCACAGTGGTCTTTGCGCTGCTGCTCTGGGTATTCTACCTCGGTTCGACCGGGCGCTTCGGCGCGATCGAAGCGGCAAAAAATACGGCGCTGCTGCGCCTGGACTTCTTTTACCAGAGCGACAAAGAAACCTGCTCGCCTGACAAGATACCTGCCGACGCGCGCGACCAGGCCATTCAGCGTATGGCCGGCCTTGTTAAACTCGAGAACCTGACACCTGAAGCACGCGAGCGCATTCTGCAACAGGCAACCGAGAGCGTCGCTTCGAAATACTGCAGCCGCGCACGGCGCGACGTGGATATCACGGTGCTTGTCGACGGCAAGCAACTCGCGAACCAGACCTTCAGACCTTCGGGTTTTCAGCGCGATGGCATCACCTACGTGATGCTCAAAGTGCAAACAGTACCCGGAAGCCACGAAGTAACCGTCGAGCTACACGAACGTGATACCGGCTCTGCGGGTAAAAAGAATGCCTTCACAGAAAAGCTCGACTTTGCACAATCAGAAGTGAAGCTGCTCGACTATGAGCCGAACCAGGCTAAAATTTTCCTGCGCACACTGAAAGAAAAGCCCCGGAACGAAACGGGCAAGGAGTAACATGCGCCACGCGAAAATGGAAACCGGAATCGCTGTACTGTTCGCGGCGCTTGTTCTCACAGCGTGCAAGCCAGCCACCGAAAAAGCATATGAGCAAAGCTTTGCACTGCGCGCCGCGCGTGATGTCGACAGCGCAGGCAATACCGCGATGGCGCGCTACTATTTGCAGCGGGCGATGGCTGAACCCGCGGCCCGCGCCGAAGCGGAAAATTTTGGCCGGCGCATCGAAGAACGCCGGTTACGCACCGAAGACTGCGTCGAAGCCAAGAAAACCGACCTCGCGATCAACCAGTACCCGCGTATTCGCCACAAGCACCTGTTTCAGATGGGCGTCTGCCTCGAAGAATCCGGCGATACCACCCGGGCGCTCAAGTTCTACGAAATGGCAGAACGGGCAAACTCGGCTCAACCGCAACTCTATATTCGCCGCGCGCTGCTGCACTTGAGAACTGGTAACGCACCAGCGGCAACGGCCGATTTCGAGCGCGCCGTGACCCTCAACAAAGAATACCCCCCCGCCCTGCTGAACCTGGCACTGCACCGCGTGGCAATCGGCGAAAAAGCGGGCGCCGAATCGCTGCTCTCGCAGCTGAAGCCGGTGCGGGCCAATTATGCCAAGGTAATCGCCGATGCGTTACAGCACCAGAAAGAGATCGCCAGTTATTTTAGAGGACTGCATGCAACCCACTAAGACTACCCGCCTCTGGATTCTGCGCGGCATCGCGCTCTCGCTGATGGTAGCGTCGGCGTATATTGCCTGGTACTCTATGTCTGCCGGTCGCCCGCGCGACTTTTGGCAGGACAAGCTGAACCCGCAGCGTGCAAACCTGCTGCAATTTGACGGTACCTTTACTGACCAGGACGGCAAGCAGGTGAGGTTGAGCGATTTTGCCAACCGAAATACGATTTCGACGTTTGTTTTCAAAGACTGCGGTATGTCCTGCCCGCTGATCATGAACGACCTGCGCCTGTTTCAGAACGACTCGCCTGACTTCGGAAAAGACGGATTATTCCTGGTATTCACTTTTGAAGACCACCGCGCCCGGCCGCAAGACCTGAAAGGTTTTCTCGCGAAGTACCGCATTACCGGCGACCACTGGCGGGTACTGACGACAGATAATGAAACACTGAAGCGGCTTGCGGACACCTACGCACTCCAGTACAACAAAACCATCGACGGCAAGCTCGTCTACGCTCATAGTAACATCTTTATCGTCGCCGATAAAAAAGGCCGGGTCACGCGTGAGTTCCGCGGCCTCGAAAGCAACAAGGCACGCTTCTTCGACGAGGTAAAAAAAAGCTTATGATCAGGCGCAACAAGGGTACCTTTATCTCCATTCTGATTGGACTATGGGGTCTGAGTGCTGCGAATGGCATAAAAGACTTCTATTTTGAGATGCGCGCCAAAACCCGTGGTGAAATTATCAGCTACTCCTCACTGCAGGAATTCTGTGGCTGGACAGGCGAGAAGCAGCCGGGTGAAACCGAGTTTGACTATGGCATGCGCCGCGCGCGCAACATGTTTTCGGCGCTGATGGCGATGAGTTTCATGTCAGTGCTGTTTTTTGGTTCGGTAATCGGAGTAATTTTTGGCGCGTTCTGGCTCGCCGGCGGTTTCAAGGACGATGACGAAAACGAAGGGAGCAACACGCTGACATGAGAATCTCTACCCGCATCTGGATTTTGGCCACCACGGTTCTCACGCTCGCCTCGCTGGTGATCAAGCTGTATTTTCTCCCGGCAGCAGAGCGATTTACCCGCCTCACGGTCGAAGAACAGATTCACCGTGAAATGCAGGCATTCGAGAAAATCATCGGCGTCGTGGTCACTGCGGCCAACGGCGACAAAGAATACGTCAGGCGTGCCCTGTACGCCATCAGCGCCGATAAAACGATTCCGATCGAACTGAGGCGCAGCGAGTTTCTCGACAGCCAGTTCGGTAAGCGCCAGGACCGCCAGCCGCAAAACGACTTTGAAAAGCGTGTCATGCAAACGGCTGAAGCTGCGTTCCGCCAGACGGAGCAGTTCATCGAATACGCTTACCCGCTCAAGGCGCAGCCAGTTTGCCAAACCTGCCATGTCGGCGCAGACGGTAAGCCTATAACGCTGGGCCAGCCAGTGGGCATCGCTATTCGCAGGCTACCTCTCACATCGATCACCGATTCGCGTATCAGCTATTTTACCCTCGATCTGTTCTGGGAGAACTTCGGCCTGCTGGTTGCCTGTGTGCTCTTAGTGCTTCTACCTGTCTGGCTCTGGATTCTGCGTCCCCTGCACCAGCTGGCAGAACAGAGCGAAGAGATACTGCACCGCCGTGACATGGCCGACGATTCCGACAAAGCCATTCTGCTGACCGAAGGGGAAAAAATGCCCGAAGAGTGGCGGTCGATAAGGAGACTTATAGACGATGCAAGCGACAAGACCTGAATCCCACCGGGCCATCACAAACTGGCTCTTCGTTTGCGCAGCAGTCGTTTTTGCCATCGTCGTGATTGGCGGCATCACCCGTCTCACGCGTTCGGGCCTGTCGATCGTTGAGTGGAAACCGGTGAGCGGCATTGTACCACCCATGGGCGAAACCGAATGGCTGGCCGAGTTCGAAAAATACAAGGCAACCCCCGAATACAGGCTCGTGAACCACAGCATGACGCTGCCCGAGTTCAAGAACATCTTCTGGTGGGAGTTCATCCACCGCATCTTCGCGCGTCTCGTTGGCGTGATTTTCTTCTTGCCGTTTGCCTGGTTTCTCGTGCTGAGGCGCATCGACCGCCCGCTGTCGCTCAGACTCGGTATCATCTTCGCGCTAGGAGGCTTACAGGGTTTTCTCGGCTGGTACATGGTGAAGAGCGGGCTGGTGAACGACGCGCATGTCAGCCACCTGCGGCTGACCAGCCACCTCATGACCGCGGTGCTTATTTATGCGCTGATGATGATGACCGCATGGAGCCTCGAAAAACGGCCCGGCCTTCCCGGCTCGCGACGGCTCGCCTGGGCAAATGTTATCCTCGTCTTTGTCATGATGGCCAGCGGTGCACTCGTCGCCGGGCTGAAGGCGGGTAAGATGTACAACACGTTTCCGCTCATGAACGGGCAGTACTTTCCGCAAGGCGCGCTGGGATTTTCCCCGGTTCTATCGAATTTTTCTGACAACCCAATCATGATCCAGTTCATACACCGCAACTTCGCCTATGCACTCGGCATTTTCTTTTTCTGGCAGCTCTGGCGCGAACGTAAAAATATCTCCCTGGGGCACCCGCTGGCGTTAATTGTCATGGCATACATGCTGCAGTTTGTGCTCGGTGTTTTTACACTGCTGAAGGCAGTACCTGTTTCGCTGGGTGCACTCCACCAGGCGAATGCACTTGTTCTTTTTACCGCGACCCTCTTTCTGCTGGCCCGGAGGCCGCATGCAACCTGAGCTGCCGCTCGTTTATTCGTGTTCAGGCTGCTCTTCGGCAGCACAGATGGCCAATTCCATCGCGCTCCGCCTCGACCGCGAAGGCCACGCCGAGATGTCGTGTATTGCCGGTGTCGGCGGCGGTGTGAAGCCGCTGGTGCGCACGGCGAAAAGCGGCCGGCCGATCATCGCGCTCGATGGCTGCGCGCTGAAGTGCGTTGAACACTGCCTCGCACACCACGGTGTCGTGGCAAAGCGGCACTTTGTTCTTTCGGAATATGGTGTAGAGAAGAAGAAACACCACCTGTTTTCCGAGGACGAAATTTCGCAAGCTTATGGCCAGGTCTTACGCGAACTCGATCGTTCGCCTGCAATCTTTTAAAGACACCCGGCAAAACCTCTTTACGCAAAGAGATGGCGGCCGGTTGCGTACGGCCCGTGGCAATAAAATCCACCATATTTAAGGCCGACCTGCAGGTGACCGATACCGACCGCGACTACTACCAGTCGCATAAGCTGACGCTCGCGCGGCATCCTTCAGAAACAGACGAACGGATGATGCTGCGCCTGCTGCTCTTCGCCATACACGCCGACCCAGCCCTTGAATTCGCAGGGGGCATCAGTACCGAAGACACTCCCGCGCTCTGGCGCAAAAATCTCTCCGGCGAAATTCTGGAATGGATCGAAATCGGGCAGCCGGACGAGAAGCGTATACGCAAAGCATGTGGCCGCGCGCGCAAAGTATATGTCTATTGCTATGGCGCGCACCGCGCGAAACCGTGGTGGCAATCCATCAAAGCATCGCTCGACCGCTTTGACAACCTGTGCGTGAAGTTCTTACCCGATGACCAGGTCAGGCCCTTGTCCGGTATGTCAGAGCGCACCATGCAACTGCAGTGTATGATCCAGGACGGAGATATTTCTTTTTCGGATCATGGGCGCGAAACAACCATAACTCCCGAAGTTTGGAAAGAATCATAGCCCGTTACTCAACCGGCATTACGGTCTTAAGGCTGCAGGCGGTACGTCTTGCCCTCAACCACCAGTATGCCTTTACTGATCAGCTGGTTACAGATTCTGCTGACTGACTCGGGGGTGAGATCGAGCAGCGCCGCAATTTGGTTCTTGGGTATATCAAGTTCTATCGGTGCCTTGTCTGCCCCAAGCGATTTCAAGTAAGCGTAAATTCGCCCCTCGGCATTCTTCAGCGTGAGATTCTCAATCTTATCTTTTAAACGTGGTATCAACCTGACGCTCTTGCCCACGAAAAAACCATTCACGGCATCATCTGTCACAAGTAACTTCTTCAGGCGGTCATACTCGAAAGCCACCAGGCATCCATCGGACAGCGCGGCACAATAGGCCGGATAATTACCCCCGAGAAAAAGCGGACCGCCCGCAATCAGCTCGCCCGGCCTGAAGATATGCATGATGGCTTCTTTGCCCTCATCGCCAAGCATATAGATTTTGAATTGCCCTTCAGTGACCAGGAACGGTCCCGCATAACGATCACCCTCGCGAAACACCGCTTCGTTGCGGCTAAAGCGCCGGTAATGCGCAATAGCGCGCAATTTTTCTGCGCTGGTAGGGGCAAGATCACCAAAGTCGATTGTGTTCATGGGCAGCAAAACCGGGGCATTTCTGAACCATAGCAGAAAGCCGCATCAGAAAAAGAATCAAAATTGAGCCAGATCAATCGGCCTGCTCCTAACATCAATAAATTGTCACTGTCTTGATGCAAATCAATTACAAAAAGGATTTTCCGGTCTATAATTTGGGCAGATTCCAGGAGGATCCATGAAATCGCAAAAAACACTCTCTCATACCACTGCCGCCCTGTTTCTGCTGGCGCTGGCGGTACCAACCTTCATTGCCTG
Source organism: Turneriella sp. (assembly GCA_046346875.1). Classification (GTDB taxonomy): domain Bacteria; phylum Spirochaetota; class Leptospiria; order Turneriellales; family Turneriellaceae; genus Turneriella. The sequence continues at coordinate 77,255 of JAXMHG010000004.1, read as the reverse complement.
TGGTACAAAGACCGAAAAGGCAGTTCTGACGCATGCGCCTGAGGTCCCAAAACCGATCGACCGCAGCGGCAACGCCAAGGTGATCGTTGAACTCGAAACAAAAGAGCTCAAGGGGCGCCTTGCCGACGGTGTAGAGTACACGTTTTGGACATTCGGCGGCACGGTACCCGGCCCGATGATTCGCGTGCGCGAGGGCGACGATGTCGAATTCACGCTTTCGAACCACCCAACGAGCAAGATGCCGCATAACATTGATCTGCACGCCGTGACCGGCCCCGGCGGTGGTGCGGCAGCCTCGCTGACTTCTCCCGGCCACAGTTCGAAATTTTCATTTAAGGCAATAAATCCGGGCCTCTATGTCTACCACTGCGCGACCGCGCCCGTGGGTATGCACATCGCGAACGGCATGTACGGCCTCATCCTTGTCGAGCCCAAAGGTGGAATGCCCAAAGTCGACAAAGAATTCTACGTGATGCAGTCAGAGTTCTATACCAAGGGCAAAAACGGCCAGGCCGGTCTTCAACCGTTCGATATGAACAAGGCGCTCGACGAACGGCCTGAATACGTGGTCTTCAACGGTTCTGTCGGTTCAATGACCGGTGACAAGGCGCTCAAAACAAAAGTTGGCGAAACAGTGCGCCTGTATGTCGGCAACGGTGGTCCGAACCTTGTGTCGTCGTTCCATGTCATCGGTGAAATTTTTGATCACGTCTATACCGAAGGTGGTACGGAGAAGAACCAGAAGAACGTGCAGACGACTCTCGTTCCCGCTGGCGGTTCTGCGATCGTCGACTTCAAGATGGATGTACCCGGCAACTACGTGATCGTTGACCACTCAATCTTCCGTACCTTCAACAAGGGGGCGCTGGGCATTCTGAAGGCTGAAGGCCCTGAAAACACCGCGATCTACTCGGGCAAACAGGCTGATACTGTCTACCTCGGCGAAGGTGGCGCGACACAGACGATGCCCGCAGAAAAAGACATGAAGGTTGTCGCCAAATCTAAAGAAGAGCGCATCGCCGAAGGCAAACGCATCTATGGCACCACCTGCCAGGCATGCCACATGAACGAAGGCCAGGGAGTACCCAAGGCATTTCCACCTTTGGCGAAGTCTGACTACCTGAACGCGGACAAAGTCCGTGCAATAAAAGTAGTCCTCGAAGGCAAAAGTGGTCCGATCGTCGTGAATAAAGAAAAATACGACAGCGTGATGCCTGCACTGGGCCTCAGCGACGAAGACGTCGCAAACGTACTCAGCTTCGTGCTCAATTCATGGGGCAACTCGGGCGGCGTAGTGACGCCACAGGAAGTTGCCGCTCAGCGGAGCGTGCACTGAAGTCTAACCTGACAATTTGCAGCCTGGTTCTTAGCTGGGCTGCCCTGTCCGCTGGTGATGGCACGATGGTGCGCATTCCAGCGGGCAGTTTTCGTCCCTTTGACCTCCGCAAAGAGCAGAAGCCGGTCAAAGTTCCATCGTTCGTGCTGGATAAATACCCGGTCAGTGTTGCCCAGTACGCGGCTTTTGTTGCGGCACACCCGGCCTGGCAGAGGGGTAACGCTCCCCCCATCAAGGCCGACCAGGGTTATCTCAAAACAATTAATCTTTCACAACCATCGAACAGCGTCGTCATGACACAGGTTTCATGGTACGCGGCGCGGGCATACTGCGCGGCGCAAGGCAAACGCCTGCCGACGTTGTATGAATGGGAATATGTAGCCACCTTTAACAAGTGGGACCAGCGCAGCGACGCGAACAGCAGGATTCTTGCCTGGTTCGGTAAACCGAACGACCAGACGACCGGCGGAACTATCGGCTCAGGGCTCGTGAGCCCGCAAGGCGTACACGACCTGCATGGCCTCATCTGGGAATGGGTCGATGATTTCAATTCGTCTACCGTCACCGGTGATTCACGCGCGGACACCGATACCGAATCGAACCTCTTCTGCGGTGCCACGTCGCTTTCAGGCAGTGATTTGCGCAACTATGCAACCTACATGCGCTATGGCATGCGCAGCTCTCTCAAGGGAAACTACACCGGCAATAATCTCGGCTTCCGGTGTGCCAGGGATAAATAATGAAAAGAATGATCATACTCATTAGCATGTTTGCTCTTGCGAATGCGGTAATCAGCTGCAAAAAAGAAGTCGATCCGCACGCGCACCACAAGATGGAGGCAGGTAAAGTTTCAGGTGCTTCACTCTACCAGTTTCACGACATGTTCACAGACCAGAACGGCAGACAATTAATGCTGCACCAGCTGCAGGGCAAGTATGTCGTCGTGGCCATGTTTTACGCCACTTGTACAGCGATTTGCCCGCGTATCGCAGCCGAGATGCTCAGGCTCGAGAAGAACCTGTCATCGGCGCAGCGCGCCAACACAACCTTCCTGATGATTTCGTTTGACCCTGACCGTGACTCCCCCGCCAACCTGCAGAAGTTTATAGCCAAGATGAAACTGACCGATTCGTTCGTGCTGCTAACGGGCAAAGCCGAAAGCATTCGCGAGGTAGCTGCTGCGCTGGGAGTTAATTACAAAAAGCAGGATGACGGCGAATTTGCCCATTCATCGCTTTTTAGCCTGCTTTCACCGCAGGGGGAAATTATTCTGCAGCACGCCGGTCTCAGTGTGAGCGTTGACAATTTTAGGGAGAAAATTCGCCCATAATTGATCCTGATCAAGGGCGATGGCCTTGACCTGCCCCACCTTGCAGGTATGTTTCACTGGCCGGTTTTTGCCACCGCCTTCCGGGTTTTTTTTCTCGCAACCGGATTGCATGCACTCTTTATCATTTCTGTCTGGCTCGCCAAATTGACAGGTAGTGATATTCTGCCGACGGCTATTGCGGGCACGTGGTGGCATAGCTACGAAATGGTCTTCGGTTTCTGCCGGGCCGCGATCCTGGGCTTCCTTTTTACCGCCGGGCAAAACTGGTGCGGCCAGCAGATGCTGACGCGCGGACCACTCGCGATCGTTTTTACCAGCTGGCTACTCGGCAGGGTCGCCTGGTTCTTACCCGCTCCGCTGGTTTACTTCGGCGCAGGCATCGATATCTTAGGGGGAGCTTTCGCACTCACGCGAATGAAACCCCTTCTGCAGCCCGTGCAGAAACACAACCACAAGGTGGTCTACCTGCATGGTATCTTCATCGCTGCGCAGCTCCTTGCCCTTATCGCCCTGCTTACACCCCAGGCATTGATGCCTGTGCAGCATAGCATTCACATGGGGCTTCTCGTCGTGCTGGCATTCATTGTCATCATCGCGGGGCGAATTCTGCCTTTTTTCACCTCGCTGGCGATACCCGAGGCGAAGCCTCGTATTTCGCAGCGCCTGGAGAACAGCATTTTTCCGATGACCCTGTTTTTGATCGCCGTGTACGCGGCACTACCGCTGCACGACAGTTTACGCTACGCGGCCGCTGCGGCCATCCTGGCGTTCGCCGGGCTCAATGCCGTTCGCTGGCTCAACTGGAACCCACTGGCTTCGTGGCGCAAACCGATTCTCGCGATTCTTTTCTCGGGCTATCTCTGGCTGCTACTCGGCCTCATGATGCTGGCCGCGTCGCTGGTGAGCGGTGCAGCGGCTTCACCGGCGTGGCATGTGCTCGGTATAGGCTCTGCCGCGATTTTTATTTTTGGTATGATGACGCGGGTTTCACTCGGGCATACCGGCAGGAAAATTCACGCAAGTCCGCTCATCAACGCAGGTTACGTACTGATTCACGGCGCTCTCGTCTTGCGCGTGTCACTCGTCCTGGCAGGATTGCCACTTGCAGCCTACACGTGGTCGGCTGCGCTCTGGTTGGGTGCATTCAGCCTTTTTACTTTTATTTATGCAACTGTTCTCTGGCAACCCCGAATAGACGGTAAACCAGGTTAGGATCTCAAAATGGAAATGCTCGAATGGAACGCCAACTACGCGACGGGAATTCCCGAAATTGACTCACAGCACAGCTATCTCTTTGAGCTGGCTAACCGTTTTATTCGAAGCCTGAGTGGACTACCAGACCCGGTCGCACAACGGCAACTGCTTGCAGAGCTCACGTTGTACACACAGCGCCATTTTACCTTTGAAGAAAAATGTATGGAAGAAGCAGGCTATGCGCATCTTGCGGAGCACCGTGAGTCGCACCAGCGCCTGCGGGTGCAACTTACCCGGTTTGCCTCTGATGTGGAGTCCGGAAGGCTCGACCCGCGCGAGCTTGCAGAATTCTTGCGTAACTGGCTCAAACTGCACGTGCTGCGCGAAGACATGCGTTATATTCCGGCTTTAACAACACAAGGAGAGCAAAATGGAAATGCCTGAGTGGCGCTCTGAATATACTGTAGGCGTACCGGAAATCGACCGGCAGCACCAGTACCTGTTCGGCCTGGGCGCAAGACTTGGTCGCACTGCGGAAGCAAACGGCACCAAAGACGACCTCGCCGAAATTGTCAAAGACATCGTAGCCTATGCCAATGATCATTTCACCTTCGAGGAAAAAGTCATGGAGCAGGCTGGTTACGAAAACCTTGCCTACCACCGGGCAATGCACGAATTCATGAGAACGCGCCTGGGCCTGTTACAGGCACAGCTCGCTAAAGGTTTCCTAAGCCGCGATGAACTCACTGAATTCATGGAAACCTGGCTGACCGAACATATCATCATGGAAGACATGCGCTACATACCTTCTGTCGCTGCCCAATATGCGCAGGGAGGCTACCCCTAATGTACCCCATACTGATCAGTGTGCACCTGCTCGCGGCGACAATCTGGACCGGCGGCCACATCGTACTTTTTGCAGCAGTGCTGCTACCCGCGCTCAGAACGCGCGACCATCGCCGCATCACGGATTTCGAGCAGCATTTTGAGAAAATCGGCATACCAGCGCTCGTGACACTCGTGGTAACCGGCTTATGGATGGCATCGCTTCAACTACCCGAAGTTTCGCAATGGTTTACCCTGCAATCACCTTCATCACGCACCGTTTCTGCGAAATTATTCCTTCTGCTGATTACTCTCACACTGGCACTGCATGCACGGCTGAGGTTGATTCCCCGATTGAGCGAAAAGACTCTGCCAAACCTGGCGGTGCATATTACACTGGTTACACTCACTAGTATACTTTTTGCACTTACAGGTGTCATGCACCGGTTTGGCGGTCTTTGGTAAAAGCCCTGACAACGGCCTGTTAGCCTGTGACTAACCTTCACCTGTTTTAGAGGGATTTTCCGCTTCAGAAAAAGGCTTTTCGCAACAGGAATGCGTCCGGGTGCGTGCGTTAATGCAGGATGTTGCTATCCCACCATTACCGACCATTGTCGCGCAAGTAATACGATTCGATGCAAATGACCCAAAGAATGGTGCAGCCGAACTGGAAAAGCTGATACTCCCTGACCGGGCAATCAGCGCCGATCTGCTGCGCGTATCGAATTCGGCGTTTTACGGTCGCTCGGGCAAGGTGAAATCACTCAAAGATGCGCTCGCGGTGCTGGGGGTAAAAGCAACCAAGAACCTCGTGGTCTACCTAAGTACGCGCGCGATGGCTTCGGCATACAAGAGCGACACCTTCCGCAAGTATCTCAACCGTTACCCCATCTTTGCGGCGCTGACGGCCCAGGCCGTGGCCAGCGGGACAACAATGAAGGCGCAGGCAGAAGAAGGTTTCCTGGCAGCTTTACTCCACAGTATTGGCATGAACCTGCTTGCACTGCAGCGCGAGGGCCACTACAGCGATATGCTCGCGGCCTGTGAAAAAAATAAATGGAACCTGGCGCAGCTGGAAAAGCAGTCTTATGGCGTCACCCATACCGAGCTGGGCAAGAAAGCTGCGGTACACTGGAGCCTGCCTGAGATTTACCAGAAACTGATGGAGATCACACCATCGACGGATGCCGGCACGCTTACCGAACCAATGGAAAAACTTACATTTATCGCAGCCGTGACCGCGGCGACGCTGCTTGAGATTCCTTACCCCGAAACAAGCAAGGCTGCCGCGCAGCAACTCTACGCCGGCATTGGCGGAAGCGGCGACCTGCTTGCGCGCCACGGTTCGGCAGAGGCGCTGCAACGACTGCAGAACCACCCATTCGCGCAACTGGCCGGAGTCTGAACAGAATTTCCAGGATAGCATGGAAAGCATACTGATCGTAGAAGACGACGAAGCGCAAGCAGCTGCCCTGCGGCAGTTTCTGAGTTCATGGGGTTACGAAGTTACCCTGCTTGACAGCGCGGCAAAAGCGATAACTTACCTCAGCGTCAACACGCCCGATATGGCGATCATTGACCTGCACCTCGAAGACCACCCGGGCATTGAAATTCTCAAACACATACGCGATACCGACGGGCCAATACCGATGCCCGTCTTCATGATTTCAGCCGAAGATTCGCCGGAAATACGCATCGTTTGTATGTCGACCGGCGCCGACGACTTTCTGCCCAAGCCACTCAATATGGCCGACGTTTCAATGAAGGTGCAGCAGGCATTCGAGCGTGTCAATTACCGAAAAGAAATTCGTGCACTGAACGAAAAACTCGAAAAAGACAAACGCAGCCTGCAGCGCTATTTTTCCGACGACCTGGTGGAAAAAATCCTGAACGAAGAAATCAGCACAGAGCTCGGCGGCACCCTGGTCGATGCATCGATCATGTTCTTTGATATCCGGGGGTCGACGCCTCTTGCTGAACAAATCGGCCCGCAGGCCTATGCAGAAACGATCAGTGAACTCTTCGCCGACCTGATGGATCTCATATTCGGTTACGGCGGATCAGTCAACGAACTGCTCGGCGATGGTATTTTGGCAACTTTTGGCTGTCCTTTCCCCAAAGAAAACGATGCGCAGAATGCGGTACAGACTGCCCTTGCGATTGAAAAGCATATGAACATGCTCAACACCATTCGCCGCGAGAAGTCAGAAGTACCTTTTGGTTTTGGCATCGGCATCGCAACCGGGCGCATCTTCGCAGGCAACATAGGCTCAGTGCGCATGATAAAATATGCTGTCATGGGCGACCCGGTCAATACTGCCGCGCGCCTGCAGGATCTCACGAAAGATTTTCCGTACCCGGTTATCATCGATGAACAAACGAGAGAACTCGGCGCACCGGGCATTGCCTGCGAAAAATTACCGTTAACCCAGCTGCGCGGCAAAAAAGAAAGCGTAACGATGTATGGTCTTGGTACCGCACAGCCCGTGCGCGGAGAATCCTGATCGATCAGAAATGAACGCCGCGCACAAAATACAGCCCGTCACCTGCCATCGCGACAATATTGTCTTCGCCGAAGGCGAAGCCTCGAACGGCTGCATGTACTTTATTTTTTCCGGCGAAGTCGAAATTGCCAAACAGGGTCTCGGCATCTTACGCACCCTGTCGCAGGGGCATTTTTTTGGCGAAATGGCGCTCATCCGCTCGATTCCCCGAACAGCAACGGCGACGGTCAGGTCGGCCGAAGCGAAGCTCGGCAAAATTGACCTCAGGACATTTGCATGGCTCGCCAGGAGCAATCCCAAATTTTTGGGAAGCCTGATCGGCGTGGTCGCGAAACGCGCGGCGCGCGCCATTAAGAAGGTTGAAGATGCCGCCGTTTAACCTGCTCACCGAGGCGCGCAACCTGCCCAAGCGCCACCTGCGGCAGGGCAGCTACCTGTACCGCTCAGGCGACAAGTGCGACAACAATATCTACATTGTCGTCGAAGGCACGATGGTCCAGCTTGACCATAAAGAAGCTTTCAAATTCGGTACCGACACCAGTGCCGGCGGGCTGGTCGGCGACATTGAGGTCATGGCAGGCGCAGCCGAACGGCTGCAGACATGGAAGGCCAAAAGCGCCGACGTGACGCTGGCGATCATGGACAAGCGCGCGGCAGATCTCGTGGGCAGCCTGCATCCCGAATTTTTTCTGACATTGCTCAAGAGTTCGATTGATAATCTCAATGCGGCGGAGCGTGAGCTGATTCAGGGAAATACTCCCTAACAAGAAGAAAACACTCGTTTACTATCTTTTTGGCCCATGACCCCATCGGGTTCCTATAACTAAGAGGAGCAATAGCCTCATAATGTCGAAAAAAATAAAGAACCTGTTGGTCATTTTCCTCGTATTCCTCGGCGCCTGCCAGCAGGGGTTTGAGCGCTTCGCTCCACCTGCAAACAGTATCTCGGGCCGGGGAGCAAAACAGAACCCAAAAATTGTCTCAACCACCCCAGCAAACGGCGGCACCATTTCACCCGTTACCGATGTAAACGGCACGCAGATACGCGTCGTCTTCGATATGACGATGCGCGTCGACACAAACCCTGTTCTCAACACCTTTGTGCGCGACGACGCCACCTCGGGCGGCTGGATCAGAGTGGCCAATTCGGGCTACACCTGGACATGGTCTTCGACCACCTTCGCCAACGACACCCTGACCATCAACCTGGGCTGGGTGCGCTGGCCGGAGAATAACGTCATAGCCTTTGATTTTTGTTCTTCGCCGACTGCCGCAGAAGTTGACTGCAAAAACGAATCATTGCTCAATCTCGACGACATGCCGCTCGCTAACGATGGTCGCCTGAGCTTCACCGTCAGCTGGAACCCAGGGCGGTACAAGGTGGTCCCGACGGGGCAGGAATCGTGCTATTTTTATTCCGCAAACCAGGACAAGTGGATTGAACGACTGGGCTGTCTCGAAGACGGCGCACCAGAGCCAAAGATTGGTACGCAGGATTATCCCGCGGGCCAGAACGGTTTTGTGGATCCTATTAACCCGACCTACGGAACCCAATTTTATGGCACGGGCAAAGGTGGCACGGTCTTCGGTCGCCGATTCGTTACCGGCGTAAATCCACTGAACGTGCTTGCGACCAACTGCAACAATAGCATGGGCCCTAATACAAATTGCCACCCGTACTCGATCGACAGCGTAACAACGCTCGTCTGGAAAACCTGTAGCCAGGGACAGTACTATTACACCGCGAGCAATCAGTGCATGACCGACGGTACCGACTTCAGCTGGGGCGACGCGGTGAATTCGTGCGCAAGCCTCAATGCCATGAATAATGGCCAGGGCTACGGCGGTCGCCGTGACTGGCGGTTGCCGACGGTTTACGAACTCGAAACCCTGGTCGATTACGGTGCACGTAATACTACACTGCTTGGACTTTTAGTCGACGCTCCGGCAATACACGGTTATCAGCAGGGCGCTAATCCGTTTGTTCCTGAAGGGCCATTTCCTAATACCTCAACTAATAAGGGCTTCTGGACTTCGACGGGAATCTCGGTGACGCTCAACGGTCAGAGCGGGCGCAGCAATGCCTACATGGTAGAATTTCGCAAGGGTCATGTCGGCAACGGCGGCCCGCTGCTCAATACTTCGCGCGCGACTTCAAACCGCCACAAGGTGCGCTGCGTCGCAGGGCCCGCAGTCGAACCGCCGGCACAGAACTTTACGCAGAACATTGTCGGGGCCGGCGCAGATCTCACAGGTAACGCAGCAGCGTTCATCGGCCCCGACAGTAATGCCACCTTCAACGTCACCGGGGTAACTCCCAACTTCAACATCAGCAATTCTGAGCATTCAGTTACTGTACAGTTCAACAAACCGCCGAACGCGACGCAGGCCGGCACGCTCAGTAACTACTGCATCGCCGGGCCGGCCGCAACCGCTTGCGGCCCTTCGTCGCCGACAATCAGCACAGCCCTGCCTTCGGGTACCAATGCGTACAAGCTGACACTCGGCTCGGCAATGGGCGCCAACACGGCTTACAAACTTTTTGTCAGCAACATACAGTCGGCAAGCGATGTGTGGCAGACGGCGACGGCATACAACATGGGCGCCTACTTTATTGACCTCAGTCCGAATCCCGATCTCGTTTACTACGTGAAGAACGGCCATACCTCAAGTTCGATCGCAACCGATCTTGCCAATACTGATATTGAACCGGTTACTGCCTTTGCGATGGGAACCGGCTACGCGCAGAATACCCGACTTTACGTAGAGTCCCTTAAACAGGTCGTCATGGTGCAGAATACTGGTTATACCTCAGACACTGCGGCTAGTATTGCTACTGCAGTACAGAATGATATTAATCAGGGTAAGTTGCAAGTAGTCAAAAACATTATCGATACACCACCATTGGCGCTCACGCTCAATCGGGCACTGTTCAATGGCCCGGCGCAAACGGCGCGGGCAACGGCAACGCCGATACCTCCCTCGCCTGCACCATCCACCGTATTTAACGTAAAAAGCGTTTCTGCCCCCAACCTGACCACGGTGCAGGTGAATTTCAACCGGCTGCCCAATGCAACCGAAGCGGGTAACCTTGCCAACTACTGTATCATCAGTGCGACCCCAATCACCTGGCCGACAGATTGTGCAACAGCGACCCCGATTGCGCCGGTCACGGCTGTCAGCCTTTCGGGTTATACGGCAACTCTGACAACAAATCTGACAGCGGGCACGGCATATACAGTTTTTGTCAATGCGACTGGCCCGAGCAAAGTTACTTATCTCGGCAGCCATATCGTCGACGACACCGTCAACAAACTGCGCTGGCAGAAATGCCGGCGCGGAGTGCTTGATTCGCCGACCTGCGGCGATGACGGGGTCACCACCAACGACAGTGACTACTGGAACGACGCACTCAACTATTGTGACCAGCTCAACTACGAACAGTACGATGACCACGTGATGACTAACCCCCTGACAGACAAATATCGCTGGCGCGCGCCGACTATTAACGAACTCAAGAGTATTTCAAACCGCTCACTCTTCGGCACAGTGGGAGTTTCGATGGATACGACTGTGTTTCCGACGCCCAATCTTTTAGCCGAAGATTTTCACTCGTCGACGAGTTATGCAAAGAGCGGCCCAAATTCTGGCCCTGATACACCGACATATAATGAGGCCTGGGCCTTCAATTTCTTCTCGGGCTTCACGAGCATTTCGCAGCGTGACCACTCAGAGCTCTTGTCGGCACTCGTTAAACCGCCGAAGAAGAACATCCGCTGCGTGAGGAGCCTGCCATGAGACGTACGCTGATTTTTGCGATCATCGCGGCATTGGCAAATTGCACGCAGTCGTCGCAGGTTTTCGCCCCGGTGAATAACGTGGCAACCGGTGGCACAACAACACCGCCTACGTACACGCTGACACTGAACATCGCAAGCGCGAACGCCAACCACCAGACCAAACCATTCAGCGCATTACTTTTCCGCAATGGCACATTGTACGCGGCGCAGTACGATGCAGCCGCCCAGACTGACGGCACCGGTGCAGCAACACTCGTGCTCGACGGGGTCGATAGCATGACCGGCTGTCCCACAGTGGGTACTCCGGCAGCGCTTGAAGCCGGAACGTACACCCTCTATTTCGCCATACGCTACGGCGCTGAAACAGTTAGCTGGGCGAAGCCAACAGGCTGCGGCGGCAACGGCTGGATCAACTCTTCGAGCGGCGCAAATCTTTATGGCACCACGGCTACTGTTAGCATAACGGCAAATACAAACTATACGATTAACGGCACTAATCTCGTACTGTTCCGGCAGCACACCTTTGACCTGCAGGCCGGTGCCGGATCATACAGCTGTGCGGTGACAGATATGTCGGTGACAGCATCCTCTGCGACGATGCAGCCGCTGGCGGTCTACAGCCGTAGCGGCATTGGTACAACTACAGGAAATGGCGCCGTCACTTTTCTACTCCCCTCGGGTCCCTACCGCTACTTTTGTACCCTCGGCGCCAGCAGCAGCTCGGGTAACCTGACCGTCACAGGGGCCACAACCACGGCGCTGGGCACAACCGATTTTACCCCATAACTCCCACTGAATTTTTTCCCTTTTCGGCCTGAGAAACGTCCAATAGGGTGCAGGAGATCATATGCGCACCCTAATAGCCACCCTTCTTATCACCACCGCGGCGTTTGCCCAGGAGAAACCGAAAGAGCTGCTCGCCGCCGCGCTTTCGGTTTCGGGCGAATGTTTCTATGAACGCGACGGCAAAACGCTGACCGCGAAACCAAAGACGATTTTTTTTCGCAACGACCGGTTGTTCACCAAGAAGGGTAAGATGGACGTGCAGATCGGTCCAGTCGCCGTTCTGCACCTTGCCCCCTATTCAACCATTCGGCTGAGCGACCTGACAGAACAGGACCGCAAGACGAACATCGTGGTCGACCTTGAGTCGGGCAGGGGTTATACAAAATTTGCCACGAAAATGGGCCCGGGTTCAAAGTATACGATCAAGAGCCCGACGCTTGTCGCGGGCATTCGGGGGACCGAATTCGTGCTGAGCGCCGGCGATGAATCGCCCCAACCGCATGAAGATTCAGACATTCCGCAGGGAGTTTTTGTCAACACGGGGGTCGTGGCCGTTTCGCCAGCCAGCCGCGAAGAAGAAATCATTGAACTACAGCCGGGTGAACAGGTAACGGGCGTTGATAATGCCCTGGTCAAAGGCGTCATGGAAGATTTTATCAAAAAGAAGATGAAACTTTTCAAACAACTCAACGCGATGAAAGAAGAGCAGTACCGCATTCTTGAGCGCGAGAAGAACCGGCAGATCGAACTGCTCGAAAAAGTGAAAGGCTCGGTTAATATCGACCAGCTCAAAGAAAAGAACAAGCAGCTGTTTAACAAATAATGGCTATCCATACTCCTGCCATGTACCGCGTGGGTTACCTGAACCTGTTTGTCGCGCTGTTAATTTTCGGGCTAGCGCCGCTTGCTGCCGAAAAAACCAAAGTGCAGCCCGAAGACAGGCCCTGGTACCACTACATTCGCGAAGAGATGCCTGAAGCGAAAATCCCCGTGGTGGATCGTTTTCGGCTCAACAATGGTATCGAAGTTTATTACCTCAAATCAGACACTGTACCTTTAGTCCACATGCAGGTCATCATAGATGGCGGGGGCTTCGAAGTACCCGATGACAAACTCGGTCTGCACAGCCTGTGGGGCGACACGGTAGTCTTCTCGGGCTCCGACAAGATGAACCGTGATGGGTTATCTAATTATCTTGAAAGCCGCGCCTCGGCCTTTAGCTTCAGCGCAGGTGCTGAACGTTCGACTTTCAACCTGCGCTCCATGGCGCATTACTTCGAGCGCGACCTGCAGACTGTGTTCGAGGTTCTGCAGAAACCGCGGCTGGCTGGCGATGATTTTGAACTGCTGCGCAAGAGGGTACTGCAAGAACTCGAACGCCGCGACGAAAACCCGGCAAAATGGGCAGCGCTCGGCATGAGCCGGCTCTACTGGGGCGACACATTGCGCGGGCGTTACGCCACGCGCCGCACCGTTGCAGCCCTCAAAACTGAAGACCTGCGCGCGTGGCATGACCGCGTCTGGCGCGGAGAGCGCCTGAGTATTGCAGTCAGTGGCTCAATTGAAGCTCCCCGCCTGCGCAAACTGCTCAATGAAACACTGGGAAAACTCCCCGTGCAACCGAAAGATGCGCCTGACCTGAAGAAAATGCACGTTTCGCCGATCGCTAAAGGCAATGAGCTGCGCATGCTGCCTAAAGAGATTCCGCAAACGACAGTGATTTACCGTGCCCCCGGAATGAAACACACGGATCCCGACTACTATGCACTGCGCATACTCGATTTTCTGCTCGGGGGTGATTCGTTTAATTCGTACCTGACACAGAAAATCCGCACGGAGAAAGGCTGGGCGTACACGGCATATTCATCCTTTGAGACCGACGACTTCACGGGCAGCCTCGTATTGTTTACTCAGACAGCAAATACCAGCCTGCCTGATGTGCTCGCGCTGATAGACGAAATTCTGGCACAGCCAAAGCAATACATTGACGCAAAGAAGATCGAGCAGGCAAAACTCTCGCTGCGCAATAAGTTTGTCTTTTTGTTTGAAAACCCGGCGCAGTACATGAGGCTCTACCTGCAGCTCAAGTGGGATGGCCTGCCGGATTCTTACCTTACCAACTATGCAAAGAATTTGCGCAAAGTCACCGAAGCCGATGTACTGCGCGTCGCGCGCAAATATTACCGCCCGGAAAACTTCACCGTGTTGCTCTGCGGCCCAAAAGATGTTTACCAGAAAAAATCCGCGCTGCGTCCAGAGAGCGCACAGGTACTGGAACTGGAGAAATGAAGTTTTCCCAGCCAGGACCTTTCTGCCGTGGTCTTGGAGTCTTCCTCCTCTTGTTTTTAAATCCCCTCTTGGCTGATGATCTGCAGCTGGACACCAAAATACCTCTCGGGCTCGCCCACGACGGACAGATACTCTGGATCAGCGACGCACAGACGCGCCAGCTAACCGGCTACGACGTCGGGCAGAAAAAACGCCTGGCAACGCGTACCCTGGCATATGACGTTCGCGACCTGGCGTTCTGGGCTCCGAATCTCGTTACCGTCGCGCCCAACTATGTTCTCGTCATCAACCCCATTAACGGTGATCTTGTAGATAAGATTCCGCTCAAGGGTATTGCCGACCCTGTCGCCATTGCGCTCGATATGCACCAGGCATATATCTATAACCGCGAAGATAAGAAGATCTACCGCGTACACCTGGTTGATCGAATGCAGTTCGGTTCGTTTACACCCGAAATTTCCAGCGACATCCGCAGCATGACCTTTTACAAGGGGTTTCTCTGGGCCGTAGCCAAAGACGGAAAGGCATACAAAATTTCTCCCAGCGACGGTGGCCAGGTCAGCTTTTTGCCGTTGCCCGAAGGCTGTTATGGAATCAGTTTTGTCGACGGCGGAATGTACGTCGCCCGGCCGGGCCAGGTGCGTTCGGTCGATTTTATCGAGACAGAAAGTTACGTAGCTGCGGCGCGCCGCAATTTTACGCTCGCAGCCGAGCTGCAGCTCGAGTTACCGTGGAACGAAGAAGAGCGCGCCCGCGAAGCGCGCCTACAGCTAAAATATTCGTTGCTGCCCGTGACGGCGCACCAGCGAATCGCGGGACTGCGCGCCGACCCTTTTACGCGTTTTGGTCGCTGGGAGGACGGCTCGCACGCGGCGGAGCTTACTCTTGAACCGAAAAGCTCCGAGAAGAAGCGCACATACCGCCTGCAGTTCCAGGCAACCATCTACAACCTGACGCATATCTTCAACGCACAGCTCATCAAGCAGTACTTCCGCAATCCTGAACTGCCCGACAGCGTCAGGCCATACCTCGATGCGCTGCCACTCGACGCAGGCCGAATGGCCGTAATTGATACCTTTCGCAAAAGCTGGTTACAGAAGAACGACGGCAAGCATCCCATCTATGCGATAGCAGCCCTAAAGGCCGACAAAGCCATGGACGACGCCAGCCGCTCCGGCGCCATTCGGGCTCTGGGTGTGCCCTGCCGTAAGATGGTATTCCTCGACCTCGACAGCAAGAAAACGATGACCTGGCTGCAGGTATACCTGCAGCCCACTGGTTGGGTGACGATTTCTGACAAATATGATCCCGCGAAACCCAAAGAGTTCCCGGTGGCCAACAATGAACTCGAACTATTCTCACCGGACGATATTGCCCTGCTGCCACGGCTCAGGCGCTCTGCAGGCGCCGCAGCCGCGACTACACCCGGCGAATTGCTGAAATTCACCAATGTCCAGGTGATTACGAGCAGTACGGAATAGCTTCGACCCGCGGGCCTGCACAAAGGCGCGAGAGCACCGAAATCTACTTGAGCAAACGTCTCAGAAACTCATTTGAACCCAATGCTGGCATGGCTCACCTTGCCGAACTTTCTCACGATCATGCGTATCGTGATGATCCCCTTTTTCCTGTATTATCTTTTGTCTCAGCATCCGCGTGACCGGTTGATTGCACTGGCTATATTTGGCATAGCTTCGGTTACCGATTTTTTTGACGGTTATCTTGCGAGAAAGTGGAAACAGGAGTCTTCGCTTGGACGGTTCCTGGACCCCCTGGCTGACAAAGCGCTGGTGATCGCCACACTGGTAATCTTCATTTTGCTCGACCAGGCTGTCCCGCTCTGGATGGTCATTGTCATCATTCTTCGGGATATGCTCGTCACGCTCATGCGCTACCTGGCAATCCGCAAGGGAACCGAGATACGCACTACACGGCTGGGCAAGGCCAAGACCATGTTCCAGATGTTCTCGATAGTCCTGATACTCGTGATACTGATCATGCGTTCGTTCCATTTCGACATACGCGCAACGTACAGCGAGGGCCGGGCAGCAGGACTGAAAAACTACCAGATTGCGACGACACTGCTCATGAAGGCGACACAATCGTTTCAGTCAGCAGAAATCCCCAAAGCGGAGCGTAACAAGTACTTTGCAGAATCCGCCCCCTACTTCCTGCTTCTTCTCACGACGATCATCACCGCGATTTCAGGCCTGCGCTATCTCTACACCAATTGGCGCGTTCTCTTACCGCCCTATACTGCTATTCTCAGACCACGCCCGCCAAGGGCAAAACCCTAATCTAAGGAAACCTATGAAACCAGTCCGATTTGTCACTGCGACGTCGCTTTTTGACGGCCACGACGCCTCGATCAATATCATCCGCCGCTTTTTGCAGCGCGAAGGCGCCGAAGTCGTACACCTCGGCCATAATCGCCCCGTGCACGAAGTTGTGATCGCTGCTCTGCAAGAAGACGCCGATGGCATTGCGATCAGCTCGTACCAGGGTGGGCACAACGAATATTTCAAGTACACGGTTGATCTTCTCAAACAGGCAGGCGCATCGCATATCAAGGTATTCGGCGGCGGCGGCGGAGTGATCGTTGACAGCGAAATCAAAGACCTGATGGCATACGGCGTCGAACGTATCTATTCGCCCGACGACGGGCGCACACTCGGTCTTGATGGCATGGCGCGCGATATGATCGAGCGTGCATCAAAAACGACGCACCCGCCTGTAACCCCGGGTTTAAACCCGGGGCTACAGGATCTCTACGCGAATTATGGACATTTGCTGTCCCGGCGAATCTCATTGATCGAGGCACAGGGGACTGCGACGCCTGCGGCGTCGCAGTCCCCTGTGCCAGTTTTAGGTTTCACCGGTTCGGGCGGAGCAGGCAAGTCTTCGCTGATCGACGAATTTCTGCGCAGGTTCAAATTGCTCTATCCTGAACTACGGCTGGCGCTGCTCTCGGTTGACCCGACGCAGCGGAAGACCGGCGGTGCGCTCTTGGGCGACCGGCTGCGGCTCAACTCGGTCAACGATGGCAAGATCTTCATGCGCTCGCTCGCGACGCGCACCGACAATGCGGCGATTTCGCCGACACTCAAAGAGATACTCACCTACTTACGTAGTGAAAAGTTTGACCTGATCATTATCGAATCTGCAGGTATTGGCCAGTCAGACACGGCAATTACCGACCTGTGCGACTTTTCCGTCTATGTTATGACACCTGAGTACGGCGCGGCGACGCAGCTCGAAAAGATCGCTATGCTCGACTACGCAAACATGGTGATCATCAACAAGTCTGACCGTGTGCGCGCAGAAGATGCCCTGATACAGGTGCGTAAGCAGTACCGCAGAAACCACGCGCTACTGACCCAAAAAGACGAAGAATTGCCCATCTACCCGACCATCGCCAACCGCTTCGGCGACGTACTGGTCGATGATGCATTTGCGGCGCTGGTGCGCCACTTGCAGCAGAAGAAGTTCTTACCAGATAACATCGCCCCCGCGGTGAAACTTGAATCGGCTTCGGTCAAAGACGATTTTATTCCCGCGCGGCGCACGCGTTACCTGTCTGAAATTGCCGACTCGGTGCGCTCATACCACTCTGCTGCAGCCGAACAGGCCGATCTCGCGCGCAAGCTGCAGTCGCTCTACACTGCACTCGTCACGATCGGGTACGAACCGGAAAGGCCACTGGGCGAAGCCCTCGAAATTCCGGCCTCACAACCTGCGGAGCCGCTCGTCACACAATACAATGCCCTGCTGAAAGAAATTGATCCCCAGCTGCTGGTAGACCTGCGCTCGATCGGTAAAACCCGCGCGAACTACGCGCATGAGACCTACAGCTACAAGGTACGTGACAAAGAAGTCACCGTGCGCGCGGGCACCAAATCGCTGAGCGACACGCTTATCGCGAAAGTGGTGCCGGCGCCGTATGAAGACTGGGGTGAGCTCACGAAATTCTTACTGAACGAAAATATCCCAGGGGAGTTTCCTTATACTGCTGGTGTGTTCCCATTCAAGCGCGAGGGCGAAGACCCGACGCGCATGTTTGCCGGCGAAGGTTCGCCCGAGCGTACGAACCGGCGCTTTCACCTGATTGCCAAAGGTCAGCCCGCCGCCCGCCTTTCCACTGCATTCGACTCGATCACGCTCTACGGCGAAAACCCCGCCGAGCGCCCCGATATCTTCGGCAAAATCGGCAATGCGGGTGTTTCGATCTGCACCGTCGATGACATGAAGAAACTGTACTCGGGCTTTGATCTTTCAGCGCCGACAACGAGTGTCTCTATGACGATCAATGGCCCGTCGCCGACGATTCTGGCGTTCTTCATGAACGCCGCGATCGACCAGCAGGTTGAAGCGTATCTCACCCGCGAAGGAAAACTTGCCGCAGCACAGGAGAAAATCCGCCAGCTGTACGCAGAAAAAAACCTGAAAGCGCCTGATTACCGTGACGGCAAACCTGATAGCCATAACGGCCTGGGGCTGGCCTTGCTCGGCGTAACGGGTGAAAAGGTTGTTGCGCCTGAAGTTTATGAGAATATCCGCAAGGCGACGCTCTCGCAGGTGCGCGGTACCGTACAGGCCGACATTCTGAAAGAAGACCAGGCGCAGAACACCTGCATCTTTTCGACCGAATTCTCGCTCAAGGTGATGGGCGACATCCAGCAGTTCTTCATCGATAACCAGGTCACGAATTTCTACTCGGTGAGTGTTTCTGGTTACCACATTGCCGAAGCGGGCGCTAACCCGATCACACAGGTCGCGTTCACGCTAGCCAACGGCTTCACGCTCGCCGAGTACTACCTCAGCCGCGGCATGAAGATCGACGACTTCGCGCGTAACTTCAGCTTCTTCTTTTCGAACGGCATGGATCCCGAATACGCGGTAATTGGCCGTGTTGCCCGCCGCATCTGGGCGGTTTCGATGCGCAATCTTTATAAGGCCGATGCGCGCTCGCAGAAACTCAAGTACCACATACAGACTTCGGGACGCAGCCTGCACGCGCAGGAAATTTCGTTCAACGACATTCGCACCACGCTGCAGGCGCTCTATGCAATCATGGACAACTGTAATAGCCTGCACACGAATGCTTACGATGAAGCAGTCACGACGCCGACACCTGAATCGGTACGGCGCGCGATTGCGATACAGCTTATCATCAACCGCGAGCTGGGTCTCACGAAAAATGAAAATCCGCTGCAGGGGAGTTATTTCTTAACGCGGCTCACCGACCTCGTTGAGGAAGCGATCCTCCAGGAATTTGACCGCATCTCTGACCGCGGCGGCGTACTCGGGGCGATGGAGACCATGTACCAGCGCAACAAGATACAGGAAGAAAGCCTGTACTACGAAAAGCTCAAAACCTCGGGTGAGCTGCCCATCATTGGCGTGAACACCTTCTTGAGCGAAGAAACAGAATATTACCACGGTGAACTGATGCGCTCGACCGACGAAGAAAAACAGCGGCAGATCGAATCGCTCGCGCAGTTCCATGCTTTTCATGCGGCTGAAAGTACACCTGCGCTCGACAAACTACGCAAGGTGGCGCTGCGCTCGGGCAACGTGTTTGAAGAACTGATGCAGGCAGTGAAGAGCTGCTCGCTCGGCCAGATTACCGGCGCTCTGTACGAAGTCGGTGGCAGTTATCGAAGAAATATGTAACATCTTTCAGCTATGGGCTTAAGCCCGTAGCAAGAAAAATCACACACTCAAAACCAGCTCGGCGTTTGATTCGGTGATGAAACGCTGCCGGTTGGGTTGGTAGTCTGGTGAGAGTGGAAACTCCACCCGCGCGAGCGTCTTTTCGCGGTAGTCAGATCGGATCGTAAAAAGGTGTGGGTCGATTTCCTGTGCCTTGAGCATCATTGTCACGAGCACAATACCCATTCCGGCGCCTTCAGAACTGTCGCCACCTTCCATGTAGAATTGCGCAATGTCGTCGTATCGCATCGCGGTGTGGAATTTTTCGCGGATACGCTTGTCTTCTTTAGGGCTGATCGGGCGGTTGTTCATGACTTCGAGGATAAGGCGGTCGCGGTTAAAGTCGAAAAAAATGTCAACGTAGAGCTTGCGCTCCCGTGATTTCTTGCCGTATTCAAGTACCCAGTTTTCGTTGAGGTACTTCTTGAAGAGCTCCATGCCATGCTCGTACTGTTGATCGTTGTCGCTGTCGAGCTTCTCGTCTTCAAAAAGGATACGCTTGAAATTTGCCTTAGCTCCGTTCAGCGAAAGCTCTTTAACCGAGGTGTAGACCGGCCCAACCATGTCCGGCCGATTATACTTGGCGAGTATCTGCTCTACAATATAGCTAAGTCCGGCTTCGGTGGCAGAAATCACCGCGTAGGCCCGAATACGTACCAGGTGTTCATTGGCAATAGCATTGTCTATTGCTGCCTTCAGCCTTGGGTCAATTGGAGCGCTTTCCCGCATATATGGAGAAAACGCGCATAAGACAAGGTTTAGCCCTTTGCCGACTGCGCGTTCGCGAACTTTCTTATTTTTTTTGACCTCACGTCAATACTTTGGAACATCGCGCATGGCCGAGGGCAAAAAGCCTGGGGTTCCGCACCAGGACACCTATACAGAAAACGAAGTTCTCGCGCGCATCGAGAGCATTCTGAAGTTCACTACCGATGAACTGCAGAATACCGAAGTAAGAGCCCAGGCCTTTGAAAAACTCAGCGAATTTGAAGCCCAGTTGCTCTACCAGCAGCGGCACGTCAGCACTGCGCTGGAAAATGTGCAGAAATACCGCGACGAGATAGAAAAAGAATGGAATAAAGAAAAGCAGGTACGGGAAAACACCCTGGATCTGATGGCGCAGCGCATGAAAGAATTGCACCAGACTCTGCGCGCGCAGGAACTCCTGCTCGACTATGCAGCGGCTGAACAGAAATTCCTCCGCGAACTGCTGATTGAGATACACGACAAGAAGAAGCTGAACGAAGCAGATGGGGAGCGTATTCTTGCTGCTCATGAGCGGCTGCTCGCCGAGCTAAGCCGCAGAGCAAAAAAATAACCAGCGAATGGCGCGCCCTACCGTCCAGGTACGACTCAGGGCGCTCGGCGTAACCCTCAACCGTTACCTTGCACAGCCACGGTCCTTTGCCGAAATTAAGAAAGCCACCCTGATCAGCTATGGCTTCACATTACTACTCTCCGTCCTGTTTCTCGCGCTGCCGGTAATGCAGAAGATTCCCCGTTTCAATGCGGGTGATGTGGTGCAGACTGACCTAAAGGCACTGATGGATCTGCGCATCGAGGACGAGGCCGAAACAGAACGGTTGCGCAAGGCGGCTTACGAACGCGAACGGCCTGCCTTTGACCGCGATTACGTAATTACTGAAAAGATCCTGCAGCAGCTGAAAACCGATTTCACCTGGATTGCACGCACCATCGCCGAAACGCGCAACACTCCGCTTTCTGATCGACAGGCGTTGTTGACAGACCGGATGCCCTGGCTCGAAGGCTCGCCCTACCGCAAGCCAGATATCGAGGCACTACTCAACGAAAAGAAAACTGAGATTCTCGAACCTCGCACCCTGCAGATTGCTGAGAAGGTTTTTTCCGAGAGCGGTTTCCTGCGCACACCGCCCGATGCGGCCGTCACCGGCGAAATGATGGAGAAAGGTGCACAGGTACGCACCATCAACCACCCACGCGACCTGCCTGACGTCGTGTGGAGCGCCGAACAGGTACAGACAGCCGAAGCAACGGCGAAATTGCCCCTGCGTGAAAGCCAGCTAAAGGACGCAGAGCTTTCGCGCGGCACGATGCGCATTGTGCTGACTCGCATCCGTGAGCTCATGCGCGAAAACCCGGCACTCGTTTATAATGCACAGTATACTCAGCTGCGACGTAAACAGGCTGCGAACCGCGTCACGCCTGTTTATCGTCCTATCAAGCGCGGCACGATACTCTTCAGGGCGGGTGATGTAATCGACGATGAAAAACTTCGCCTGCTCGACCAGGTGCGTGAGAACCATCGCCGGCGCAACGGCTCACAACTGCTCGGCATTCTGTTTGTCATGGGGGTTCTCGCCGTCTCTATTGCCTATTTCACTTTTCGATTCGCGTGGGAACAGGTGCGTGACTATGGATCGCATATTATCCTGCACGGCCTGTTCGCATTCATGTTCATGCTCGAACTGTTTATCATGGTGGTTAACCCGCTCAGAAATTACGAAGTCAACTTTGTTCTTTTTGTGCCGTTTGGCTTTTTCGGTATTTTAACCGGGCAGTTCTTCGGGGCACGCATCGCGCTGTCGGCGGGAATCTACCTTTCGATCTTTTCATTTATTCTTACGGGTTTCGACCGGGAAAGCCTGCTGCTCGCGCTCACCACCGCAATCGCCGGCCTTTATGCTTCGACCCGCATGCACAAACGCAGCCAGATGTTCAAAGGTGGCCTGATTATTGCCGTGACGAACATGGTGTTGATCACCGGCTTCGAGCTTTTGGCACCCGCAGCGCGAAACTTCGAACTCAAGGTCGGGGCAATCGCGGTCAACAGTATACTCAGCATACTGCTGACCCTCGGTATACTGCCGCTGCTCGAATTTCTTTTCAACCTGCCAACGCCCTTCAGGCTCATGGAGCTCAACGACTTCAACCACCCTCTGCTGACACGCATGGCGGCGATTGCACCTTCTACACACTCGCACAGCGTCATGCTGGCCAATTTAAGTGAAGCGGCCGTGCGTGCACTGGGCGGAGACACGCTACTGACGCGCGTGGGCTGCCTGTACCATGACATCGGTAAGATGGTTCACCCGGATTTTTACGCCGAGAACCGTCACCTCTACCCGACCTCAGAGACGTTCAAGAAACTGGGTCCGCAAAAATCCGCGCAGATGATTATCAGCCATGTCACCGACGGAATCGCCATGGCACGCGAAAGTCGTCTACCCGAGAAGGTAATCAGCTTCATACCCGAGCACCACGGCACCACGACGATCCAGTATTTTTACCACAAGGCGCTCGAGGCACAGTCAGCGCGG
This sequence comes from Turneriella sp., assembly GCA_046346875.1. Taxonomy (GTDB): domain Bacteria; phylum Spirochaetota; class Leptospiria; order Turneriellales; family Turneriellaceae; genus Turneriella. The sequence continues at coordinate 54,180 of JAXMHG010000004.1, read as the reverse complement.
TCGAGCCATGCCCAGGTCACGCGCAGCCATTTCCAGTACCCGGGACCAAGACCGCGCACCAAAGAAACTGCAGTCGCGATGATAGCAGACAGCGTAGAGGCAGCTTCACGCACTGCCTCTACGGCTTCTCCCGAAGAGTTCGCCGCAATCATAGACCGCATTATCCAGAACAAGATTTCCGAAGAACAGTTTCATGAAGCGCCCTTGACCCTGGGTGACCTGTCGACGATACGCAAGGCGTTTCTCGATGTGCTGGTCAGCACCTACCATGAGCGGCCCCAGTACCCGACGATGCAGGAAACAAAGGCCCTGGAAGTTTCTGTACAGAGCATGCCGGAAAAAAGGTCAGTCGCCAGGGGCAAACAGCAGCGTAAGCAGAAACGCTCCGCCGCGCTGCCACAGCTCATTGACTGACATGACTGCAATCTTCAGGCGCAATATACAGATTCTACGCGACGGCTATCGGCAGGCAGACCAGCCGACCCGGCGCCGCCACGTCATACTATTCGCCCTGAACTTCCTAACGCTCTTTCTCGCGGGGGCAAATTTCAGCGCACACAGCCAGGCAGCAGGCCGCAATTTCGATGCGCTGGTTTTCGCGCTGGCGCTCTCGGTCATTTTGCTCGGCTATTCACTCGCCCGCTTTATCCAGGCTCGTTCGTATGGCCTGTATTCCACCCTGCCCTTCTTCATTCCGATGCCGCTGTTTTCGCCGTTCGGTACACTCGGTGTTGTGACGCGCACCGCGCACAACGGCGCTGGTAGCCGCGCACTTTTTGATGTGGCCTTCTGGGGGCCTGCGACCAGTTTCCTTTTGTCGGTGCCCTGCCTGGTCGCAGGCACACTGCTGACCGATGTCGTGGCAGGCGTGCCACAGTTTGAAAACCCACTGTTACTCAGGGGGATTGCCAAAGTCCTGAAAGAAATTCCGCATGGCTATGATCTTGCCGTGCACCCATTGCTGGCAGCAGGCTGGGCAGGACTGTTTTTTACCGCCATTAATCTTTTTCCGCTCGGCAATCTTGCCGGCGGACAGATCGCCTACACACTGTTTGGCCAGCGCCAGCGGGACATTGCCTACATCTTCATGGCAATCTTGTTCGTCATGGCGCTGTGGTATCCCATGTGGTTTGCTTTCGTTCTGATTTTCATCTATCTCGGAATCGAACATCCGGAACTGCGCCAGAATCGAAACCCCTTCTTCCAGGAAATGCCACAGGCTGCGATCAGGCAACCACTCGATCGTGCGCGGCAGTACCTTGCAGCCGCCTGTGCACTGGTGTTTGCACTTTCTTTTACCATGCGTCCATTCTCATCAACGCTCGAGCGGGTCGAGCAGCGGCCACCTGCGGAACTGGTGCCGCCGGACCACTACGGAACCCCGCCTGCCCCGCAGGAGCAGGCAGAACCAGCAGAAGAAAACTCAATTTAGGAGCTTGAACCGGCCAATACCGGTTCAGAAACAAATATGGCAGACGATAAAAAAATTATTTTTTCGATGGTCGGCGTCAGCAAAGTCTACCCGCCGCACAAGCAGGTACTCAAAGATATTTACCTGTCATTCTATTTTGGTGCGAAAATCGGCATTATTGGTCTCAACGGCTCGGGAAAATCTTCGCTGTTGAAAATTATCGCCGGTGTCCTGAAACCAGACAAAGGTGAAGTTGTCTTCTCGCCCGGCTACAGCGTGGGCTACCTGGAACAGGAACCACAGCTTGATGAAAGCAAAACGGTCCGCCAGATAGTTGAAGAAGGCGCCGGTGAAGTTGTAGCGCTGCTCAAAGAATACGAAGCCGTGAGCGAAAGTCTCGGTACCGACCTGTCTGACGACGACATGGAAAAAGCCATCGAGCGCCAGGGCGAACTCGGAGAACTGATCGAGAAAGCAAATGGCTGGGAACTCGACAACATGCTCAAGCGGGCGATGGATGCTCTCAACTGCCCCGAAGAAACTGCCGTTATCAAAAATCTTTCGGGTGGTGAAAAACGCCGCGTGGCGCTCTGCCGCCTGCTGCTGCAGAAACCACAGATTCTGCTGCTCGACGAACCGACCAACCACCTCGATGCCGAATCGGTGCAGTGGCTCGAACAGCACCTGAAAGAATACGAGGGCACAGTGATCTCGATCACGCACGACCGCTACTTCCTCGACAATATCGCCGGCTGGATACTCGAACTCGACCGCGGCGAGGGTATTCCCTGGAAGGGCAACTACTCGTCGTGGCTCGAACAGAAATCGAACCGTCTCGCCAATGAAGAAAAAGCCGAGAGCAAGCGCCGCAAGACCCTTGAGCGGGAGCTCGAGTGGGTACGCATGGGCGCCAAAGGACGCCAGGCAAAATCAAAGGCCCGCCTGGGCGCATACGAAAAACTTCTGAATGAAGACGCCAAAGAGAAAGAGAGCAAACTCGAAATCTACATTCCCGATGGCCCACGCCTCGGCGACAAGGTGATCATCGCGGAAAATGTCAGCAAGAGTTTTGGCGACAAGCTGCTTTACGAGAACCTGAACTTTGAACTGCCGCCGAACGGTATCGTCGGCATCATCGGCCCCAACGGCGCGGGTAAGACGACGCTCTTTCGCCTCATCATGGGGCTCGAAAAGCCCGACGTCGGCAACTTTACTATCGGCGAGACGGTCAAAATTTCGTACGTCGACCAGCAGCATTCGGCGATTGACCCCAACAAGACGGTGTTCGAGGTCATTTCAGGGGGAGCTCCTGAAGTGAAGGTGGGCAAACTCTCAGTGAACGCGCGCGCCTACATCGCGCGCTTCAATTTTTCGGGCGCTGACCAGGAAAAGAAATGCGGCGTGCTTTCGGGCGGCGAGCGCAACCGCCTGCACATGGCGCTGGCGCTCAAAGAAGGCGGTAACGTATTGCTGCTCGACGAACCTACCAACGATATTGACGTCAATACCGTACGCGCGCTTGAAGAAGGCCTTGAAGCTTTCGCCGGTTGCGCCGTCATCATTTCACACGACCGCTGGTTTCTCGACCGCGTCGCGACCCACATACTGGCGTTTGAAGGCGATGCGCAGGTACGCTTTTTTGAAGGCGGCTTTTCTGAATATGAAGCCGATCGCAAGAAACGTATGGGGGGCGAGCCCAAACGTTTCCGGTACAAGAAACTGGTGAAGTAACGCCTCAGGCCTCTTCGGGGGTTGCTTCGCTGGCTTTCAGGGCCTCTGGCTCGCTGGCGAAGAATCGGCCGGCAAAGATGCGGCTTAGAATCTCCTGCTGGACGGGTTCATCTTCAAATGCAAGAATCTCCATAACAGCTACCCGGACATAGGGTATTTGTCAGACTAGCCGTCCACAAGCGAATACAAATGTAACGCCTGCGCAGGCGGAGCGCCGACTTGAAAAAAGCTTACGCTCCCAATAGGCAGAAGGAAACTTGCCGCATGTTTGGACATATCGCATCGCTGGCATTTTTCTTTGCGCTGACTCTGCCGCTGGCGTCTGCCAAGAACCTGATACGCGAAGATGTCTACGTCAGGCCAGGCTTTGACCAGGCCTGGCTGAAGAGCTGGCCCGAGCGCACGAAATCCGCCGGCGACTGGCGCCATGTACCATCGGCAGCCGCCGACAATCGCCCCGTCAAAATTGCGACGCTCGGCGCACCTTTTCCCGAACCCGGTATTTACCGCTGGCCAGTCGAGAAAATCCACGACTACACCGCTGTCACTCGGTTTTTTCTTACACCGGAAGAAAAGAAATCGCTACATGCATGGGGGCTGCGACTCGGGAGCATCGCTGACAACTGGCAGATTTTCCTGAACGGCACACTCATCGCTCAGGCATGGCACGCCGATGCCGCGAATTCGAAGATCACGGTACACCGCGCGGTGCGCGACGCAGTCTTCGAATTGCCGGCGGCTCTGCTGGTACCCGGCGAAAACCTGCTGGCGTTTCGTCTCGCGGGCGACGCAGGCAGTGCAGAAATCGGCTTCTTTTTAGGGCAGCCGTATGAAGTGGATTTTTTGCGGAACCTGTTACAGAAACGCAGCGAGACAGTTGTCCTTATTCTGATCTGCCTGTACCTCGCAGTGGGATTCTACCACCTGCTGCTCTATTCGCGCCGGCAGCAGGAAAGCTACAACCTGTACTTTGCGTTATTCTGTATTGGCCTGTTCATCTACTTATTCACGCGAACAAGTGTGGTTTTCGACATCTTTGCCGATTCGACGCTTATACAAAAAGTGGAATATATTGTACTCTTCAATGTGCTCACCCCGTTTCTCGTGTTTATCGATAAACTGTTCTATAACCGCGTCACACTGTTTCCCAAAATTTACGGAGTTTTCGCGCTTCTGCTTTCGATCGCCGTGGTGCCGACAACCTCCCATTTTAATACCACTATTCTGCGCACGTGGCAGCTGACAGCGCTGCTGGGTATTCTTTACTTTCTTGCCTTCCAGCTTGTACCTGTGGTCGTGCGTGAGGTGCGCAGTCGCTATGCCGCTTCACAGCGCAGCCCGGCCATTCTGCGCTTCTTCTCGTCGATGCAGGGAACGCTGCTGCGCTCTCCTGCCGGCAACCTGCTCATCGGCATTCTGACCATCGTTTCAACCGCGGTGTTTGATATCCTGGATTCGATTTTCTTTTCTACCGGCATCGCCTTTACCAAGTACGGTTTTGCCATGTTTGTACTCGGTATCGCGGTGATGCTCGCGAACCGCTTTCTGCAGGTACACAATGAAGTCGAAGAGCTCAATGCAACGCTCGAGAAAAAAGTCGAAGAGCGCACCCGCGAGCTACAGGAAAGCCTTGTGCGGGTACAGGATCTCAAGAACCAGCAGGATGCTGACTACTTTCTGACTGCCCTGCTGCTAAAACCGCTGGCGGCCAACACCGCGCACAGCCAGAGTATTCATGTCGAATACCTGATTAAGCAGAAGAAGACCTTCGAGTTCCGCAAATGGAAATCGGAAATCGGCGGCGATATCAACATGGCGTCGTCGATCTCGCTCAAAGACAAACCGTACGTCGTGTTCGTCAACGCCGACGCGATGGGTAAATCGATGCAGGGTGCGGGCGGCGCACTTGTACTGGGTGCAGTCTTCCAGTCGACCATTGAGCGTATGCGCTGGACAAGAGAGTTATCAGACGTTTTTCCCGAAATCTGGCTGCACACAACCTTTCTCGAATTGCACCGCATTTTTGAAAGCTTCGAGGGGTCTATGCTGATCTCGCTGGTGATCGGTCTGATCGATGAAAGCAACGGGCTCATGTATTACATCAACGCAGGACATCCCAGTATTGCGCTGCTCCGTAACGGCGAAGCAAGCTTTCTCGACGCGCATATCCTGCGCAAACTCGGCACTCCGGGCATACACGGTTCGCTGAAAATCCACTGTGTGCAGCTCGAACCCGGCGACATACTGGTAATGGGGTCGGACGGTCGCGACGATGTAATACTGGGACACAACCCCGACGGGTCGAACATCATGAACGAGAATGAGCAGCTCTTTCTCGAACACGTGACCGCCGCCCGCGGTGACCTGCAGGAGATTTTTAACCGCGTACAACAGACGGGAGAGATCATGGATGATCTCTCACTGCTGAAAATTGAGTACAATCCGGCAGAGAAGAATGCCGCACCGGCTGACCTGCAGCAGTTAGCAGAACTGCGCGAACAGGCAGCGCAGCTTATTGCGCGCGATAAACACGCCGAGGCCGCAGAGGTCTATATGCGCGTGTACGAACTCGACCCGCAGGATATCGAAACCTGCTATCTGATCGCGCAGTGCCTGCGCCGCGAGAAAAAGATCAAACAGGCGCTGCAGTGGGCTGAACGCTGCGTACTGCGCGACGGCGAGAACCTGAAATACCTGCTACAGGCAGCGGAGCTCAACATCATGATGAAACGCTTTACCAAAGCCGGAAGTTTTATCCGCCGGGTAAAAGAACTGGAGCCCGAACACCAGCGCGCGGCAAAACTTGAAACCATGATACACCAGTGAGGAACCAGTATCTCAGATTTCGGGTATGTCACCGAGATGGTCGCGTGCTTCAGCGCGATCGTCTATCCGCAGAAACTGTTCCTGACCAACGGTGACGATCCTCACCTTGTGCAGGGGCAGAAGTTTTCCGTTATTGAGCTCCGCGACGTAGTAGTTCCAGCCGGCCTCGATATCTCGCAGCACCTCGAAACGGTACTGGAAGTGCGGGGTGTCGGTACCATTCGAAAGCTCCACCATGACAATCTCCGGGAATTTCTCGGAATACTGCTGGCCAACGATGTAACAAGTCCCGGCTCCCTGCTTGCGCGGCAGTTCCACGTGCAATAGCAGAGATAAAGCTCCCATATTCATGGCACTGAGTTACCCACCGTGGCCTGATGTAAAGCGTGTTCGGGGTGCCCGTGTACCACCGCGAAACAAGACTCGCCTTTACGGCTCGTCTCTGCCCCATTTTTGGACGCATGTTTAACCACCGTATCCACAACTTCAGCGCCGGTCCTGCAGCGATACCCCTGCCTGTTCTCAAGAAAGCACAGGAAGAATTCCTGAACTTCCAGGGCACCGGCATGTCCATCATGGAGATGTCGCACCGTTCGAAGGAGTTTGAAGCGGTTCTCGCGCGCGCCATCGATGGCGTGAAATCGGTACTCGGCGTACCCGACGACTACGCAATCCTTTTCATCCAGGGCGGAGCGAGCCTGCAATTCAGCATGGTGCCGATGAACCTTGCCCTGCCGGGCAAGAAGATCGACCTCATACAGACCGGCGCCTGGACACAGAAGGCTGAGAAAGAAGCAAAGAAGGTGGGCGAGGTGAACATCGTCGCCACCACCGAAAGCGAAAACTTCATGCGCCTGCCACGCACCGACGAGCTGAAATTTTCTGCTGATGCTGCGTACGTGCACATGTGCTCGAACAACACTATCTTCGGCACCGAGTACAACTCGCTGCCCGACACCAAGGGTGTTCCGATCGTTGCCGATATGTCGTCGAACATCGCGTCGCGGGAAATCGACGTCGCCAAATACGGTTTGATTTTTGCCGGCGCGCAGAAGAACCTTGGACCATCAGGTGTGACCCTGGTCATCATGAAGAAAGAGCTTGCCGAGCGCGCAGACAAGAAATTGCCCAGCATGCTGCAGTACCGTACTTACATCGCTGAGAACTCACTCTACAACACGCCGCCGACCTTTGGTATCTACATGCTCGCACTCACGATGGAGCATATCCAGGAGACAGGCGGTCTGAAAGCGACGGAGGCGCGCAACATCGCCAAAGCGCAGACCCTGTACGATGCAATCGATAACTCTGCCGGCTTCTACCGTTGCCCGGTTAACAAAGCCGATCGTTCACGCATGAACGTGAACTACCGCATCTACAAGAACGATGTGGCAGACGAAGCGCTCGAGAAACAGTTCGTGAACGAAGCAGAGAAGGCAGGTCTCTCGGGCCTGAAAGGACACCGCTCTGTGGGTGGTTTGCGCGCTTCGATCTACAACGCGGTCGAGCAGAACTCGATCAACGAGCTCGTGAAGTTCATGCAGGATTTCGCGCGCAAGAACGGCTAATTCCACGACAAGGCCGATCAGGACCGCATGAAAAAAGCAGCGACTGCAAAGAAAAAGCCAGCTGGCAGCAAAGCCGGTAAGGTAACCCAGAAGCCAGGTCGCCAGCAGAAAGCGGTTTTGCTGGTGAACCTCGGTTCGCCCGACTCGCCGTCAGTGCCTCACGTGCGCAAGTACCTGAAGCAGTTTTTGATGGATGGTTACGTCATCGACGCACCTTACCCCATCCGCTGGATGATCGTCAACCTGTTCGTCCTGCCTTTCAGGCCAAAACGCTCCGCTGAGGCATACCACAAGATCTGGACGAAAGACGGTTCGCCGCTGCTTGTCTTCACCAAACTTTTTGCCGAGAGGCTACAGAAGTTCAGCAAACACCGCATCTACTGGGCAATGCGTTATGGTCACCCATCGATTGCCTCGGTATTGACGCTGATGCGCGATGCTGGTCACAGAGAAGTACTGCTCGCCCCCCTCTACCCACACTATGCACTTTCGACAACTGTCACCGTTGTTGAAGAAGCCAAACTGCACGCCCAGGACCTGGGAATCACCCTAAGTGTCCTGCCACCGTTCTATGACAGCAGGGCGCACCAGGATGTGCTGGCACGGCAGGTTAAAAAAGCGGCTGCCGGCCATGATTTCGTACTCTTCAGCTACCACGGCCTGCCTGTCAGTCATATCAAGAAGGCTGACGCAACTGGCAGCCACTGCCTGCGCAATACAAACTGCTGCGTTGTACACTCGTCGGCGCATACAACCTGCTACCGCCACCAGGTTTTCGAGACGACCAATACGGTAGCGCGCGGGGCTGGCTTGAGTGCAGACCGTTTTGGTTTTGCTTTCCAGTCGCGCCTGGGTCGGGCCGAGTGGCTGGCCCCGAATACGGTCGACTTCGTGGGCGACCTCGCCAGAAAAGGAATCCGCAAGCTGGCAGTCATCGCCCCAGCGTTTGTCGCCGATAACCTTGAGACTCTCGAAGAGATCGATATGCAGATACGCGAAGCATTTCTCACCTCGGGCGGTGAAAAATTTACCTACCTGCCCTGCCTGAATGATAATACAGAGTGGGTGAAAGGTTTCGCCGGCCTAATCGACAAAGCATGACGCCGACGCGCATCGTCTTCTGGGGTTCGCCCGGAATCGCGGCAACTTTTCTTTCTCACCTCGTCGAAAACCACGCAGACAAGTTCACGGTCACCGCAGTGGTAACCCAAACGGAAAAGACGATCCAGCGGCAGGGCAAGACTGCCGCGCGCTCGGCCGTGCATGAAAAAGCCCTGGCTCTCGGCCTACCCGTCTTTACCCCGCGCTCGGTGAAAAAAGAGGCGGAGCTTCTGCTCGGGGAGCTCAATACGATCGGCTATGATCTTTTTGTCGTGCTGGCATACGGCAAGATTTTGCCCGAGAGTATTATCAACGCTCCCCGCTTAAAATCCGTCAATTTTCACGGCAGCCTGCTGCCTCTGCTGCGCGGGGCTTCGCCGATTGAGCACGCACTTCTGCACGGTTTCCATGAAACCGGCTGGACCTTACAGCGCATCGTGCCTGAACTCGACGCCGGCGATATCGTCGCGCAGAGCACAGTGGCTATGGAACATACCGAGACAACGGGTTCGCTCTACACGAAGTTGACAGCGGACCTGCTGCAGCATGGCGCAGCAATGCTTTCTGCGTATGTCAATGGCACGGCGCAGATTACGCCACAAGATCACGGCGCGGCGACACACTGCGGCAAAATATCTGCAGAAGATGGCCGTATGGATTTCACGCGGCCTGCGCACGAAATACTCAATCGCTACCGGGCTTTCACCCCGCGCCCCGGGGTGTTTGCCTGTTTCAGGGGCAAAAAGATTAAACTTGCTTTCGACCTTACGGCTACGCCGGTTGCGCTCTCACAGGCTGCAGGTTCGCTCATTCGCCCGGCTAAGGACATTCTGCTGGTTACCTGCGGCGACGGCAATGCGCTGCAGCTTTCTGCACTAACGCCAGAAGGCAAGAAACCAATGGCAGTCGCAGATTTTATCAATGGCTATCGCCTGGCAGAAGGTGATTGCCTCACCAGTTCAAATTAGCGCGCCGACGACAGAACAAAGCGCGATTTCTTTTTTGCGAGCCTGTACTCCAGGCCCTTCAGTTCCCCGGCTACATCGCGCAGGATGTCACCGTCAACCTGCACGGCAGCGGCCGAGGCTAACGAGACTTTCACGCGCCGCGACTGGTGCACTTCGACTTCAGGAAAATCGACATGGCGGGCGGTGCGTGCGGCAAGCAGAATGCGAATCAGCTTCACGAGGCTGCAGCGCCTGATAGTAACTACCTCAAAGACCGGCGCGTACCAATCTGCCTGCGGTGCGAAACGCAGCCCCGATGCCCAGTGGCGAATCTGCGTAGCCAGTATTATCGAATAATCGCCCTCAAGCGTTTCGGAGTCGAGATGGATTGAAGCGCTGACGAGATCGCGGCGCAACAGGTGACTGAAGACAATCGCAAGAAAACCAATGATCCCTGTGAACGGCCGCAAGAAGGGCATACTGTGGAGCAGCGCGCCTACCTGGCGATTGACGGCAACGCCGAGCCCCCAGTTGGCCTGGCCGATAAAATCTTTGCTCGTTGCGCCTGCGCTGATTTCACCCAACCAGAGCGTCGATGCCCGCGGAGCACGCTGCTCGCGGATATCGAGCACGATGTCGTTCACCGAACCAGCCGGCAGGAATACCAACTCGCCATCAAAGCCGGCAGAAAAAAGTTCTTCGGCTGCAATCGTCAGCGACGAATCGCCACCGCAGATGCCGATGATATCAAACCGACCGGCAAAGGCACGCGCATGCACGCGGAAGTCGGTTTCGCTGCTTGTGGTATAAGAAACAATTTCGAAGTCGCCTGCTGCCAGCAGGCTCTCGAATTCGGGCCAGGCTTTGACGGCGCGTCCACCCGCAGAAGCGGGGTTGATGAGAACGCCAATTTTTCGCGCGGGCACGCTATTTCAGCAGGTTCTCAAGCGCTTTGATCTCGCGGACAAACTGCCAGGCCTGCAGGTCGCTCTTGATCTCGTCGCGTATCTTGCGCGACAGGTAATAGAGCGACCGGGTATAACCGCCCTTGGCATAGGGTTCAACCCACTGCACCATGAAGCCTTCTTCTTTTTCCCAGGTGTAGGCACCACGGTTGGTCTCGCCGACGCTCGAACCCGTCCGCTGGCCATATTTCTCCGTCAGCTTGGTATAGAGTTCTTCAGATTTTAGCAGCGGGAAAACGCTCTCGACAAAAAAGAATTTGGCAGTACCTGCAGTCGGGTCGTCGGCCGCAGGTTTTTCGGCAGGCTTGCCGGCGGTTGGTTTGGGCATGGACTCGACCATCTTGTCTGCCGGCTTCTTGTAGAAAACATAGCGGTAGTAGATTTCGCGGCGGCGAATGAGTATTTCGCGATCGGGTGTGTCGGAGACTATTTCGACGTTGTCGGCTGCGTTCGCGTTGGCCGCCATGACACGAAAGCGCTCCTTCATGTCTTTATAGGTTGTACCCCAGGCAACGCCATCGAAACCTTCGATCTTTGACTGTTGCTGGTTGTTACCCTGCTGCCCGTTGGTTGGCTGCGCGGTTGTACTGCCTGCTGTGGCCGGTGGCCGCGTTCCGGGAGTTGTGGTCGCTCCGGTGCCGGGTCGCGCAGGAGCTGGACTCGTTGCCGCGGGCGTGGTGGCCGCTGGCCGCGCAGGGGCTGCAGTTGATGGCGCTCCCGCCGGCGGCCGTGCGGGCTGTGCCCACAATACGGCCGTCATGACCGTAAAAAGAGAAAATCCCACGCGTAGCTTCACGTTTGATTATCGGTTTGCTGCATAAAAAGCATAAGGCCCAGTGGCAGGCAAAAATCACCTTTTCGTAGCGTGTCGCCGCCACAGACATGTGCCCATGTCTCTGCGCATCGTGCCGCTTGGCAATTCAAAGAAAGAAGTCAAAAGTTTCGCCTATTTCATGAAAGAAGTCTACCGTGACTACCCGCACTTCGTGCCGCCGATCTATTCTGAGCTGATCAAGTTTATCCACTCAGGCCCCTTCAACCACATCGGCGAAAAGCAGCTCTACCTGGCGTACCGCGGCGACAAGATCGTGGCCCGCCTCTCGGTACACCGCAACTTTGCGCACAACGAGCACTACAAGGCCAACCAGGGCTTTTTTGGTTTCTTCGAGGCGCTCGACGACCAGGAGGCTGTGAGTGCCATTTTTGCCGAGGGCGAAAAGTGGCTCAAAGAACGGGGATGTACTTCGGTTCTGGGGCCAATGAACTTTGCGGTCTATGACGAAATCGGCCTGCTGGTTGATGCATTCGACATGGATCCTGTCTTGTTGTGTACCTATAATCCTCCCTATTACCTCAAACTACTGGAAAATGCGGGTTACGCCAAAGAGGTCGACTGGTACGCGTACCTGAAAGATACGACGATACCGAACTTCATGCGCCTGATCAACGGCAGGGTGATGAAACAGCCGGGTATGGTCATCAGAGAGGTGAATCGTAAAAACATCGATGCCGAAGCTGCCGCAGTGAAGCATATCTTCAACCAGGCGTGGGCGGAGAACTGGGGTAACGTTCCCTTTACCGAAGAGCAGTGGCTTCACCTGGTGAAAGAGCTGAAGATGATCATCAACGAGAAACTGGCATTCATCACCGAGCTGAACGGCGAACCCATCGCATTTGCGATCAGCCTGATCGACGCCAACCAGGCGGTTAAGAAAGCCAATGGCAGCCTGTTTCCGTTCGGTTTCATTCGCCTGTTGCTGGCGATGAAGAAGATCAAGAAGATCCGTACCACGATCATGGGCGTGCTCAAAGAACACCGTAACCGGGGTATAGAGATTGCGATGATCCATAAGACCATGGTAAATGGTATTGCCATGGGCATTACCGAGGCAGACTGCTCGCTGATTGTCGAAACGAACCACGCAATGATTACCGTACTCGAAAAGATCGGCTGTATTCGTTACAAGACCTTCCGGGTATTGAAGAAGAACATTTGATCACCCTCTGCGCGAATCGGGGTGTCCTCGCTCTCTGCGATTTGCCCTGCTTTGCCGGTTTTCTGACTTGACGTTCGACTAAAGTGATGTCCCGTGGACGACCGGTAACAGACAAAGAACCGGAACTCTCATCTCAGGAGACCACATGATAAGAAACGTAATTTTCAGCCTGCTGGCGCTCAGCCTGGTGTTGCCGGTGGCAGCACAGAAAAAGGCCGCGGCGAAAAAAGCAGCCCCCAAGGCAGCGGCGAAAGAAGCCCCTGCCCCTGTACAACCGGCAGCACCTGCTGCAGCCGCACCGGCAAACGCTGAAGAGCATAGCATAGATACTGCCGCGGCAAACAAATACGGCGTTTCTGAAGAACTCGTCGAATTTTTGAAGCGTAAACGCGTTCTCAACGATAAGGATTTTGAGAAGAAAAAAGAAGGCGGTTTTGTTACCGGTCTACCGCTGGTGAATTCAGACCCCAACACCGGCTTCGGCTACGGTGCACGTCTCTACTACTTTTACAACGGTGAAAAACAAGATCCTCTCTTCCGCCGTACCCCGTACCGCCATCAGGTCTACGCGCAGTTTTTCCAGACTACGTTCGGCTACCAGTACCACGAGCTCAACTGGGACTCACCCTACATTATGAACTCGCTCTTTCGCGTGCGCTCGGCGCTCGTGTTTGAAAAGAATATCTGGGCGAACTATTTCGGTACCGGCGCGCGCACGATGGGTGCGCTGGGCTATGGAAGCACAACCTACGAAAAATACTCAGACTACAACGACTACCTGCGACAGGTCGACGCGTCAGGCAAAACCAATTCAGCCTTCAACCGGTATTCGTTTGAGCGCCCCGCAGCAGTGGCTTTCTTCGAGCGTGACTTCTTTGGCGGTATTGTACGCCCGCAAGTCGGCGTCCACATCGGAAAATACAATATCCGCGACCTGGAAGGTACGAAGGTACAGGCGAATGGCGGCGAAGGCACAAGCAACCAAACCCTGCTCGGTATTGAAAACCAGGCAGGCCTGGTGCGCGGTTATGACGGCGGCTGGCATAACCTGGTCCGTTTCGGTATTGCCATCGACACGCGTGACTATGAACCAGACCCGAACAAGGGCCAGATGTTCGAGGCCATTGTCGAAACCTCAAACAAGGCGTATGGATCACAGTTCAACTTCACCCGCTATACGGTCTCAGAGAAGTTCTTCTACAGCCCATTTGAAAAGCTTGTCGACCTAGTCATTGCCGGTCGTGCTGCTTACACGCAGGCCGTCGGGGACGTTCCTTTCTACTCGCTCGACCAATTCACCAGCACAGAGCGTATTTACCAGGGTGGACTGGGCGGCCTGCGCTCGCTACGCGGTTACAAGGCAAGCCGGTTCATGGCGACCAACATGGCGCTCGCCAACCTCGAGCTCCGCTGGACGATGTTTGACTTCACCGTGGCAGGCCAGCGCTTTGCACCGATCTTCGTGCCGTTCTTCGACATCGGTAGTGCTTTTGACCAACCGAAAGACATTTCAACCAGCGTCTGGCGCTATGCTTACGGTGCAGGTATCCGTATCGCCTGGAACCAGGCAACGATCATCATGGTGGACTATGCTATGAGCAAAGAAGACTCAAACATGTTCATCAACTTCAGCCACATCTTTTGATAATGCTATTTTCTGCGGGCCGACGGCCCGCAGAAAATGCGAACCTTATCGTCTGCTGCGGCGTCCAAGCAGCATGACAAAACAATTTCCATCGGTTTTTATCTTACCCTTGCTTCTGGCCACAACTGCCCTGGCAAACTGCGCGCGTGAAAAAAGCAGCGCACCGCTCATGCACGAAAAAAAATCTGCAAATCTGGCCGAGGCAGAAGAACAGTCTGCAGGTGCCGCGACGGCGCCACTGGCTTATCGCGAAGATGCAGACCGACGCACGGGACATGCCGAGGTCACTCCCTTTGGCCCTGTGTTCAAGCCAGTTGCCAGTGCTGAACGCCGGCTCGAGTACGCCGTGAATCTCAGCTACCAGATTAGCGACCTCAAGGCCACGCGCGCCTTTTTCAACCAGTGGATTCCGCGCTTTGGTTTTCTGCTCAGCGAGAATGCGTCAGGCCTACATGGTGGATACCTTTCACTGCAGGTAAAGATTCGCAGCGGGCAGCTTTACCAGGCGCTCGCAGAACTCGATGGTATCGGCACACTGGCGAACGAACAGATTACCGTGACCGACCACACGGAAGCAGCAGTGGTTCGCAGTTTGAGCGCAGCCCGCGAAGAGTTCCGCCTGCGCCGCCGCAATGCAGCAGTCCAGCAGGGTGGATCGCAATCGAAGAACTGGCAGGCGGCCGAAAACCTGCTGGCGGCGAGCGAAGACAAGGACTTGCAGAACCGCATCGAAGAGTGGCGTATCAATGACCGTACCGCGTGGGCGACGGTAAATATTTCAATGGTAATGCCTGTTGTCGCACAGAGTGCCACGATCGACGTACCGCATTTTCGCAATGCCTTTGTGGGAGTTCTCAATGTGCTGCTGCAGTTACTCTACCTGCTAATCTACCTCATACCGGTCAGCATTCTGGGCTGGCTGGGCTGGCGCGGATTCCGCAGGCTGCGTTCAGCCATAACAGGCCCCTAAAAAAGGAGCCAGACGCAGGCTAATTCCCGGAGCCTGCTCAGGCGTTGATGAAGCGCCTGCGGTAAATGTTGATTAGTATACCGACACAGATAAAGCAGAGTAACATGTGCGAGCCACCATAGCTCACAAAACTCAGCGGTATACCTGTCACCGGTAAAAGACCAAGTGAAATACCGATATTGATAAAGACATGCAAAAAGAAGATTAGCGCAATACCTGAGGCAAGCATCGCCCCGAAGTCATCTTTCGATGTGACGGCGATGTTGATGGCGCGCAAGATTAAGCCAAACAAGAGCAGGAGCAACCCGGTCACGCCCCAGAAGCCCATCTGCTCACCCACCACAGAAAAGATAAAGTCATTGTACCATTCAGGCAGAAAGGGCGTATCACCCTTGGTCATATCGCCCTTAAAAAGCCCCTTACCCGTAAATTTTCCCGAACCGACGGTGATGAGCGAGTGTCGTAGCTGGTAGCCTGCCCCTTTCTGGAACTTGTCGGGATTAACAAATGATACGATACGAATCACCTGGTGCGGTTTAAAGTTGATGAACTTGTTGAACATGAAGCCTGAGGCGAACGAGAGACCCACGATCAGCATGATATTCGCTACGCGCCGCATCCAGTGCGCGCCAGTCATGAAATTACCCAGCACACCAAGTCCATAAAAGAAGATACCGGTCGCGCCGATCGTTACCATTACCGTTGTGTTCCGTAACATATCGCGCAGGAATGAAGGATTGTTCTTCTCAATTTCTGCCGCCGCCTGCCAGAATATCTTCAGGTTTTCACCGGCGGCGAGGGTCTCTTTGGCCCACGTCACGAGGTTGCGGTCCTGCACAAGCCGCGTCGTATAATTGAGGTTCTCGGCGACCTCCCAGACTTCGAAGTTGAGAATACGTACCGCGTCTGCGAGGCGAAAATGGTCGTCTTTGATGGCGTTATAGATATCATCAACAATCACGTAGCGCTCGTATTCGAGAAACATCGGCGTAAACACGGCGAAAAAGCCAATGATGGCAAAACCGAACAGCACAGCCGTGTTTGCGCCACCGATAAAGAGCATGCCAAACAGGATGGCCATGAACATCACCGCGCCGCCGAGGTCGGGCTGGACGCCGATGAGCAGCGCTGGCACCGTCGCAAGAACAGACGGAATGATCAGCTCTTTCAGTTTGCCGATTTCCGATTCACGTAGTACAAGATACTTGCTCAGCGTGATAACAATCACGAGCTTCATGAGCTCCGCCGGCTGGAAGCTGACACCCAAAAAGCTAAACCAGGAACGCGCGCCCTTGACTTCTTTTCCGATAAACGGTACCATCACCAGCAGCAGGGCGAAAATGCCGACCGCATAAATGATCGGCGCGAATGACCCCAGCAGCTGGTAATTGATATTGGCAAAGACCAGCATGACAATGACGCCCAGGATCAACCAGAACAGTTTTTTCTGAGCAAGGTCTTCACCGGTGACGCCACCACCATAGAGAGCTATAACACCCACCAGTGTCGCTGCTACCGCGAGAAAGATCGAAACCCAGTCGAGACGCGCAAATCTATCCATTAATCGATGGTCCCCGCTTTGAGTTTCTGCGAATACTTGAGAAAGACGTCACGGGCGATCGGCGCCGCACCCACCGCGCCACCTACCCCTCGCTCAACGATGACTCCCACGACGAGCACATCTTTCGGTTCGCCATCAAAAGGCCCGTAACCGATAAACCAGGCGTGCTGCGATGCCTTATTAAAACGATCGCCCGAACGTGTCTGTACCGTACCGGTTTTACCACCGACGGGTATTAATCCTGGCAGGCGGAACAGCGAGGCAGCTGTACCCCGCGTCGTCACGGCCCGCAGGCCCTCACGCACGGTCTGCACGGCAGACTTCGACAGAGGTATCTGGTCAACCACCTGCGGCTTAATTTCAAATTTGACCTGGTCGTTCTCGGCAAAGCGCACCTGCCTGATGAGGTGCGGCTTGTAGATGGTGCCGCCGGTTGCGACTGCAGAATAGAAGCCGATCATGCCAACGAGAGTCGTTTCGATAAAACCCTGCCCGATAGAAAGGTTGATCGTGTCGCCGTCAAACCAGCGCGTATTGAATGTCTTCTCTTTCCACGCGCCATCGGGCACGAAGCCTGCTATTTCGTTCGGCAGATCGATCTGTGACTTTTCGCCAAGATGAAAATAGCGCGAGTACTTGATCATCGGCTCGGCACCCATGCGGTAGCCCGCCTCGTAGAAATAGACCGAGCAGCTCTGCGCGATGCCACCGACAAGGTCGTTGTCGCCGTGGCGCGCCCAGTCGTTAAAAATTGCGTCGGGCGAGCCCTTGTAACTGCTCTTCAGGACAAATTTTCCCGGGCAGAAATAATGATCTGACTTGTTCAGGCGCTTTTCTTCGAGCCCGGCCAGTGCAACCAAAGGCTTGAAGGTCGAAGCCGGCGGGTACTTGGTTGAAATGGCCCGGTTGAGCTCTGCCTTTTGTTCCTGAATCGTTCGGATGTGCGCAGGACGCTCCGGATTATCAAGCGCAATAAGAATATTGGGGTCAAAATCCGGTTTGGAAACGATTGCCAGAATTTCACCGGTATAGGGTCGAATCGCGATCAGGCCACCGGTCTTATCGCCCATGGCTTTCGCGGCAGCAACCTGCAGGTCTGCATCGACCGTCAGGATCAGGTTATTGCCAGGAACAAAATTGCGGAAAACCTTTTGTTCTTCGATATCACCAGTCGCTGACTTAATCTGCACGATCTCGCCGTCTTCACCGCGCAGGATCGTGTCGTACTGTGATTCCAGACCGTTCTTGCCCGTATACTGGTAGCTGCGCACACCCGAACCAATCTCGCGCTGGTTGGGCAAACCGATATAACCCGTCAGGTGCGCCGCGGAAGCACCCAGGTTATAAAAGCGCCGCGACATCGGCCTGATGATAAACTTTGAAAAAGTAATATAATAGTCTGCGATAACAGTTGTCTGCTCGGGCTTCAGGTTCTCGATCAGGATAATTTCTTCGTGCGCCTTGTACTTGTTGTCGGCAACCTTCTGCGTGAGTGAGCCTTCAGGAAAGCGCAACAGCCGCTCGAGCTTCGCCACCGAGTCCTTGAGCTCTTTTTTCTTCGGAAAATGCGAAGGGATGACGCTTAACGATACCGCAGAGGAGTTCGAGACAATGTAAGTTGCCTTTTCACGGCTGGTATAGTTACGCGCAAACATTTCGCCGCGCGGTGCAGTGAGCGCAACCACGCGGCGAATAACCCGCTGGGACTTTTCAAAAAATTCTTCGCCGCGGATCAGCTGCAGGTCGACGAGGCGCAGCAGCAGAATGCCAAGAGTACCAAGGATAAAAATCATCAAACCTGTAACGCGGCGGTCAAGGCGCTGGCGCAGCTGAAACTGTTGTATAGTCTGAGCCATTACCTATCCAATACGGCGGATAATTCGCTGTCCTTCGGTTTTTTCGACGGTCGGGAAAGCCCAGCGCAACAGCCTGAACCAGATAATCGACAGGATCGCCGTAAAAAGCGCTTCGGGCAATACGATGGTAATGAGCGAGGCAGCGTGCGCACTGCTGTGAAAAATCGCCACCGTGAAGAACATGATGATACCCTTGATCAGGCAGGCGACAAACACCACGATGACGATCAGCGACGTCGCTTCTTTATTGATGTCACGCGCTACCTTGCCGGCGACAAAGCCGATAATGGTCTTTGCCAGCGCCGAAGTACCTATGTAGTACTGCATGTCCTGCTTCACAAGGTTGGTGTATCCGCCGAGGTTGATATCCTGCAGCAGGCCGCCAAAGAAGCCAATCCAGAGTGCGGAAAATGCACCGCGGTAGAGCGCAAAATAGACTGTCAGGATGAGAAGAAAGTCAGGCTTGATACTGCCGAGCGCAAAGAAGTCGACGCTTGTCTGCAAAAAATAAGAGACAAAGATTGCAATACCGATGACAACTTTTTCGAGGATCATGGCGTCTCCTCCGCTGGCTCTGCGTCAGGCTGAGCCGTTGCTGGTTTCGTTCCAGTAGCTGCCTTATCGACCTTTGCCTTAGGCTTGACGTCGTCTGCCGCGTCAGCCTCGCCCTTACGAGCAGGTGGAGCGGGCGCCAGTTTCGGCTCTTCGACCGTGTCTGGTTTAAGCGGTAAGAAATTCAAGGCCTCGGTTTCTACTTTTTTCTGAATGACAATAACGAAGTCGAGCTTCTTGAAGTCGATCGTGGGCTGAATTTCTGCCTTCTGGAAGCTACCCAGCCGCTCAATACGTTTACCGACTATCCCCACGGGCAAGCCACGTGGAAAGATACCATCCCCACCCGATGTGACAATTTCATCGCCCGGCGAAATAAACACACCGAGGCTCAGGTAGTCGAGTAGCGGCGCATCCTGGTGCGGGCTCTGCCCGTTCAGCAGGGCCCAGTGCCCGGTCTTTTTCACGTTCACGCCGATGCGCGAAAACTGGTCGGTCAGCGGCAGAATACGCGCGGAATGCGGATTCACCTGTATCACCTTACCGACAATGCCAACAACCAGCTTCGTCTCTGCAGGCTTGCCTGCCTCAGCCGGCAGGGTAATCGTCTGCAGCGCGACGACGGGCATGTATGTCGCAATGCCGTCTGCACTGCCCTTGTTGATGATGATAGTACGGAACCAGTTGTCCGGATCCTGTGAAATAACTTCTGCCTGTAGAACGGGGTAGTTCGAAACCGGCGGTAACTGCAGCGCCTGGCGGAGTTTATTGTTTTCTTCGCGCAGGCGTACGAGCTCGACCTGCAGGTCGAGGTTCGACTTCACTTTTTCGCGCAGCGCATCGCGTTCGGCGCGCACGGTCTCGTACGTGCCGTAGCTATCGACGAAGCGCGACATGCCTTTACCGAAGGTCGAAAAAGTGCTGGAGAAAAAGTCGAGCGCCTGGCTTGCGCTGTTTGCGGTGCGCGACAACAGGTTAGATTTCCAGATCAGGCAGCTCAGCGAAAAAACAATGGTGAAGACAAGCGATGAGCCGGTCTTGTAGCGGGATAATATCTCTGCGAGCATAGCTTAAACGGCAAAACCGGCCGTAGGTATTATGTCTCTTCATTATACAGACGCTCCGTCAATTTTTTTCAGGTCTGCAGGCCTCGTTTGGATTTCGCAGCTATCTGACGAAAATCATTTACGCCGCGTAATCACCCCTCAGCCACACTCATGCCGACGACTGCGAGCTCTGAAATCGTCACCGACGGCATTCGCGTTCGCGCCGAGCCGCACTACCTGCCCGACAGGTCAGACCCGGAAAACAGCCAGTACCTGTTTACCTACCGCATCACGCTCAGCAACGAGAGCCCCGAATGGGCAAAACTGAAGGCGCGCCACTGGATTATTATCGATTCAGACGGCAAACGCGAAGATGTCTATGGCCCGGGCGTTGTCGGCGAAGAACCCGAACTCGACCCAGGTGCCAGCTATTCGTACTCGAGCTTCTGCCCATTGGGCACAAATTTCGGTACCATGGAAGGCAGCTTCAGCATGGTGCGCCGCGATGGCACACCGTTTGAAATCCGCATTGCGCGCTTCTACCTCACGACAAACGAATAAAACCAGGTGGGAGCTCGTGCGTGACGAGCCGGCACATCAATACGCTGGTGCCGACTTGTTGCCGAGTAAGCGGCGCGGAAAAAACATCAGCGCGCGGTAGAGAATCATACCAAGGATAATTCCCACCAGGACATACATCAGCGCTTCCAGCGTCAGGGGAAATGCCGGTTGAAACTGCACGTTCTTTGCCAGCGACCAATCGACGTGTTTGATAAAAACGAAAGGCCGGCTAAAGGCTGTCGCATTCTTGAGTGCTTCGAAGGCACGTTTAGTGTTCTCGAAATCAGCCAGTTGCTTCTGGTGCACCTGACCCGAACTTTTTGACACCTTACTGTCTGCCTTAAGCAGGTCGTCGATGAACTGCTGCACGGTCATGTCGAGTTCCTGTGCTTTTTCGGTCAGTGTCGCTACGGATTTCTCATGCGCCGCCTTTGCGCCGCTCAGTACATTGAGGTACAGGTTCATGTACTGCGGCGCCTGGCTCAAAAACAGAGCGACGAAAAAGACGACCAGGCGTTCGGCCAGCGAGCCGAAAAAAGAACCGATATAACGAGTGATGCTACCCATTTGCCCGCGTACACCGAAGCGCAGCGCTGTAAAGCGAAAGGGGGTAAATTTGCCTGCTAGCTATTCACCGCTGAGAGCTTCTCCCACTCCGCCATGCACTCTTCAAGGGCTTTCTGCTTAACAGCACGCTCTTCCGTTTTCAGGCGCAGCTGGTCGGCACCCAACGCCTGCAGCTGTGAACCGTCGGCAAACAGGGCATCAATACCCTTGAGCTCCGTTTCGAACCGGGCAATTTCTTCTTCGAGCTTCTTGATGCGGGTCTGCATCTTGCCTGCTTCGCTTTTCAGACGCTTGCGCTCTTCATAGCTGAGTTCTTTCTGCGGTGCGACAGTCTCTGCGGCCATCGCGGCCTCAGTCTTTTGCCGCGCTGTCGGCGCCGGTTTGTCAGCCTCATCCTCAAAAATATCGAGGGCAGAAACTCCACCCATGAGCTCCTGCAGGCTGCCATTCTTCAGTTCGAAAACCCGGTTGCAGACCCGCTTGATAAAAGCACGGTCGTGGCTCACCATGAGTACAGTGCCTTTATAGTCGGCGAGAGCATCTTCGAGCGCTTCAATGCCTTCGATGTCGAGGTGGTTGGTCGGTTCGTCGAGCACGAGAAAATTCGGTTTCTGCAGCATTAGGTCGGCAAAGACGTAACGCGCCATCTCTCCACCTGAAAGCGCACTGAGCTTTTTCTTTTGTTCATCGCCCTCGAACAGCATGTGTCCCAGCGCGGTACGCACATCTTTGATTGGCTTGGTCGAGTGCTGGTCGTATAAGTGCTCATACATGGGCGTTGGCAGTTTGCGCAGATCTTCGTGCACCTGCGCATAATACCCCATGCGCACCTCGTGGCCAAAGTGCACGGTACCGGCCCTGGGGGTCAGCTCACCTGCAATAATCTTGAGCAGGGTAGTTTTACCGTGACCGTTCGGACCGACAATTGCTGCCTTATCATTCTTGCGCAGCTGAAACTCTGCGTCGCTGAAGAGCATCTCGTCCGTGAAGCCCATGGCAACACCGTGAACGTTTAGTATGTCCCGGCCCGGTTCGCGTTCATAGCGGAAGAAGAACGAAGGTTTGCGTCGCGAAGACGGGATAATCTCTGGCACATCGATCTTTTCGATCTGCTTCACGCGTGATTGTGCCTGGCGCGCCTTAGAGGCTTTGGCTTTGAAGCGATCGACGAATTCCTGCAGCTCGGCGATTTTGCGCTTTGCTGCGTCCGCTTCACGCTCTTTCTGCTCTGCAGCTAGCAGTCGCGCGCCGACAAAGCGGTTGTAGTTCATGTTATAGAGCGTGATGGTCTTGTAGTCTACGTCGAGAATCTGCTCGGAAAGCGCGGACAAGAAACCGCGGTCGTGCGTAATCAGCAGCAGCATGCCGCGGTACTCATAGAGAAGAAAATGTTCGAGCCACTTGATACCCGGCATGTCCAAGTGGTTGGTCGGTTCGTCGAGCAGCAGGATATCACCCTTCGCGAAAAGGGCGCGTGCAATCAGCACACGCATCATCTGCCCACCTGATAGTTTTTGGGCGGGTATATTGTGCACCTCGTTGGGTAATCCCAACCCCGAGAGCAGGCGCGCAGCTTCTGATTCAGCACGGTAGCCATCGTGTGAAAGTATAACTTCTTCTATCTCGCCCGCATGCACGGGGTCAAGGTTGGGATCTTCGCGTTCTTTGAGCGCCTTGGCGAGGGCACGGTCCCCGCCAATCACGATCTGGACGGCGGTCTCGGTTTCACCCACCGGCAGGTTCTGCTCCAGAAAGGCAATGCGGGCTCCTTTCTGGATGTCGATCTTGCCCTCTGACGCATGGTCGCGGCCATCAATAAGTTTGAGCAGGGTCGATTTGCCCGAACCGTTTGCGCCCGTAATGCCATAGCGCACTCCTTCGGTGAGATGCAGCGAGACACCTGTGAAAAGTTCACGCGAACCGAAAGACATTCCTAAATTTTGCAGGCTAATCATTGTGTTTTATCTGGCAATGCCCCAATCAGGCGCCACGAAATTTAGAGTCATAGTCCAGGATCGAAGCATTGATCACATTGAGTGCCTCATCGCGTTCATAGACAGCGCCGATCTCGACTTTTTGTTTTCTGCCGGGGAAATCTTTGTACGTGAGGAAATAGTGGCGTATGCGGTCGATCAGCGCCTGCGGCGCCTCTTTCAGCGAATGAATATTTGCATAGAGGGGATCTTCAGCCATTACAGAAATAATTTTGTCATCGGCCTCTTCGTCATCGATCAGCCTTAATCCCCCTATTGGTCTTGCACGCACCAGGAAGCCGTTACCGGTAATGGAGCGCTCGGTTAATACGCAAATATCGAGCGGGTCACGATCACCGCGCACGACTTTCTTGTCACGCGCCAGCTGGCGGACATTCTCATCGCAATAAGTCTGCGGAATAAAACCATAAAGCGTGGGACAGAGCGATGAGTACTTCTGCGGCCGGTCAACTTTCATCAGACCCGAGGCTTTGTCGATTTCGTACTTAATAGTATCGGAGGGTACGATTTCAATGAAGGCAGTCACCACAGCGGGCGCTTCACTCCCCCGTGCAACTCCGTGCCAGGGATGTGCGGTAAAGGGTGAAGCTTGCATAAGGCAGTATCAGCCTTCGAGACAGGGGGTAAAGAAGAGAGCGGGTGCTGTCGGTCGAGCCAGGAAACTTTTTTAGTACCTACTAAAAAAGTGCGAAACAGTGAGAAAATCTCACCATTTTGTGGTATTTAATAGATAGGATGCAGAACATTTCCCCACTCGAATACCACTCCACTTCGATATCCCTTCGACCAGCCTCCAAGCGACGGCTAACAGCTGCCCAAAAAATACTGCTCCGCAACGGCGTTGTCTGGTCCGAATCAGAATTGCTGCGCCGCCTGGCGAAGGTATACTTGCGACACTGGAGGGGAACCCAGCTCAAATCAGCGACCGCGAGACGCTACAACCGGTCTATCAAGGGCGAAAAGTACGTTCGGGTTGCCTGGTATGCAGACCGTCTGCTGTACTCTATTCTGTGGCAAAGGGCAATTCATTCCGGCGAATCGATTTCCCGCATGCTGGACTTTTCGATACGCATGTTCTTACCCCGCCTTCTGGAGGAGTACTTGAGAAGCCCGATGCCCGGATTTGACAGGTCGAGTAAAAATTCGATCCACTGGCAGAGACGATTCGAACGGCGTTCAAACCCCCAACCCGAGATCTTTATTACCTACCAATGCGAAACTGAAATGAATACCCTTGCCGGCCTCAGGTACCGGCAGGAGTACAAGATACTCCGAAAAAATCAGCTCTTTACCCACGACATCCCGTCACAAACCAGAGACGCACCGTGAATAAACTTGACCGCCTGTTTTTTTTCCTGAACCTATCACATGGCGCGCAGTAGTTCATCCAAGTCATCGTCCAAAGGTTACCAGGACGGTTTTTCCGCTTCAGAGATTTTCGAAAAAGACCAGGGCATCACCTACAAGGACTTCCTGATCCTGCCCGGGTATATTGATTTTGCCCCACAGGACGTTAATCTCGAAACTATGGTTTCACGCAATGTGAAAACCAAGATCCCCCTCATCAGTTCCCCGATGGATACGGTGACCGAAAGCAAGATGGCCATCAGCCTTGCGCTGCTGGGCGGCATCGGCATTATTCACAATAACCTTTCGATTGAAGACCAGGCTGCACAGGTCGAGCGGGTCAAGCGTTACGAAAACGGCTTTATCACCGACCCGATTGTACTCTCCCCAAAGCACACGATCGCTGACATCGACAACATTGCGGAACGTTATGGTTTCAGCGGCGTGCCTATCACTGAAGACGGCACACTCCGCACAAAACTCGTTGGCATTGTCGCGAATCGCGATGTGGATTTTGAACGTGACCGCAGTATTCCATTGGCGAAGGTTATGACCACCGAACTTGTTACCGCAACTAAGGGCGTATCGCTTTTGCAGGCCAACGAGATCCTCCGCAAATCAAAAAAGGGCAAGCTGCCTATCATTGACAAAGAAGGTCGCCTCGTTGCGCTCATGAGCCGCACCGACCTGGTGAAGAACAAAGAATACCCGCTCGCGACCAAAGATGCGCAGAAGCGCCTGCGAGTCGGCGCTGCGACTTCGACGCACCCGCATGACCGCGAACGTATCGACATGCTGATTGCGCGTGGCGTCGACCTGCTCGTCATCGATTCGGCACAAGGTTATTCAAAATTTCAAATCGACCTGTTGAAAGAACTCAAGAAGAAATACCCCGAGGTAGATGTCATGGCCGGCAATGTCGTGACGCGCGAACAGGGTGAAGCGCTCATCAAGGCTGGCGCCGACGCGCTGCGCATCGGCATGGGCCCTGGTTCTATCTGCATCACGCAGGACACCATGGCCTGCGGACGCTCACAGGCAACAGCAGTTTATTACACTGCACAGATGGCCGCAAAATACAAAGTACCCGTCATCGCCGACGGTGGTATCGCCAACATCGGCGACATCGCCAAAGCACTCGCCGTCGGCGGCAGCGCAGCGATGGTGGGTTCGCTGCTCGCGGGCAGCAAAGAAGCGCCGGGTGAATACTTTTACGAAAATGGTGTGCGCCTGAAAAAATTCCGCGGCATGGCTTCGATTGAAGCGATGGAAGGTTCGGGCGGCGGAGCTAAACGCTACAACGTTGAAGATCAGAAGATCAAGGTGGCGCAGGGTGTCTCCGGCGCTGTCGTCGACAAGGGCTCCCTTTTTGAATTTATACCATACCTAATGCAGGGCGTGCGCCACGCACTGCAGGACATGGGTTGCCGCGATATTGCTTCGCTGCACAAGGCTCTGCATACGCGCAAACTGCGTTTCGAGCCGCGCTCCCTCGCTGCGCAGGCGCAAGGCGGAGTTCACGGGTTGTACTCGTACAAGAAACCGATCATTGGAGCAGACTAAGGAGGTCATCAGTGAAACTCTACGGCAGCATTACCTCACCGTTCGTGCGCCGCGTGCGCTTTCTTTGCCACCAGCTTGGGCAAAGCTTCGAGATGGTCGATTCGCTTACCGAAGAAGGCCAGAATGCCATGCGCGACAAAAACCCTATCTGGAAAGTCCCGTGCGTTGAAATCGACGACCTGGTCATCTGGGACAGCCACACGATCATCGATTACCTGACGGAAAAATACAAGGGTAACCCGAAGCTCCTTCGCAGCCCCGATGGCAACGAGTACTGGCGCGAGCGCAACCTCGTCACCGCGGCCGATGGCTGTGTCGAATCGGCGATTAACGTCTTCTACCTGAAAAAAGACGGCGTTGCCGTGCTCGATGTCGCGTACCTGAAGAAACAGATGGCGCGGGTCGAATCGATTCTCACATGGCTCAAATCGCAGCTTTATGGACACTATTTCACCGTCGAAGAGCACATTGGCATGTCGGAGCTCACCCTGTATTGTATACTCGACTGGCTGCGGTTCCGCGAAATGTACCCGGTCAACGAAGACCCGGTTCTGAAGGGTTTCCTCGAACACCACAACAGCAACCCAGGCTTTGTAGCCACCAAATTGCCCGGGTAAAACTGGATGTTACAAGGTCGGCTGCCCGCACGGATGCGGTCTGCGCAGACGACCGGTTAGAAAGGATGTCTAGAGGTCGGCAGCGCACATGGATGTGCTCTTTGCTGACGACCGGTTAGACAGGATGTCTACGGGTCAGCCGCGCGCACGGATGCGCTCCAGGCGGATGACCGGTTAGACAGGATGTCAGGTTTACGGGAACAAATACCGATATTTATTCTGTACACAGTCGTTTCTGTTTAAAAACGGCTGCTCAGCCTATTTCTGGAGAGTTCTATGATTCGTTTCGTTGTGACCGCCATTGCCACCCTGCTGATTTCCGGTAGCGTTTTTGCTTCTGCCGACGGCCACCATGACCCGGTGCATGATCTGCTGATGCACATCGGGTTGACGATACTTGTCGCAACTATTCTCGCTTATGTAGGTCATGTAGCGAAGCAGCCACTAATTCTTGCCTACCTGGCCGCCGGGGCTCTGATTGGACCGAATTTTGGCCTCGGGTTGATCAAAACCGAAAAAGACATCTCCACAATCTCAGAGCTGGGTCTCGTGCTGCTGCTTTTCATGATCGGGATGGAGATTGATCTGAAGAAAATCAAAGCTTCGGGTAAGTCGCTCATCCTGACTGGTATTACACAATTTGCGATCTGTGCTGGCCTGGGCATTCTCTTTTTCCAGTTGATCGGCTTTCAACTGGGCGGAGGTAAATACGACGCTTTCTACCTCGCCGTGTGCTGCGGTATTTCTTCTACGGCGATCGTCGTCAAACTGCTCTATGGCAAGTTTGAACTCGACACACTTGCGGGCCGGCTGACGCTCGGCGTACTTGTCTTCCAGGATATCTGGGCAATCGTCGTGCTCGGTGTACAGCCCAACCTCGCGAACCCCGAAGTACTGCAGATTCTGCTCTCGTTTGCTAAAGCCGGTGTACTCGTAGCCATCAGCGTAGCCATGAGCAAATATGTACTGCCAGCACTGTTCAGCCGTATTGCGAAAATTCCCGAACTCACGCTGCTCATGTCGGTGGGCTGGTGCTTTGCTGTCTGCGCGGCAGCACTTGGTTTTGGCCTCTCGCTCGAGATGGGAGCGCTGATTGCGGGCGTTTCTATTTCGACTTTTCCTTATAACCTCGACGTCGTTGCGAAGACCATCACCCTGCGCGATTTTTTTATCACCATCTTCTTCGTATCGCTTGGTATGAAGATCCCTAACCCGGTTACCCATATCAACCTGGTGGGCATCGCCGTGATTGTTGCTGCGTTTGTCATCCTGACGCGCTTTCTTTCTATTTACCCGGTTCTGTTTAGTCTCAAGAACGGCAACCGCGTCAGTATCCTGACTTCACTCAACCTTTCAAACGTCAGCGAGTTCTCTCTTGTAATCGCGGCGCTGGGCCTTGCGTCGGGGCATATCTCATCAGATATACTCTCGATCATCATCTTCACGTTTGTCATCACCTCGATCTTCGCCCCTTACATGATTAAATACAACCAGCAGCTACAGGGCAAGGTCACCGGTCTTTTCGAAATGATCGGCCTTAAGGACAAACAAAAGTTTGTCGAACCCATCGAGCAGGAACTCAACAAAGATATTGCGCTGCTGGGTTTTTTCAAAGTGGCCAGTTCATTTGTTACCGACGCTGTCGAAGATGGCGGCAAAAACAGCCTGAAAGACAAGATCGTGGTGGTCGACTTCAACCAGACCGTGCACTCTAAACTCAAGAGTCTCGGCATTCCAGCAGTTTACGGTGATATCGGGCACATCGATACGCTGCACCACGTCGGGTTGCACCACACAAAGGTTGCTATCTCAACTATTCCTGACACGATACTGGTCGGCACCAGCAATACGAAGCTGATCAAGCAGATCGAAGATATTGCACCGCACGCCAAAATCATCGTGACAGCAGAAAATCCCGAAAGCGCGCTGAAGATGTACGAAGCCGGGGCTGACTATGTCTTTCTGCCGCGGCAGCTGGCTTCGGCGCACCTGATGCCGATTGTCCGTGACATGCTGGCTACAACCGAAGAGGGCAATTCACCGGCTGCTAAATCGCGCCGCAAAAAAGCCGAAGCTAAGCTTGAGCAGTTGCGCGAAGACGCGATCAGCGAACTCAGGGAACGGCACGAGATCATCGCCTGACCTTCATCAAGTTTATTCGCCGCGCCTGACGACAATATACCGGGGTAGCTACCCGGTATGATCAGGCAGGACAATACCTATAAACGCTATTTTGATGCCCTGTTACTGGGCTTCACGATATTTGCCGCAATCGAAGTGCCACTGCACCTGGCATTGCAGTATCCCAAAGCGGGTTGGCGGCAGATCATCGGTCTTGTCTACCCGGTCATTTTCACTGTAGACATCCTCGTGACTTTTTTCACGACTATCACAGTCGATGGAGAAGAGATAACTTCGCGCAAGGAAATCGCGGTGCGATACCTGCGCTCCTGGTTCATTGTGGATTTTCTTGCGGCGACGCCTTTTGACCTGCTGTTTGCAGAAGGCTGGTTATCAGAATTGAGCAATGCCGCGCGTTCGCTGCGCCTGTTTTCACCGCGCTATATACGCATTCTGCTGATGGTACGCATGCTCCGCATCTACCACATACTCCCCTTCTTGCAGAGAACAAGCAAGAAAGACCTGCTCAACCCGGGAATCGTCAGACTTATCTTCACGGTTTTTATCGTTTTGGTCATTGCACACTGGATTTCGTGCGGCTGGATAGCATTGGGAAAGATTGACGAAAAGGCTGATGCGGTAACAAATTACATCAGAGCGCTCTATTGGACGATTACGACCATCACAACAATCGGTTATGGCGATATCACGCCCACGTCAAATATACAGACGCTGTATACTATGTTTGTCCAGCTGATTGGTGCCGGCATGTACGGTTATATCATCGGTAATTTGGCGAGCTTACTGGCAAACAGCGACCTTGCACGCACGCAGTTCCGTGCCAAACTGGAGAAAGTCCAGACCTTTCTGCAGTACCGGGATGTGCCGCAGGACCTGCAGGATAACATCCGTACCTATTACGACTACCTCTGGAATAACCGGCGCGGCTTTGATGAATCGGCTGTGCTGCAGGATCTGCCGCAGTCGCTCAAGCTGCAGGTAGCACTGCACCTCAACCGCGACATCATTGAAAAGGTGCCCATGTTCAAGGGAGCTCCCGACGAACTGATACGGCAAATTGTGCTCAATCTTCGGCCTTTATTATTCACCCCTGGCGATTACATTTTCCGTAAAGGTGAAATGGGCGACCAGATGTATTTCATAAGTCGCGGAAAAGTAGAAGTTGTTTCTGAAGATGGTAAGACAGTATATGCCACGCTGGGCGACGGAGCATTCTTTGGCGAGATTGCCCTGCTCTTCAGCAGCGAGCGTACCGCCAGCGTGCGCGCGGCCGAGTACTGCGACCTCTACACACTCGACAAGTATACCTTCGATAATGTACTTTCAAAATTTCCCGGGGTCGCGGAGCATGTAAAGATCATGGCCGAAGAACGGCGCCAGCGCACCATCGCCGAGCGCAGCGACGCCACTGCAGTTTCGCCTGAAAAAGCAGTCATCGAAAATGTTCAGGTTTCCTACCAATCTGGTCGTGTGCTCGTGGACTGGCCCGATGTACCTGGCGCCAGCGGCTACCAGGTAACCCGCTGGGATGACCAGGCAGAACGCTGGGTATATATCAGCCGGTCACTTCTTTTAAGCGAGTGTCACGATGTACTGCCACTGCGCCGGCAGACCAACACCTACCGGGTGCGTGCCATCATCGGCGATGCGTTTGGACCCTGGTCTAAGGCCGTGCACGTCAACGCCTAGGTTATTGAATCAGGTTTCTTCTGTACTTTTTGCCTGGCGTATCTTTTTGACGAAGTACTTCACGAGGAAATAAAGAATTCCGAGACCAATCAGCGCAACGATCGCCTGCTCGACGTTCTTGATAACCCCGACAGCATTGTTGATCTGGTCGCCGAAAAAATAACACGAGTAGACAATCGCGGGTACCGAAATCATTGCAGCGAGCCCGTCGAAGAGCAAAAAAACCCGGAAAGGAATACCCAGCGCGCCCGATGACAGGAAAACCAGCGACCGTACGCCGGGCATAAAGCGCGCGGAAAATATGACTTTATAGCCATGATTTTGCAGGTTCTGCTTCACGGACTCCAGCCGCTCTGCGTGCATGATTTTGGACATCCAGCGCCATTCAAAAACACGGTAGCCAAAACGCCGGCCAATCTGGAACATTGCTCCATCACCGAGCATAACACCCGCAAGGCCAACGCCGATCATCACAAACACGTTCGCCTTGCCGTAATAGGCCATCAATCCGCCGGCGATGAGCGTAATATCTTCGGGTACCGGCAGGCCAAAACCGCAGAGCAAAAGAATACCAAATACAATGAGGTACGTCCACGGCTCGTGAATCGACTGGATCGCGTGCACAATACCGTCAATATTGATCATGACACTGACGACCGGGTAATCAACGGGCCGTGTCAATCAATTGCGCCCCGGCAGAGATCGCCCTTGTTCTTCGGGCAGAAACTGGCTCAGCCAGCTAATCGCCTCCTGTTCATCGTTAAAGAGCCTGACAGGCACGCGCGGGCGGTTAAACTGGATAAAAATGTTACCGACCATTTTCTGAAACCGGGAATGCACGAGAAAACCAAAGGCATTCACGAATGAACTGCGGTCCCTGGCGGCAAAGTAGGCGCGCGCTTCAGAACTGATGGATTGCAGGTGCCTCAGGTTGATGAGCAGAGGCCGTAACCGGCCGCGGCAAAGCTCGTTCACCACAAGGCTGTTCTCGACGGCATGGCGGAGTTCTATGTCAATACCCGGCTTGGCCTCAGTGCGTATTATGCCTTCAGGCGTGCGCCAGGTAGTAAATGCCTCTAGTTCATGTCTCTGCACCGGCTAAGGAAAATATGCGAATCGGAGACATGCCGGACAGAACTTTCAAAACGCGAAATAAAGCTTGCCGGCGCGCACGGCCGGGTGCAGCCTATACCACTATGAAAACAATTTCAAAACTTTTGCTCAGCGTCTTTCTGGCGACCTTTGCGCTTTCCGCAGAAAAGCCCGAGGGCAAACCAGGTCGCAAGGGCCCCGCAGGAATGCCCGGCCGTATGCTCGAGATGATGGATACCAATAAAGATGGCAAGGTGTCTAAAGAAGAATGGCAGGCGCACCATGACCAGCGCTTCACAGAAATGGATACCAACAAAGACGGTGCTATCACGTCGGCAGAAGTCAAAGAACACCATGGGAAGATGCGTGAAAAAAACGCAGAAATGTGCCCCGACTGCCAACGCGGAAAAAAAGGCAAGCACAAAGGCCACCATAAAAAACCAGCCGACGACGATAACGACTAGCCCTGAGAATTATGGATGCAGCGCTTCCGCAGGATAACCCGGGCGCCATGGAGCGCCTGCTCGATTCTGCGTATGGCCAGGTACTGAATGGCTTCGGCGTATTTACGCCCGCCGACCGCCTGGCGCAGGAATACCTGGCACAGAATGCGGGCGATGCGCGGCGCGCTGCAGCCGACCTGATTGGCTGGCAGATGACCAAAGCGGCCGCATCGGGTTTCGTCACGAACCTTGGCGGCATAGGCACATTGCCTGTGGCGATTCCCGCCAATGTCTCGAGCGTCATTTACCTGCAGCTGCGCATGGTGGCCGCGATCGCGATCATGGCCGGTTACGATGTAAGGTCTGACAAGGTGCGCACGCTTATCTATGTCACGTTGCTCGGCTCGGCTGCCGCCGAGGTACTGAAAGAAGCAGGCATTAAGCTGGGCCAGCGAATCACTACAGCCGCAATCATGCGGCTGACGGGCCAGGTAGCACGCCGCATGACCAGCAGCGCTGCGGCACGGCTCATGGCGCGCCTGGGCCTGGCACAGGCCGGTAACCTCGCGCGGCTTGTACCTCTGGCGGGCGGCTTAATTGCCGGCGCCACCGATGCAGCAGCCACGAAAGCAATCGGGCTAGTCGCCACACAGGTATTCCTTCCTGTAACAGAAGAAAATCCCACTGGGTCAGATGTTACACCTGGCAACTACCCGCCCGAGCAAATAGGTTGACGCTCCCCTCGGTTACAGTGAGGTGAGCCCATGAAAGTCTACATCGCGGAAATCATCGGCACGGCGACGCTTGTGCTCTTCGGCTGTGGTAGCGCGGTTTTTGCCGGCGCCTCTATCGGCATCGTGGGTATCTCATTTTCTTTTGGCCTCGCGCTGCTGGCGATGGCGTATGCCATTGGCCCGATCAGCGGCTGCCATATTAACCCGGCAGTGAGCGTCGGTGCTTACATCGCGGGTCGCCTGAGCGGTCGCAGGCTCGTAGGCTACGTCATCGCACAATCTTTGGGCGCCATCGTCGGTGCTGCGCTGGTGTATGCAATTGCCCTGGGTGATCCTGCTTACAAACTCGCGGTGAATGGTCTCGGCCAGAACGGCTTTGGCCCGGGCTACCAGGGGGGATTTAACCTCGAATCGGCGTTTTTATTCGAAGCGATCGCGACATTCATCTTCCTTGTTGTCATTCTCGGTTCAACGAGCAGCGGCGCAGCAAAGAAGTTTGCCGGGATTGCGATCGGTCTTTCGCTTGTGCTGATTCACCTGGTCGGCATTCGCATCACAGGCGTTTCTGTGAACCCGGCGCGTAGCCTCGGGCCTGCGCTCTTTGTTGGTGGGCAGGCAATGGCGCAGCTGTGGGTTTTTATCGTGGCACCTTTACTGGGCGCAGCATTCGCAGGGCTGATGTACCGCGGCCGCGTACTCGAAGACTGAGCGTATTCACCGTGTCTTTTTTTCGTGCCTGCTGCGCGGCTGCGCTGCTTTCGGCGATCGCCGCAATTTACGCGCAGAAGCTGGATCCCGAAGCTGCGAATAAGCCTGCCGAAAATGCAGAAAAAGTAAAACTCGCCAAGCCTGAAGACGTCACGACTGAGGAAAAAGGTTCCGAGGTTGCTACCTCCACGGCCCGCGAAGCGCTGCTGCCGGCCCGCAAACTCAAAAGCGATGTCGACAAAGAAGTCGACGACCTTCCGTTCGGCGTGCCGCAGATCGACAAACGCGAAAACGTCTTTGGCGACAAACAGGACAAAGACGCCATTCTCAAGCGCATGGAATACCAGATCGGCTTTATCGCAGAAGGTGCGGGCTTCAACAATACCGACCTGCGCCGGCTGGATGAGTCAACGGTTGCTACCATACAGAACACCGACGACAAAATGACCCTGGCCTTTTCGCGTTTCTACGTGAACATGTTTTTTCCGCTCACCGACGACCTGTACTTCCGCGTCGATATTTTTAAGAACGGCTTTTGGGGGCATGACCAGCTCGGCGGTTCAAGCTCGAACAACAGCTCGTCGTCTACCCCCGTTGGCGCCGACCCATTCAACTTCGGTGAATTGCACCTGCACTACGTCATCTTCAAGAACGACCGGCACGACCTGTCGCTGAAAATTGGCCGCCAGTTTTTCGAGATCGGTGGTGAAGTATACGACTACTTTCTGAAGGACTACCTCGACGCAGTCACCTTCAACTACGCAAGCTCGCGGTTGGGCGGATTCCGCATCATGGCATTCGACGCTTTCCAGCTGGGCGCCGACCCGACGCTGCACGCAAACTACGTGCGATTCTTTTCTCACGACAACCAGCGCGTGCGCTATTTCGACGGCGATACAAACGTTCTGCGCGCAGGTTTCGTCTGGGATTCTCGCAACCTTCTGAACTGGAAAGGCCCGCTGACGGGCGACCTGCTACAGAACAAGATCTATGCCTTTGGCGCGCGCTACGGTGCAGTCAGCCGCGGCGGCTCAGACCGCTCTAACCTGGGAGCATCGGGCAACTTCGCCGACAACGACTACAACATGATGTTTGGCACGCGCTTTCTCTTTACCCTGCCGCGTAAGCGCTATATTATCAAAACTTTTGCCGACGCGGCTGTATCGACCGGTATCGACCGGCGTCTGCCGACGGCGGCGAATGAAAGCCAGGACGTCGACACCAACGGCTATGCGTTCGGCGGCGGCGGCAGCTTTGAATTGCCGCGGGTGATCCCCTCGCTCGATCTCGACCTGAATGCTGACGGTATGTATGTTTCGGGCAGCAAGTACAACGAGAATGGCATACAGACCTCTCACGGGTTTACCTCGTTCAAGGGCAGCCGCCTTGGTGGCATCATCATGAGTCGCTTCTACGGTGTCAGGCCTTCAAGTTACACGGACTCTGCTGGCATTTCGGATTTTCCGCACGATTACGAACGCAAGGCGGCAACGGCTTTTGCCCACCTGGGTGTTGGTACCACGCTCTGGCAAAAACTGCGGTTCGGTCTCGACTACTGGCTCGCCGTCGATACGGGTTCAAGTGCTCTCTACGCACAGGCGCGCGCTAACGGCACAACGTCTTCTATCACCAGCGTCGTGCTGAAAGCGCAGGACCGGCTCGGCAAGGTGTTAGGGCATGAGGTGAATTTCAGCGCAGATTTTGCGGTCAACCGCTACTGGACCCTGTACTTCAGGGCCGGCGTGTTTCTGCCGGGTAACTTCTACTCGACCCCGGGCGTCATCACCGACACCCCCTTCGGTACAGACAATGCAATGGGAGTTCAACTCGGTTCGAAGCTAATCTTCTAAGGGCTTTGATTTTTCCGCTGCGCGGCAAAAATCAAAATTTCCGCATGTGCTCTTCGATTTCGGCCCGGGTGTAGTTGAAAACATTCTTGCAGTAACCGCAGCGCACTTCGATTTCTTTCTGCTCGCCAAATATTTCGCCGATATCGCGGCGCGCCATGTGCGCCAGCCGGTCGAGGTATCCCTGGCGACTGCAGCGGCACCGGTAGACAAGAGCGACTTCAGAAGTCTCAATCCACTGCTCACCGGGATAAATGTCGTCGAGGAGATCCATCACATCCTTGCTGTCGGCCGCGTCTGCAGCCGCGCCGCCGAAGTACTTCGTCAGCGATTCGAGTCGCTCGAGGTTGTCGGTCAGGATAAACTTCTTCGACTCGGAGACCTCTGGTAACGCTTCGATCAGCAGGCCAAAACATTTATCTGCCTCGATATTGCCGTTTGTACCCTGCCGCAGCTTCATGCCCGTGAGCATGAGAGTCGCGATCTGTTCGCTTTCGTGCAGGTACTGTTGTACCAGGTTCGGAATCGCCTTGCTGCGGCTACCTACCGTACTGCGCGTCGGCTCTGGAATTCGCGCGTAACGTTTACTGACGTGCAGCAGGCCGCTGCCGACATCTTCGTCAATCTCAGCGGGGTCTACCACCGACGCGAGTTCTTCGCTGGTCTGGCAGGTCGCCCGGAAAATTCCTTCAGGGGTAGCTTCGGCAACGAGGTTGCGCAGATACTTTGGAGTAGAGAGGTCGAGCGTTATATCCTGCACGTCGCGGAACTGGCCCGCCAGCAGGTTCGCACACACGACCATCTCGCTAAAATGGTAGAAGGCCTTTTCGTCGACGTGCACCTGCGCGGTCGCCGCATTGATGGCTTCGGCAGCCGAGACAAATACGGCGCGAAAATCTGCACCCCGGGTGTGAAAGGACATTGAATAAGAGCGGTCTGAAAGCGGCATGTCTTATCGGGGGAGAAACCGCGCCGGCGTCAGTGCGCCAAGGAGAATTTCATCCTCCGCGGCCTGACCGGTGAGCCATTTTGCTGCACGGTCGGCCAGAAAAGGCGAATATGTCATGGCATGATAGCCCATACCAGTAAAGAAGAAAACGCCGGGTTGCTGCCGCAAGAGGTCTTTTAATCGTCCCTGCACGACGGCTGCACGTAAGTCGTTAAAGGTAGTCATTTCATTAGGAAGAGAAAAACCCACGATCGGCAGGCGGTCGCGCGTTGTCAGGCGTGTGCCGTGAAAGAGCGCGTGGCGTTGCCCCGGATGGAGCGCAGTGGCAAAGGCCTGAGCCGCAGTGCGCTCTGTTCCATTGAGATGGATAAAACCCGCGCGGTCACGGTGAATGAAATAGTTAGTGCGTATGTGGCGCCTGGCCAGTTCTTCTGCAACGGGCTGAGCCTGCGCAGGCATCGCGAAATACGATTCCCAGCCGGGTAGCGGTGCAAGAGCTGCAGACCAGCCAGCGGGGGCAGCTGGCTGCGCGGCGGCACCGGTTGCGATAAAAACGGTCGAGTCTGTCTCTGCGGGCAGAGGCGCACGCACGAATTGAACTCCCACAGCGACTGCGCGGCGCCGCAACAGCTGCAGGTACGTGCGCGTGTGAATCGAAAAATATTCACCGAACGGACCCACATGCCGCTCGACTGCAGGAAGCAGCGTCGCATCTGCATACCATGTGCGCGAAAATGCGCTTGCTGCCTGCCAGAGCGGTGAACCGCGCTTGGGCAAATTGCAGGCATGCAACAACGGTATGCGCACACCGCCACAGCGCGCCGGTTCATACACGGTAACCCTGAGTCCGCGCCGCGCGAGCGCCGAGGCAAGATGCAAACCACTCGGCCCTGCACCGGCGACGATCACAGACGTTGCAGACAGCAGCGAGCCAAATGCGTCGCGCCAGAGTGCACTGCAGACATCACTTCGGCGCATCTTTCTCTTTTATACCGATCAGCATCTCGCGTTTGCCGGCGAAGCCCGTAACCTTCTTCACAGCAAAACCCGCAGCGACAAGATTGCGTCTCACCCAACCGGCGGAGCTATAGGTGGCGAATGTACCATGTTCGCGCGTGCGGGCAAATGCCGATGCAAAAACCGCATCGCTCCACATGGCAGGATTTTTTGCCGGCGAAAAACCGTCGAAGAACCAGGCATCGGAAAGAAACCCGGAGCTCGCGAGAAATTCATTTACCTGACCGGGAAAAACTGTAACGTGCGCGCCGAAAAGCGTAACGGTCTCACCCCGGCTGATTGTATCGCGGTGCTGCCAGAGTGCTTCATATGCCTGACGCGAACGCGTGAGCTTGGGCAACAGCTCGCTGACTGCGTCGAAGTCAGGCAATTTTTCTTCAACGGAATAGAAATGCAGGCGACCGGAAAAGCTGGCCTCGCGCGCTGCGGTAAGCAGCAATGCACAGTTCAGCCCGTAACCAAAACCGAGCTCCGCCACAACAAGGTCAGCGTTGTGCTGAAGGCGCAATGTCAGGTTATTGCCCTGGATAAACACGAAATCCTTTTCGGCTTCGGGATTATCGTTGTTAAAGTAGATATCGTCGTATTGTTCGGAGAAGAAGGCCTTCACAGAACAGGCGTCACATCTTCGGTATGTTGCGCCCGTAGAAGATCTCGTTCATCTCGCGCTTGAGGCTCTGCTTGATCTTCTTTTTTTCGCCGGGGATAAAATCTTTTTTCGCCGAACCGAACAGGTAGTTGTCGAGGTCGAACTCTTTGAGGATCATCTTGGTGCAGAAGATATTCTCCTGGTAGATGTTGATATCAACCATCTGGTACATCTGGCGGATATCATCGGAGATAAAGTTCTGGATCGAGTTGATCTTGTGATCAATGAAGTACTTCTTACCATCGACGTCGCGCGTGAAGCCGCGGACGCGGTAGTCGCTGATAACGATATCAGGGCTGAACGAGTGCAGCAGGTAATTCAAAGCCTTAAGAGGAGAAATCTGCCCGCAGGTCGAGACGTCGATGTCGGCACGGAAGGTACTGATACCCTGGTCAGGGTGGCTTTCTGGGTATGTATGGACAGTGATATGGCTTTTGTCGAGGTGCGCGACCACGGCCTCAGAATCGGGACCTGGTATTTCGTTATCGGTATCGAAACGGTTACGCTTTTCTACCTCGAGATGGTTCTCAGAGACGAGCATCGTTACCGAGGCGCCCTGCGGGTCGTAGTCCTGCGAAGCGATATTGAGGATGTTTGCCCCGATAATCTTCGCCACGTTGGTCAGGATCTCGGTCAGCCGCTGCGCATTGTAGACTTCGTCGATGTATTCGATGTAAGCCCGCTGGTTTCTTGGGCTGTTGGCATAACAAATGTCGTACATGTTGAAGCTAAGCGTCTTCGTCAGGTTGTTAAACCCATAGAGCTTCAGCTTTTTCTTCAGCGGCTTAATTTTCATTTCGGGTACTTGTCGCGTTGAGTCGGAAAAACAGGGGGTCAAACCTATTTAGGGCCAAAAAGATTGACGTCCTGTACAAAACGTCCGATATAAAGCCAAGACGGGGTCAAAGGCCCTGCATTTTGCGCAAATCAACTTAAGAGGTATTGAATGAAAAAAATTCTCGCAATCTCTCTTCTGGCAGGTTTTGTCGGCTCACTGTTTGCACAGGCCGGCACCCAGCCAAGAGAATCACAACCTATCGTAGTAGAAGGTGGCGAACAAGGTCCCCAGACAACTCCGGTCGTCCGTACCGTTACCACCAAGAAGGCATACGCGGTAACTCAGACGGTTCCTGAGACTGTGACAACCGTTCAGGCACCTGAGCGTGTACTGGTTCGCGAAGGCTTGCTCTCATGGCTGAGCATCGGTCTGCGCGCTTCAGCTGACTATCACGTAACACCCAAAGACGGTTCAATGAGCTGTCTCTGGTTCTTTGGCGAGTGGTACAACACCGCTTGGGGTCTTCAGGCTGGTGTAGGTTATCTGTGGATGCCTGTAACCTCCTATAAAGATACACTCGGTACGACATATACAGGTGTCGGTAGCCGTGGATATGTCACTTTTGATTTTATTGGCAAGTATTATTGGTGGTTTGCTCGCTCTTGGTGGGTAGGTGCTGGTGTCAATTATGCGGCATTGTTGGGTGGACAGCTCAAGTACTATGATCCTACTGTTGCTCCTGGCTCAAACCCTCTGACTCCAGTCGCCACACCCGCATACTGGGCTGATGTTGCACCCGGCGGCGGCCTGTTCTACGCCCAGATCGGTACCGGTCTCCGCATTGCGTTGGGTAACGCTTTCAACGTAGTAAACTTTGAACCAGAAGTCCGCGTGTTGATTCCACTGACCACTCCGTATAACAATACATACGGTGCGGTCGTGCGTCTCAACCTGGGTTTCTCGTACGCTTTCGGTCTTTAATGGCAACATAGCTGCGTGAGCCCTTTCACGCAGCCAAAAACGCGAAGCCCCGGAAGGGGCTTTTTTATTTGCGTGATGAGTCTCATCGGGCTCTTGGATGTATGGCTGATGAGCAGGCTTCCAATGGCACGCACGCACGTTTCAGCGAAGTAACGAGCACAAAGCTTGTTGCCGACCGTACTGCGGCAATTTACAGCGCACAGAAAGCAGCCTTCGAATCTTCTGAAATCCGCAACATCGTGACGCTGGCGCATTGGCCGGGCGAATTGCGTGACGACCAAAAAGCCTTCGCGCTGAGCCCGCTTGCCAAAGACGGTGTCGCACCTTTTGCCACCGACAGACCGACTCTTTTCACCAGGCCGGAAAACCTACTGCGCGTGGTACAGTTTCTGCGTTCTGATTCTGCGTTCCAGTTGGACTTTTTGCTCGACCTGACGGCAGTCGACTTGCTCGGCTCGCCCCGCGAGCAAGATAACACAGAGAACCTGGGCAAACGTTTTCAGGTTGTGTACCTGCTCCGTTCTATGTTACCTGAGCGCCGCGCAGCGAGCCTACGCCTCTGCGTACCCGTCGATGAGAACGAAGAAGTGCCCTCATTGATCGATCTTTATTCGGGTGCAAACTGGCCCGAGCGCGAAGTTTTTGATCTCATGGGTATACGCTTCAGCGGGCATCCTAACCTCAGCCGCATTGTACTGCCAGACAACTACCGTGGTCACCCGCTGCGCAAA
Organism: Turneriella sp.; assembly: GCA_046346875.1. Taxonomy (GTDB): domain Bacteria; phylum Spirochaetota; class Leptospiria; order Turneriellales; family Turneriellaceae; genus Turneriella. The sequence goes on along the minus strand of JAXMHG010000004.1, from coordinate 13,595 downwards.
GATTTCCCAGTGAAGGGTATCGGCGAAGATTACCTAATCGAAGACCTTCTTTACAAAAGGCGCAACGTCGACTGACCATGGACACCATCGGTGCGCCGTCCTACCTTCCGTCGCCCGCATACCGTGGCAAAGTCCGCGATGTTTATGACCTCGGCGAGAAGATGCTACTTGTTTCCTCTGACAGGCTTTCCGCCTTCGATGTGGTCTTTGAAGATACGATTCCCGGTAAGGGAAAGATACTCAACCAGATTTCGGCACACTGGTTTTCGCTGCTGAAAGACCTGCCACACCACTTCATTTCTTCCGATTACCAGGAATTCCCCCCGCCGTTCAATCGTCCTGAATTTGCCGGTCGTTCAGCCCTGGTGAAGCGCACGCAGCGCATCGACTACGAGTGTGTCGTGCGCGCTTTTCTCATGGGCTCGGGCTACAAAGAATACCAGGCGCAGGGTACATTGGCGGCAGTGCAGCTGCCCCCAGGTCTGAAGAAAGGACAGATACTGCCAGAACCGGCCTTCACTCCGGCAGTGAAGAATGACCAGGGCCACGACGAGAATATCTCGTTTGCCGAACTGCAGCGCCGCATTCCGCAGCTCGCAGATTCTCTCAAGGCGCGCAGCCTTGCTCTGTTTAGTTTCGCATTCGAGGCGTTAAAGCAAAAAGGCATCTACCTGCTCGATACCAAGTTTGAATTCGGCCTGCTCGACGGCGAACTGCTGCTGATCGACGAAATTTTTACTCCTGACTCGTCCCGCTTCGTGGAAATCGGCGAATACGAGCGCGCGCTCGCCGCGGGCGCTGAAATACCCACCATGGACAAGCAGGTCATTCGCGATTACGTCGAATCAATCGGCTGGAATAAAACTCCGCCGGCGCCCCGCCTGCCGGCTGAAGTGATTGACAAAACTCTGAAACGCTATCAAAAAATGCAGGATATAATCCTTTCGATCTCTCCGGCAGAAACGGCGGGATAGTCAGGGGGAGCTCAAAGTATGAAGAAGTTTGCCGCTACCGCAACAGTAAGATTCAAAAAATCAGTCCTCGAACCACAGGGCAAGGCGATCCAGCTTTCGCTGGCCGAAAAGAACCTGCACGAGTTCACGCTGGTGCGTGTCGGCAAACATATTGATGTCGAGCTCGACGCCACCGACCAGGCCGATGCGCAGGCCAAGATGGAAAAGATCGCCCGTGACTACCTGTACAACGATGTCATGGAAACCTGTGAAATACACGTTTCGCAGGTTGCCGGGTAATGACCGTGAAAGTCGCTGTACTGACATTTCCTGGCAGCAACTGCGATCACGACCTGGTCGAAGCGCTGCGCACCGAATACCAGTTAGAGGCGGAGCTTCTCTGGCATACCCGCCCTTTCACTGCAGACCATGACCTGTATTTTGTCCCGGGCGGATTTTCGTACGGTGACTACCTACGCACCGGGGCGCTGGCGGCGCAGAGCCGCTCGCTCACCAGCCTGCGCGAGGCAGCAGCACAGGGACGCCCGATTGTCGGCATCTGCAACGGCTTCCAGATTCTTTGCGAAGCCAAACTTCTGCCCGGCGCGCTGATACGCAACGTCAACCTGCAGCATATCTGCGAGTGGGTCGGGCTCAAAGGCGACGGTGACTGGGCCGGGCTTTTGCCCGAAGGTTACGCACTGCCGGTCTCGCACGGCGAAGGTAATTTTATCTGCTCCGACGAAGAACTCAAGGCAATCCGCGATAACGGGCAGGCAATACTGCGCTACACGAATAACCCCAACGGTGCGACCTTTGACATTGCGGGCGTCGCTTCGGCAAACAAACGCGTGATCGGCCTCATGCCGCACCCCGAACGCGCGCTGCGCGTACAACCCGATGCGGCGGTGTCACGCGAACGCTACGGCCGTAAATTTTTCGAGAAGATCTTCTCCATGATTCCGGGCTGATATGGCGAACGAGCGGGCACTGGTCGCAGGTGTTTTTGGCGCCTTCTACCACGTGCTGCTCTTCACCGAAGAAGACGGCCGGCGAATCTACGGCGAACGCCGCCTGGCCAAGACGCGCGGCAAACTGCGCATCGGCTACCGCGAAAAAAACACCGGCTACAACAAGCTGCGCGAGACGCTGCTGGCAATCGGCGACGTGGTTGAAGTGGGCGTCGACGCCAAGAACCCCGAGACCATGGTAATTATCGATGTCGAAAAACGCCATAACGCGATACACCGGGCATCTTTTGGCAGGCAGCAGTGCCTCGCAGCAAACATCGACGGTGTTGTTATCATGTCGAGCGTGCGCTCACCGGATTTTAACCTGGGCTTCGTCGAACGTTGCCTGGCCGAAGTCACTATTGCCCGCGCCGACGTCACGCTGGTCGTCAACAAGTACGACCTTGCTGCCGAAGGCGATGAAGAGACAGAAAAGATTCTGCTCTACTATGAAAAATGTGGCTTCAGTGTCTTCCGCGAGAGTGTGCTCGGCGGTATCAGCGAAGCGCTGGCAAAGCACCTCGAATCGGGCACGTGGCTTCTGCTGGGGCAGTCTGGAACCGGCAAAAGCACCCTGATGAACCGGCTGCTCGGCGATGAGCGGCAGATAGTGGGAGAAGTAAGCCAGATCGACAAGGGCCGCCACACGACGACGAATCCCGCGCTGCACTTCAGTCCACGCCACGCGCAACTGGTGCTCATCGACGTTCCGGGCTTACGCGAGTTTGGCCTGCACCACCGCGATGCGCAGGAAATCCGCACGGGGTACCCCGATTTCCTCGAGCACCCCTGTCGCTTCGAGAATTGCCTGCACCTCAATGAACCGGGCTGCGGAGTGAAGGACGCGATTGCCAGTGGCGAACTGCCCGAGTTTCGTTACCGCTATTACGTTTCGATGCTCGATACCGTGCAGGAAAATTTTAAGCCGCGCAAGGGCGATTACTGGCGGGGGATTCGGAAATAGTCTAGCGGCTCCTGATAAGGAACCTGCTAAAGTAGACTATCATTCTCGCGTCGACGGTAGAGCAGCGCCCACAGGACAATTTTTTCGCGCGGCACACCACCGCTCTCGAGCAGCCATGCAGCTTGCCCCAGCGTCGCACCCGTGGTCAGCACATCATCGCATAAGACAAAACGCTCTGCCACGGCAAGCTGCTTCGGGCTGCGCACCAGGCTTTCGCGGATACGGCGGAAGCGAGCTGCCTCGCCGAGATGTTTATTGCTGTCACCCCACTTGCCTCTTTGAAAAAGATACATTCCCGGATGAATCTGTGCGCGCGGCACAGCTGATTGCAGAAGCCCGCTCAAAAAACTGCGGCTTGATGGCATCGGCAAAAACACGGTCCCGGGCTGTACGAGCGACTGCAGTGCGGCACGCGCCTTACGAAACACGAAACCCTGCGCGCGCCGACGCCCGGAGAATTTCGCTGCTTTAAAGAGACTCTTCTGCACCCCTTCGTAAGGGTAAAGATACTGCGTCTGGTAGTGCGAATGGGGAACGGTGCTGTTCTGCTCACCCTGCGGCCAATCGGCCAGGCAACGCGGGCAGATAAGTCCATTTTCAGGCAGGCGCGATTTGCAGTGCAGGCAGGGTTCGGGAAAGATTGCCTGCAACAGGTACTCGCGTATTGCAGGCAGGCGTCCTGTGATGCGCAAGGCGGAGCTCATGAGTTCAGTTAAAGATTACGCAGGTAGAGCCTGATCCAGTCCTGCAGGTTTTCACGCGTGGTGGCAGACGGCAGGTCGGGCAATTTACGGATCTTCTCAGCCGCCTGGTCGATTTCTTTCTGTGAATAACCGAGCGAAACAAGCGCTTGGACAAGCAGATCATCTTGTGTTGCAGTTGCTGCTGCCTGCTTGCCGGTCTTCTCGCTGAGTTTGTCAAGCCGCGCTTTTTTCGAATTGGCTTCGAAGCAGAGTTTTTCGGCCCGGGTCTTGCCCACGCCGGGCACTTTCGTCAGCGCCTTGACATCCGACTCTTTGAGCGCCTGCAGCAGTTCGGCACCGCCGATTGTGGAAATCAGGTTCATCGCTGCCTGAGGACCGAAGCCGTGCAACGAGCGGATAAAATCGAATAACTGCGCTTCGGCCTGGTCGAGAAAACCAAAAAGCTGCGCATTGTCTTCAGAGTAGACGCTGCGCGTCACGAGTGAAAAGGGCTTCTTACCCGTATCGTAAGCCCCGGCGACAATCGCCTGGTAGACATTGACCGGTATGCGCGCACCATAGCCAACTCCGCCGCATTCGAGCACAGCAAAGAAAGGTTCAACATGCACCGGAACGCCGGTTAGCGAGAAGATCATGCGTGTCTCTGCCGCTTAAATCAGGGCGGGCAAGTGTTTTTCAGCCTAGGGTTTAGGCTTGCGGATAATACTGTCGAGGTTCGGTGGTAGCTGCGACTCTGAAGCCGCCTTGTTCTCTTTCTGGATTTCTGCGTGTATTTCGCCGCGAAAAACTTTGACGTCTTTCGGCGCTTTCACTCCCAGCTTGACCTGGTCACCTTTAATCTCGACAACAACGATCTCGACGTTGTCGCCGATCACGATCGAGTCATTTACCCGGCGCGCAAGTACCAGCATCAGCCCTGCCCTGCGCCCGTCGCACCTGTCGAAGGCCCTTCTACCAGGTCTAAAAGAGGAGTCCGCACGCGGTGCGCGGGGTCGTCTGAGACAAACTGGCCACCCAGTTTGCGCTCACGGTTAATCAGCACCGGCCCCTGCAGGTTAATGGTCATCTGGTCGGGTTTGCCGGCAGGAACAGTGATAATTCCCCAGATTTCTGTTTTGGCGAGATCGACGGCCTCGATCAGCGAAAGGAATTCAGTTGCTACGTTTGGCTTGTAGTGCGGGGCAATCTCGGGTACACGCGTGATGAGAAATGCCAGTTGCGACTCTTCCAATGACTGCAGCCAATGAAAGGTACTGCCGGATTTTGTCGGCAGCAAGGCAAAGTGCCGGTAATTTTCAAACGCGAAGATGCCTTCGGGAAAATAGATCTGCAGCGATGCGTCGATCTCTATTTTACCCAGCGCGCGTGTCTCAAACTGCATGTGACTCCTGAAATTTCCTGTCTGCTATTCGTCTACGTTGCTTGTTGGTCACCGCAGAAAATCCATCAGGGTTTGTTTGATGATACCGGCACCCACGCGCAGCGCGTACGAGTGCACGGCTTCGAGCCACTTCAGGTCAACGATTGCCTGGGTAACATCGACGCTTTCATTCTTGGCGAGCAATTCCTTGGTGTATGTGGTGTCCCACGCAATACGCTTTTCGTGCTGCTCGAGGCGATTCACGCGTGCGCCTACCTCTGAGCGGTAACGCAGCACGTTCTCGAGCGCGCTATCGAGGGCTTCGAGGTCACGCCCACCGATCAGTTTGACGTCGCCTTTGATCAGGTCGTCGCGCAGCATAATCACGGCTTCAAAAATCGAAAGCCCCGAAACCGTTGCAGTCGTAGCAAAGTTGTTTGGTGGCTCGGGGTTGGTACCGTCGATAAGCCCAAGGTCCTGCAGCGCCGTGCCGCCCTCAAGGTCTTCGAGCCAGATCTGGTGCGGAGATTTACTTGTGAGAATAATATCGTCCTGGGAGCCCTTACTCGCGCGCACCTCGACAGGCGCTGTATTGATCTTGTCGATGATATCGTTGATCGTGTCGCCGGCCGAAACCTGGATGCGGGTACCGTTGATCGCTATCAACTGGTCTCCCTGTGCGACGTAACCCGAAGAATCTTTGTTTGAGGCGACTGAAGTATTCGTGCCCCAGAAAACGCGGTTACCGGGTAGCGTGATATCCATCGCCTCATTGCGTTCAATCTCGCGATTCTGTACCTGTATGTCACCCTGGTACTGAACGCCTGTTACCGCATTACCCTGGTCGATTCCGGCTGTCTGCAGGTGCGAATAGACGGGCAAAAAGGGATCGCGCTCGATCACGCTGCCACCAAAGAGCGAGCGCCCGGTGGAGTCTTTGGAATTGGCGATATCAATCAATGCCAGCAGGTGCTGGTTGATTTCCTTGGCGACCGCCTCTTTGAGTTCAAAGCCACTATTGGTGCCATTGGCAGCCTGTACGGTCAGGTAACGCATCCGCTGGAAAATTTCGCCCACGCGGTCGATCTGGCCATCCATGAGATTGAGACGATCCTTGGCTTCGGCAACATTGCGGTCATACTGCTCGAGCTCCGTCAGCCTGGTGCGGTAGAGCATTTGGTTTGCCGCGCCCACCGGGTCGCTCGACGGCAGCTGTATTTTCGAGCCCGTTGCCAGTTCACGCTCTGTCTTCTCGAGCGCCACCTGGTGGCGGTTGAGCGTCGAGAGCATCGTGTTGTTCTGCATCAGGTTTGTTACGCGTATCATATATACTCCTAGTTACGCCCCCAACCCTAACCCTTCCCCCAAGTCTGGGGGAAGGCAATTCTTGCTCCCCTCCCTAAACTTGGGGAGGGGCTGGGAGTGGGGCGCTTTATCATAAATGATTAATCAATTTGTCCAAAAGCTCGTTCATTGTCTGCATCACGCGCGCGGCCGCGTTGTAACCATGCTGGAACTGCACCATCGCCGCCATCTCTTCGTCGAGGTTAACACCCATGACCGACTGGCGAAGGTTCTCGAGGTTGGTGAGAATCAGCTTCTGGTTATCGACCTGCTCCTTGGCGGTCTTGGATTCAATACCTGCTTTGGCAATGAGCGCGTTATAGAATTCGTCGCTGTTGCGGTATTCGCCCACCATGGTGGATTTATGGCGCATCGCCTGCGCGATACGAGTGGCGTTTCCGCCGTCCTTCGCACCGAAAGCCATGTTCGCATCGCCGGTACCGCCGACGTCTTTGCCAAGGCCGGCCGCAATGAGCGAAGTGTTGCCTTCGACCTCGTTAGAGAGATACATGGCACCTGCGGGGTGTACTGTCGAGGTCAGTGTAATGCGGTCGAGCGTTGCCTGTAGTTTGTTGATTTCGTCAATGCGCCGGTAATCAAACGCACCCGCAGTACCTGAATTCTGCAACAAGCCTGAGAAGCCGGTAAGAAATTCCCCAGAGTCTTCCACATGGCGGATCATGAAATTCGTGAGGTAGTTGTCAGAGGCTTCTTTGCCCTTCAGGACCAGGTTGTTGTTGTGGTTGAGATATGCCACAACACCCGCATCCGAACGGTTGATTGCATGAATGACATCCTGCAGTGACATATCGGGGCGGTAGGTCACGTATACGGGAGTGTGCTCCACATCATTTTTGACAAAGGTCATCGTACCCGCAACGCCGATTGGGCGGTCAGCAGTGAGCGCGTTCTTACCCGCGATCTTAAAAATCGCGCTGACATCGTCGACACCGTCACCTGAAAGATCATAGTTGCCACGGATATTGCGCGAGAGCGGATCGATGCGGAAGAAGTTGATGTTGGTTTCTTTGGTGAGACCAAAACCATCACGGTGAACTTCATTCACTGTGTCGGAGAGGTTGATCGCGAGCAAATCCATCTTTTCGATATTTTCGCGGATCGTGATATCGCGCATCTCGAGCAGGCCCTGTGCGCTACCGGCACGAAAGAGTGCTTTCTGCCCGTTGTGCTCCCACACGGCCTTCTTCATGCCTTCGTTCGCTGCATCACCCTGCAGCAGTATCTTGTGCTGCACACGTCCCTGCACGAGCATCTCACCGCCGAGGTAGACGATGAACTCGTCGGGGTCCTGTTTCTCGAGGGTAATGTCAGCGAGCTTAGAGAGTTCCTGCACAAGGGCATCGCGTTTGTCCATCAGGTCGTTTGGCCTGTCACCGACTGCCTGAGCCTTCATGATGCGGTCATTGAGGTCACGGATCTGCGTACCCATATCGTTTATACGGCCCACGGTCACTTCAAACTCGAAATCCGCCTGGCGACGCAGGTCAGATAGTTTCTGGAAGGTATCGCGCATGCGGAAAGTTACTTCACGTCCGCGTGTGCGCACCAGCTCACGGTGGCTCATCTCCTCAGGAAACTGCGCAAGTTCCTGCCACGATTGCCAGAAACGGTCAAGGCCCGCCCGCAGCGAATCGTCAGAAGGCTCGTTGTAGATAACTTCTACCTGGTGCAGGTATTTTTCGCGGGTCTCCCACTGCGATTTTGTCTGCTCCGCATTGTGGATGCGGCCATCGACGAATTCGTCGCGCACACGTTCGACTGCTCCGGCCTTCGGACCCTGCCCGAGGTGGCCGGCGCCCGACGCGCGGTTGAGCGAAGGTTCGTACAGCGGGTGCATGGTTTCCATGTCGACACGCTGCCTGGCGTAGTTCTTGTTATCTGCGTTGGAGATGTTGTGACCGGTGGTGGTGAGGGCTTGCTGGTGCACGGCGATTCCGCGTCGTGCAATCTCAATCCCCATGAAGGTTGATGGCATCTTTAGCTCCTTAGCAGTTCGCGTCGACAAGCACCGGGCGTGTACCCGCGTGCTGTCGGTCTGCTCCTTTTCCTGCGAGGCTCATGATCATCGATTTGAACAGTTCACGGCTGTCGGAAAGCATGCGGGTATTGACCTCGCTCAGCTTTCTCAGCTCGAGCAGCGCTGACTTGAGCGCCATCTGGTAACGGCTGAGCTCCTTCTTCTCGGGTGCTGCCACCGCGTCGGATTGAATAATCAGGCTCAGGTTCACTGCTGCCTGGCCTGGAAGAATACGTTCTGCGAGCTTCTCCCGCCGGCTTTCGAGTAGGTCAATGCGGTGGAGTTCTTTGGCCTGGTCGCCGGCAGATGTCTTGAGTTTTTCCCCGTCCCGCGCAATGATAGCTTCGCGCTTGGTCAGTTCAAGCTGGAGAATGCGGTGGTGGGCTGCGAGCTCATCGCGCAGCACTTCGACCAATTCACTCACTAGTGCGTGGGTATCCCCGACCACATGGCCCGTGCTCATCATCTGGGTTTTCATATTTTGAAGATCGGCGGATGGCTAAAAGGCATGAGCACTTATTCGGTCCGGCAGGTTTTGGCCACCCTTTAGGCACAGCTTTTCGCCCGGGTAGGATTCGGGCCTATTTTGGGTTATCCCGGCGGTAAAATGTGAAGTATTTTTAGGGGGAGTTCCGCATTCAATGGTCAATTTCTGCGATCGGGAGCGCGTTTTTAGGGTAAATCCTGTACTCCTGTGAATATTTTAGCGCTGAAGAAGAATTCTCGTTAGTTTCGCATTGGTAGGTAATAAAGATTTCTGGCTGCGGATTGCGGCGCGCCTGATAACGCCTCTGCCAATAGGAGTGATTCCTCACGGCTCTTGCACAGCCCGGAATAGGACTACGTAAATACTCCTCCATAAGCCTTGGCAGGTAGTGCCGGATCGCAAAATCCAGCATGCGGGACACGGACTCGCCGGAATGGACTGCACGCTGCCACAAGATAGCGTAGAGCATTTGGTCAGCATACCATGCCACCCGCACGTACTTCTCGCCGGTCGCGCAATTGTACCTACGCGCGGTGGCCGATTTCCGATCCCTGCCGCGCCAATGCCTGAGGTAAGTTTTTGCCAGGCGCCGCAGTAGCTCCGATTCTGACCAGCATACCCCGTTACGGCGCAGAATTTTCAGGGCAGCCCGAAATCTTCTTCTCGATGCAACCCGCATGGTCACTGAAGTTGAGTGGTACTGCAAGGGACTAATATTCTGCATTCTATATATTAAATACCTAAAATGCCCCGATTTTTCTCATGCTTTGTAATTTTTTTTGACGGTATCTGCCTGCCTCCATATTTTTTTACAGCGGTAGTGTGAGGCACCCGCGACCGTGTTGATTTTATAGATTTGGAGGATTTTGCATGATTCTCAGAACTTTGCCACTCCTGGCATTCTTTATTACTCCAGCCTTGCTGCTGGCAGGCCCGACAAGAGGCCGGGCAATTAATGATTTGCAGCGTCTGCTGGCCATGCACCAGGCCGAAATGCAGGCAGTCTTCGCGGGCATTGGATCAGGAAGCCCGGCGGCACCGGCTTTTTTCACCGACGTCTCGTTCCTGAACGATCGCCAGGTAGAATCGTTCTTGCTTAACGTCTCGGCGTCCAGCCAACCGGGGCAGGTTTATAGCCAGGTCAGCTTTACGCGCATGGTAGCGATTGGTGGAGACGTGCGCAGCGTTTCGTACTCTCTCGTCAATGACGGCGCAAATGTACGGCTGGTCAAGAGCAGCAATGTCAACGGGCAGCTGCTGAAAGCGGTGTACGACTACGATGTGGCAGGACGCAAGCTGAAGACCGGTGCCTTTGACGGGCAAAAGACAATCAAGAATTCAGAGTATTCTATCTAAAGATGTCCTGAGTGCCTCATTGCGGCACTCAGACCTTTCCGTAACTTTCGACAATCCGGTTCTTTTGTATTTTTCCGGTTGCAGTCTTAGGAAATGACTGCACAAACTCGATCACCTTGGGCATCTTGTAGTTGGCGATTTTTTCTCTTAAGTAGGCGCGCACTTCAGCAGCGGTAATGCTGGCCCCTTCTTTGGGAATGATAAATGCTCCGACGACTTCGCCGTACTTTGCATCAGGAATTCCCACGATGGCACATTCGAGCACGGGGTCAAACTTGTAGAGAACCTCTTCGATTTCTTTGGGGTAGATATTTTCGCCACCCTGGATGATCATTTCTTTCTTGCGACCAGTAATATAAAAATATCCCTCGCTGTCGCGCGTACCCAGGTCGCCCGTGTGCAGCCAGCCGTCGACAATGGCCGTGCGATTGGCCTCTTCTTTCTTGTAGTAACCCTGCATCATATTCGGCCCGCGTATGACAATTTCGCCGATGGTATCATCAGGCAGGAATATATTCTGTCCTTCGACATTGGCGTTGACGATGCGCATCTCCTGGCCCGGTATAGAGAGGCCAATGGAACCGATCTTGCGCTTACCGCGCAGGGGATTCAGCGATGACACGCAGGTGCCCTCTGAAAGACCATAACCCTCGATGATCTTGCCCTTGAATTTTTGTTCGAAACTGTTGAAGACTTCAACGGGCATGGGAGCGGCACCGCAGATACAGGCCTTCAGAAAAGACAGGTCTTCGCCCTCGGCTTCCTTCATCTCGTTAAGGAAGTTGTAGATCGTGGGCACGCCGCTAAAGGTCGTGCAACGGTACTGCTTCAGTGTACCGATGAACGAGCGCGGCTTAAAACCGTCTTCGAGCACCACCGAAGCGCCGGCCCACAGCGTCGACATCATAGAGGCTATCTGCGCATTGACATGAAACAAAGGCATGATACAAAGTGCAGTATCACTCTCTTCAAGATCGATCATCTGGTGCGTTACATAACTATTGTAGAGGATGTTACCGTGCGACAATATCACACCTTTGGGGTGGCCGGTCGTTCCGGAGGTATAGATCATCGAAGCCTTGTCGCAACCCGTTAACCCCGCTGCGGCATACGGTTCTGCCCGCTGCATTTCTTCCGGCAGTAATTTGTAACCACTTGATTGCGTGTCCGGTTCGGTCAGGACCACGTGCTCGAGCTTACTGAGACCAGGAAGCACCGGTTCGAGCAGCCTACGAAACGCAGGAGTGGCCACCAGGATGCGCGCGTCGCAGTCATCAATAATGTAAGCGAGTTCTTCTGCCTTGAGAAGCGTGTTAATCGTGACCGCGGTGAATCCCCCCTTCATGGCGCCAAACCACAGGAACAGGAACTCGGGTGAATTGGGCACCAGTACGGCGACGTGTTCACCCCTCTGCGCTTCAAGGGATTTGAGGAGTCCTGCTGCCTTTTCGGCCTGCAGGTTCATCTCTGCATACGACCACGCGCGCTCGCGAAAGTGCAGGTAAGTTTTGTCGGCCAACCTACTCGCGCGCTCGTTCCAGAGTTCGGCTATTGTCTTGTACGGAACGTCGGTCTTGATGTTGGCAAAGGCATCCATGCGCACCATGCTTTTCGGTTACGCCGTGCTGCGTCAATGAGTTGCTTTTTTACGGCGCTTTAGACGCCGCGCGGGTTTATTCGCGCTCGGCGATCTGCTCTTCAAGCCATTCAGCAGCGATGCCGTTGAGATCTGCAGTCGCGCGCAGCCACTTTTCTTCGGTCTCATCCAGCACGCCGTCGGCGAAAGCGATATCGAGTGCGGCGCGCAGGAACAGGTGTGAGTTTGCCTGGCTTTCAAAGCGCGGCGGCACCTGGCTCACGTGCTTGTTCTTGAGAATACTCTCGATACTCTCGTCGACAAATTCGGCGCTGAAGTCAAAAGGAGATATCGCGTGTTTGATGAGTTCGCGCTCTGCGTCATGCAGTTCACCGTCGGCCGCCATGACCAGCAGAAGACCGCGGAAAAACTCACTGCGTTCGCGCAGAGACAGACCTTCGAGGGTTGCTTGCTGATCCATAGGTTATGAGAAAAGTTAATACAACCACGCCAATGGGGCAAAAAAAGTCAGAACCCCAGATATGAACTGAAGACAAAGTCTAAGAAAGCCACAAACGACTTTTCAGCGACAGGGCATTCAGAATCGTGTATTCAATGAACACCCGTATCACATTCCTTGGAGGTGCCGGAACCGTTACAGGCTCTAAGTACCTGTTAGAACACAACGGCAAAAAGATACTGATCGATTGTGGCCTGTTCCAGGGACTCAAGACACTGCGGGTGCGAAACTGGAACCCACTGCCGCTGGACGTTTCAGAGATCGACGCGGTCATTCTCACGCACGCGCATGTCGACCATTCGGGGTACATCCCCCGCCTGATCAAAGACGGTTACCGAGGGCGCATCTACAGCACGCCTGCGACTTTTGACCTGTGCAAGATTCTTCTGCCCGATTCGGGTTACCTGATGGAAGAAGAGGCGGAGTATCTCAACAAACACCAGCGCACAAAGCACAAGGTGGCACTACCCCTCTTTACGCAACAGGAAGCCGAAGGTTCGCTGCAGTTTTTTGAACCTGTGGATTTTAACCACCGCGTCGAAATTGCCCCCGGCATTGCTTTTGAGTTTGGTTATGCAGGACATATTTTCGGTGCGGCACAGGTCGTCCTGAACTGCGATGGCAAGCGCATCGCTTTCAGCGGCGACGTCGGTCGTATGGAAGACCCGATACTGTACCCTCCTGCCCGGCTCTCAGGTGCCGACTATCTGGTTCTAGAGTCGACGTACGGCGATCGCCTGCACGAAGCTGTCAGCCCGGCAGAAATTCTCGAGCGCGTCATCTGCGAGACGCATGCCCGCGGCGGGGTCATTTTGATACCCGCTTTCGCGGTAGGTCGTGCGCAGCAGATCATGTATTACTTGTGGGAGCTCAGGCGAGCCGGACGGATACCCGAGTTTCCTATGTACCTCAACAGCCCGATGGCAGAGAACGCGAGTGCACTGCTGACCCGCTACAGCGAACTGCACCGGTTATCCCCCGAGATTGCCGAAGAGACCTGCGGCATCGTGCACTACGTGCGGACCGCCGAAGAGTCGCGCACACTCAACGAACGCAAGGGACCGATGCTGATCATCTCGGCTAGCGGCATGTTAACCGGCGGCCGAGTGCTGCACCACCTGAAAGCGTTTGCCGGCGATGCGCGCAACACCATACTCCTAACCGGTTTTCAGGCTGCCGGCACCCGCGGCGAGGCGCTCCAGCGGGGTAAGCGGGAAATCAAGGTACACGGCGAGTACGTGCAGATCAGGGCACAGGTCACGACCCTCGAAAACATCTCGGCG